>NZ_JBITJQ010000036.1:0-127907 GCF_044460125.1 Nonomuraea sp. NPDC050153
CACCAGGGAAAGCACAGCCGACCGGGAAACCGGCGGAAGAAAGGCCCTGGGCCCTACCGTCAGACATCATCACCTCGTCTGCTCCCGACCCGACTGATCAGGAGTTGCGCCGTTCACCTTTACTGCTGCGCGGCACGCGCCGCTCAGCGAGCGACCATCACCCCATATTGATAGCGACCATTCCGCCATCAATATAGCGACCAAGTCACTGCCGATCAGGCGACCAACTCACCACAACATGTCATGATGGAGAGCATGGTCACCACCCCGCTCGGGCGCTTGATCCACCGTCACGCGGAGCAAACAGTCACGGACGCCCTGGCCGACACGCGCGTCGTCCTGGTCAACGGCGCACGGCAGTCGGGCAAGAGCACACTGGTCCGGCGGCTCGCCAAGGCAGACGGCACCGAGTGGCGCGACCTCGACGATCCACTGACCCTGCAGGCTGCGTTGAGCGACCCCAGCGGCTTCGTCGACTTTCCGGAGCCCATGGTCATCGATGAGATCCAGCGTGCTCCGGAACTACTGCTCGCTATCAAATCTCAGGTGGACGCCGATCCGAGACCCGGCAGATACCTGCTCACCGGCTCCTCCCGGCTACTCGCCCTACGCGGTCTGCCGGACACCCTGCCCGGGCGGATGGAAACCATCGAACTGTGGCCTTTCGCGCAGGGCGAGATCGACGGCCGTCCTGATGCCTTCGTCGACGCGGTGTTCACACACGGCCCGACCCTCCGGCACACCTCCCGGCTCACCCGGGCTGACTATGCAGACCGCCTGATCCGCGGCGGCTACCCCGAAGCTGTCGCCCGCACCAACCCTCGACGCAGGCAACGCTTCTTCGACTCCTACGTCGGCGATCTGATCAACCGTGACGTGATGCAACTGTCGGAGATCGAACGTACTGCGGAACTACGCGCGTTGGTCAGGTCTCTGGCGGCCAGATCCGGCCAACTCCTCGTCGTTCAGGCGCTCGGCCGTGACCTCGGCCTGCCCGGCACCACCACTGCCAGATTTCTGGCACTGCTGGAAGAAGTCTTCCTGATCAAACGCATCCCCGCCTGGTCGAAGAACATCAGCAGCCGGGCCGTACACACCCCCAAGGTCACCTTTGTCGACTCGGGAGTGGCAGCGAACCTGCTGGGCGTCGACGCCCACAGCCTCCTCCGGCCCGGTTCGGCATTCGGGCCGCTGCTGGAGGGCTTCGTCCTGACGGAACTGGCCCGGCAGGTGACCTGGGCGGACACCTTGGTCGACCTGTACCACTACCGGACCAAGGACAAGGTGGAGGTGGACGCCGTCCTTGAGAGCCGCCAGGGCCGGGTTGTGGGCATCGAGGTCAAGGCCGCCTCCACCGTACGACCGGACGACTTCAAAGGACTCCGCCACCTTGCGGAACGGGTGGGCCCCGACTTCGTCGCCGGTCTCGTCCTGCACACCGGCACGCAGACATTCTCCTTCAGCGACCGAATGCTGGCCGTCCCGGTCAGCGCCCTGTGGGAGGCAACAGCCACGACCTAGCCGGCCGCCACTCGATATACCACCGGACCCCCACGAGCCCTGGAACATGTGGGCGGTACTGGGTTCGAACCAGTGACCCCTCGCTTGTAAGGCGAGTGCTCTACCGCTGAGCTAACCGCCCCTGATCGGCACTACACCTTACGACACCACAGGGGCCGATCGCACATCCACCGTCCACCCCGGGCCCAGTTCGGGGCGGTCGGCGGCGCGCCAGCCCAGGAGGGCGGCTCCGAGCATGCCTGCGTCCACCCCGAGCGCGGCCGGGACCAGTGGGGGTGCCTCGCGGAAGGCCAGGCGTTTGACGAGGCGGGTGCGTACCGGGTCGAAGAGGGCGGGGCCCGCTTCGGCGAGGCCGCCGCCGAGGACGATCACCGTGGGGTCCAGCAGCAGCGTGTACGTGGCCAGGGCCAGCGACAGGGCCTCCACGGCCTCGTCCCAGACCTCCACGGCGATCGGGTCGTCGGAGGAGACCACCTGTTCCGCCTTGACGTCCTCGATGCCGGCGCGCTGGCTGTAGCGGCGGCCCACCGAGGCGGCCGAGGCGTACGTCTCCAGGCAGCCGAACTGGCCGCACGCGCACTGCTCCCCGTCCGGGAAGACCGGGGTGTGGCCGATCTCGCCGGCCCAGCCCGAGGAGCCGCCGTACGGCTCGCCGCGGATGATCGAGGCGCCGGCGATCCCCGTGCCGATGGGGAGGAAGAGGAAGTCGGACAGGCCACGGCCCGCGCCGAGGATGCTCTCCGCGAGGCCGCCGGTGCGTACGTCGTGTCCGAGCAGGACGGGGGTGTCCAGGGTCGTGAAGCTTGAGGCGGGGACGTCGCGCCAGCCCAGGTTCGCGGCGTAGAGGGCGGCGTTGTCGGACACCAGGCCGGGCACGGCCAGGCCCACGCCTGCCGGGGTGCCGTCACCCGAGGCGGCCAGGTGGCTGATGAAGTCGGAGATGGCGGCCACGACCGCCTCCGGGCCCTCCGCACGGGGCGTCGGGCGGCGCTCGCTCAGCAGCACCACGCCGGACTCGCTGACCAGGCCGCCCTTCATGGACGTGCCGCCGACGTCGAGCGCGACGACGAACGAACTCGGAGCCGGGCTCGCACTCGGGCTCGGGCTCACACTCGGGTTCGGGCTCACGCCCGCGCTCGTGCTCACGCTCGGAGTCATGTCGGACACGGAGGAGACGATAGCGCAGCTCAGCAAATGTCTGGAAAGCGTCCCCTCGGCTGTTCCCTTGACCGTCCTCCCCATGGGGGTTCTTCGTTGGGGCTGTGCGGTTGGCTGGGGCCGGTGGGTCCGACTCGCCTGTTGTTCGCCTGGGGCTCGTGGCCGCTGGGTTCTCTGGGGCTGATGGGTTCTGCGGGGTCCGGGCCGGTCCGGTTCGCGGGGTTCGGGGCCGGGTGGGTGCAGTGGGTTCTGCGGGTCGGGTGGGGGTGGTCCGGTGGGTGGGGATCGCTGGTCGTTTTCTGGGGGTTGTGGTCTACGGGATCCGGCAGGGCGGCAGGTTTGGGTCGTGGGGCGGCCCAGAGCGACTCACAGCGCCGGTGGCGCCCAGGTCCGGCCCCAGGGGTCAGGCGCGGCCCAGTACGCGGTTGAGCGCCGCTTCCACCTCCGCCGAGAGGCCGGGTGGCGGGGACGGTGGGGAGGCGGGAGCGTCGGCGAGCGCGTCGCAGCGCGCCAGCCGTACGGCGCCGCAGGACCGGCACTCCACCTCGCCCAGCCGGCAGATCAGCGCGACCGACCCGCAGGTCGCGCACGAGTCGAGGTCGAGGTCGTGCAGCCGCTGACAGTCCGGGCAGATCAACACCTGGGTTTCCTGGCGCACCCCGCGCTGCCACGGGCTGGCGCCGCGCACCGGGTCGGTCTGCCGGGCCCCGCATCGGTAGCAGGGCATCGTTCCCTCCGAGGTCAAGAAATGTCGGCGAGTGCCTTGGTGTAGTCGGCGACGTCGCGTGCGGCGGAGGTCGGATTGACCACCGACCACCTGATCACGCCGTCGCCGTCGATGATGAAGGTCCCCCGAAGAGCGAACCCCTTCGCCTCATCGAACACACCGTACGCCCGCGCGACCTGTCCGTGTGGCCAGAAATCAGAGAGCAGCGGAAACGCGTAACCCTCACGATCGGCCCACGCACGGTGCGTGAACATGGAGTCGACGGAGACAGTCAGCAGCTGCGCCCCGTCGAGTGGCTGGTCGCGCAGCGCGGACAGCTCACCGTGACAGATCCCGCTGAAGGCAAGCGGGTAGAAGACCAGCACGACCTTCGTGCCCCGGAACTGAGACAGGCTCACCGGGGTGCCGTGCTGGTCCTGCAGCTCGAAATCCGGAGCCAGGGCGCCGACCGCGGCAGGATGTGCGTTCACAGGCATCATCCTGCCGCACGGAAGGCGCTCGGGCCCCCTACCGTTTGCCCTTGGGCGTGACGAGCCTGGTCCCGGACCAGTCGGATGCGGCGGAGATGCTGCTGGTCTGCGAGAGACCCGCGGTAGCGGCATCCTCCCCGATGTCGCTCGGCTCCACGTGGCCGTCGCGTCCGGCCTTGGGAGTCAGCAGCCAGATCTGGCCGCCGTCGGCGAGTGATCGCATGACGTCGCTGAGGGCGTCGAAGAGGTCTCCGTCGCCGTCGCGCCACCACAGCAGCACCACGTCCACGACGTCGTCGCTCTCTTCGTCCAGCAGCTCGTTACCGGTCAGGTCCTCGATGGAGTCGCGAAGCTCGTCGTCGACGTCCTCGTCCCAACCGATCTCCTGCACCACCTGACCCGGCTTGAGGCCGAGCCGTTCGGCCAGGCCGCGCTCGCCCTGCGCCTGACCCGCGGTCGCGCTCACGTTTATCCCTCCTGCTTGAGTGGCCCCGCTTATGCGGTTTATCGCTTCGGCACAGTCCACACGCTGTGACCCTCAGTCGTCAACGGTCGCCACGGGTACGGCCGTAGTCGGTCAGAATCAATCAGACAAAAACGACAGGCGAACCTGGCGTTGCGGGTTGTCGACGTTCAGATCGACAAGTGCGATCGACTGCCACGTGCCGAGCGCCAGACGCCCGCCCAGCACGGGGACGGTAGCGTACGGCGGGATCAGCGCGGGCATCACGTGCGACCGTCCGTGACCGGGCGAGCCGTGGGCGTGACCCCATCGGTCGTCGGCCGGCAACAGGTCGCGCAGCGCGGCGAGCAGATCGTCGTCGCTGCGCGAGCCCAACTCGAGCAGGGCGACGCCGGCCGTCGCATGGGGCACAAAGATATGCAACAACCCGTCTTCGCCCTGCGCGCGCACGAAATCAGCGCATTGACCCGTGATGTCGTGCACGGTCTCTCGTGACCCTGTAGCCACGGAGATGATTTCAGATCTCACAGGGAAATCTTACTTATGCACCACGACGGCGTCCGGGCCGGGAAACACCAGTCCGGTGTGCCCGTCGTCGAAGCGCACCACGTAGGGAGGCCCGCCCTCGAGGCCCTGGACCTCCACAATCACACCACTCCGGTCCCCTTCGCCAACGGCATGCCCGTGCACCAGGAGCCGGTCTCCTACTGCAGCATTCATATAACCCACATTGGTACGTGGGGGGCCGTACGGAAAGAGTGATTCGCAAGTTTTGCCCCCACTCTGGGGGGAGCGAGAAAAATGACCGAAACGTTACGTAGTGCTGATGCGGTGTTTCGGGCTCCGTGGCCGGATAGCGATGTCGTGCGTGCTTTGTGCTGATCATGGCTGATGTCGCGGGATGCTCGACGCGCGTCGGCCGGCGGGCGGGGCGCGGAGGGTCGCCGGTGTTGCGATCACGAGGCCGATCGGGAGGAGGGTTTCGGCTGAGGGCTGAGGGTCCCCAGGGGAAGGAGTCGGAGGCGGGTGGGGAGGTCCCCGGATGGTCGGCTCCGGCTGTGTGCTCGGAGTGGGTGATGTGGCCGCGCGTGACCGATGTCTCCCATGGGTCCGGACAGAGGTGGCGGTACCAGTGGTGATCGTCAGGTCGCCGGACGGCCCCGTCGGAGTCGTGCCGGCGGGCGGGCCGCTAGACTCGCCCGTCACGCCGCGCCGTCCCGGTGAGAACCTCGCCCCGTCGGGGGAGAGTGGAGGGTGCGGAGATCAGGAGTCCAGGGGTGTTCGAGCGAAATTTCGTTCGTTTTCCTGTCTTGTTAAATTGCTCCCGGGATGTAACCTTTGGTGGCGATTCGTCCTACCATCGGTGGTCTAGGCCATCTGATCCGTCCCTGCCAGCAGGGACACCACTGGTTACCGGTCAGTAGAGATGCGTTTTCTACGGCTAGCGACCAGGATGGAAGGCGACCCAGACCAGACATCAGTCATCCTCGGAAGGCGAGACCCAGTGGCTTCCGGACGCCAGCGATTCTCGATCATCAGCGACGGCCTACCCAGCCAGCTGCCTGATGTCGACCCCAGCGAGACCAACGAGTGGCTCGAGTCTCTCGACAACGTCGTCAAGACCGAAGGCCGCACCAGAGCCCGCTACCTCATGCTGCGCATGCTGGAGCGGGCCCGCGAGCACCAGGTCGGCGTGCCGGGTTTGCGGAGCACCGACTACATCAACACGATCCCGCCGGAGCGCGAGCCCTGGTTCCCGGGCGATGAGCACGTCGAACGCCGCATCCGCGCCTACATCCGCTGGAACGCGGCCATCATGGTGTCCAGGGCCAACGCCCGCACCAACGTCGGCGGTCACATCGCCACCTACGCCTCCGCCGCCTCCCTCTACGAGGTGGGCTTCAACCACTTCTTCCGCGGCAAGGATCATGGCGAGTCGGGCGACCAGGTCTTCTTCCAGGGGCACGCCGCGCCGGGCATCTACGCCCGCGCCTTCCTCGAGGGCCGGCTCAACGAGGCCCAGCTCGACGCGTTCCGCCAGGAGTTGTCGCACGGCTTCCACGGCCTGCCCTCCTACCCCCACCCGCGCCTCATGCCCGATTTCTGGGAGTTCCCGACGGTCTCCATGGGCCTCGGGCCGATCGGCGCGATCTATCAGGCGCGGTTCAACCGCTATCTGCTCAACCGGCAGATCAAGGACACCAGCCGCAGCCACGTGTGGGCGTTCCTGGGCGACGGCGAGATGGACGAGCCCGAGTCGCTCGGCGCGATCGGCCTGGCGGCCCGCGAGGAGCTCGACAACCTCACGTTCGTGATCAACTGCAACCTGCAGCGGCTCGACGGTCCCGTACGCGGCAACGGCAAGATCATCCAGGAGCTGGAGTCGTACTTCCGCGGCGCCGGCTGGAACGTCATCAAGGTCGTGTGGGGCCGCGACTGGGACCCGCTGCTGGCGGCCGACGTCGACGGCGTGCTGGTCAACCAGATGAACACCACGCCCGACGGCCAGTTCCAGACCTACTCGGTCGAGGCCGGCGAGTACATCCGCGAGAACTTCTTCGGCGGCGACCCGCGCCTGCGCAAGATGGTCGAGCACCTGACCGACGACGACATCCGCAAGCTGTCGCGCGGCGGCCACGACTACCGCAAGGTCTACGCGGCGTTCAAGTCGGCCCGCGAGCACGTCGGCCAGCCGACCGTGATCCTCGCCCAGACCATCAAGGGCTGGACGCTGGGCAAGGACTTCGAGGCGCGCAACGCCACCCACCAGATGAAGAAGCTCACCAAGGCCGAGCTGAAGGAGTTCCGCGACCGGCTCTACCTGCCGATCCCGGACTCGGCGCTGGAGGGCGAGCTGCCGCCCTACTTCCACCCGGGCGAGAACGACCCCGAGATCCAGTACATGAAGGAGCGCCGCGCGGCGCTCGGCGGCGTGCTGCCCAAGCGGGTCATGCGCGCCAAGCCGGTCAAGCTGCCCGCCGACGAGGTCTACGGCGGCTTCGCCAAGGGCTCGGGCAAGCAGCAGGTCGCCACCACGATGGCGTTCGTGCGGCTGCTGAAGGACCTCATGCGCGACAAGGAGATCGGCCACCGGTTCGTGCCGATCATCCCGGACGAGGCCCGCACGTTCGGTCTCGACGCCATGTTCCCGACGGCCAAGATCTACTCCCCGCACGGCCAGACGTACGAGGCCGTCGACAGGGAGCTGCTGCTGTCGTACAAGGAGGCGACGCAGGGGCAGATCCTGCACGAGGGCATCAGCGAGTCGGGCTCGATGGCCTCGGCCATCGCGGCCGGCAGCGCCTACGCCACGCACGGCGAGCACATGATCCCGATCTACATCTTCTACTCGATGTTCGGGTGGCAGCGCACCGGCGACCAGATGTGGCAGATGGGCGACCAGATGGGCCGCGGCTTCCTGCTCGGCGCCACCGCGGGCCGCACCACCCTCAACGGCGAGGGCCTGCAGCACGAGGACGGCCACACGCCGCTCATCGCCTCCACCAACCCGGCCGCGATCTCCTACGACCCGTCGTGGGCGTTCGAGGTGGCCCACATCGTCAAGGACGGCCTGCGGAGGATGTACGGCGACCAGCCGGAGGACGTCTTCTACTACATGACCGTCTACAACGAGCCCTACCTGCAGCCCGCCCAGCCGGCGGACCTCGACGTGCAGGGCCTGCTCAAGGGCCTGTACAAGTTCGCCGACGGCCCGCGGACCCAGGGGCCGAGGGCCAACATCCTGTCCTCCGGCGTGGCGGGCCCGTGGGCGATGGAGGCGCAGCGGCTGCTGGCGGAGGACTGGGGCGTCTCGGCCGACGTGTGGTCGGCGACGTCGTGGTCCGAGCTGCGCCGCGACGCGCTGGCCTGCGAGGAGCACAACCTGCTCAACCCCGACGCCGAGCAGCGGGTGCCCTACGTGACCCAGGCGCTGTCCCAGGCGCAGGGCCCGTTCGTGGGCGTCAGCGACTACATGAAGGCCGTGCAGGACCAGATCGCGCAGTGGGTGCCGGGTGACTGGTCCTCGCTGGGCACCGACGGGTTCGGCCTGTCCGACACCCGCTCGGCGCTGCGCCGCCACTTCCACGTCGACGCCGCCTCGATCACGCTGGCCGTGCTGACCAGCCTGGTCAAGCGGGGCGAGCTCGACGGCGAGGTGCTGCGCGAGGCCATCGCCCGCTACCACCTCAAGAACGGCGTCACCGAGGCGGGCGGCGCGGAGAGCAACGACACCCAATCGATGGGCGTCTGAGTCATCCAGGAGGGGCGCCCCCGCGAAGAACATCTCGCGGGGGCGCCGTCATTGTCCGCCGCCCGCGGTGTTCGGCCTGTGAGGCGGCACGTTCAGGAGGGGTACGTGCCGCCTCACCCAGGTTTGGTGCAGCGTCACGTATTGTGGGCACTACTTCCCCCTGAGAGACCGAGGGGAAGTTTGTTCATGCGATCCGTCCTAGCCGCCACCCTGTTCATGACGGTTGTCGCCGGCTGCTCCACCGCGCCGGCCGAGCCCGCCACGCAGTCGACGGCGGATTCCGACACGATCAGCTGGGGGCCGTGCACCGACATCAAGCGTCCTGACGGCCAGCCGCCGGCCAGCCAGGACAGCTCCGTCCGGTGCGGGAAACTGGCCGTGCCGCTCGACTACGACAGGCCCAACGGGGAGAAGCTGGACCTGGCGCTCATCAAGCTGCCGGCCACCGGCAAGAGCCGGCTCGGTTCGATGGTGTTCAACTTCGGCGGTCCCGGCGCCTCCGGCGTCGACACGCTCGACCAGGCCGGCAAGGCGCTCACCGGCCTGCGCGCCCGGTACGACCTGATCAGCTTCGACCCGCGCGGCGTCGAGCGCAGCTCCGGCGTGCGCTGCGGCAACGGCGCGGAGATGGACAGGTTCACCGCGCTGGACACGCTCCCGGTCGACAGCAAGACCCACCAGGAGACCGCGGCGGCCAACAAGGAGTTCGCCGCCCTCTGCCAGCAGAACTCCGGCAAGATCCTTCCGTACGTCGGCACCGTGAACGCCGCCCGCGACATGGACCGGATCCGCGCCGCGGTGGGCGACCCCAAGCTCAACTACGTCGGCATGTCGTACGGCACGCAGCTCGGCGCCGTGTACGCCACCGAGTTCCCCAAGAACGTGGGCCGCATGGTGCTCGACGCGCCGCTCGACCCGACGGTGACGTTCGAGCAGCGCACGCTGGTGCAGACGCGCGGGTTCCAGAAGGCGTACGAGAGCTTCCTGCGCTCGTGCGTCAAGGAGAAGTGCGACATCGGCAAGGACCAGGCCACCGCCAACGAGAACGTCGACAAGCTGCTGAACCAGCTCACCACCAAGCCGCTGAAGGTCGGCACCCGCGAGCTCACCCAGGGACTGGCCGCCACGGGCGTGGCGGCGGCGCTGTACTCGGAGCTGACCTGGCCGTTCCTGGAGCAGGCCCTCTCGGAGGCGATCAAGGGCCGGGGCGAGGCGCTGCTGTACCTGGCCGACTCCTACACCGGCCGCTCCCAGGACGGCAAATACTCCACGCAGATGACCAGCTTCCCGGCCATCACCTGCGTCGACACCTCCGAACGGCCCAGCGAGGCCGAGCTGCGCCGCACCGAGGCGGCCGCCATCAAGATCTCGCCGCTGTTCGGCAGCGAGGGGTCCGGCGGGCTGTGCCGGGTCTGGCCGGCCAAGGGCAGCGACCAGGCGCGGCACGTGAACGCCACCGGGTCGGCGCCGATCGTCGTGGTCGGCGGCAAGGGCGACCCGGCCACGCCGTACGAGTGGGCGCCCAAGCTGACGGCCCAGCTCAGGACCGCCAGGCTGGTGACGTACGAGGGCGAGGGGCACGGCGCCTACCTGTCGGGCAGCAAGTGCGTGCTGGAGCTCGTGGACTCGTACCTGATCGACGGCAAGCTGCCGCAGAAGGGCGCGACCTGCCCGGCGGCCTAATGTGGGCCCTGTGACGACATATGACTCGCTCATCGACACCGAGACCGCCCGCCTGGCGGCCCTGGCCACGGATCTGTCCGTCCCGGTGCCCACGTGCCCGGGATGGACGCTCGCCGAACTGATCACGCACGTCGGCCAGACGCACCGCTGGGCCGTGCACGTGCTGCGCAACCAGGCCCAGGAGCGGATCTGGTCGCGCCAGGTGCCCAGCGGGCTGGCCGAGGGCCAGAGCGGCGACGCGGCCTGGCTGACCGCCGGGGCGGCCGAACTGCTCGACACCCTGCGCGCCACCGACCCGTCGCAGGCGGTGTGGACCTGGGGCCCGGACCGGCAGGCGTCGTGGTGGCCCCGCCGGATGCTCTTCGAGCTGGTGATCCACCGGGCCGACGCGGAGCTCGCGCTCGGCATCGACCCGGTCGTCCCGGCCGAGGTCGCGATCGACGGCATCGAGGAGTTTCTCCACAACCTGCCGTACGCGACCTGGGTCACCCGGTCGCTGGCGGAGCTCGAGGCGGAGGGGGCCACGATCCACCTCCACGCGAACGACGCCGACGGCGAGTGGACCATCACCCAGGGGCCGGCCGGGGCGGTCGACTGGGCGCGCGGGCACACGAAGGGCGACTGCGCCGTCCAGGGGACGGCCCAGGACCTGCTGCTCATGCTGTACGGCCGGCGCTCGCCCGAGGCGCTGACCGTGTACGGGGACGCGGACCTCCTCAGCCGCTGGCTGTCCAGGGCGGCCTTCTGACGCGGGGAATGGGCCCTGGACGCGCCGCCGCTCGGCGATCGGCGGCGTGCCCAGGGCGCGGGGTGAACCGCTCCTCGGAAGCGGCCCGTCCGTACGCCGGGGGTCGGCGGGGAAGGCGTTCTCCCCGGCCCTCGAACGGGTGATTCACCTGTGAGGGGAAGTCTCTTGGCGCGCCCGGCCGGGCGTCACCTGCGGTGGAAGATCCCGAAGACGCTCCCGGACGTGTCACGCAGGTAGGCGAAGTCGGTGCCGGCGCCGTCGTCGATCACCTTGGTGATCACCTTGCCGCCCAGCGACTCGCTCTTGGCGCAGGCCGCCTCGACGTCGGCCACCTGCACGTGGAAGATCGCGTGCGCCGGGAACTCGCCCTTGGTGTTGAACAGGCCGCCGCGGGGCTGCTCGGCGCCCGGATAGCCGATCATCCGGTAGTCGATCGGCCCCTCGCCGGCGGCGAACGTCCAGCCGAACAACCCGCCGTAGAACGCCTGGGCGCCTTCGGGATCGTCGGTCGCGATCTCGAACCAGGTCACGGTGTTGTCCATCGTCGTCTCCTCGTCACTGAACTTTTCTCGAACAAGACAACGATCTAACGGTGTGGCGACAACCCTATGTCGGTGTTTTCGATTGACTAATCGAGCGCGGCACTGTTGACGATCATGTGGGGCACGTCGGCGGCGAAGCCTTCGAGGGGCCGGTCGGGGCTGCGCTCGGCGGTCACGGTCGCGGCGGCGATGCGATCGAGCCGGAAGACCCGCACGTCATCGCGTAACCGGCACCAGGCCACGAGATACCAGAACCCGCCGCGCCCGCCCAGGAAGACGCCAGGCTCGACGTCCCGCGAGGTCAGCGCGCCCTTGGCGTCGGCGTATTCGAGCCGGAGCACGCGCCGCCGCAGCAGCGCCTCCTCGATGGCCCGGGAGATGCCCTCGCCGCCGAGCGGCTGGATCTCGGCGGAGCCGGGCTCGGGCGGGTCGCGCATGAGCTGAACGCGCCGCGCCAGCTCCCTGGCCAGCTCGCCCTCGGAGCCCGGCATCGCGGCCACGACCTTGCGTAACGCGCTGCGGGCCTGCCGCCCGAACGGCTGGTCGCCGGCCTGGCTGAGCGCCACCGCGATGGCCACCGCCTCGGCCGGGGTGAAGTTGAGCGGGGGCAGCGACATCTTCTTGTCGATCGCGTAACCGCCCTTGCGGCCCGGCTCGGCGTAGATCGGCACCCCTGACTCCTGCAGGGCGGTGATGTCGCGCTCGATCGTGCGCACGCTCACCTCGAACCGCTTTGACAGCTCGCGGGCGGAGCGGCAGCGGGGCGCGATGGCGCGCAGGTCCTCGACGAGCGCGTAGAGCCGGTCGGTACGATTCACAGCGGCGACGCTACGCGCCGCCACCGACAATCATGGTCCGCGCGCCGTCCCGGCAACCCGTGCCTCACCCCGCCGCCACAGGGGTCTCACTACACGGGGCAGGCTCTGCTGGTCCCCGTGCGGATCGAGTAAAGGACGACCTGGCGGTAGGCCGCCGGGACCACGGCCTTGCCCGCGCAGAGGACGAAGTCGCCGCCCAGCGAGTGCAGCACCACCTGGCATCCGGGCAGCGGGCTGTTGTCGAAGGACCCGACGCGCTGCCCGGGTACCCGGCCGATGAAGTTGTCGCAGGTCTCGTAGCTGACGGAGTTGGTCGGGCGGGAGAAGCCGGTGTCGGAGTAGAGGGTGAGCCGGGCCGTCGCGGCGCCGGCCGGAGCGGCCGCGAGGGCGAGCGCGGAGAGGGTCGTGGCGGCCACGCAGGCCGCGCGAGCTCGCTGACGTAACATGCTGGTCCCCAAAGGTTGTGAGATCGCCGGAACGCGGCGAACTCCCCGTGCCCAAGACCCCGTCGCCGCGCCTTGCCGACCTCATCATTTGCGACTGCCGTGCGGCTGTAAAGGCGCGGCCCGGGATCCGGCGCGGACAGGTCAGCCTCGGGTCTCGACCCAGAAGCTGACCGTGGTGTGCGGCGTGATGCCGGTGTAGGAGACGGTGCCTACGGGCTGCCACGGGCCCTCGATCGGGATCAGGCCGACCTCGGGCAGGAAGTGCCGTTGCAGGACCCGGATGCGGTGCTCGCCGGTGCCCGACGTGCACAGGCTCGTGGCCCAGCGGTCCTGGGTGTTGAGCTGAGACGTGCAGCCGGTGGGGGAGGCGTGGGCGGCGGGGACGGGGCCGAGGACGAGGGCGGCCGTCAGGAGGGCGGTGGGGGCGGCCCATCTTCTCGCGTTCATGGCTGGCTCCTTGGGGGGAGGGGTGGAGCAGGCGAGAAATGCTTAGGAAAGCTTCCTAAAAGATAGCCGCCCCGTCAATGCGCCTACCAGCGGTCGTGGACCTGAGGCCGGATCAGGTCGTCGTAGACGGCCTGGACCGCCTCCAGCGTGGCCGCCGGGAGGGGCGGGGCCGACGCGGCGGCCGCGTTCGCGGTGGCCTGGGACGCGTTGCGGGCGCCGGGGATCACCACCGACACGCCCGGCTGGTCGAGGATCCAGCGCAGCGCGAACTGGGCCATCGTCAGGCCCTCGGGCACCAGGGGAGCCAGGCGGCGGACCGCCTCCAGGCCCGTGCCGAAGCCCACGCCGGAGAAGGTCTCGCCGACGTCGAACGCCTCCCCTTGCCGGTTGTAGTTGCGGTGGTCGTCGGCGCCGAAGGTCGTGTGCTCGTCGTACCGGCCGGACAGCAGGCCGCTGGCCAGCGGGACCCGGGCGATGATGCCCACCCCGGCGGCCCGGGCGGCGGGCAGGACCCGCTCCAGCGGCTTGAGCCGGAACGCGTTGAGGATGATCTGCACGGACGCCACCCCTGGCCGCGCGATCGCGGTCAGCGCCTCCTCGCACGTCTCCACGCTGACCCCGTACGCGGCGATCTTCTGCTCGGCCACCAGCGTGTCCAGGGCGTCGAACACGGCGTCCGTCGAATACACCGGGGTCGGCGGGCAGTGCAGCTGGACCAGGTCGAGGGCGTCCACGCCGAGGTTCTGGCGCGAGCGCTCGTTCCAGGCCCGGAAGTTGGACATCACGTAGTTGCCGGGGATCTGCTCCAGCCGGCGGCCCATCTTGGTGGCCACGGTCAGCTCCGGCCGGCCCTTGGCGAAGCGGCCGACGATCTGCTCGCTGCGGCCGTCGCCGTAGACGTCGGCCGTGTCGATGAAGGTGACCCCGGCATCCACGGCGGCACCCAGGGTGGCGAACGCCTCGTCCTCCGTCACCTGGCCCCAGTCGGCCCCGAGCTGCCACGCGCCGAGGCCGACTGTGCCCACCTGGCGTCCTGTCCGTCCCAACGTGCGTTGTTCCATGGGAACAGTCTCCCGGATGGAGACCGCACCCGGCGGGGACCCCCCACCTGAGGCGTGACATCCCGTTCCATCACCGGGGCCGGTAGCAGCAGCGCAGCCCCGTCTGCACCGTGGCGCGCAGCTCGTCCCCGATCGCCGGGTCCACCGCCGAGATGCGCGCCAGCGCCCGCCTGATCGCCTTGCCCACGGCGATCCTGGCCCGCTCCTCGCTCCCGGTGAACGGCCGGGCCCGCCCGCCGAAGCCCGTCGCCGCCGCCAGCTCCGCCACCAGCCACTCGCGCTCCAGCCGCAGCCCCGCCGCCCGTTCGAGGTCGTTCATCGACTCCAGCTCGTCGATCTCCGCCTCCAGCTGGCCCAGCCGCTGCCGGTAGGTCTGCCTGGCCTGCTCGTCCAGCACCAGCTGGGCCGACCCGGCCTGGGGCTCGCGCGTCCACGTCTCCGACGCCAGGTCGGCGGCGAGGATCTCCCGTCCCGGATTGGCGATCAGCGTGGCCAGATGCCCCATCCCGACGCTGTGGTCGACCAGCGCGAGCCGCCCGCCCAGCTCGACCTGCCAGTGCCGCCCGTGCCTGCGGATCCGGCAGCCGCCCTGCCCCGCGGACGGGCGCCCGGCCGCGGACGGCAGCACCATGCCCAGCTCGCCGGCCTCCCGCTCGGCGGCGGCCTGCTCCCGGTTGGCCTGCGGGTCCCGCGTCCCGTCGCGCCGCGCCAGCGCCTGCCCCAGCCGCCACCTCGACAGCGCGGCGGCCGGCCAGTGACCCAGGGCGAAGTTCTCCCGCACGGCCGCCCGCAGGTGCTCCACGGCCGTGGGGAGGTCACCGGTGGTGAGCGCGGCCATGCCCAGCGAGTGGTGGACGGAGCCGAAGCAGGCCACGCCCAGGCTGGCGACCACCGGCAGGCCCGCGAACGGGCGCAGCAACCCGTACGCGCGGGCGGCCGCGTCCGTGTCCTGCAGCAGGTGGGCGGTCTCCACGACGCAGTACATCGAGACCAGCCAGGTGCTCGACCCCGGCATCTCCTCCACGCGCAGCCTGGCCAGATGCCCGGCCGCCGCCCGCCGGTCGCCCGCGACGGCCGCGGCCAGCGCCAGGCCCGCCAGGTACGAGTTGTCGATCGGGCTCAGCGTGGGCGAGCTGACCAGGTCCGACAGCACGGGCAGCAGCTCGGCGGCCCGGCCCTGGAACCAGCGGATGGCGCCGAGCTGGCCGCCGTACCAGCCGGTCGCGTCCATGTCACCGGCCGCCACGCCGCGCTCGAAGCACTCGCCGGCCCGCTTCTCGGCCTCGGCGAAGCGGCCCGCGCGGATGGTCAGCATGACCTCGATCGCCTCGACCACGTACCCGACCGCGAGATGGGCGTGGCCGGCCAGCAGGCCGCGCAGCTCCTCCAGGCCGCGTTCGGCGTGCGGGTCGGCGGCCAGGTAGAGGTCGACCGTCCGCCACAGCAGGCCCATCAGCAGGTCGCCCCTGCGCTCGGTGACGGCCGCCTGGCCGATCAGCTCCCTGGCCAGCTCCAGCCTGAGCGCCGCGTGCTCGGGGCCGAGCAGGCAGTGGTGCGCCAGGCTCAGCGCTTCGGCCAGCGCCATCGGGTCGCCGGAGCCCCTGGTCTCGGTGAGCAGCCGCACGATCGCGGCGTGCCGGCCCGCGCGGTAGTCCTCCTCGCCCAGCAACCGCACGCGCAGCCGCAGGGCCAGCGACGAACGGGGGTCGATCAAGGACAGCGCGTTCCGCTGGCGGGCGCGTACCATCTCCGACTCCGCGCACGTCCTGTGCTCGTGCACCCAGACCCCGCCCAGCCCCAGCGCCGCCCGCGCCAGCGACGACGGGTCGCCGCAGAGCTCGGCCAGCCGGTACGCCGAGTCGAACCAGCGCCGCGCGGTCTGCAGGTCGCCGTTCACGAACAGCGCCCGCTCGCCGAGCACGAGGGCCAGCTTGAGGTCGGGGCACGAGGGCAGGAACACCCCCGGCTGCTGTGCAACGCCCATCGGTTCCGCTCCCCTGTCCGTCACCTTACTGAGCGCCATCACGGTCCCCGAATACCGTTCTGGGAACTAGGACGTTCGACACACTCGGCGGGGTTCACGCCGGGAGGCCAATACGCTGGAGGACATGATTCGCCCCGCAACGCCTGCCGACGTGCCCGAAATCGTCAACATGATCCGCGAGCTCGCCGAGTACGAGAAGGCCGCGCACGAGGCGAGGGTGACCGAGGAACAGCTGCACACCGCGCTCTTCTCCGCCCACCCCGCCGCTTTCGCGCACATCGCCGAGCACGACGGCGAGGTGGCCGGCTTCACGCTGTGGTTCCTGACGTTCTCGACGTGGCGGGGCGTGCACGGCATCTACCTGGAGGACCTGTACGTACGTCCCCGGCACCGGGGCGGCGGCCACGGGATCGCGCTCATGAAGGAGCTGGCCCGGATCTGCGCCGAGCGTGGCTACCAGCGCTTCGAATGGTCGGTGCTCGACTGGAACGAGCCCAGCATCGTCTTCTACGAAAAGCTCGGCGCGGTGCGCCAGGACGAGTGGCTGAAGTATCGGCTGACCGACGAGCCGCTGCGCCGCCTGGCCGGCCGCCAGGACTGATCGCTCACATACCGTGACAAGCCACGCGTAAGGTTACGACTGATCATCACGCCGTATTACGAGCATGTTTCCTTCGTGACGCATGTGCGTGGCTTGTTACGCCGGTGAATCACACGTAACGAACGCACAGCCACGGATCGTCAAAGTGCGTAACGCGCGCTTCCTACTTTGGAGTTCCCCCCGGACGCCGAAGGTAGGAGAAAGTCGATGGCGCGCTGGATCGCCGACTGGCACCCCGATGACCCAGCTTTCTGGGAGAGCTCAGGCAAGCGCGTCGCACGGCGCAACCTGATCTTCTCGATCGCGGCCGAGCACCTCGGCTTCACCGTGTGGACGCTGTGGAGCATCGTGGCCACCAAGATGGGGGTCTACGAGTTCTCCACGGACCAGCTCTTCTGGCTGGTCGCGCTGCCGAACCTCATCGGCTCCGCGCTGCGCGTGCCCTACACGTTCGGCCCGGCCAGGTTCGGCGGGCGCAACTTCACCGTGGTGAGCGCGCTCCTGCTGCTCATCCCCGCGGTGCTGCTCGGCGTGGCGGTCGGCAACCCGGACACGCCGTACTGGCTGTTCCTGGTGATCGCGGCGCTGGCCGGAGTCGGCGGTGGCAACTTCGCCTCCAGCATGGCCAACATCACCTACTTCTACCCCCGCCACAAGCAGGGGATCGCCCTGGGGCTGAACGCCGCGGGCGGCAACATCGGCGTCAGCTCGGTCCAGCTCGTCATGCCGCTGGTGATCGGCGCGTTCGGGCTGGCCGCGGCCGGCTGGTTCTGGATCCCGTTCGTCGTCGTGGCCGCCGCCTGCGCCTGGTTCTTCATGGACAACCTCACCAGCGCCAAGGCCAACCCGCGCGAGCAGCTCGCGGTGGCGGGCAAGGCCCAGACCTGGATCATGTCGTTCCTCTACATCGGGACCTTCGGCTCGTTCATCGGCTACTCCACGGCCTTCCCGCTGCTCAGCAAGAGCCTCTTCCCCGAGGCCCCGTTCGCCGCCGTGGCGTTCGTCGGGCCGCTGCTGGGCTCGCTGATCAGGCCGGTGGGCGGCTGGCTGGCCGACAAGCTCGGCGGCGCCCCCGTCACGTTGTGGAACTTCGCCGCGATGGGCGGCGGCGTGCTGGTGGTCTGGCTGGCCAGCACCTCGGGCAACTTCTGGATGTTCTTCCTGTCCTTCCAGCTCCTCTTCGTCACCGCCGGCATCGGGAACGGCTCCACGTACCGCATGATCCCGGCCATCTTCCAGGCCAAGGCCGTCGCCGAGCGCGGCGAGGGCGAGGAGGCCCTGATGTACGGCAAGCGCCAGGCCTCGGCCGCCATCGGCATCATCTCGGCGGTGGGAGCGCTGGGCGGGTTCCTCATCAACCGGGCGTTCGGGATGTCATTCGCCGCGGCCGGGACCCCCGCGCCCGCCTTCCTCGCCTTCGGCGTCTTCTACGTCTCCTGCTTCGCCCTGACCTGGTGGTGCTACACGCGCAAGGTGGGTGCCTCGGTCGTGGCCAGCCTCGCCTATGCCCGGGTCTGACCTGATGGCCGAGCCCGTGAAGACCCACTGCCCGTACTGCGCGCTCCAGTGCGGCATGGAGATCGGCCCGGGGCTGGCGATCAGCCCCAGGACCGACATCCCTGCCAACGCCTCCGGCGCGCTGTGCCAGAAGGGCTGGACCGCGGGCGAGCTGCTCACCAACGGCGAGCGCCTGACCACCCCGCTCCTGCACGGCGAGCCCGTGGAGTGGGACGTCGCGCTCGACCACGTGGCGGAGCGGCTGTCCGCCATCCGCGCCGAACACGGCCCCGACGCCGTGGCCGTGTTCGGCGGCGGCGGGCTCACCAACGAGAAGGCCTACACGCTCGGCAAGTTCGCCAGGGTCGCGCTGGGCACCAGCCAGATCGACTACAACGGCCGCTTCTGCATGTCGTCGGCCGCCGCCGCCTCGATCAGGGCGTTCGGGATGGACCGCGGCATGCCGTTCCCGATCACCGACCTGGCCGAGGCCGACGTCGTGCTCCTGGCCGGCGGGAACGTCGCCGAGACCATGCCGCCGTTCGTGCGCCACCTGAGCGGGCCGCGCATGATCGTCATCGACCCGCGGCGCACCCAGACGGCCAAGCTGGCCTGGCTGCACCTGCAGCCCACGCCCGGCACCGACCTGGCCCTCGCGCTCGGGATGCTGCACCTGGCCATCGCGGACGAGCTCGTTGACGAGGCGTACGTGGCGGCCAGGACCACCGGGTTCGAGGAGGTCCGCACCTCGCTGGCCGCCTGGTGGCCGGAGCGGGTGGAGCGGATCACCGGGGTGCCGGTCTACCGGATGCGGCAGGCGGTCAGGGCGCTGGCCGCGGCGGGCAACGCGTACGTCCTGACCGGGCGCGGCGCCGAGCAGCACGCCAAGGGGACCGACACGGTCACCGCGTTCATCAACCTGGCGCTGGCGCTGGGCCTGCCCGGCCGGCACGGCTCCGGGTACGGCTGCGTGACCGGGCAGGGCAACGGCCAGGGCGGCAGGGAGCACGGGCAGAAGGCCGACCAGCTCCCCGGCTACCGCAAGATCGACGACCCGGCGGCCCGCGAGCACGTGGCGGGCGTGTGGGGCGTCCCGGCCGACAGCCTCCCGGGGCCCGGGCGGTCGGCGTACGAGCTGCTCGACGCCCTCGGCACCCCAGGCGGGCCGCGGGCGCTGCTGCTGTTCGGCTCCAACCCCGTGATCTCCGCGCCCGCCGCCGAACACGTGGCCGAGCGCATCGCCTCCCTCGACCTGCTGGTGACCTGCGACTTCGTCATGTCCGAGACCGCGGCGCTGGCCGACGTGGTCTTCCCGGTGACGCAGTGGGCCGAGGAGAGCGGCACCATGACGAACCTCGAAGGCCGCGTCCTGCTCCGCAACCGGGCCGTGGCGCCGCCCGAGGGTGTCAGGAGCGACCTCGACGTGCTCGCGGGGCTCGCCGACCGGCTCGGCCACCGCTTCGAGACCGAGCCGGTCAAGATCTTCGACGAGCTGCGCCGGGCGAGCAAGGGCGGGGCGGCCGACTACTCCGGCATCACCTACGAGCGCATCGCCGCCGAGAAGGGCGTCTTCTGGCCCTGCCCGGAGCCGGAGCACCCCGGCACTCCGCGCCCGTTCCTCGACTCCTTCGCCCACCCGGACGGCCGGGCCAGGTTCGTGCCCGTCCAGCACCGGCCCGCGGCCGAGGAGCCCGACGACGACTACCCGATCTACCTGAGCACCGGCCGGGTGCTCTCCCACTACCAGAGCGGCGCCCAGACCCGCAGGATCGCATCGCTCGTCCAGGCGGCCCCCGAGCCGTTCGTCGAGCTGCACCCGGATCTGGCCGAGCAGCTCGACATCTCGCCCGGGGACGTCGTACGGGTCAGCAGCAGGAGAGGCGAGGGGAAGGCCGTGGCCAGGATCAGCGACACCATCAGGCGCGACACCGTTTTCATGCCCTTCCACTGGGAGGGCGCCAACCGGCTCACCAACCCGGCCCTTGATCCGGCATCGAGGATGCCGGAGTTCAAGGTCTGCGCTGTCAGGGTGGAGAGGGACACATGAGGCTCGTCGTCGTCGGCAACGGGATGGCCGGGTCACGGCTGGTCAGCGAAGTGCGCACCAGGGACCCGCACATGAGGATCACGATCTTCGGCGCGGAGTCGCGCCGGCCGTACAACAGGGTGCTGCTGTCCAACGTGCTGGCCGGCAGCTCGCGTCCCGAGCAGGTGAGGTTGCTCGAATCCTCCTGGTACGACGCCCACAACGTCGAGGCCGTGTTCGGCGACGCGGTCGCCCACATCGACAGGGAGACCAGGCACGTGGTGACCGAGGGCGGGCGGCGCGAGCCGTACGACCTGCTGGTCCTGGCCATGGGCAGCGAGGCCGTCGTGCCGCCGATCCCCGGCGTGGAGCGGGCCATCCCGTTCCGCACGCTCGACGACTGCGAGCGCATCATGCAGGCCGCGGACCAGGCCCGCGGGGCCGTGGTCGTCGGCGGCGGCCTGCTCGGCATCGAGGCCGCCCGCGGGCTGGCCGGGCGCGGCCTGCCCGTGACGCTGCTGCACCTGGCCGGGCACCTCATGGAGCGCCAGCTCGACGTCGAGGCGGGCGAGGTGCTCGGCGAGACGCTCGCCGGGCTCGGCGTGGAGATCCGCACCGGCGTCAGCGCGGAGTCGGTGCGGGAGGACGGCGTCCGGCTGGCCGACGGCGAGCTGATCGAGGCCGACCTCGTCGTGCTGGCCTGCGGCGTGCGCCCCGTCACCGGCCAGGCCGCCGCGGCGGGGCTGGAGGTGCGGCGCGGCATCGTCGTGGACGACGAGCTGCGCACCGACGACCCGTCGATCTTCGCCGTCGGCGAGTGCGCCGAGCACGACGGCACCGTGTACGGCCTGGTCGCCCCCGCCTGGGAGCAGGCCGCCGTGGCCGCAGACGTCATCACCGGCGGCAAGGCCCTCTACCGGGGCTCCCGGCTGGTCACCAGGCTCAAGGCCAGGAGCGTCGAGCTGGCCGCCATGGGCGAGACCCAGCTCACCGAGGAGCACGCCGAGGTGGTGCGCTTCAGCCACCGGGCCCGCGGCACCTACCGCAAGCTGGTCATCCGCGACGGGCGGCTGGTGGGCGCGATCCTGCTGGGCGAGAGCGACGCCGTGGGCACGCTCACCCAGCTCTTCGACCGCGGCGCGCCGGTGCCGGGCGACCGGGCGGGGCTGCTGTTCCCCGGGCTGTCGTCGGCGCCCGTGGCCGACAGCCCGACGCTGATGCCGGACGCGGCCAAGGTCTGCCAGTGCAACAACGTGACCAAGGGACAGATCAGGGCGTGCTGGGAGGCCGGGGCCCGCGACGTGGCCGGAGTGGCGGCCGCGACCAGGGCGACCACCGGATGCGGTACCTGCCGAGACGCCGTGGAGGGCATCGTCGGCTGGCTGTGTGAGCAGGAAGGGGTTTCTGTATGAGCAGGATCGTTGTCGTTGGGTACGGGCCGACGGCCCACCGGCTCGTCGAGACCCTTGCGGACAAGGGGTTCGACGGGCGGATCACCGTGATCGGGGAGGAGCCGCGCCCGGCCTACGACCGGGTGGCCCTGACCTCCTACCTTTCCGGCACCACCGTCGAGGACCTCACCTACGAGGTCCCCTCGGGGGTCGTGACGAGGCTGAGCACCCGCGTGACCGGGATCGACCGGGACGCCCGCGAGGTGACCCTGGCCGACGGCGGCACCGAGCCCTATGACGTGCTCGTGCTGGCCACCGGGTCGTCGCCGTTCGTGCCGCCGGTGCCCGGCGCCGAGCACGCGTACGTCTACCGGACCATCGACGACCTGGACGCCATCCGGGTGGCCGCCAAGGACGCGGCCGAGGGCATCGTGATCGGCGGCGGGCTGCTCGGCCTGGAGGCCGCCGACGCGCTGCGCGCGCTCGGTCTGAAGGCGCACATCGTGGAGATGAGCCCCTGGCTGATGCCGCGGCAGGTGGACGAGGGCGGCGGCGCGGTGCTGAAGTCCCACATCGAGGGCCTCGGGCTCAGCGTGCACGCCGGGGCGGGCGTCCAGGAGATCATCACCACGGACGGCCAGGTCACCGGGCTGCGCAAGCCGGACGGCACGGTCGTGGACGCGCAGGTCGTGGTCTTCTCCGCGGGCATCAGGCCGCGTGACGAGCTGGCCAGGTCGTCCGGGCTGGAGGTCGGCGAGCGGGGCGGCATCGTGGTGGACTCCTCGATGCTCACCTCCGACCCCTCGATCTACGCGGTCGGCGAGTGCGCGCTCGTCGGCGGCATGGTCTACGGCCTCGTGGGGCCGTGCAACACGATGGCCGAGGTGGCGGCCGACCGGATCATGGGCGGGGCCTCGACCTTCGAGGGCGCCGACATGTCCACCAAGCTCAAGCTGCTGGGCGTCGAGGTGGCGCAGTTCGGGGCCATGTCCGGGGCGCTCGACGTCACCTACATGGACCCGGTGGGCGGCGTCTACAAGAGGCTGTTCATCAGCGACGACGCCAAGACGCTGCTCGGCGGCATCTGCGTGGGCGACGCCTCCCCGTACACCTCCCTGCGGCCCTTCGTCGGCAAGGCGCTGCCCGCCTCGCCGTCCGACCTGCTCTTCAGCGGGGCCGGGGCCAGTCTCGACCTGCCCGACGAGGCGCAGGTGTGCTCCTGCAACAACGTGTGCGCGGGCGCCGTCCGCACGGCCATCGCCGACAAGGGCGTCACCGACGTGCCCGGCATCAAGGCCTGCACCCGCGCCGGCACGACCTGCGGCAGCTGCGTGCCGATGCTCAAGCAGTTGCTGGAGAAGTCGGGCGTCGAGGTCAGCAAGGCGCTGTGCGAGCACTTCACGTACTCGCGGGCCGAGCTGTTCGACATCGTACGGGTCCGCAAGATCACCACGTTCTCCCAGATCATCGCCGAGCACGGGCAGGGCAGGGGCTGCGACATCTGCAAGCCGGCCGTGGCCTCGATCCTGGCCTCGCTCTACAACGGCCACGTGCTCGAAGGCGAGCGGGTCACGCTGCAGGACACCAACGACCACTTCCTCGCGAACATGCAGAAGAACGGCACGTACTCGGTCGTCCCGCGCATCCCCGGCGGCGAGATCACCCCCGACAAGCTCATCGTGATCGGTGAGGTGGCCCGCGACTTCGGCCTCTACACGAAGATCACCGGCGGGCAGCGCATCGACCTGTTCGGCGCCCGGGTCGAGCAGCTGCCGGAGATCTGGCGGCGGCTGGTGGACGCCGGGTTCGAGTCCGGCCACGCGTACGGCAAGGCGCTGCGCACGGTGAAGTCGTGCGTGGGCTCGACCTGGTGCCGCTACGGCGTGCAGGACTCGGTGGGCATGGCCATCGCGCTGGAGCTGCGCTACCGGGGCCTGCGCTCGCCGCACAAGCTCAAGTCGGCCGTCTCCGGCTGCGCCCGCGAGTGCGCCGAGGCCAGGTCCAAGGACTTCGGGATCATCGCCACCGAGCAGGGGTGGAACCTGTACGTCGGCGGCAACGGCGGCTTCAAGCCCCGCCACGCCGACCTGCTGGCCACGGACCTGAGCTCGGAGGAGCTGATCAGGACCATCGACAGGTTCCTCATGTTCTACATCCGCACGGCCGATCGGCTGCAGCGCACGTCCGCCTGGCTCGAGTCGCTCGACGGCGGCCTCGACTACCTGCGAGAGGTGATCATGGAAGACTCGCTCGGCATCTGCGCCGACCTGGACGCGCAGATGGAGAACCACATCGCCACCTACGCCGACGAGTGGGCGGCCACCTTGGACGACCCCGAGAAGCTGAACAGGTTCGTCAGCTTCGTCAACGCCCCCGGCGTGCCCGACCCGTCGATCGTCTTCGCCAGCGAGCGCGGCCAGATCAAGCCGGTGATGGCCCGATGAGCTGGACCCGGATCTGCGACTACGAGGCCATGGTGCCGGAACGCGGCGTCTGCGCCCTGGTGGACGGCGTGCAGGTGGCCGTCTTCCGCACCCACGAGGGCGTGCTGCACGCGCTGGGCAACCTCGACCCGTTCAGTGGCGCGTACGTGCTCTCGCGCGGCATCGTCGGCACCAGGAAGGGCGAGCCGACCGTGGCCTCGCCGCTGCACAAGCAGGTGTTCTCCCTGGTGTCGGGGCGCTGCCTGGACGAGGACGCGGTGTCCGTGCCGGTCTACTCGGTACGGGTGGCGGACGGCGGGGTGGAGGTCGGCGTGTAGTTCTTCAGCGGGTTGATCGCCCGCTCGGCGAGGTCGCGCGCTTTGCAGCGTTCAGGTGCGGTCGGGGTGAGAGGAGGTCTCACCCGCGGCCGCATTTGTGCGTTCGTGACGGCCTGCTCCCGCTGAGCGTCACGTGCGGGTGGTTCCGGGCGCGGCTTGGCCGCACCCGCGCAGGGGGCACCTCCGTCACGTGCACCGCCGCCGGCGCCTGCGACGCCGGGCCGGGCAGCTGGTAGAGCACCGCTTTCCAGGTCTTCCAGGGCTTTCAGAGAACCGTCACGGCTCCGGAAGCCGGTCGAGGAGCCCGGGGACCGCCTTCCTCGCGTTCGGGAGGCCGCGGCCGATCAGGCTTGCCGTAGGGGCCATCGTTCGGCGATGCCGTTCTGGTATATCGGCTGCGCGGCCGACGGCCGACGGTTATGCTCCAGTCTCCACCGGGGGGTAGACGTGAGGGCTTCGATGAGCCATCGGCAGCACGCAACGCCGTCCTGAATCGATGCTGTCGCAACGTTCGGCGTCCTCGCGCTGGGGGAGGGGTTCCGGGTTCGCCTGGATTCGCGGCACTGGACGGACGCTATCGGCGGCGCTCGGTGATCTGGTCTCGTGGCGGCAACGATCGCAACTCTGACCGGTCTCAGCAAATCCAGTGAACCGTTACCGTGAGTAACACCCCAATGAGGCAAAAGCGGTGTGTGGAGTGGTCAAACGTCACATTCGCTCATGACGGGCGCGGGCATCTAAGCGGCCATGAGCAAGGTTTTTCAGCGCAGTGCGCTCCTGCCGACGGCGATCGTCCCCGCACTCATGGTTGCCGGCTGTGTCGCCGACGGTGACCGTACGCAAGCGATGAAAGCGGTTGTGACCGCGTCCCCGACGGGAACGGCGTCGGTGGCCGGGCAGCCGCGCGCGGCCGTCGAGTCATATTTCAACGCGCTCAAGTCAGGGAACGTGGACCAGATCGTCACCGCGTTCGCCGCCAACGCCGTGGTCGAGGTCGACGGTGAGGCCACGGCGCAGGGCATCCGGGCGATCCGCGGCCTCTTCCAGCAGCAGCTGCATGGCGCGACCGACCTGCTGTCGGCCAAGCACAGGATCGAGGACGTGCGCGAGGTCGGTGCCGAGGGCGCCGTCGTCCGCTCGACGAGCAAGCAGGGGGACGCGAACTTCCGCGAGCTGTTCCTGCTCACCAAGGAGGGCGGGAAGTGGAAGATCTTCGAGTTCGTGAACAACCAATCGGCCTGACCGCAGGCACTCCCTGAATGGACGCCGCGCGCTTTGCGGGAAGTTGTCCGGGAATGCGGGAATTCCAGGACGGATTGACCGGGCCGGGTTATGAGCGGGCGGTCGCCGGGGCGGGTTACGACTGCGCGGTGCCGCGGGGGATGCGCGGCGTGATGCGGCCCTGGTCGACCAGCGCCAGGTACACGGCGAAGGCGCCCCGCGCCCACGTTTCCGCCTGTCGCATGGTCAGTCTGATCTCCTCGCCCTCGTGCGAGACGATCATGTAGCCACCCCAGGGCGTACTTCGCCGCCACGCCACCAATACGTTCTCGTAAACGAGGACGTCGAGCATTGCGGTCACATATGCGCGTCCGGTGGCGGACACGGCGCAAGCCTCCTCGCTCCTCGCCGAATTTATCGCCTTGCTTCTATTGTGCGCGCCGTATCGGGAAATGTCGCAAGCCCGTCAGAACCTGGGCCGCGCCTGCGGTGTACCTGTACCGGAGGTGGTTCCATGAAGAGGATTCTGGCAGTGCTGGCCGCCACGGCCGCACTGGCTCTGGGCGCCCTGCCGGCCGCCGCCGCGGGCGGGTGGGCGGTGACCTACCTGGATCCGGCGCCGTCGCGGTTCGAGGGCGGCACGTCGTACGCGCTGGGGTTCTGGGTGCTCCAGCACGGCTCCCATCCGTACGAGGGGGATCTGGGGGCCGTCGGGCTGCGGTTCACCGGGGAGGGCGGGAAGAGCCTGCTCTTCGACGGCACGGCCCTGCCCGAGGCAGGGCACTATGCCACGTCGGTGGTGGTGCCTGAAGGGGTGTGGAAGGTGGAGGGCGTCCAGGGGCTGTTCCAGCCGTACGAGGTGGGGACGCTGACCGTGCCCGGCGGGCTGAAGGTCAACCCGGTGCCGCCTGAGATGGCGGCCCCTCTGCCTGCGGCGCAGTCGTTCTGGGGGGCCGTTCGGCCGCCCGGGTTCCGGGACGGGGGCTCGGCGGTGATCACCCGGTCGCCGCAGGGGCAGGAGAGCGCCGGTGCCACCGGGATGCCGCAGGGGCAGGGGAACGCTGATGCCGCTGGGGTGCCGCAGGGGCAGGAGAACGCCGGTGACACCGGTGTGGGGAAGGGATCGGCGGGCGGGGTGCCCGCGTACGCTCTGGTGATCGCCGCCGTCGGTGGCGCGCTGGTCGTGGTGGCGGGATTGTGGCTGCTGCCTTCGTCACGCCTGGTGGGCCTGTTGACACAGCCGCGCCTGCCGGGTGAGGCGTCGCCGAGGTCTCCGGCCCGTGTGCCGCTCCTGGCTCGCTGGTCGCGCCGGACGGAAGCCGATCCGGACCCGTCTCCGGGCCCGTCCGTGGGCGCGTCGGGCCCATCGGACCAGCCTGAGGCGGCGGGCTCGCCGGAGGAGACGATCGTCATCTCCGGCAGGTGAGCGGCGCGACCGGTGGGGAGAGCGCCGGGGTGTGCCCGTGACGCCGCCTTTGTGGTCAAAGTTCGCGTTCCTGGTGGTCGAGGATGGCGACGGAGACGGCGACCGCGCGTGCCGCGTCGCCGTCCTCGATCGCGCTCAGCAGGTCGTCGTGGGAGCTGTCGGGGGTCAGGGCCGCCTGGTCCTGGTCCCTGACGCTGTCGCGCAGGGCGTCGCTCATGCTGCGGTAGAGGTCGCCGAGCAGGGCGTTGTGCGCGGCGTCCGCGACCCGCAGGTGGAAGTCCACGTCCGAGTCCGCGAACCCGTCGAGGTCGCCGGCGCGGGCGGCCGCGTCCCTGCGGGCCAGCGCCGCGCGCATCGCGGTCAGATCCTCCTCCGTGCGCCTGCCCGCCGCGAGCCGGGCGGCCACGAGGTCGAGGCCGCGGCGCACGTCGATGATGTCCATGGCCGCCGCCGTGTCCAGCCGCCGGCGCAGGGCGACCTTGGACTCGTCGGTGGCGGTCACGTACGTGCCGTCGCCCTGGCGGGTGTGCAGCAGCCCGGCATGGGCCAGGACCCGCACCGCCTCGCGTACGGACAGCCTGCTCATGCCGAGGCTCTGCGCGAGCTGGCTCTCGGACGGGATCTTGGTGCCGACCGGCCACACACCACGCGCGATCTCTCGGCGGAGCTCGTCGATCGCGGCATCCACGAGCGAGGTCCGAGCGACGTTTCGCATGCACCCTCTCCTCATCGGCTGGAGGACATCCACCCTAAGAGCTATCGCCGAAGGCGGGGTAGTCCGGCCCGCGATCGGCCGGGATCGGGCGGGCCGCGCGTCCGGTCAGCGGCGGGAGGCGGCCAGGGCGGCGCCGATGATGCCGGCCTCGTTCTGGAGGGCGGCGGGCAGCACGGGCGTGTCGATGTGGACGTGCGGCAGGAACTTGTCGGCCTTCCTGCTCGCACCTCCGCCGATGACGATCAGCGTGGGCGACAGCAGCATCTCCACGTGCCGGAGGTACTCCTCCACCCGCTCGGCCCACTTCTCCCAGCTCAGCTCGTGCTCCTCCCGCGCCCGCGCCGACGCCCGGTGCTCGGCGTCCTTGCCCCGCAGCTCCAGGTGCCCGAGCTCGGTGTTGGGGACGAGCGTCCCCTCGGTGAACAGCGCGCTCCCGATCCCCGTGCCGAACGTCAGTACGAGTACCGTCCCCCGCTCCCCACGCCCGTGCCCGAAGGCCACCTCCGCCACGCCGGCCGCGTCGGCGTCGTTCAGTACGGTCGCCCCGCCGAAGAGCTCGGCCGCGTCCACGCCGATCCACGAGTGGTCCACGTTGGCGGCGGTCAGCACGACCCCGTCCTTGACCACACCGGGGAACGTCACTCCGACAGGACCGTTCCAGCCGAAATGTTTGACGATCTCCGCCACCGCCTCGGCCACCTCATCGGGCTTGGAGGGCTGGGGCGTGGGAATGCGCAAACGCTCCTCGACCAGCTCGCCGGCCTCGGTGTCGACCGGGGCGCCCTTGATTCCCGAACCGCCGATGTCAATGCCCAACACGTTCATGTCAATCCCTCTCCCCTTCAGGACACGAAAAAACTCCTGTCCTGATATTTCCAGAATTGGCTGAACCGCCCCCCGGCCCTCCGCGTATCTCGCGTCACAAGCGCTAACTAGGAGGCAACGGATGCGGCCACGCATCATCACACTCTGCGCTGTCGCGAGTGTTCTGGGAGCGACTCTTGCCACTCCCGCGGACGCCGCTACAACCAGGAACCGTTTCGACGTGATCAACCTTGTGTCGGACGTTCAGGGCAAAGCCCCGGTCACCGACGCCAAGGTCGTCAACCCGTGGGGCCTGGCCATGGGCAAGACTCTGTGGGTCTCGAACACCGGCACCGGCACCGCCACCGTCTACTCCGGCACGGGCAAGAAGGAGCAGACCGAGGTCTGGATCCCCGGCGGAGCCCCCACCGGCCAGGTGTTCAACCCGGGAGAGGGCTTCACCGTCAAGGGCAAGCCCGCCACGTTCATCTTCTCCAGCCCGAGTGGCGCCATCACCGGCTGGAACAAGGACGTGGACCCGAAGAACGCGATCATCGGGGCATTCACCCGCGGCGCCGACTACAAGGGGCTGGAGCTCGTCGAGACCGACGACGGCGACTTCCTGCTGGCCGCCGACTTCGCGAGCGGGCGCATCCACGCCTTCGACGAGGACTTCCGGCGCATCAGCCTGAAGAGCTGGCAGTTCCGCGACCCGGGTGTCCCCAGGACGTACAAGGCCTACAACGTGGCGATCGCCAACGGCAGCATCTGGGTGTCGTGGGCCCTGCGCGACCCGTCCACCGGCAAGCCCGAATTCGGCGAGGGCAAGGGTTTCGTGAGCCGCTTCAACGCCGGCGGACGCCTCACCGGCCGCATCTCCAGGGTGGGGCTCAACGCCCCCTGGGGGATCACCGCCGCGCCGAGGGGCTGGGGACAGTACCGGGGCGCGCTGCTGATCGGCAACTTCGGTGACGGCACCGTGCACGCGTACAAGAACAGCCGCCACCTGGGCGCGCTGGCCACGGCCGACGGCAAGCCGATCGTGCTGCCCGGCCTCTGGGACCTGGAGCCCGGCACGGCCACCAACGGCGGCGAGAACTCCATGTGGTTCTCCGCGGGCATCGACGGCACCAAGCACGGTCTGATCGGCATCATCGCCCCGCAGGGCACGAAGCCGACGTCCACCTCGACGCCCACCTCGACGCCGTCGAGCTCCCCGACGAACCACCCGTCGGGTCACCAGACGAGCGCCCCCAGTAGCCAGTCGTCGTCCTCCCAGAACCCGTACGGCGGGTACTGAGCGGCGCTCTCTCGCCGTCGCCCCCGGCCTGGCGAGAAGCGCAGCTCGCCGACCAAGGCCGGGGGCGACGGTCACGAGAACGTTTCCGGCGCGGCTGGCGCGAGCCGCGCCGGAAACAACCCCCTTGTTAGTGCTTCCCGCCGCACCCTTGCTCCTCGCCGCACCTCAGCCGAGGTCCTGAGAGAGGGAAAGGGAAGGGCTGGCTCCTCCTGGAGGACCTCGGTGTCCTCCAGGAGGAAGGGGTTGTGGTCCCCCTGGCGTTTGGCCAGGCCAGGACTTCGGTACGGTCGGATCGTGAGCGAGCGATCCTTCAGCGAATGGCTCAGGCAGCAGTGCGAGCCGGAGTGGACGGCCGTGGTGACACACCCGTTCGCGATGGCGATCACGACGGGCTCGGTGCCCGACGACGCCATGCGGCGTTACCTGGAGCAGGACTTCCAGTTCGTGGACGCGTTCACGGCCTTGCTCGGGGCGGCCGTGGCGAGCGCGGACACATTCGAGGCGCGGGTGCCCTACGGGAAGTTCCTCGGCCAGGTGGCGACCACCGAGGAGAAGACGTACTTCCACCGGGCGCTGGCCGAGCTGGGCGGGCGGACCGACGCGCCGCCCGAGCCGGTGACGGCCGCGTTCAGGCAGCTCATGGACGAGGTGCGGACGTCGCAGGACTACCTGCTGATCGTCGCCGTGCTCTGCGTGGCCGAGTGGTGCTACCTGGGCTGGGCGTCGCGCGCCGAGGAGCCGCTGCCGGAGAGCTTCGTCCACCGCGAGTGGATCGAGCTGCACGAGGGCCCGGAGTTCCGGAAATGGGTGGCCTTCCTGCGCGGCGAGCTCGACCGGCTGGGCGCGGACCTGGACGAGGATCGCCGTACGGCGGCGCTGGACGTCTTCCGCCTCGCGGTCGAGCTGGAACACGCCTTCTTCGACCTGGCCGCCGCCCCTTAGCCCAGCACGGCCGCCAGGTCCTGGAACGAGCGGTAGTGGACGCCGGTCATGCCGAGCTCCCTGGCCGCCTCCACGTTCCGCAGCCGGTCGTCCACGAACAGGCAGCGCTCGGGCGCGACCCCGGCCCGCTCCGCGGCGATCTCGTAGATCCGCCGGTCGGGCTTGGCCACGCCCACTCTCGCGCTGCTGACCACGTCGTCGGCGAAGTACGTGAGCCCCAGCAGGTCGAGGTGCTGCTCCAGCGAGTCCGTGGCGTTGGTCACGATCACCACGGGCACGTGCTGCTGCGCCTTGGCCAGCAGCGCCCTGACCTCCTCGTCCACCCAGAACCGCACCTGCGCGAACTCCGCCACGGCCTGGCGGGCCCGCTCGTCGCCGCCGAGCGCGACCACGACCGACTCCAGCCACTCCGCCTCGGTGGCGTGGCCGAGCGTGGCGGGCATGATCAGCGCAGGGTCGAGGGCCGTCTTCATGAGCGGCAGGCCGTACCGGGCTTCGATGCCGGCCTGGGCGTCATGGTCGAAGAGGCGAAGCACTCCATCAAGATCGGACAGGACCGCGTCAAAGGGGATCACAGCCCCTCATTGTGACAGTCGCCAGCATTTCCCGCGTCGTCAAAGGTCCAAGGGCGACCGGCCGGACTACCATCTCCGAGACAGGATTCGGTATCGGAACGGTAGGGCATGAGCGCACGCGAGCTGGGGCGGCTGTTCGCCGACGGCGGCAGGGGTCACAGGCTGCCCGCGGGGCTGCCGCCGGGCGACGTGGTCTGGCCCGATCCCGGCTACACCCGTCAGGGCGAGGCGGTCAGGCCGGCCTTCTGGATGAGCGAGGAGGCGGTGTCCGGCGAGGACTGGACGCGCATGCGCGAATGGCAGCCGCACAGCGGGCTGTGGCCGGTGCTGCTGGACGAGTCGGCGCAGCCCTGGGGGGTCGGACAGATCATCCCGGACGATCCTCGACAGATCGACCACTTCACCGCCGAGGGGTTCATGGCCGAGGTGTGGCAGGAGTGGGTGGTCCAGATGCCGCAGGACGCGTTGGAGGAGCTGGACCCGTTCGGGGCGATCTGCCCCGGTCCCGCGCCGCCCGGGGTGCTCAGGGCCGCTCCCGAGGCGGTCGCCGACTGGCTCGCGGGCGAGCTGGCCGTCAAGGGGATGCCGCTCGGCCTGGTCGCCGCCTCCAGGGGCGCCGACGCGCTGGCCGTGATGGGCTGGCAGGGCGCGCTGCACCACAACGAGTGGATGGTCCCCCTGGCCGCCGTGGTGCGCAGCTGGGAGGACCGGTTCGGGGCCCGGGTGGTGAGCGTCGGGTTCAACACCCTGGACCTGAGCGTGGCCGCCCCGCCGGTCGATCCCGAGCACGCGTTGCACGTGGCCGCCGAGCACTGGGCCTTCTGCCCGGACAACATCGTCCAGGGGCCCGGTGACCTGCAGGGCTATGCCGAGCAGATCATCGGCGCGCACGCCTGGTCGTTCTGGTGGGACTGAACGGCGGCGCTGAACGGAGGTTCGGCCGGCGTTCCGGCCGAACCCTCCGGCGTCAAGGGATACGGGCCACGGCCCCGTAACTCCCCGAAGAACTCGGCTGTTCGGCGCAGGCGGTGTCGAGGCCGTTCGGCCGCCATTCCGGAATCCACACCAACCCCGGATCGACCAGCACCAGACCTTCGAGCAACGCCGCAACCTCCTCCCTGTTGCGGATCGCGTGACCCGGCAGCGTCATCGCCAGCAGGTCGTGAACCGCCGTCAACAGCTCCGGCGGGATCGCGTCGAACGTGGTCTGCAGCAGCGACAGATAGCTCCCTTCGGGCACCACCTGCCGGATCCGCTTGATCACGTAGTGGAAGTACTCGTCGTCGTTCAGGCTGTGGGTCGACAGCAGCAGCACGGCCATGGGCCGGTCCCAGTCGAGGAACGTCTGCAGGACCCGGTCATCGAGGATGTCGTCGATCTCGCGTACGTCGCCCTCTACGACGCGTACGAGGTCGGTGACGGGCTCGATGGTCGCCCGGGCTCCGGCCAGCACCATCGGGTCGTTCTCCACGTAGACCACACGGGGGACCGCGCCGCGCAGGGCGTCACGGGCCACGTCGTGCAACTGTCTGCCCGCCGGCAGGCCGGTGGGCACACCACTCCCGACAATGACGAACTGGTCCACACCTTCGCAGGCCAGATGGCGCACCACACGGCACAAATATTGGAGCACGGCCCGTGCGGCCGTCGTCACGATGGGAGCGGCCTGATCGTAGCGGCGCACTGCGTCTCTGTCCGCCACGAAGTGGTTCTTTCCACCCGTGGCAGCGTCGAGAACCCGGGTGATCCTTGCTTGGGTCATCTCCAGCTTCGCCAGGTTTCGGATGGCACGCTGACGCATTGAGTGTTGCCCCTTTCCCCTCGCCCACTATCTCGGGAAAAAGTTGATCCTTTCGGACCCCACTCGATGACCCAGAACTTATGATCCTCGCTGGGCGGCAGATGACAACCGGAAAAGCCATTAGTTTTCGGTATAACTGGCTAACCTTCTACCGCGAATAACGATCATGCGTTAGGGAAAGAGATCACTTTCCGAGGGAACGCGAAAGCCGCTCGCGATGGAAATTCAACACCTCGAAAGTCTCTTCGCGGGTCGTCGTCGTCACCGACAGCTTGGTGAACGCCTGGTGGTAGGCCTCCACCACGGCGGTGTCGGTGATCAACTCGTCGGACTCGATGCCGTGGGCGCAGGCGATGTCCGCCTCGAACGCCTCTGAGAAGCGCCAGAGCGTGAACGGGCCCGTGCGCGGCACGTAGACGGGGTCGTCCGTCGGCACCACGTGGAGCGAGACGTTGGGCCGCTTGGCGTGCTCGATGAGCTGGTCGATCTGGCGGAGCTGGACGTGCGGCCCGACGATCGAGCGGGTCAGCACGCTCTCGTCGACGACCGCCCACACCACGATGCCGCTGTCGCGGGCCACGGCCTCCTGGCGGGCCAGCACGAGGGCGAGCGCCTCGTCGACCGTCTGCTGCCCGAGCGTCGCCGGCCCGGAGACGGTGACGGCCGCCCGGGCGTACTCCTCGGTCTGCAGCAGCGGCGGGACGAACTGGGGCTGGTAGGTGCGGATCACCGTGGCCCGCTGCTCCAGCGCGTAGGTGGTGGCCAGCCAGACCGGCACCGACTGCGCGTCGTACCAGGCGGCCTCGCGCTCGCCCCGGGCCAGCGACAGCACGTATTCGCGGATGGGCGGGGCGGCGACGCCGTAGAGGGTGAGCAGCCGCTCGACGGTGATGGGCGCGGGGGCGATCCGGCCCTCCTCGATGGCCGGGATCGCCGCGGCTCCCTTGCCGATCGCGGTCTCCACCTGCTCGACCGACAGGTCGGCGGCCAGGCGCAGGCCGTGCAGCCGCTTGCCGAGCGCCCGGCGCTGCGGCCCGCTCAGCGGCGCGGCCGCGTCGGGGATGTCGTCGGGGGAGGGGGGCTCGGGCTCCTCGGGCAGCCCCTCGGCGCGGCGGGCCAGCTCGACCACGCCGCGCAGCACGGTCAGGGAGCTCTCGGACAGCTCTGAGGCGCCCAGGCCGATGGCGGCCGCGCGCAGCTGGAGGTCCTCGACGGCGCCGGACTCGAGGTAGTCGTCGCCGACCAGCCAGCCGACGCTCACCTGCAGGCAGGAGGCCAGCGCCCGCAGCACCTGGAGCGTCGGGTTGGTCTGCTTGCCGGTGCGCAGCTGGCTGACGTAGGCGCGGGTGATCGGGATGCCCGCCTCCGTCAGGGCGGAGGCGACCTGCGCGCCGGTGAAGCCGCGCTTGGTCAGCGCAAGATCGAGCCGCTCGGCGAAGTTCGCCACGGCACACCTCCATCCACCGCCCGTGAACTTTTCCAGCGTAAGGGACGCGAGCCGCACTGTCCCCTGCCATGCGGGGCAGCTCTGCCCCGCGAGTAGGTATCAACTTATGCGCAAACTGTCAGTTGACATAGCCCTACCCATAAGCGGACTATCAGAGCGAATGGTAACTGTGGCTTAACGGTTGGACGGGGAGGAGGTGGCCGGACGTGACCATGGAATCCTCGTACCTCGAAGATCAGCCCTCCACCGGGCAGGAGCGAGTGGTCCAGCGGATCTGCGCGCGCGTGGCCGGGCCGGCAGTGGGAGCCGGCGTGCACGTCGCGAGCCTGCCGCTGGGTGGCCTCCAGGTCTGGCTGGACAGCCAAGGTCACCGCTGGCGCTTCCACCACCGGATGGCCCGCGAGCTGCGGCTGGCCGGCTGGCACACGGAGACGGGACCTGATCGGCTGCTGTTGCTCGGGTGGAGTGCGGTCTGCCTGAGCCACCGGGCCAGGATGCTCAGCGCGGCCCTGGCGGGCCGGCTGGCCGACTTCGACAAGACGGCCTTCATGGCCGTCATGATCGCCACCCGGCTGCGCCACGAGGGATTCCCCCTGGAGGAGCTTCCGGCCGAGGTGGAGGCCCGCTGCCGCGACGCGCTGCGCTGGCCCGCCCGGCTGGACGACCTCGACGGCCTGGAACGCAGGTCGTCGCTGGAGCCGCTGCGCCTCAGGCTGGCCCAGGTGGCGGGGCTGGAGGCCAAGGTCGGCTGCCGCTGCCGCGAGCATCTCGCGCTCGTCTCGAAGGTCGCGCGTACGGTGGCCGGCGGTGCGGTGCCGGCCAGGACGCGCGCACGTTCGTCGGCATCGTGCTCCGCCACGACGGGTTCCACCCCTGGGGTGGGGCTGACCGAGCGCATGGTCTGCGTCAGCGTGCCCAACGTGACCACCACCGGCGCGGGGACGGCGCGATGACGCCGACGCCCATCCGCGCACCCAGGGCCGCACCGGTCCCGGGAGCCGTGGCGTGGCCGCGGCACCGGGTCAGGAGGCGGCCCGCTCACGACATCGGCGTCGACCCGAAGTTCCCCGCCGCGCTCGCGCTGCCGCCCGGCGCGCCGCCCACCGGCCACAGGCCCTGGGGCGTCGCGTTCTGGTGCGCGTGCGCAGGAGCGGGAATGCTGGCGCCACCATCAGAGAGCGGGAGGCCGGCGGCCGAGAACGGCCGGCTCGCCCTGCTCGTTTCCTGGGGGCCCGTCCCCCGTGCGGGACTGGTGGCTGCGCTTGTGCCGCTGGCCCCGGCGCTTCCCCATCCCTCCGGCACCGTGCGGCACGTGCCCGACTTAGTCGGTACGGTGCTGTCGACCAGCGCGTTAGCGGCTGGCGTGCTGGCCGGCACGAGGGGTAGCGCCTGGGGCCGGCTTTATCGGTGTTCGCCGGGCCGTGCGGCCGCGGCCTCGGTGCTGCGCGCGGGGTCGTACGCGACCCCGCGGCGGCGCCGTGCGCGCGCGATCGACCTGCGGCACCGGCGACGTAGCGGACTCCCTTCGGCGGCGGGCGCGTTCTGCCCGTCCGGCGCGGCCTCGTTCGCCGTGCTCGCCGTGGGACCGCCTTATGTGGAGACGGCCGGGCTCCTGCCGGCCATGATCGCGGCGACTCCGGCGGCCACCCCGGCCGTCCGCCGCGTCGGGTACGACGGAGCCGTCTACGGCGGAGGCTTCGCTCTGGGCGGAGGTTGCGCGCCGCTGCTCGCCCACCCGTCTTCCGACGGGTGGCGCCTGCTCGGCGCGGTGCTGGTGGGCGCCGGATTCGGCGCGTTCGCGGTCGGCCTTCTGGCGGGGACCACCGCGATGACCGAACCCGGTCAGCACGCCTCCGCGATCGGCACCATCGGCACGTGGGCGATGCTGGGTGGGGTGATCGGCGCGATGGGCGCCACAGTGCTGATCGACCGGCCGTTCTCGGAGGGGCCCGGGTCCGGGCCCGTCTCCGTCCTGGTGGCCGTTCTCCCGGCCGCCGTTCTGCTCGCCGCCACGGCGCTGGTGCGGGTCGCCGGGGCGTCGGGCCATGAGACCGAACCTCGATCTCAACGCGCGGCGGAAGAGGGGCCGGCGATGCCTCGCCGGCTCCTCGCCGAGCCGCGCGGCCATCCGACCCCAGTACGGAACGCGGCCGAGGAGGAATTGGCCCGCTTCCGCACACACGACCTCAGGGTCGTCAACCCGCGATGAACAGGAGCGATCATGCTCACCGATGAACTGCGCCGGTCGCAACCGCATGAAGTGCACGCACGCGGGGCACGCCACGCGCCGCCGTCCTGGGGCGAGGACCAGGGCGAGACGCCGCCGGCCGAACCGCCGCGCACCGTGCACCGGCTGCGCCGCATCCGGCAGGTGCCCGTGCGGGCGATCACCAAGTTCGACCACCAGGCGTTACGGCACCCCGCTTCCTGATACCCACACCCTTCCCGCACAGGAGGAGACACACATATGCGCACCGTCCTCGCCCGGAGTATGCAGTGAGCCGCGGGAGGGTGGGAGTGATCGTGGCGCCCGCCAACCCCTCGGCGGAGCCCGAGCTCACCCGCTTGCTGGGGTCGCGCGCTGACATGCACGTCACGCGCTTCCCGGTACGGCCCGGACAGTCCCTGGCCGAACGGCTGGAAAGCTACAACGAGGCCCTGCCCTCCATGGTCTACGCGTTCGACGCGCTGCCGCTGAACGCGATGGTCATGGCCTGCAGCGAGCCCCGGTACCTGCTCGGCCCCGACGAGGACCGCGACCAGTGCGCCGAGCTGACGGCCGCGACCGGGGTGCCCTTCGCCTCGGCCACGCAGGCCACGCGCGAGGCGATGGAACACGCCGAGGTGAACGACATCGTGCTGGTCTCCCCGTACCAGCCGTGGCTGACCGAGCTGGCCGAGCGGTTCTGGAAGACGACCGGCCTGAACGTCACCCAGGTCATCCAGGTACGCGCGCAGAACGGCTACTCCTCGTACGCGGTCACCCCCGCCGAGCTGATCAGCCAGGTCGAACTGGCGGAGCTGCCGCCGGACGCGGTGCTGCTGTTCACCGGCACCGGCATGGCCACGCTGCCCGTGCTCGGGCCCCTCAGCGCCGGCAACGACCGGATCCTGCTGACCTCCAACCTCTGCACGGCCTGGTGGGCGCTGTCCCGGGCCATCGGCCAGCAGGTGACGCTCGGCCGCGTGCCGCACCGCCGGTACATGGGAGGCGCGGCATGAACGGCGTCGTCGTGGTGGGGGCGGGACCCGCGGGCCTGACCGCGGCGCTCTCGCTGGCCAAGGCCGGGATCCCGGTCACCGTGCTGGAGCGCGAGACCGAGCTCAGCAAGCAGACCAGGGCCTGCACGTTCCACCCGGCCACGCTCGACCTCCTCGACGACCTGGGGGTGGCCTCCCAGCTCGTCGCCAAGGGCCGCGTGGTCGACCGGGTGCAGTGGCGCGACCGGTCCGGCATCGTGCTGGCCGAGATGGGCATGAACCGGCTCAACGGCCTGACCAGGCATCCGTTCCGGATCCACGCCGACCAGGCCTCGCTCACCCCGCTGCTGCTCGCCGCCCTCAGCGTCTACCCGGACGTGGACGTGCGGTTCGGCACCCACGTGGACGGCGTGGCCGAAGGCGGCACAGGGATCCGGGTCCGCGTCGGCCACACCTGGACGCGGGCCCGGTACATGATCGCCGCCGACGGCGCGCACAGCACGGTCAGGGGCTCCCTGGGCCTGCCGTTCCCCAGGTCCGCCTACCCGACGCAGGCGCTGCGGGTGTTCACCGACTCGCCGCTGGACCGGCTGCTGCCGAGCCTGGCGCCGCTGACGTACGTGCGGGATGTACAGCAGTCGTGCACGCTGCTCGGGCTGCCGGACCACTGGCGGATCATCTTCAAGATCCCCTGCGACACGCACGAGCCGCTGTCGCCGCCGAACCTGTCCCTGCTGGTCCGCCGGGCGCTGCCGGGGGCGAGCGGGCCGATCCACGTGACGGGCGCCGATCGGTTCGGCCTGTCCCGGGGCGTGCTGACGTCGTACCGGTGCGGCCGGGTGCTGTTCGTCGGCGACGCCGCGCACCTGACCTCCACGGTCGGCGGGCTCAACATGAACGCCGGCATCCACGACGCGGCCGAGGTGGGCCAGGTGATCGCGGCCGTGATCGGCGGCTTCGCCCCGCCCGCGGCGCTGGAGGCATGGGCCTGGCGGCGGCGCTCGGTGCTGCTGCAGCGGGTCATCCCACCTCGCGAGACCCGGCTCGTGGGCGTGCGGGAACGTGACAGCGCCAGGCTGGCGGCCGCCATGGCGGGGCTGCGCGCCATCGCCGGGGACCCCGACGCGACACGTGCCTACCTGGCACAGGCCTCATTACTGGACACCGTGCCAGGGAAGAGGTGACGACCCCCCGTTCCGCGTACTGACTGGAGGAGGTGTGACGCCGGATGTGGCGAACCCTGTCTGACGATGCTCGCCAGGCCATTCGCGACCTGTGCGACAAGCACGGAGCCCGCCTCTACGACTACTGCCGCACTGAGCTCGCCGCGGGCGATGCCGAGCAGGCGGTGGCCGGCGCGGCGCTGACGGCGCACCTGTACGCGGACCGCGTGGTCGATCCCGCCCTGCGGCGGCCCTGGTTGTACGCGGTGGCCCGCGCGCACCGGGCGGTCGTCGCCAAGCCCGCGAGCATCGGCTCGTGGTCGCGTCCCGGCCGGATGTCGGAGCTGCTGCCCGAGGCGCTGCTGTCCCTGGGGCGCCCGCAGCGGGAGCTGCTCGACCTGTCCATGCGCCACGGCCTGGCCGACACGGAGATCGCCGTGATCTTCGAGCTGCGCCAGGACGAGGTGCGGACCATCGTCACCCAGGCGGCCGCCTCCCTGGAGGAGTGGTTCGCCGCGATCATCGCCGCGCGGGGGCGCGACGGATGTCCCGACCTGACGGCACGGGTGTCGGCGTGGGTCGCCGCGCCCGGCCGGCGGGCCAGGGCCAGGATCGGCCGTCACATCCAGTCCTGCGCGACCTGCCGGGCCGCGCCCAGGACCATGTCGGCGGCGGCGCTGCTGCGCCGCCTGCCGATCACCACGTTGCCCGGCACACTTCCCAACCGGCTGGCGTTGGCGCAGCCGCTGCCCGGCGAGGGGCCGCTCTGGCGGGCAGACGGCTTTCCCGTGCAGGCACGCACACTGGTGGAGACCGGTCCTTCCCCGGCTCCTCCGGTCGCCGACGCCACGCCGCAGATCCCGGTCGCCGACCCCACGACGGCGACCTCGGGAAAGCCCTGGTCGGCGGCGGGCGCGGCCGCCGCCGACCAGGAGCACCCGGCGGCACCCGCCGTGCGCGGGCGGCACCCGTTCACGCCGCCGAGCCGTACCCGGGCCTTCCGCGGCGGCGCGTACGGCGACAAGCTCGTCTACAGCGCCGCCATCAAGGGCTCCAGCAACGGCTCCCACAGCGAGGGGGCCATCATCCGGTACGGCGGGATCACCCTGGACGGTGATCTGGTCGAGCTGCGGGACGGGCAGGTGCAGGAGTTCTGGCGGGACCGGCTGGACGACGACGATCCCGAGGCGGGGCCGCCGATCAGGGCCGTGGCCAGGCTCGGGCTGATCGTGGGCGTGGGCCTGCTGGTGGCGGGGCTGGTCTGGGCCGTCGTGAACACCCGCCAGCACCCTCCGCAGCTCACCAGGGCGTCGGCGCAGACGGGCACCCTGCTGGACGAGACGCCGCGCTGGGTGGCCGGGGTGGCCCCGATGGCCGCCGGGTCCGGCCTGACCCGCATGGCCAGGAAGGCCGAGCTGCCCAAACCCGCGCCACCGGTGGCCAGGCTGTCGCCGGCGACGGCGTGGCTGGACTCGGAGCGTACCGGGACGTTCGCGCTGTCCTGCACGGGGCAGTGCGAGATCGTCTCCGCCAGGGGCACCGACGGCATCACCGTGGCCGGCGGCACGTTCAAAATCGCCGCGCCGCTCTCGCGACCCGGCTGCTCCGGGCGGTCGAGCGTGGAGCGGGGGAAGATCACCGTCCAGTGGGCGGGCCGGGCGAGCGGCGACGGCAAGACCACCGGCGGCGCCACCGCCGGGCGCGGCACCCTGACCATGAGCGTCGCCTGGACGGTCAAGCACAAGGGCACGCGGATGCTCGACATCCGGCGAGGCGTCGTCTACTGCGGGTGAAGGCCCCGGGCGGCGTCGTCTACTGCGGGTGAGAGCCCCGGGCGGCGCGCCCGAGGCCCTCTCATGCCGCTAGAAGAACGAGAACTCGGGCTCGGGTTGCGGCAGCTCGACCCGGTCGGGACCGCGGAACCTGGTCGTGTCCTGCGGAACGTCCGCCAGCGGCGTGCCCAGGACGAACGGGACGACGACGCTGGACCTGGCCAGGTCGAGGGTCACGGTCGCGCCCGTGCCGGTCTCGTCGCTGTAGGTCGAGTCGGTGCCGGCCACCACGAGGCCGACCCGGTGGCCCTTTCCGAACGTGTAGTCCTGCGGCAGCGTCAGCCACTTGACCGTCCCGTACGTGCCGGGCGGCAGCGGCGTGGCCTGGCTGAGCGAGCCGCGGTTCTGGACGTCGATCCAGCCGCGGGCCACGATCTCGAGCGGGCGGGTGGCCACGTTCGTGACGACCTTCCTGTAGCAGGCGTCGTCGGCCGCGGTGCTCTCGCCGTAGCAGTCCTCCTCGGCGAGCGTGGTGATGCCCTGGCCGCGGCGCCAGTCGACGCGGGCCTCCTCGCCGAAGTCGACGAGCAGGGCGGTCAGGTTGGAGGTGGGCTTGTCCAGCTTGACCCGCAGGTCCGCGGTGGGCGTGCCGGACAGGCGCAGGTCGAGCGGGAGCGCGCCCGTGGTGAACGCGACCCGTCCGGGGTTCGCCGTCCCGACGTCGGCCGCCATGTCGGTCTCGGTCATGGCGACGTCGGTGAAGGAGGCGGTGCTGTTCCTGGCGGCGGGCTTCAGGCCGAGCGAGCCGTCGGGCCCGGGGCGCAGGGACGCCTTGAGCGCGAACGGCGCCGGCCAGTCGCGCTGGGTGATCCAGCGGGCCGGACCGATCTCGACGTCGGCGCGGGGGTCGTTCATGATCCCGTTGCGTACGCCGTGCAGCCAGTAGTCGAACCACCGGTGCAGGGTGTCCACCCAGAGCGCCCGGCGGCCCTCGAAGTCGAACGGGTCCACGTGCTGGGTCTGGCCGACCCAGATCTTGCGCGGCACGTTCCGGTCGGCCAGGGCCTTCCACCAGGTCGAGAAGTTGTCGGGCTTGACGTTGAGGTCGTTGACCGTGTGGATGACGAACACGCTGGCCCTGACCTTGGAGGCGTCGCCGAGCAGGCCCTTGATGTAGTCGCGCTCGGCCCAGAACGGGTTGTAGTCACCCGTGGCGTCGCCGTCCTCGGCGTCCATCTTGTCGCGCACGGCCTGGCACTTGGCCTCGGGGTCGGTGTCGACGTAGTTGGCCAGCCAGGAGGCGTAGTCGAGGTTGTAGATGACGCCGTTGGAGCGCTGGTACTTGTACCAGGAGCTGATGGCCGAGATGGGCACGATGGTCTTGAGGCCCTCGACGCCGGTGGCGGCGACGGCGTTGGCCAGGGTGCCGTCGTAGGACTTGCCGATCATGGCGGCCTTGCCCGTCGTCCAGTCGGCCACGGCCGGGCTGCCGTCCGCCCTGAACGCCTTGGCGCGGCCGTTCAGCCAGTCGACGACGGCCTTGCCGCCCAGGACGTCCGCCTTGCCGCCGATGTCCGGGCAGCCTTCGGACCGGGTGGTGCCGAGCATGTCGACGTTGAGGACGGCGTAGCCGCGGGGGACGAAGTAGTTGTCGTAGAAGAGCGGGAATCTAGTGACATTTCCGGCGGCGTCGTAAATTTTGCGCTCTGACTCGTTTCCGCGGCCCGAGTTGTCGTAGTACGGGCTCTCATCGATGATCACCGGCACCTTGAGTCCCGGGCCGGACTCCTTGGGCCTGATGATGTCCACCCGTACCTTGTCGAGTTTGCCGTCAAGGTCGCTGTCGACGGTCGACTCGACGTACACGTGCTCGCGGACGGCGTCCGCGTAGGAGAAGACCGGCTGCGTACGGCCGTTCTGGACGGTGACGGCGGGCGCTGCCGCCGCCTGGGCGGGAGTCGCGATCGCGAGGGTGAGGGCGACTGCGAAGAGGGCCGGGCGTAATTGTGACACGCGTGACCTCCGGGACGTGGGTCGAATAACCCGCAATCTCTCAGACCGCCCGGGAGCCTGACAAGATTTCCTCATGCAGGTACGGGATCGAGTACGAGGCTGCCTCCTCGGTGGCGCGATCGGCGACGCGCTCGGGGCGCCGATCGAGTTCCAGTCGCTGCGGGAGATCCGCAGGGAGCACGGGGCTGACGGCATTACCGGATATGTCACGACGTGGCGCGGAAAATCCGGCCTCATCACCGACGACACCCAGATGACGCTCTTCACGGTGGAAGGGCTGCTCGCCGCCCGCGCCGGCGGAGCGCCGGTCCCGGGGAACGGTAACGCGCCGGAGCCGGGTGCCGGCCGTGACACGCCGGGGCGGGCGGCGTATCCGTACCGGGCGGTGGCGGAGCCGGTGCGGGAGGCGTACCTGCGCTGGCTCGACACCCAGGACCACCACGGCCCGCCGCCCGCGGACCGCCCGCACCGCGCGGGGCGGCTGCGCGAGGAGACCTGGCTGTACTCGCGCAGGGCGCCGGGCAACGCCTGCCTGTCGGGCCTGCGCCAGCGGTTCCCCGGGCCGTCCCCGCTGGGCCGGCCCGGCCCGGTGAACCCGAACTCGAAGGGCTGCGGCACCGTGATGCGCTCGGCCCCCTTCGGCCTGGTCGCGCTCTCCGCCGAGGGGGAGCGGCCCGGCCCGCGGGAGGCGTTCGAGGCGGCGGCGGTGTGCGCGCAGATCACCCACGGGCACCCGACCGGCTACCTGGCCGCGGGGGCGTTCGCCGCGATCACCGCGTACCTCGTGGCGGGCGAGGCCCTGGAGCCCGCCGTCCACCGCGCTCTGGGCCTGCTGGCCGCCTATCCGGCGCACGACGAGACCAGCGCGGCCCTGCGTGCCGCCGTGGCGCTGGCCGCCGCCGGCGGCGCGCACACGCCGGAGCGGGTGGAGTCGCTGGGCGGCGCGTGGGTGGCCGAGGAGGCGCTGGCCATCGGCGTCTACTGCGCCCTGGCCGAGCCCTCCGTGGAGCGCGCCCTGCTGCTGTCGGTCAACCACTCGGGGGACAGCGACTCCACCGGCTCGGTGTGCGGCAACCTGCTCGGCGCCCGGCACGGCGCCGACGTCCTGCCCGCCGCCTGGCTGCGCCCCCTGGAAGGCCGCGACACGATCGAACGCCTCGCCGCGGACCTGGCCTGACCGACAGGCGCCCCGTCCCGGGCGAGATATTGGGATGCGCGTCCCGGCGGTGTCGGGCAGCATGGTCGGTTGGCTCCGGGGACGCGGGGCTCAAATATCCTGAAAGCAGTATGGGAACGCCTTCCTTGTCCTCTCCACTCGCCGAGCTCAACTCCCGCCTGCCCGAGCTCATGCCGCGCGACCAGCGGCGACTGCGGCGCAGGCTCGACGGCATGCGCCGGGTGCGGTCACGCGACGCCCGGGACAAGATCGTCGCGGAGATCCTGGTCGACGTCGAGCGTGCCGAACAGCGGCTCGTCCGGCGTCGCGAAGCCGTACCGGTGGTGAGATATCCGGAAAACCTGCCGGTCTCCCAGCGGAAAGACGACATCCTTGAGGCCATCCGCGACCACCAGGTTGTGATCATCGCGGGCGAGACGGGCTCCGGCAAGACGACCCAGATCCCCAAGATCTGCCTGGAGCTGGGCCGCGGCGTACGCGGGCTGATCGGCCACACCCAGCCCCGCCGCATCGCCGCCCGCACGGTCGCCGAGCGCATCGCCGAGGAGCTCGACACCGACCTGGGCGAGGTCGTCGGCTACAAGGTCCGTTTCACCGACCAGGCGAGCGACCGCACGCTCGTCAAGCTGATGACCGACGGCATCCTGCTGGCCGAGCTGCAGAACGACCGCCTGCTCGACCAGTACGACACGCTGATCATCGACGAGGCCCACGAGCGCAGCCTCAACATCGACTTCATCCTCGGCTACGTCAAGCAGCTCCTGCCCAAGCGGCCCGATCTCAAGGTCATCATCACCAGCGCCACGATCGACCCCGAGCGGTTCTCGCGCCACTTCGACGACGCGCCGATCATCGAGGTCTCCGGGCGCACCTACCCGGTGGAGGTGCGTTACCGGCCGATCGGCGAGGACGACGACCAGACCCAGGGCATCGTGGACGCCTGCCGGGAGCTGATCTCGGAGGGGCCCGGCGACGTCCTGGTGTTCCTGTCGGGCGAGCGGGAGATCCGCGACGCCGCCGACGCCCTGGCCAAGGCCGAGTTCCGCAACACCGAGATCCTCCCGCTCTACGCCCGCCTGAGCGCTGCCGAGCAGCACCGCGTCTTCCAGCGCCACACGGGCCGCCGCGTCGTGCTGGCCACCAACGTCGCGGAGACCTCGCTGACGGTCCCCGGCATCAAATACGTCGTCGATCCCGGTTTCGCCCGCATCTCCCGCTACAGCCACCGCACCAAGGTGCAGCGCCTGCCGATCGAGGCCATCTCGCAGGCCAGCGCCAACCAGCGCAAGGGCCGCTCCGGCCGCACCTCCGACGGCATCTGCATCCGGCTGTACGAGGAGGAGGACTTCCTCAACCGGCCCGAGTTCACCGACCCCGAGATCCTGCGGACCAACCTGGCCTCCGTCATCCTCCAGATGACCTCGATCGGGCTGGGCGACATCGAGGCGTTCCCGTTCGTGGAGCCGCCGGACCGCCGCCAGGTCAAGGACGGCGTCAACCTGCTGCACGAGCTGGGCGCGTTCGACGTCCACGGCAAGCTCACCGGCGTCGGCCGCAAGCTGGCCGGCCTCCCCGTCGACCCGCGCCTGGGCCGCATGGTGCTGGAGGCCGAGAAGAACGGCTGCCTGCGCGAGGTCATGGTGATCGCCGCCGCGCTGTCCATCCAGGACCCGCGCGAACGCCCGTCCGACAAGCAGCAGCAGGCCGACGAGAAGCACCGGCGCTTCGCCGACCCCGAGTCCGACTTCCTGGCCTACCTCAACCTGTGGAACTACCTGCGTGACAAGCAGAAGGAGCTGTCCTCCAGCGCGTTCCGGCGGTTGTGCAAGGCCGAGTTCCTCAACTACCTGCGCGTACGCGAGTGGCAGGACATCTACAGCCAGGTGCGCCAGTCGCTCGGCGCCCAGCCCAACAGCCAGCCCGCGCAGCCGTACCACGTGCACGCGTCGCTGCTGGTCGGGCTGCTGTCGCACATCGGCGTCAAGGACGTCGTGGACAAGCAGCGGGGGCAGGACGGCCGCAGGCCGATCCAGGAATACCTCGGCGCCCGCAACGCCCGCTTCGCCATCTTCCCCGGCTCGGCGCTGGCCAAGAAGCAGCCGCAGTGGGTCATGTCGGCCGAGCTGGTCGAGACCTCCCGGCTCTGGGCGCGCGTCAACGCCAAGATCGAGCCCGACTGGGTCGAACCGCTCGCCCAGCACCTGGTCAAACGCACCTACTCCGAGCCGCACTGGGAGAAGAACCAGGGCGCGGTGATCGCCCTGGAGAAGGTCACCCTGTACGGGGTGCCGCTCGTGGTGGGCCGCAAGGTCAACTACGGGCGCATCGACCCCGACCTGTCGCGCGAGCTGTTCATCAGGCACGCGCTGGTCGAGGGCGACTGGGACACCCACCACCGCTTCCTCATGGACAACCGCAAGCTGCTCGGCGAGGTCGAGGAGCTGGAGAACAGGGCGCGCCGCCGCGACCTCCTGGTGGACGACGAGGCGCTGTTCGACTTCTACGACCAGCGGGTGCCGGCCGACGTGGTCTCGGCCCGCCACTTCGACTCCTGGTGGAAGCAGGTCAGGCAGCAGACGCCCGACCTGCTGACGTTCTCGCCGGACATGCTGGTCAACGAGGGCGCCGACATCAGCGCCCGCGACTACCCCGACACCTGGAAACAGCTCGGGCAGCGGATGAAGCTGACCTACCAGTTCGAGCCGGGCGCGGACGCCGACGGCGTGACCGTCCACGTGCCGCTCCAGGTGCTCAACCAGGTCAGCTCCGACGGCTTCGACTGGCAGATCCCCGGCCTGCGCGAAGAGCTGATCACCGCGCTGATCCGCTCCCTGCCGAAGGCCCTGCGCCGCAACTTCGTGCCCGCCCCCAACTACGCCAAGCAGGTGCTGGCGGGGGTCGAGCAGGGTGGCGAGCCGCTGCTGGCGGCCGTGGAGCGCGAGCTGCTGCGCCTCACCGGCGTACGCGTGCCGCACGAGGCCTGGCAGCTCGACCAGGTGCCCGACCACCTGCGCATCACGTACCGGGTGATCGACGAGCGCAGGCACACGGTGGCCGAGGACAAGGACCTCGACGCGCTGAAGCGCCGCCTCGCCCCGCGCCTGCGGCAGACGCTCTCGCAGGCCGGCGACGACCTGGAGCAGACCGGCCTGCACACGTGGAGCTTCGGGACGCTGCGGAAGGTGTTCGAGCAGGGCCGGATGAAGGGCTATCCGGCGCTGGTGGACGCGGGCGACTCCGTCTCGATCAAGATCTACGAGACGGAGGCCGAGCAGCGCCGCTCCCACTGGCCCGGCGTACGCCGCCTGCTCCTCCTCAACGTCACCAACCCTGCCAAATCCCTGCTGGGCGGCCTGTCCAACCAGGCCAAGCTGGCGCTGTCACGCAGCCCGCACGGCGGGGCGGTGGCGCTGTTCGAGGACGTGGTCAACGCGGCGGTCGACAAGCTCATGCTCGACGCCGGGGGCCCGGCCTGGGACCCGGTGGCCTTCGACCGCCTCTACCAGCACGTACGTGCTCATCTCCACGACACGGCGGCCGACGTGCTGTCGAAGGTGGAGCAGATCCTGAGCGTCTGGCACGAGGCCGGGGCCCGGCTCGACGCCCTGCGGGCGAGCGCGTCGACGGACGACATCCGCGACCAGCTCGGCAAGCTGGTCTATCCGGGCTTCGTCACGGCCACCGGCTATCGGCGCCTTTCCGACATCCTCCGATATATCCGGGCGATCGACCGCCGCCTCACCAAGCTCCCGGAGGAGCCCTGGCGGGACCAGGAGTGGATGGACCGGGTGCACAAGATCGAGGACGACTACCACGACGTGCTGGAGAAGCTCCCTCGGGCGCGGCGAGGGGATCCGGACGTGGTGGAGATCCGGTGGATGATCGAGGAGCTGCGGGTGAGCTTCTTCGCCCAGACGCTGGGCACGCCTACGCCGGTCTCGGAGAAGCGCATCACCAAGGCGATGGAGAAGCTCACACCTTGAAGATCGACGTGTCGAGCTCGAAGTCGATGGGCGCGGGCAGCTTGATCGGCGTGCCAATGAGCGTGGTGTTTCTCACCTGGTAGGCGTCATCCTTGATCTCGCTGAACACTGTCACTGCCGGCTCGTCGGCGAGCGGATCGATCAGCAGGTAGACCGGCACCCGGCCCAGCGCGTAGAGGTGCGCCTTCTCCTTGCGGTCGATGTCCGCACTGCTGGGCGAGACCACCTCCGCCGTCATGAGCACTCCAGACGACAGCAACTCCCATTTCCCCCAGCGGGGGCAGTCGGCGGAGGCCAGGACGTAGTCTGGTTCCAGAGAGTCTCGAGGCCCCTCGATACAGATGCTCGGACCGCCTGGTGCGCCGCGCCATCCTCGCTCCTTCCGCAGCGGAAGTAGAGCATCGTGCAGGTCTGCGGTCAGCCAAGTGTGCTCGGGGCTGCCCATCGGGCTCATTAGCAACTTCCCTTCGATGACCTCAACCCGGAAACCGGGGAGGGGGGGTAGGGCATCGAACACCTCCCGAGCGGACTTCGGCTTGCGCGGGAGGCTCGTGTTGATCGATTCCGTGTAGTGCATCTCTTCGGCCATGGCGACCATGGAATCTTTCCCTTCGTATTCGAACGGACACGCTAAGTATTCCATCACATGCGCCCTCGCGCCACACGAATCGGCCGCCCCGAAGGACGGCCGACTCGCGTACCGGTCACGCCGGGACGGCGTCCACGTTGCGTTCGTAGAAGCGGTGCCCGGCCACCGCCGTGGCGAACTTCTCGGCGATCCCGTCCCCCATCACCACCCCCACGTCGCTGGGCAGCCGCGCGGCCTCCAGGAGCTCCCGCCCCGACCCCACGGCCCCGATGGGCTTGCCGTGCTTGAACGCCTCCATGACGAAGAACCGCGCCCGCCCCAGCGGCGCCAGGGCCGCGCCGTCGGCCGCCACCACCGCGTCGTAGAGGACCGAGCTGGCCGCGCCGAGCTGCCGGTCCACCTGGAGACCGGCCACGGTGCCCTCCGCCGGGGCCAGCACCTCGCAGATGGCGCCCTTGCCCTCCAGGGACTCGCGCAGGGCGGTCACCTCGGCGGCGTCCGTCCCGTCCGCCATGAGGATGGCGATCTTGCGGGTGGCGACGCTCTGCGGCTGGCCGGTCATGCTGAGCGCGGGGGAGGCGTTCGCGTGGACCTCGGTCCTGGGCGGCTCGGGCAGGCCGAGCCCCTGGGCCACCTGGGCGGCCAGGTCCGGGTGGATCTGGCCCAGGTGCCGCAGCACGCCCTCCTTGATGGGCGGGCGCTCCACATGCCCCAGCTCGAACAGGAACGCGGCCACGATGTGCCGCTTCTCCCAGTCCGACATGCTGTTCCAGAACAGAGTGGCCTGGCTGTAGTGGTCCTCGAAGCTGGGGCTGCGCTCGCGGATCTTCACGCCGTCCACCCGCTCCTGGTAGTGCCGGTAGCCGTCGGTGGCCTTGGGGCGGTCGCCGCTGATGGAGTTGGGCGCGTAGCTGGTGCGCGACTCGTGGATCAGGTGCTGGTGGAAGCCGTCGCGCTGGTCGTTGCGTACCTCGTTGACCGGCCGGTTGACCGGGATCTGCGGGAAGTTGGGCCCGCCCAGGCGCAGGAGCTGGGTGTCGAGGTAGGAGAAGTTGCGGGCCTGCAGCAGCGGGTCGTTGGAGAAGTCGATGCCGGGCACGACGTTGGCGGTGTGGAAGGCGACCTGCTCGGTCTCGGCGAAGAAGTTCTGGGGGTTGCGGTTGAGCGTCATCCTGCCGACGGGCCGCAGCGGCACCTGCTCCTCGGGGATGATCTTCGTGGGGTCGAGCAGGTCGAAGTCGAAGTCGTGCTCGCGCGACTCCGGCACGAGCTGCACGCACAGCTCGTACTCGGGATAGGCGCCGCCCTCGATGGCCTCCCACAGGTCCCGGCGGTTGAAGTCGGGGTCGTTGCCCTGGATGCGCAGCACCTCGTCCCACACCAGCGAGTACGTCCCCAGCACCGGCCGCCAGTGCCACTTGACGAACGTCCCCTGCCCGGAGGCGTTCACCAGCCGGAACGTGTGCACCCCGAACCCCTGCATCATCCGGAAGCTGCGCGGGATCGCCCGGTCGGACATCAGCCACATGACCATGTGCAGCGACTCGGGCTGGAGCTGCACGAAGTCCCAGAACGTGTCGTGCGCCGACTGCGCCTGCGGGATCTCGTTGTGCGGCTCCGGCTTGACCGCGTGCACGAAGTCCGGGAACTTGATGCCGTCCTGGATGAAGAAGACCGGGAAGTTGTTGCCGACGAGGTCGAAGTTGCCCTGAGTGGTGTAGAACTTCGTGGCGAACCCGCGTACGTCACGGACGGTGTCGGCCGAGCCGCGCGAGCCCGCGACGGTCGAGAAGCGCACGAACGTGGGCGTCGGCGCCGACGTGTCGTTCAGGAAGGCCGCCGTGGTCAGGTCGCCGAGCGGCTCGTAGAGCTGGAAGACCCCGTACGCGCCCGCGCCCCTGGCGTGGACCACCCGCTCGGGGATGCGTTCGTGGTCGAAGCGGGTGATCTTCTCGCGGAAGTGGAAGTCCTCCATGAGCGTCGGCCCGCGGGCGCCCGCCCGCAGCGAGTCGTCGGTGTGGTCGACCGGGACGCCCTGGTCCGTGGTCATGGTGTGATCGTCCAGCGGGACGCGGTCGGCGTCGAGCTGGCGGTGCTTCGGGTCGCGCTCCGGCTGCATGAAAAATCCCCCTATAGGCTTTGTCGGGCGACTTACCTGGATGCCCGTCCGGGCGGCTTGAAGCGGGGGATCGATGATCAAGGCTGTGGTGTTCGACGTCGGGGAGACGCTGATCGGCGAGGCGCGCATCTGGGCGGGCTGGGCCGGGCGGCTGGGCGTGAGCGAGTTCGTGCTGATGGGCGCGCTCGGCGGGATGGCCGCGCTGGACCGCCCCCACACCGACGCCTTCGAGCTCATCCGCCCCGGCTTCGACGTGGACGCGGAGGAGGCCGCCTGGGAGCGCGACGACCCCGACGGCCTGCGCAACCATTTCGACGCCGACGACCTCTACCCCGACGTGCGCGACGCCCTGAGCGCCATCAGGGCGGCCGGATACCAGGTGATCATCGCGGGCAACCAGCCGACGCGGGCCTATGACGCGCTGGTCGCCATGGACCTGCCCGCCGACTCCGTGCACACGTCCGAGGGATGGGGCGTCTCCAAGCCGGAGGCGGGATTCTTCGCCAAGGTCGCGGCCGTGGCGGGGCGGGAGGCCGGCGAGATCCTCTACGTCGGCGACCGGCTCGACAACGACGTGCTCCCGGCCGCCGCGGCCGGCATGCGCACGGCGCTGCTGCGCCGCGGCCCGTGGGGGTACCTGCACGCCGAGCGCCCGCAGGCGGCGTCCGCCGACGCGATCGTCGACGACCTGCACGCCGTGCTGCCCGTCCTGCGACGCCTCGGCTGAGCGCGTGCGGCGGGAGGCTGAGGGGGGCGCGTCCTGAGGTGCCGCAGCTGAGGGCATGCGGCGGGGCGCGTCCTGGGACGCCGCGGCTGAGGGCGCGCGGCGGGGCGTCGTGCGGGTGGTGACGGCGCCGGGACGGCTCACGTGAGGTTCTCGTCGGGGTCGATGCGCATGGCGCGCTCCTCCGCCGACAGGTCGTTCTCCCCGTCGTCGCCCCAATCGCGGGCGATCTCCTCGCCTTCCGTGTCGGGCGCCAACCCCTCGTCCGGCTGGGTCAGCCGGTGCCTGGGGCGGGGCTCGTGGAGCCGGTCCCTGGCCTCGCGGCGCAGGCGTTCGTCGAGGGTGTCCCGGTGCTGGGGGTCGTCTTCCTTGACCTCATGGTAAAAACCGAGATCCTCGGTCCACTCCTCGAACTCGATCGCCTGTTCGTCGCTGTAGCCGAACCGGTCCGGAGGTTTTTCGGTCATATCCGCCCCCTACCCAGGACACGGCCCGAAATCCTGCCTCCCCACGGGTGCAGCGGCGCTCTCGCGGGCGCACGTTCCGGTTCGACCCAAATGTGGGTCTATTGATGGTCAAACGAGTTCGAGCGGATGATCCCTGCTCACCAGCGCCGCGTACAGGCCGGCGCGGGCCATCAGCTCGTCATGGGTGCCGCGCTCGACGATCTTCCCGCCGTCCAGCACGACGATCTGGTCAGCGTCCCGGACCGTGGACAGCCGGTGCGCGATCGTGATGGTCGTACGCCCCCGCGCCAGCGTGTCGAGCGCCTCCTGCACGGCCCGTTCGGTCTGCGTGTCCAGCGCGCTGGTGGCCTCGTCGAGGACCAGCACCGGCGGGTTGCGCAGCAGCGTGCGGGCGATGGCCAGGCGCTGCTTCTCGCCGCCCGAGAACCGGTAGCCGCGCTCGCCCACCAGCGTGTCGTAGCCGTCGGGCAGCGAGGCGATGTGGTCGTGGATGCGCGCGGCCCGCGCGGCCTCCTCCAGCTCCTCGTCGGTGGCCGACGGCCTGGCGAAGCGCAGGTTGTCGGCGATCGAGGCGTGGAAGAGGTAGGTCTCCTGCGAGACCACGCCGACCGCCTCGCTCAGCGTCTCGAACGTCAGCTCCCGCACGTCCACCCCGTCGATCGTGACCCGGCCGCCGGTGACGTCGTAGAGGCGGGGCAGCAGGTAGCTGAGCGTGGTCTTGCCGGAGCCGGTCTCGCCCACGATGGCCAGGCTGGTGCCGGCCGGGACCTTGAGGTCCACGCCGGTGAGCGTGGGGGCCTCGCCGTACGAGAAGTCGACGTCCTCGAAGCGGACCTCGCCACGCACGTCCTTCAGCTCCCGCGTGCCGGGACGGATGTCCACCGGCAGGTCCAGATACTCGAAGATCCGCCCGAACAGCGCCAGCGAGGTCTGCACCTCGACGCCCAGCCGCAGCAGCGAGACCATCGGCCGGAACAGGCTGGTCTGCAAGGTCGTGAAGGCCACCAGCGTGCCGACCGAGATCGTGCCCGTGTAGCCGACGGCCCAGTAGATCAGCGCGGGCATGGCCGCCATGACGATCTGGATGGACGACTGCCGCCAGCGCCCGGCCATGCTCGTCCGCACGCCGAGGTCGGCCAGCTCGTCGGAGGCGCGGCCGAAGCGCTCGGTCAGGCCGTCGGAGCGGCCCATGGTGCGGCCGAGCAGGATGCCGCTGATCGACAACGACTCCTGGACCATGGAGGCGATGCTCGCCAGCTTGCGCTGGCGTTCGTTGGTGATGCGCTTGCGCTCGGTGCCCACCTTGCGGCTGATCCACACGAACACCGGCATCAGCAGCAGCGAGACGACCGTCAGCCGCCAGTCGAGCGCGAGCATGGCGGCGATCGTGGCGACCACGGTGGTGAGGTTGGAGACGAGCGAGGAGGCCGTCGAGGTGACGACCGACTGCATGCCGCCGATGTCGTTGGCGATGCGCGACTGGACCTCGCCGGTCCTCGTACGGGTGAAGAACGCCAGCGACATGCGCTGCAGGTGGGTGTAGACCGCGATGCGCAGGTCGTGCATCACCCGCTGGCCCACGGTGGTGGACACCAGCGTCTGCACCACGTCGAGCACGCTCGTGGTGACCGCCACCGCGATCATGCCCAGGGCCAGCAGCGCGAGCAGGACGGCGTCCCTGGCCGGGATCGCCACGTCCAGCACCTCGCGCAGCAGGAAAGGCGAGGCCAGCGACACCAGTGAGGACAGCAGGATGATGGCGCCCACCAGGGCCAGGCGGCCCCGGTAGGGGCGGAACAGTTTGATGATGCGCCCGAGAGGCGCGCGTGGTTCCTCCGCCAAGTGGTGCCTCCTTATCAGATGTCCACTCAAACAGAGGTTAACTCATATTTGTTCCGGCTAAACTTATCGGCATGGCAGAAAAGGAGCTCGCCGAGCTCTTGCACCTGGTCGGCCGGAGGTTGCGGCACGGGTACGTGCGTCGGCTGGTCCCGCTGGGGCTCAACCCGGGGCAGGCGCGGGCCCTGCGGGCGCTCGCCGAGGCCCCGCAGGCGCTGCGGATGGTGCGGCTGGCCGACGAGTTGCGGATCGTGCCGCGCTCGCTCACGCCGGTGGTGGACGCGCTGGAGGAGGCCGGGCTGGCGCGCCGCGAGGTCGACCCCGCCAACCGCCGCTCCACGCTGGTGGTGATCACTCCCGATGGCCGCCGGATGGCCGAGCGCGCCCGCGACGCCCGCCGCGACGCGGGCCAGGATCTGTTCGCGATCCTGACGCGGGAGCAGCGCGACGAGCTCCGCGACCTGCTGGGGCTGGTGGAGTCCCAGTTCGGCTAGCGCTCAGGCCGCGGGCAGGGTCGTGCCGCCGACGTTCAGGCGACGGGCAGGACGGTGCCGCCGCTGTTCAGGCCGCCGGGAGGATCGTGCCGCCGACGACGGTGCCGAGGCAGGGTGGCTGGGCCAGGAGGGCCGCGTACGGGTAGCGCCCGCGGGCGTCGAAGACGGCGAAGTCGGCGCGGGTCCCCGAAGCCAGCGACCCGATGCGCCCCTTGCCCCGGTCCATCCCCAGCGCCCGGGCCCCGCCGAGGGTCGCGGCCACCACCAGCCGGCCGTCCAGCCCCCGGGTCCGCAGCCCGAGCTCGCGGGCGTGCTGCCGGATGCCCCGCGCGACTGCGAGCACGCCGCCGGTGGGGCCGCCCCTGGCCCCGGTGCCGAGGGCGACGGTGTTGCCCTCGTCGAGCAGGGCCAGCACGTCAGGGGCGGGCGACGCGCAGACGGCCACCACGGTCCTGCGCAGCCGCAGCAACTTGCGCTCCCCGGGGTCCAGGGGCCGGGTGACCGCCACGTGGCACAGCGGCCCCAGCACGCCGGCCTCGTCCAGCGCCGCGGGGGAGTGCCGGTCCAGGTCGACCAGCAGCCGCAGCCCGAACGTCCTGGCCAGCACCGCCACGTCCTCCAGCACCTGCGGGTCCGGCGTGTGCGCCGCGATCCCCACCGCGCAGGGCCGGTCGACCTCGCGGATCGCCGTGATCACCGCGTCCCGACCGTGGGTCTCCCACTCCTCCTCGCTCGCGCTGGTCACCTCGACGTACGAGATCCCGGGCACACCGGGCGGCTCGGCCAGATCGGAGACCACGCCGGCCCGCGCGGTCACCCCGGGCCCCCCAGCGGGCCCGGCAGCGGGCCCGGGGGTGGGCCCGGGGACGGAGGCCGCGGCGCGGGCGTCGACCAGACCGGCCACGATCATCCCGGTCCACCGCAGCTCCTCGGCGGCGGGGAAGGACGCGGTGACCGAGGCCCGGGTGCCCACCTCGACCACCCGGTCGCCCTTGAGCGCCACGGCCCCGTCGCGGACCGGATCGGCGCAGACGGGCAGGACGAGCGGGGCGGAATGGATCACGACAGGCACGGGCGCGCGTCGGCTCTGGACCGGACCGGCACGCTTGGCAGACGGCATCGGCACTCCCGTCGGATCTCCCCTTCAGGGCATTAAACGTGAGCCACGTCATGCGCGCAAATCAGGACGAATTATGCGATTCCCTCGGTAAATATCGCCCGGAGAGGCGAGCGAGTTTCAGGCTCAGATGCAGCGCGAGCCGCTCGCCCCCGTCTTTCAGATCGGTACCGGCCAGATCCTCCACCCGCTGCAGCCGGTAATACAGGGATGTCCGGTGCAGCCGCAGCGCCCGCGAGGTGGCGACCGCGCTCCCGGCCAGGTCCAGGTAGGTCTCCAGGGTCTCCAGCAGCGGCAGGTACTGGGCGTCCGCCAGCAGCTCCTCCAGCCCCGGATGCAGCTCCTGGTCGGGCAGCTGGGTGAGCATCCGGTAGACGCCGAGCCGCGCCCACTCGGCCGTGCGCCCGAGCCCCGGCACCCGCGAGGTCACCTCCGCCGCGTGCCTGGCCTCCCGGTACGAGCCCGCCGCCTCCGCCAGCGCCGGCCTGGTCCGCCCCACCCCGACCACCACCGGCACCGGCATGGCCGCGTGCAGCTCGTCGGGGGAGATCGGCGGCCCGGCGGTCAGCAGCACGGCGTGGTCGTAGCGGACCAGGTGCAGCGGGTGGTGACCGCTCAGCCGCCGCCGCAGCGCCAGCAGCCCCTGCTCCAGGGCCAGCCTGAGCGCCTCGTCCGGCTCGGCTCCGCAGGGCCTGGCCACCAGCACGGTCACCGCCTGCGCCTGCGGGAACGCGCCCGCCTCGATGAGCTGCCTGGCCGCGTCCCGCTCGCCGGCCAGCAGCCCGGTGACCGCCTCCAGCTCCCGGTGGGAGGCCAGCCCGCTGGCCAGGCTCTCGTGGAACAGGGCCAGCGCCAGCGCCGGGGCGGCGGCCGCGGCCGTGGCGATCTCGGCGTCGGACATGGCCGGCTCCGCGTCGACGAACCACAGGAAGCCGAGCAGCGCGTCCGCGTGCCGTACCGGGACGCACACCCGCGGCAGCAGGCCGAGGTGCGGCGCGCCCGGGGTGCGCACGGGCCCGGTCGCCTCGTGCACCCCGGCGGCGCGGAACCAGTGCCGCACCTCGGAGGTGGTGCTGCGGCGCAGGATCGAGTCGCGGCGGATGTCGTCCATGGCGCCGTTCTGCTCGCTGTAGGCCACGACGCGTTGCACGCGGTCCTCAAGCAGGAGAGGGCGGCCGAGCCGGTCGGCGAGTTCGTCCACGGTCCGCTGGAGATCCGCCACAACAACACCTTTACGTGGATATTTCGACAATTGTCGGAAAGTCAGCTACCGCTCTTCCCTACAACTGATCGGTGATCTCCGTCAATATCGTCTATACCGTCAATCCGTGATTGCCCCGAAGAAGCTGCTGAAGGGTTTGCTGGCGGCCATCGTGCTGATCCCGGTGAGCCTTATGGCGACCCCTGCTTCCGCAGCACCCCCCAGCGATCCCGAGTATCCGTGGCGGCAGAACCACTGGCCGCAAACGCAGCCCTGGCAGCTCGACGAACCCGCCGACGCCCAGGCCCTGCGCTCCCGCCCAGCCGGCGGCATCAAGCCGATCGATCCGCAGAACTGGGAAAATCCCGACAACATGACGTGGGCGGACTACAAGCAGCCGCCCGGCACCAAGTGGAACGACCCCGCCGTCAAGGGGTCCAAGCGCACGTTCAAGGGCGCGCTCGTGCTGCTCGACTACCCGAACCAGCCGTTCGTGGTGACGCAGCCCCAGGGCTCGACGATCTACGCGAACCCGAGCGCCGAGGCCCACGACGTGCCGCGTGACCAGGTGGCCAAGTTCTACCAGGACTTCCTCAACACCCCCAACGCCCTCAACAAGGGTCACACCATCCACGAGTACTGGATGGAGGACTCGGGCGGCAGGTACGGAGTGGAGCTGACCGGGTTCGGGCCCTACACGCTGACGGGCAAGGATCACGAGTACGCGATGGAGTTCCAGGCGGGCACCGGCTGCCCGGCCGGCGACTCCTGCAACAAGAACCTGCGTACCGAGGGCAACGCGGCCTGGATCGCCGCCGTCGGCGAGGAGGTGGCCAAGCAGTTCGACTTCGTCTTCTACCTGAGCGCGGGCCAGGACGAGTCGGCCACCTGGCAGGAGTTCGGGATGATGAAGTTCCCGACCAAGGAGGACGTGCCGGACGAGTGGGGCCCGCCGGACCCCGCGCTGCCCAACTGGGTGGCCACCCGTTACGTCCCCTGGACCTCGTGGCAGGCCGGCTCCAACTTCTGGCCGAACGCCCGCTTCGGCGTCGACTCGGTCCAGGCCGAGAGCTCGGGCATGGCCGTCTACGCCCACGAGCTGAGCCACATCATGGGCATCGCCGACAACTACAACAACCCGTACGGCGTGCCGCCGCGCAGGGCGTACACGGGCGTCTGGGAGATGCTCAGCCGCGGCAGCTTCAACGGCCCGGGCGGCCCGCACTCCCGCTGGCTGATCCCGCCGACCGCCGGCGCGTCCATGGGAGCCCAGCACATGCTCCGCAACAAGATCAAGCTGGAGATGGTGGACGAGCAGAACGTCCTGCGCCTCTCGCGGGAGGCGCTCGACGAGTCGGGCCTGGTCACCGCCAGGGTTCTGGCCCGCGCGGTCCAGCCGGGCAAGAACGAGCTGTCCGGCGTCAACATCTCCTTCGACACCGGCGACAAGAGCCCCGCCTGCGACGTCAACACGAACGCGCTCTGTGACGGCGGCGGCTACGAGAACTACACGGTCGAGGTCGTGGACCGCGTGGGCACCGACTCCTTCACCCCCGACTCCGGCGTCCTGGTGGCCAAGACCAAGAACCAGGACCGGGCCCCGTTCGAGTGGGTGATCGACGCGAACCCGCAGGACATCGGCATGACCGACTACGTGCTGCCCGACGGGACGAAGGTGCCGATCACGATCGGCGACTACCGCCAGCTCTCCGATGCCCTCTTCCACGCCGGCACCGACTCCGGCAGCGAGTACGAGTACGTCGACCAGGCCAACCGCCTGCACTTCTACATCACCGACGTCAAGCGCGACCGCGCCGGCGAGCTCTCCTACACGGTGGCCGTCCGCTCGCTCGACGGCGCCGGCCCGCAGAAGCGCGGCGTCAGGCTGCTCCCCTCGGCCGGCCTCCCCACCGGCAAGAACATCTCCACCTGCAAGTTCCCGCTGTTCAACACCGGCAAGTCGGCCCCGGCGCAAGGACAGCACCCGGAGGACGTCAGCGCCTACCTGAACTCCGACGTCTACCGGCTCAAGGCCGAGGTCCAGGGCAGGGGCTGGACCGCCCAGCTCCCGAACGCGCTGGCCTCCGTCGCGTTCGGCAAGCAGGACCTCGTCACCGTGAACGCCGTGCGCGGCTCGGGCGGCGACCGCCTGGCCAGGGTCAAGCTCACCGCCACCTCGGAGAGCGACCCGACCAGGACGGCGACGGCCACCTGTCACGTGATCAGCTGACAGATGAACGATGGGGTACGGCTGGCGCTAGCCGTACCCCATCGGTTTGAATCACCCCATAGGGGGTGCTCGTTGACAGGGGAACTACCCGACAAACCACGTAAAAGACGTAGAAAGGTGCAATGGGTCGCGCCCGTCTCCGCGGGCCTCGCGGCCGCCGCGGCGAGCGTGCTGACCGCCTCCGTGGACTGGGAGATCCCGCCGGTGGCGAAGATCGCCGTGACCGGTGTGGCGGCCCTTCTCGTCGGGCTGACCACCTGGGCCACCACCGAGCCGCGCGAACCCCGGCGCAAGGCCCTCCCCGCGCCCGCCTCGCTCGCGCCCGACCAGTGGCCGCCCGCCCCCGAGCACTTCACCGGCCGAGTCGAGGCGCTGGCCGAGTTACGCGAGGTCTTCGCCGAGCGAAGAAACGCCTCCGACCTCTCACCGCCCCTCGTGGTCTCCGTGTACGGCCGGGGCGGCGTCGGCAAGTCGGCGCTGATGACCAGGTTCGCGCAGGAGGTGGCCGGCTGGTTCCCCGACGGCAGGCTCTACGCCGACCTGCGCGGCGGCGTGGACGCCCCGGTGCGCCCCGACGAGGTGCTGATCGGGTTCCTGCGCGCGCTGGGCGTGCGCCTGACCACCGACCCCGGCGGCCTGGACGAGTTACGCCAGCTCTGGCTGACCTGGACCAAGGGCCGCAGGATCCTCGTCGGCCTGGACAACGCCCACGACGCCGCCCAGGTCAAAGCGCTGATCCCGGCCGAGCCCGGCTGCGCGGTGCTGGTCACCTCGCGCGCTCCGCTGTTCCTGAACGGCACCCATGACACGCGGCTGAGGGTGTTCAGCGAGGCGCACGGCGTGGAGCTGCTGGCCAGGCTGGCCGGCGGCGACCGGATCGTCGAGAACCTCGAGGCCGCCAGGGACGTCGTCCGGCTGTGCGACTACCTGCCGCTGGCGATCAACATCTGCGGCGCCCGGCTGGCCACCCGCGAGCAGTGGACCATGCGCGAGATGGCCGCCCGGCTGGTCGACACCCGCCGCCGCCTCGACCAGCTCGAAGTGGCCCCGACGGTGGACAAGAGCGTGCGCGCCTCCGTGCAGCTCAGCTACGACGACTGCACGGGCATGCAGCGCCGCCTGCTGCGCCTGCTCAGCGGGCTCACCGCGCCCGACGTGCCCGGCTGGGTGGCCGGCGAGCTGCTCGACATCTCCGGGCTCGACGGCGCCGACCAGCTCGAAGCCCTCATCGACGCCCAGCTCGCCGAGTGCTCCGGCACCGACCAGACCGGCACGATGCGTTACCGGCTGCACGACCTGGTCAGGGTGTTCGCCGCGGAGCTGGCCGAGCAGGACGAGGCCGAGCGGCGCAGGGCCGCCATCGAGCGCGTGCTCCACGGCTACCGCCGCCGCGCCGAGGAGGCCGCGCAGAACCGCTGGCCGCAGGACTGGAGCAGGGGCGGGCGCCGCTCCGACACCGACAGGGAGGTCCGGGCCGGCGACTGGCTCAACGCCGAGCGGCTGACGCTGCTCGCCATGATCCACCTGGCTCGCCAGCTCCGGCTGTGGGAGCTGACCTGGGGGCTGGCCAGGGCGTTCTGCTCGCTGTGCCACTCGCTGCGCGCGTACTGGGCCGACTGGGCGGCCGTTGCCGAGCTCGGCTGCGAGGCCGCCGCGCAGAGCGGCGACCGGCGCGCGCTGGCCATCGCGCTGCTCGACAGCGCCTCCGTGCACGGCGGCCTGGGCCTGCGGGAACGGGCGCTGGAGGAGGCCAAGCGGGCGCTGGTGACGTTCGAGGAACTGGGGGAGTCCTGGTGGGCGGCCAGGGCCATGCGCACGATCGGCATGACGCTGTTCAGCGACGGTCACCTGGACCGGGCGCAGGACTACCTGATCGGGGCGATCACCGCGTTCAAGGGCGAGGACGACCTGTGGTGGATGGCCCGCACCCAGCGCAACCTCGCTGAGATGCGCATGTCGGAACGCCGTCCCGACGAGGCCAGGGAGCTGCTGGAAGACGCCCTGGAGATCTTCAAGCGGGACGGCAACCGCTACTCCGAGGCCCAGACCCTGCGCGTCTACGGCGAGGTGCTGGCCGCGCAGGCGCGCGGCGAGCACCTCGCGGGCGACCACCGGCTGGCGGCCAACCTGTTCACCAGGGCCGGGTTCAGCCTCGACCGGGCCTCCGAGATGTTCAGGCAGCGCGAGGAGTTGTGGGAGGAGGCCCGCTGCCTGCGGGCCGCCGGGGAGGTCGGCGACCCCGACAACGGGCTGCGCGAGCTGGACTTCGTCCAGCGGGCCGAGAAGATCCTGGTCGCGCTGGGCGACTCCTGGGGGGTGGCCAGGACCGCCGTGTCGGCCGGGCGGGCCCTGGCGAGGCTGGGCCGGATCGAGGAGTCGGAGCGGGAGCTGCGGCGGGCGGTGCGGGGGTTCGAGGAGCTCGAGGACCGGTGGTGGATGGCCCGGAGCCTGCGCTACCTGGGGGAGGCGCACCTGTACGCGGGCGGTCGCGACGCCGCGGTGCAGCCGCTGGAGCAGGCCAGGGACATCTACCGCAGCCTCGGCAACGAGGCCGGCATGCGCCGCACCCTGGAGCTCCTCAGACGCGCCGACCCCTGAGCCTCAGGCCCAGGGGCGTCCTGATCTTTGCGTCTCAGGTCAGGGGCGTTCTGATGAGCTCGCCCGCCGCCAGCCTGGCCTGCGTGATGCTCTCCTCGAACAGCTTGCGCACGTGCGCCGCCTGGTCGGCCAGCTCCCTGATGTGCTCGCGGGCCTGCGCGTCCCGCACGGTGTCGGCGATCAGCTCCTGGTATTCGGGCGTCTTGGCGGCCAGCGCCTCCAGCCGCCGGTGCGCGTGGTAGACCCTGTCCGCCTTGATCACCTGCTTGGCGTACTTCTCCAGGTGGCGGACCCGGTGCGACAGCGACGTCCAGGCGGCGTCCAGCGCGGTGGTGTAGGGCTTGAACGCGTCCTCCATGCCGGGCGGCAGCTCGCGAGGGATGATCTTGCCCTGGTCGGCGTGCATGGACGACAGCTTCCGCAGCCGCTGGGCGATCTGCCAGACCTCCTCGGGCAGTGACACCCGGTTGTCGATGCTGTCGATCAGGCCGTCCCGGTGGACCCGGGAGCCCATGATCGCCTCGACCGCGTTCTGCGCCCTGCGCAACAGCATCTGGCAGGGGTAGTCCAGGTCCTCGGGCAGCACGTAGTGGTTGGCGTGGACCCGGGCGGCCTGGATCCGCCGTCTGGTCGAGCGATAGGTGCCGTCCAACGCCATCCACCTGAACAGGACGATCAGCCCGAGACCCACACCCGGTACCAGCAGGAGGTTCGTGCCGGTCGCTATGGCGACCACCATCAGGAGGGCCGGGATCACGAAGAGGACGGCAGGGTTCTTCGTGGCGTCCACGCGCACACCGGACCGGGCCAGGCGGAGGATGTGCGGGCTGGACCGCAACTCGACCGAGACCTCAGGGTGCAGCGTTGGATCGATCACCAGCCGAGGCGGCAGACGTCGTGGATCCATACGTTCATGCTGCGTTATGAACCTCGAATCCGCTCATATTTGGCGGACATATAGGGTCGCAATGATGGATGAGATGACGAGGTGGATAGACCTGGAAGGCGCGGTCAACGCGCGTGACCTGGGCGGATTGCCTACTCGCGACGGTGGCCGCACCCGTCGCGGGCGGATCTTCCGCGCCGACAACCTGCAGAGCCTCACACAGGGTGACATGGCACTGCTGGTGGGTGAGCTGAACCTGCGGCACGTCGTGGACCTCCGCTCGAACGCCGAGGTCTCGATGGAGGGCCCGGGGCCGCTCACCCTGGCACCCGAGGTGCGCCATCACCACTTGACGCTGTTCGCGGAGGGCGGCACGCACACCGACGTCGAGGCCGACACCATCGACGCCGACCGGGTGCTGCCGTGGGCCGAGCGCGCGCTGGACGAGGAACTGCGGGTGACCGGCTTCTACTTCGGCTACCTGCGCGACCGCCCGGACGCGGTGGTGGCGGCGCTGCGCGCGATGTCGCTGGACGACGGGGCGGCGCTGGTGCACTGCGCGGCGGGCAAGGACCGCACCGGGGTGCTGTCGGCGCTGGCGCTGGAGGTGGCGGGGGCGACCCGCGAGGCGATCGTCGAGGACTATGTGGCGACGGGGGAGCGGCTGGAGCTGATCCTCAAGCGGTTGCGCGCGAGCGAGACGTACCGGGGCGACCTGGACTCGCGGCCGGCCGACGACCACATGCCCCGGGCCCGGTACATCGAGCAGTTCTTCGAGGTGCTCGACGAGCGGTACGGCGGGCCGACGGGCTGGCTGGCCCGGTACGGCTTCACCGACGCCGACACGGTCGCCCTGCGCGCGCGCCTGCGCGACTGATCCGCCGCGTGCCTTCGGGCGGGTGGGTCAGCTCAGGTGGGTGACGATGCGCTGGGTGGCCGAGAGGTGGGCGGCCTCGATGACGGTCAGCGTGTCGATCACGCTCTCCGGGTCCACGGGCGGTGGCGCGCCCTCGCGCAGCGCCGCCACCACCCCACGGTAGAAGTCCAGGTACGCCCCCGGCTCCGTCCGCTCGGCCCGGTGGGCCTCCTCCGTGCCGAGCAGCCCCCAGCTCCCCTCGTCGTCCTCCCCGAACTCGGGCGAGCCGGGCGACATCCCCGCCCGCAGCCGCTCCTCCTGCACGTCCATCCCGTACTTCACGAACCCCGCCGACGTGCCCAGCACCCTGAACCGGGGCCCGCGCCAGGCCGCCACCGAGCTCATCCACAGGTGCGACCGGGCTCCGCCCGCGTGCGTGAGCGCGATGAAGGTGTCGTCGTCGGAGGCCACCCCCTGCCGCCGCACGTCGCTCTCGCAGTAGACCTCGCGCGCGGGACCGAGCAGTTGCAGGGCCTGGTCCACGAGATGGCTGCCGAGGTCGTAGAGCAGCCCGCCGATCTCCTGCGCCCCCCCGGTCTCCCGCCAGCCGCCCTTGGGCACCGGCCGCCACCGCTCGAACCTCGACTCGAAGCGCAGCACCTCACCCAGCCGTCCCTCCCCGACCAGCCTGCGGACGGTGCGGAAGTCGCCGTCCCAGCGCCGGTTCTGGAACACGGTCAGCATGAGCCCCCGCTCCTTGGCCAGCCGCACCAGCCCGCGGCCCTCCTCGGCGGTCCTGGCCAGGGGCTTGTCCACGACGACGGGCAGGCCGTGGGTGAGCGCGGAGGCGGCGGTGGCCACGTGGGTCCTGTTGGGGGAGGCGACCACGACGAGATCGCACCGGCCCCACAGCTCCTCCACGTCGGCCACGGGGGTCGCGCCGTACTTCCCGGCCGCCTCGGCCCGGCGGGCGGGATTCCCGGTCACGACGGCGGCCAGGGACAGGCCGGGGGTGGCGTGGATGAGAGGGGCGTGGAAGTACGCTCCGGCGATGCCGTAGCCGACCAGTCCGACCCGGATGTCAGTCATTTCCTCAGGCTAACCGGCGGGCCCGGCGAGATCGTCCGGCTGTGCCCCTGTTCCGGGCGGCGCCCCGGCGTGCCCCTGGTTCGAGGGGCACGGAGGCGGCGGCCCGCCACGCGCACCTGGTGAGTGTCACCCTGGACAGGGGCCGGCCACGTGCGGCGGGTGGTGCCGGCTTGGGCCACCGTAAATATGGGGTTTACTCGTCGTCGCGTTCGGCGAGGAACCGTTCGAACTGGGCGGCCAGCTCGTCGCCGGTGGGCATCGGGGTCGTCTCGGCCATCAGGTTCTCGCGATCGGCGCCGCCCGCGAACGCGTCGTACTGCTGCTCCAGCCCCTTGATCGCCGTGGAGAGCTCGGTGGAGGCCTGGATCTGCTCCTCGATCTCCGTCGTCGTGCGGCGGGCCGCGTCCCGCAGCGCGTCCATCGGGAACACCAGCCCCGTGCCCCGCGTCACGGCCTCCAGGCCCGTGACGGCGGCGGTCGGGTACTCGGCCTGCGAGAGGTAGTGCGGCACGTGGATCGCGTACCCCAGCGCGTCGTGCCCCTGCGCCCCCAGCCGGAACTCCAGCAGCGCCGCCACGCTCCCCGGCACCTGGACCCGCCCGAACGCGCTCGTCTGGGAGTTGATCAATTCGGGCCTGCTGGCGTGCGTCGTGAGGCCGAGCGGCCGGGTGTGGGGGACCGCCATGGGGATGCCGTGCAGGGTCACGAGCTTGCTCACCTTCAAGCGCTCCACCAGGTCCGACACGGCCTTGGTGAACAGCTCCCACTCCCTGTCGGGCTCGGGCCCGCTCATCACCAGGAACGGTGTTCCCGTCGCGTCCTTCGCGACATGAACGGCAAGCTCCGGGCTCTCGCACTCCACCCATCGGTCGGTGTCGAAGGTCATGATGGGCCGGCGAGACCGGTAGTCGAGCAGCCGGTCCACGTCGAACGTCGCCACGACCCGGTGCTCCAGCTCGGCCAGCAGGTGGCCCAGCGCAAGGCGTCCGGCGGCCCCCGCGTCGACGAAGCCGTCGAAGTGGTACAGCAACACCGGATCGGGCAGCTCGGGCGCGTCGTCTGCGAGCTTGTAGAGGTCCTTCGGGTCGAACACGGTTGGACAGCCTTTCCCTAGGTACTCTTCACCAGAACCTACGGCGGGTCGGAACGATTCCGCGCACGGCACCTTATCTGGGGTCAATAGGACACATGGCCACGGATCCGGAACTCGGGGGGTTCTCCGCCAGGGTGTTCGGCCTGGCCAGGGGGGTGACGCCGCCGCCGCGACCGGCGTATGCCGAGGCAGGGGCCCCGATCGAGCCGACCGGCGGGAAAGGTGACACTTTGCTGGTGCTCGCGGCTTATTACGGTCACGCCGGGACTGATCGCCCGCTTGTAACATGCGACGCCGATCACCGCCGGGCCGACGGCGGCGGACGGAGGTCACGTGCCGACGTGGTCTTCAGGGAGGAATCCGCTGTGGTCAGAGCGTTGCCGGAGGGGAGGCGGCCGCGGTGCGGGTTCGTCGGCAGGCTTTGGGCTCGGTGCGAATGTTCGCAAATGACGCGTTTATCCAATGGTTCACGCAAAGCGATTCATAGTATGAAATAAGCATTAAAGGCCTCGAAGTTGCCGAGTGTGGCCTTTCGTGCACTCCATCGTCATGCTGGATTACGTGGCTACTTCTGCGCAAACCTTTGGTAGGCGACCACTCCACATCCCTCCGTTGCCATGTCCGTTCCCGAACGAGATCAACGTGCATGCCGCGGAGGTCGACGCGGAGAGCCACGCATGGCTGGCCGCCTCAAACATGCTCAGCGGCGCCGAGACGATCGAGCACTTCCAGCGCTCCAAGATCGGCCTGCTCTCGGCCCGGACCAACCCGACCGTGCCGCGTGACAGCCTCCGGTTGATCAACGACTGGTACAACTGGCTCTTCGCGTTCGACGACGCGTTCTGCGAGGGCGAGCTGATGGGACACCGGGCCTCCGCGCTCGCCCGCGCCCTGCCGCCGCTCCTTGAGATCCTCGACGGACGCAGGGAGCCGGACGCCGACGACGCGTTCGGCCTCGCCCTCAACGAGCTCCTGCACCGCATCTCCGAAGCCGCCACCCCCGCACAGGTGGACCGATGGCGGATCACTGTGAAGGAGTACTTGTTCGCCCAGATCTGGGAGGCGGCCAACCGTGAGGTCGACCTGATCCCCACACCTGAGGACTACGTGTTGATGCGCCGCATCACGGGGGCCACGTACACCTGCTTCGCGCTCATCGACGCGGGCGGCGGCTACCGGCTTGAGGCCGAGGAATGGCATCATCCCGACGTGCGCGCGCTCTCCGATCTGGCGTGCGACCTCATCGGCTGGGACAACGACCTGCTCTCGTACGCCAAGGAACGGGGGAACGACAAGGCCAGGCACAACCTCGTCACCGTGCTGGCCACGCACAAGGCCCTCTCCCTCCAGAACGCGCTGCGCGAGGTCGCGCAGATGCACAACGACGCGATCGCCGCGTTCGTCGAGCGGCGCGCCGTGCTGGAGCACTGGGCGTCGCTGCCGGTCCGCAAGTACGTACGGGGGCTCGAACACTGGGTGCGCGGGCACATCGAGTTCTCCCTCGGCAGCGCCCGTTACGTGCACGCGTGGCCCGACGACACCCGATGGCCCCAGGCGGTCTGAGGCCGGTTCTAGTCCGAGGCGTCCGGCTCGCCCCCGAGCGCGAGTTCGGACGCCTCGTCCAGGTCGAGCCTGGCGCCCTCCTCGAACGCGCTCTTGTAGGCCAGCTCGCCCATCCGCCGCGCGCACTCGCGCACGCAGGCGTTGTGGTCGTCGGTCAGGAACGGCGCGCCCATCTGCGGCAGGCCGGCCGACTTCCAGTTCTGCTGCAACGCGCCGAGCAGCTTGGCGGCCAGCGTCAGCTCGTCGCGCATGACGAAGATGCGCGCGGAGGTCTCCAGCGCCAGCAGGGTGCCGAGCGTGTCGTGGAAGTGCCGCTTGATCCGCAGCCCTTCCCTGGCGCTCTGCAGCGCCTCCTCCGGCCTGCCGGTCGCGAGCCTGGTGAACGCCAGCGCCCACTGCGCGTACGAGCTGACCCAGAGCTCGCCGCGCTCCCGGCACACCTGCAGGCAGTCCAGCAGCAGCGACTCCGCCTCGTAGAACTCGCCCTGCGACGACAGCACCAGCGACAGCTCGACGATGGCGGGCAGCAGGCCGGGGTTGAGCTCCTTGTTGTCGGTGTTGAACTCGATCGCCACGCCCAGCAGCGCGCTGGCCTTCTGCAGGTCGCCCGAGAGCAGCGCGGCCGTGCCCTGCATCTTGGAGGCCAGGATCACGGCCCTGGAGTCGCCGACCCGGACGGCCTCGGTGCCGCACTGCTCGGCCGCCTTCAACGCGCCCGCGTTGTCGCCCTGGGCACTGCGCACGTACGACAGCACCCACAGGGCCTTGCACCGCTCCTTGCTCGCGACGGGGTTGGCCTCCAGGGCCCGCTCCAGATAGAGCCGCCCCTCGCGGACGAACCCGCAGCACACCCACATGAACCACAACGACGACAGCAGCGTCAGCGCCAGCACCGACTTGCCCGGCGACCTGAGCGCGTGGTCGAGCGCCACCCGGACGTTGTCGTGCTCCTGCCGCATGCGGACGAACCAGTAGATCTGCCGCGGCCCGGACCAGGCGTCCTCGCTGCGCTGGGCCAGGCTCAGGTAGTACTCCAGGTGCCGCTGCTGCATCTGCTCCTTCTGCCCGAGCTTGTCGAGCCACTCCTCGCCGTATTCGGCGAGGGTGTCGATGAGCTTGTAGCGGACACCGGCGTGATTGCTCCTGATCAGCAGGATGGACTTCTCGACCAGCCCCGTGACCAGATCGGTGATGTCCTCCGACGGCAGCCGCCCGTCGGAGCACACGAACCTGGCCGCGTCCAGCTCGAAGTCCTTCGCGAACACCGACAACCGCGCCCACAGCAGCCGCTCCGCGGGCTCGCACAGCTCGTGACTCCACCCGATGGCCGCCCGCAGCGTCTGGTGCCGCGGCAGCGCCGTCCGGCTCGCGCCCGCCAGCAGGCTGAACCGGTCGGCCAGCAGCCCGAGGATCTGCTCCACCGACAGCGCCCGCAGCCGCACGGCCGCCAGCTCGATCGCGAGCGGGATCCCGTCGAGCCTGCGGCACAGCTCGGCCACCGCGCCGATGTTGTCCTCGTCGAGCTCGAAGTCGGGCACGCTCGCCCCGGCGCGCGCGACGAACAGCTGCACCGACTCGTTCGTGAACAGGCTCTCGCCCGGCTCCTCGTAGGGCACCTGCAGCGGCGGCACGGGCACCACGTGCTCGTACGGCAGGTTGAGCGACTGGCGGCTCGTGGCCAGCACCTTCAGATTGGGCGCCGCCTCCAGCAGCTCGTGCACGAGATCGGCGCACCCGTGCACCAGATGTTCGCAGGTGTCGATGATGAGCAGCATGTCGCGCTCGCCCACCCACTCCGACAGCGACTCGGACTCGGCCCGCGAGGACTGGTCGGCGATGCCGAGCGCGGAGGCGATGGTGTGCTTGACCATGCCCGAGTCCTGCAGCCGCCCGAGATCGGCGAACCAAACGCCGTCCGGGTACTGCGACCGGACCTGGTGCGCGAGCCTCAGCACCGTGCGCGACTTGCCCACGCCCCCGATGCCCGTCACGGTCACCAGGCGGGACTCGCCGAGGTGCCGTTTGAGGTTGGCGAGGAGCCGCGTCCGGCCGATGAAGCTGGTGAGCTCCGTCGGTAGATTGCCGTCTCGCTGCCAGCCTGTCGGGGTTGCCATGCGCAGCCTCACGGGGGATAGGCGACACCTGCTCTCGCATCGTACCGCCGCCGCCCCCGCCTGTCCCTGGACCTGCGGACACGCCGGGTACTGGTTTGTCAGCCCGAGTAGCATGTCCGACGTGAACGATTTTCTACCGGAGCAGACAGCTGACGACCGGGACGAGGGCTGGGGCGACTGGCCGGAGACCGACCCGGACGCCTTCTACCTGGACAACAAGCCTCCACACTGGGCCTAGAAACACGGCCCTCCACAACGGGGGCGCTTCGCGCTTCGCGGTTCCGGACAGCGCCTCCCAAGGGTGGCTCCGCCCCCCTTTCGATCCCCCCGAAACCCCCGCTCGCTCCGCTCGCCCAGCCCGCCCGTTGACCGGCGAAGCGGTGGGCCGACCGACGCCCACCCCGGACCGCGCGCCTTCCGGCCCATGCCGGCCGATCGCGCAGGACGCAGTTGACGGCAGGTTTCGCGTCAAAACCCTGTCATCCGAGCTCGTATCGAGGAAGATACCCGGGACGGGGACGCGCGAGCCTCCCTCCGCCCTTCTCTCCGGCGCAGGACCCCGCCAGCCGGCTTGGCTCAAACTTGACGCGGATCCGGCGCATCAAGCAGCCTCAGGGAGGCGATCCGCGACCTTCGGAGGTGCAATCTCATGCAACACCCCGGCACTGGCGGCGGCGTGCGGCTTACCTTCTACTGCAAGGACCCGGACTCCAAGTCCGAGGACGATTGCGCCGGCTTCTACCGTACGAATCAAGGAAGCTGGGTGGTGCAGGGTAACCGCCAGGACGAGAGTGTCGCGGTCCAGCTTCACGCTCTGCGGGACGACGAGACGTTCGTGGAGATCCCGGAGGGGCTGGCCGAGCGGTTCGTGCACATGTACGCCAAGGAGCGTTATGGAGTTGATCTCGGTCAAGCAGCGGTCGGAGCTGCTGGCAGGAAGCCGCCTTACCCTGAAGCTTGAGCTGCGCGACTTCTATGCGGTGGATGCCGAGGACCTGGAGTTTTTCCTGGCGGGTGATCTCGATGCGGTGGCCGCCTCGTATCAAACCTGGGCCGACACTGTCGCGGCGAAGGAGACGACGGGGAGGCACCTGCGGCGCGTCCGGGTGATCTCTGAGCCGCTGTCGGACTATCAGCGCATGTCCGTTCAGTTCAGCGGGCTTGCCGTGGACGCTGGGGAGGATCTGCGCTGGCTGCCGAGACGACTGACCTCGGCAATGCCGCTACCCGGCAACGATCTGTTTGTTCTGGATGGCCACACCGCCGTGTTCAACGTCATGGATGGCAACGGTGACCGCGCTGAGATCCAGCTCTCCGCCGAGCCTGATGTGGTCAAGTGGTGCCTGAACGTCTTCGAGGCCGCCTGGAAACTGGCCATCCCGCACCGCGAGTACAAGCCCGTCTGAGATACAGCCGTGCAAGACCGGTCGGCCGAGGCCAGGAAGGCGTTCGGCATCAGGCTGCGGGATCTGCGCCGCGACGCCGGCCTGAATGGCAAGCAACTCGCGGCCCGCACCGGCCTGCATCCCACCAAGGTCTCGCGTATCGAGCACGCTCGGCAGAACCCGTCAGAGGACGACATCCGTGCCTGGTGCAGTGCCTGCGGAACTGAGGCGCATATCCCCGAGTTGATCGCCGTCTATCGCGACGTGCAGCGGATGTGGACAGAGTACCGGGAGACCTTCCGCAAGAAACGAAAGGTGCGCCGGAGGTTGGATCGCCGTGCGCGGTGTCCTCATCGCCCTCGCCGGCGCCGCCTATCGCCAGCCCGTACGTACTCGTCGGTCACTCGCTCGATGGCGAGATCGTCCGCCTGCACGCCGCGCCACCCCGAACAGCCGTCAACGACATGTGCACCGGGCTACGAGCAGCGCGGCACACCCCCGCGCAAGAAACTGGGAACCCACCGAGGAGGCCCCATGGGTAAGCACGACGATGACAAGAAGCCAAGCGACGAGCCACTGCCCAAGCCGAAGGACCCGCCATCCAAGAACGGTCAGCAGCCAGGCGGCCAAGGGGATGGCAAGCACGCTGGTGGCAAGAAGTGAGTGCTCAGATCGAAGAGATCTTCGAGCCCCTGGGCATCCGCTGGGTGGACGCCCTGCGGGCCAATCCCCGAGCAGAGTTCATCCCCGAGCAGGCGTGGGCTCACCCAGACGGGGACGACACCGGCCGCCTGATCAACAGGAGCATTGATCCGGCCGACTGGGAGAAAGTCGTCGGATCCAACGTCCCGATCATCACGCAGATCGACGATGGCCGTGCCCCGATCAGCGTCGGCGGCGACGGGTTCTACACCTCCTCCTGCTCGATGCCGTCCATCGTGGCCGCCGAACTGGAGCTGCTGGGATTGAAACGCGACGACGACGTGCTGGAGATCGGCACCGGCACCGGCTGGACGGCCGGGCTCATCTCCCACTACGTGAAGCACGGCAGAGTCGTCACCATCGAGGTGGACGAGGAGATCCACAGCCAGGCGGTACGCAATCTGGCCCGCGCCAGGTCCAGCGCCCTGCCGGTCTTCGGTGATGGGATGCTCGGCTACCCCGACGGAGCACCGTATGACGCGGTACATGTGACGGTCGGCTCGACCTGCGCGTCACCGGCATGGATCGCCCAGACGAGGCCTGGCGGAACGGTTGTCTTCCCGTGGATGCCCGCATGGTCGTCTCACGGCGGCACGTTCGTCGCGTTGCGCCCGCTCGGCGACGGAACCGCCGTGGGCCGCTTCGGCCCGGGCTGCACGTTCATGATGATCCGCTCCCAACGTGACAAGGAGCAGTTCATCCTCGGCGAGGATTGGCGCGAGCGGCCCGCCCGCATCGACCCGCAGCGCCTTGTCGGCGAGTGGGCGGCCGTCATCGCGCTCGCGGCCACACTGCCTGGCGTCTCCTGCTCGGCCGGGGCGAACGGAGGAGGGTTCATCTTGTACGCCTACACGGATGCCGCTGCCGCACGCGTGGCCTGGAACGAGGACGCGGGCGACTGGATCGTCCGGTATGGAGGCGACCGTGACCTGTACGCCGAAGCCGAGGAGGCGTTCACACGCTGGCTGTCCCTCGGCAGTCCAGCGGCCCACCGCTACGGGTACACGAGCACACCGGACGGCGACACGATCTGGCTGGACACCCCCGCCCACGTGGTCGGCCCGTTCTGACAGAACACAGGACAAGCCCAGGGCGGCAGATCCGGCCGACGTCCAGCTCTGGTAGGCATGGCACTTGCGATGGCGACATGAATGGGCCGCGCGCCTTCCGGCCCATGCCGGCCGATCGCGCAGGACGCAGTTGAGGCCCGATCGAAGATCATCCCCCGTCCGTGAGGTCCCCACGTGCCGGGTACGGACCGCGTCGCGGCGAACCCCTTGGGCCCTACGGCCGGAGCACGATCTTGCCGTGGGCGTGTCCCCGCTCCAGCTCGCGGAAGGCGTCCCGCACCCGCTCCAGCGGGTAGGTGCGGGCGATCGGCACCTCGAGCTCCCCGCGCGCGGCGAGCCGGGCCAGCTCGCCGAGCACGACCGCGCACGCCGCCGCGCCCTCTCCGTAGGTCCGCGCACCGACCTTGGCCGCCGCCTGCCAGTCGCGGATCGTGTCGATCCGCGCGGGCCGCACGCCCAGCTCCATGGCCAGCTCCACGTAGCCGTCGCCGAACGTGTCGATGAACGCGTCCACGTTCCCGCCGCCGGCCTGCCGGATCCGCTCGGCCACGCCCTGCCCGTACTCGACCGGGATGACGCCGCGATCCTTCAACCAGGCGTGGTTCGGCTCGCTCGCCAGCCCGATCACCGTGGCGCCGCGCCTCCTCGCGAGCTGCACGGCAAGGGATCCGACGCCGCCCGCCGCGCCGGACACCACGACCGTGTCGGCCGGTCCGGGGTCGACCGCGAACACGGTGGCGTACGCGGTCGTGCCGGCCACGTACAGCGACCCGGCCGCGTCCCAGGACAGCCCCTCCGGACGCGAGGTCAGGTCCACGTCGTCGACCACGACGAACTCCGCCTGGCTCGCCCTGCCATGGGTGTAGCCGAGGACCTCGTCGCCCACCGCGAAACCGCGCACCTGCGGACCGGCCTCCACCACGACGCCGGCCAGGTCGCTGCCCTGCCCGGAGGGGAACGTCGCCGGCCACCGCTCGTGCAGCTCGCCGGCGCGGATATGGGCCTCGCCCGGGTTGATCCCGGCGGCCCTGACCCGGACCAGCACCTGCCCGGGGCCGGGCGCCGGGCGCTCCACCTCCTCGACCCGCAGGACGTCGATGCCGCCGTACTCGTGGAACCGCACTGCCTTCATCGCGTGATCACCGCTCTTCCTCGTTCGGATGTGCCCTGGACGGCCACGTCCCCACCATGCCCTCGCCCTCGGCGGCGCGGGAGCGGAGCGGTCTCCCTAGGATCGGCGGTCCCAGGATGCGTTTGGCGAACGGTGATATCACTACCGATATGGTGATGAACCGCGACGAACTCGCCGATTTCCTGCGCCGGTCCCGGGAACGGCTGGCTCCACGGGACGTCGGGCTGGTCGAGGGACCGCGGCGGCGCACGCCGGGACTGCGCCGCGAGGAGGTCGCGGCGCTCGCCGGGATGTCGGCCGACTACTACATGCGCCTCGAACAGGCCAGGAGCCCGCAGCCCTCGGTTCAGCTGCTGGCCGCGCTGACGCGCGCGCTGCGGCTGACCATCGACGAGCGGGACCACCTGTACCTGCTCGCCGGGCACCGCCCGCCGGAGGGGGCGCGCGCCGGGGAGTACCTGCGGCCGAGCATGCTGTACGTCCTCGACCGGCTGGACGGCGTTCCGGTCCAGGTCCTGAGCGATCTGGGCGACCTGCTGGCGCAGAACGACATGGCGCAGGCGTTGTTCGGGTGCGTGTGCACGGTGGCCAGGGAGGACCGCAACATCGTGCTGCGCTGGTTCACCGAGCCGGACGTACGCGCCCACTTCGCGGTAGAGGAGCACGAGGAGCACGCCCGGCAGCTGGTCGCCGACCTGCGCGCCGCGGTGGCCCGCCGCGGGGACGACGCGGCATCCCGCACGCTCGTCACGCGGCTCCAGGCGGCCAGCGCCGAGTTCGCGACGCTCTGGGACCGGCACGAGGTCGCGGTGCGCCGGTCACACCCCTACCGGCTCACGCATCCCGAGCTCGGCAGGATCGAGTTCGACTGCGAGGTGCTGGCGACGCCCGCGGCGGACCAGCGACTGCGGGTCTTCACCCCGCCGCCCGGCGGCGCCGAGGCGCTGGACCTGCTGCGCGTGCTCGGCCCGCGGCACCGGCACGACACCGCCGCGACGCGGGCGACGACGAGAACGGGCGCGGCGGCGGAAGGGGGCGGCGACCCGCGTACGCCGTGAGCACCGGCCGGGCGACGGGAACGCCGCGAAAAAGCCTTTCCGGCCTGGTCGGGAGCGCCCCTATTGTGGGGCCGGTGACAACTCAAGTGATCGTGCTCAACGGCGGCTCCAGCTCGGGCAAGTCCGGGATCGTCCGGTGCCTGCAGGCGGTCCTGCCGCGGCCGTGGCTTGCCTTCGGGGTCGACTCGCTGCTTGAGGCGATGCCCGCGTCCATGCAGGGGTCGGAGGCGGGCATCGAGTTCGCTCCGGACGGCGGGGTGAGCGTCGGGCCGGAGTTCCGGATGCTGGACGCGGCGTGGGCGGAGGGAATCGCCGCGATGGTCCGCGCGGGCGCCCGGGTCATCATCGACGACGTCTTCCTTGGAGGAGCGGCGTCCCAGGAGCGGTGGCAGAAGGCTCTGGCCGGGCTGGACGTGCTGTGGGTCGGCGTCAAGTGCGAGAGCGCGGTGGCCGCGGGCCGCGAGATCGCCCGGGGAGACCGGGTGCGGGGGATGGCCGAGTCGCAGGCGGAGATCGTCCACCAGGGCGTGACGTACGACCTGGAGGTGGACACCACGCACACCGAGTCGCTGGAGTGCGCGCGGACCATCGCCGCACGGGCCGGTTGACGGTCGCCGACCCGATCGACGCAAGAGCTGACGGCCACTGACCCGATCGACGCAAGAGCTGACGGCCACTGACCCGATCGACGCAAGAGGAGCAATGACCCCGTACGAGCTGCGCACCGCCACCCCCGCCGACTACGACCCCATCGCCGCCGTCGTCGACGACTGGTGGGGGCGGCCGATCCTGCCCTCCCTGCCCAGGCTCTTCCTCGACCACTTCCACCGGACGAGCCTGATCGCGGAGGGTCCGGCGGGCCTGGCGGGGTTCCTGATCGGGTTCATATCCCCGTCCGAGCCCGACGAGGCGTACATCCACTTCGTCGGCGTCTCCCCGGAGGCCAGGACGGGCGGCCTCGCGCGCACCATGTACGAGCGCTTCTTCGACCTGGCGCGCCGCCACGACCGCCGCGTCGTGAAGGCCATCACCTCGCCCGTCAACCGGACGTCCATCGCCTTCCACGGCCGCATGGGGTTCGAGGTCGGCGAGCCCGTCCCCGGCTACAACGGCCCGGGGACCGCCCTGGTGACCTTCAGCCGCACCCTCTGACGTCACTTTGCGTGACATATAGCGCACGAATCGTATGCATTCCTGGAAATCGGGAATGCCACACGACGATCACGTGCGCAAGGAGGAGCGGTGGCCGGACGTCGCGAGCGGATGGGGCTGACCGGCGAGCTGATCGCCGAGTTCGCCGGGACGATGGTGCTCATTCTGTTCGGGGTCGGCGTGGTCGCCCAGGTGGTCGCGGGCGGGCTCGGCGACCACGACAGCATCGCCTGGGCCTGGGGGATCGGCGTCACGCTCGGCGTCTACGTCGCCGGCCGGACCACGGGCGCGCACCTCAACCCGGCGGTCACGCTGGCGTTCGCGGTCTTCCGCGGCTTCGCCTGGGGCAAGGTCGTGCCGTACGCGCTGGCGCAGACGGCCGGGGCCTTCGTCGCGGCGCTCATCGTCCGGTGGAACTACACCGAGGTGCTGTCCATGGTGGACCCCGGGCACACGATCAAGACCCAGGGCGTCTTCTCGACCCTGCCCGGCAACGGGGTGCTGCCGGTGGACATGTGGGGCGGGTTCCGCGACCAGATCATCGGCACCGCCATCCTGCTGTTCGTCATCTTCGCCGTGTCCGACGTCGCCAACATGGCACCCGGCGCGAACCTCGGCCCCGTGGTCATCGGCCTGCTCATCGTGGGGATCGGCATGTCCTTCGGCACCGACGCCGGCTACGCGATCAACCCGGCCCGCGACTTCGGGCCGCGCCTGGCGAGTTACCTCACCGGCTACTCCACCGCCTGGCGAGATCAGCACGGCGACCCGTACTTCTGGGTGCCGATCGTCGGCCCGCTGTGCGGTGCTCTCGTCGGGGCGGGCCTTTACCAGGCGTGCATCGCCCGGTTCCTCCCGCCGAGCGAGGAGCGCGGCGTCGTGCAGCCGGTGGAGATCTGACCGGAATCTTGCAGAGGAGAATGACATGCCCGAGTTCGTGGGAGCCGTCGACCAGGGCACCACCAGCACCCGATTCATGATCTTCGATCACGACGGCGCCGAGGTGGCCAAGTACCAGCTCGAACACGAGCAGATCCTGCCGAAGGCGGGCTGGGTCGAGCACAACCCGATTGAGATCTGGACGGTGACGGCGGCCGTGATCCAGACGACGATCCAGCGTGCCGGGCTGCAGGCCAAGGACCTGTCGGCCCTGGGCGTCACGAACCAGCGCGAGACCACGGTCGTCTGGAACCGGCGGACCGGCCGCCCGTACTACAACGCGATCGTGTGGCAGGACACCCGTACCGACCGCATCGCCGCCGCTCTGGAGCAGGACGGACGCGGGGAGGTCATCCGCGACAGGACGGGGCTGCGGCCGGAGGCGTACTTCTCCGGCGGCAAGATCCAGTGGATCCTGGAGAACGTGGACGGCGTCCGCGAGGACGCGGAGCGCGGCGAGGCCGTCTTCGGCAACACCGACACCTGGACCCTGTGGAACCTCACCGGCGGCGTCAGAGGCGGCGTGCACATCACCGACGTGACCAACGCCGGCCGCACCATGCTGATGGACCTGGGGACGCTCGACTGGGACGACGAGCTGCTGTCGTTCTTCGGGATCCCGCGCCGGATGCTGCCCGAGATCCGGCCGTCGGCAGACCCCGCCATGTACGGGACCACGCTCCCGTACGGGCCGGTCGGCGGGGAGGTGCCGATCAGCGCGATCCTGGGGGACCAGCAGGCGGCCACCGTCGGCCAGGTCTGCTTCGCGCCCGGCGAGGCCAAGAACACCTACGGCACCGGCAACTTCCTGCTGCTCAACACCGGCACCGACCGCGTGCGCTCACGGAGCGGGCTGCTCACCACGGTCGCCTACAAGTTCGGGGACCAGCCGGCCGTGTTCGCGCTGGAGGGGTCCATCGCGGTGACCGGCTCGGCGGTGCAGTGGCTGCGCGACCAGCTGCACGTCATCACCTCCGCGGAGCAGAGCGAGGCGCTCGCCCGCCAGGTGGAGGACTCCGGGGGGATGTACTTCGTGCCGGCGTTCTCCGGGCTGTTCGCCCCGTACTGGCGCGCCGACGCCCGCGGCGTGATCGTCGGCCTGTCGCGCTACAACACCGACGCCCACCTCGCCAGGGCCACCCTGGAGGCGATCTGCTACCAGAGCCGCGACGTCGTGGAGGCGATGCAGCAGGACTCCGGCGTGGTCCTCGACGTGCTCAAGGTGGACGGCGGCGTCACCTCGAACGACCTGTGCATGCAGTTCCAGTCCGACATCCTCGGCGTCCCGGTCAGCCGCCCGGTGGTGTCGGAGACCACCGCGCTCGGGGCCGCGTACGCCGCCGGGCTCGCCTGCGGCTACTGGAAGGACGTCTCGGAGCTGCGGGCGCACTGGGCGGAGGACCGCCGCTGGGAGCCCAGGTGGAGCGAGGAGCGGCGGGAGGAGGCGTACGCGGGCTGGAAGAAGGCCGTGGCCAGGTCGTTCGACTGGGCCTAGCGCTCAGCTCACCACGTCCTTGCGCCGGAAGCGCCGGAACGCGAGGGCGATGAGGATGGCGGCGTACGTGACCGACACCGACGCCCCCTTCGCCATGCCGCTCCAGTCCAGCTCCGGCGCCAGCGCGTCGAGCCAGGCGTTGTTCCAGAACGTGGGCAGGAACTCGCGCAGCGACCCCAGCGCCTCCACCGCCTGCAGGATGTTGCACACGATCCAGAGCCCGACCGCCCCGCCGACCGCGCCGAGCGGGGAGTCGGTCATGGTGGAGACGAGGAACGCGAGCGCGGCCACCACGAGCTGGCTGACCAGCGCGTACCCGATCACGATGCCGAAGCGCGGCAGCACGTCCAGGGCCGGGATCGTCTCGCCCGTGCCGGGCACCTGGATGTCGTTCCAGCCGAACGCCAGCGTGCCCGCGAGCAGCGCCATCAGCGGCAGGCAGATCACCGCCGCCGCCGAGTAGCCCAGCGCCACGATCAGCTTCTGCCGCAGCAGCCGGTCGCGGGGGACCGGCGCGGCCAGCAGGTAGCGCAGTGACGACCAGTTGGCCTCGCTGGCCACGGTGTCGCCGCAGAACAGCGCGACGGCCACCACCAGCAGGAAGCTGGCCGACACCGACAGGGCGAACGCGGCGAAGTTCAGGCCGCTCGCCGTGGCCAGGTCGGAGATGCGCAGCGACGACTGCCCCTGCCCGCTGGACTGCGGCCCGAACTGGAACGCGATCACCAGGATCCACGGCAGCGCCAGCAGCAGCCCGAACATGACCAGCGTCCGCCGCCGCTTGAACTGCCTGACGATCTCCACGCGCAGCGGCAGCGTGCGATGGGGCGAGTATCCGGGTGCGTGCCCCGGCGCGTGTCCCGGTGCCTGCTCCGGCGCGGCGACGGTCATGACTTGTCTCCGATGAGGTCGAGGAACACGTCTTCCAGGCGCGGCCCGTGCCCGTTGGTGGTGACGGCGGCCGAGGTGAGCAGCCGCGACACCGGCCCGGCCGAGACCAGTCGGCCCCGGTGCATGACCACGACGTGGCTGCAGGTCTGCTCGACCTCGGCCAGCATGTGGCTGGAGACGATCACGGTACGGCCGTCGCGCGCGTAGCGCTTGAGCACCTCGCGCATCTCCCGGATCTGGGGCGGGTCGAGACCGTTCGTGGGCTCGTCGAGCACCAGCAGGTCCGGCAGCCCGAGCATGGCCTGGGCGATGGCCAGCCGCTGGCGCATGCCCTGCGAGTACGTGCGCACGGCCCGCTCCAGGGCCTTGCCCAGGCCGGCGATCTCCAGCGCCTCGTCGAAGTGCGCGTCGGCGGTGGGCCGTCCGGTGGCGGCCCAGTAGAGCTCGATGTTGTCCCGTCCGGACAGGTGCGGCAGGAACCCCGGCCCCTCGACGAACGACCCGAGCCTGGACAGCACGGGCGCTCCAGGCGTGACGCGGTCGCCGAAGATCCGGATCTCGCCGCCGTCCGGCTGGATGAGGCCCATCATCATGCGCATCGTGGTCGTCTTGCCCGCGCCGTTCGGCCCGAGCAGGCCCAGGACCTGGCCCTGCTCGACGCGGAACGACAGCCCGTCCACGGCCGGCTCACCGTTCCGGTACGCCTTGGTCAGCCCGCTGATCTCCAACGGGACCGCCGCGTCACCGGACCCACCCTGCGACTCGCCGTCGAGGGCCGGGCGGGGGATGCCGCCATCCACCGAAGCGTCGGGCGAGTCGCCGTTCCCCAGGGTGCTGGGCACGGGCCGGCGGCGCAGGCGGGCGCGGGACGGCGTGCGCCCCGTCGCCAGCAGCACGGCGGCCACGACCACGGCGGCCAGCGGCATCGCCCACACCCACCACGCCACCCCGGTCGGCGGGGCGGCCAGCGTGCGGACCGTCGGCACCGCCAGCGCGGGAGAGGCCAGGGACACCTGGTACGCGGCGGGCGCGGCGGCGGTCGCGAAACCCATGTCCGTCGTGGTCAGGACCAGGCGGAGCCGGTGGCCCACGGCGAAGCGGTAGTCCACGGCGGGCAGGGTGACGGTGACCTCCGCGCTGCCCGCGCCCTCCGGGATCGTCACCCGGACCGGCGCCACCAGCCCGGCGGGCAGGGCGGGCGGCTGGATGCCGTCGGCCACGTCGTACAGCTTGGCGAACAGCGTCGCCTCGCCCTTGCCCGACACCCTGACCCTGACCGTGGAGCTGCCGGTGAGCTGGAGCGGGGCGGTGAGCGGCCGGGACTCGAACGCGGCGCTCTGGCCCGGCATGTCGATGGACACGCTCGTGTTGCTCTGCCCGCCGCCCAGCAGGCCGCCGATGCCGGGCACCGTCGAGATGGAGGCGGGCGCGCCGCCGGGCGGGTTGACGATGTTCTGGGCGGGGCCGTTCAGCTGGACCGTGGTGGTGCCGGTGCCGGCCAGACCGGGGTAGGAGGCGGCCTCGGGGTGGAGGCGGATGCGCTGGCGGGTGCCGGGGTCGCGGCCGCCGTCGCGCGTCACCGTGAACGCGCTCACCGCGGGGGCGGACTTGTCGCCCTTCAGGTAGCGGGCGAACCAGGCCGTGGACTGCTCGAACACCCAGTCCGCCTCGCCGTTGCCGCCGTCGTGCCCGCCGTCGAACCAGGCCAGGCTCACCGGGGTGCCGGCGGCGGCGATCGCCTTGGCGTTGGCGTCGGCGTGGCCGAGCGGGAAGAGCGAGTCGCGCTGGCCCTGGATGAGCAGGGTCGGCGCCTTGATCTGGCCGGCCACGGTGATCGGGCTCGACTTGCGTAGCAGGGCGACGGCCTCCGGCGTGGCCTTGCCGTCCTTGGCGACCTGCTGGTAGACGTCGCAGATCGCGGGCTGGAACCTGCCGCACCGCGCCTGCTCGGCCGTCAGCGGCCCGGCGGCCTGCCGCTCTCCGCGCGCCGCGAAGCTGTCCAGCGAGACGCCCTGGCCGAAGAAGATGCCCGCCCACATGCGCTTGAAGACCCCATTGGCGGCGTCCTGGCCGATGGCGGCGGGGCCGCTGCCCTGCGCGGCGGCGTTGGGGAAGAGCGCGTCGGCCAGGTCGGCCCAGGTGATCTGGGGCACGATGGCGTCGACCCGCTGGTCGTAGGCGGCCGTCATCAGGGCGATGGCGCCGCCGTACGAGCCGCCCGCGATGCCCACGCGCGGGTCGTTAGCGGCGTCGAGCTGGACCTCGGGGCGCTTGGCCAGCCAGTCGATCAGCTGCTTGACGTCCTTGACCTCGTAGTCGGGCGAGTTGAGCGCGATCTCGCCGGTCGAGCGCCCGAACCCGCGCGCCGACCAGGTCAGCACGGCGTAGCCCTGCTGGGCGACGCGGATGGCCTGCTCTCGCACGCTCTGCTTGCTGCCGCCGAAGCCGTGCCCGATCAGCACGGCCGGCGCCTTCCGGCCGTCGGGCGGCGGGAAGAAGGTCGTGTCGAGCTCCACCCGTTGGTCGTCGGACGGTCCGTCGACGACGCTGATCCTCTGGTCCTGGCCCCGCACCTTGGGAGCCGACGGCCACACGAGCCACGTCGTCACCCCGATGAGGGCGAGCGCCGCTACCAGCGCGGCCACACGCTTCATGGCCGTGAGCTTACTTTCCGCACCTGAGAGATCCCTGAGATCAGGTCCTGTGCTGCGGGATCACGCCAGGATGGCATAGACGGTCGTCGCATGGGCGACGCTCTCGGAGCTGCCCGCGGCCGTGAGGGTGACGTCGGAGAAGGCCAGGGTGCGGCCCAGCTTCGTGATGCGGACGTCGATCAGGACGTCCTTGCCCATCACCGGCCGCTGGAACGTCGTCGACTGCTGCACCGTGGTCATCGGCACGAACGTGCCGCGGGCCGAGGAGATGGCGATGACCGTGGCGGTGTCGGCGGCGGCCATCATCGCCTGGCCGCACAGCCCGCCGCCCTCGCGGGCCAGGTCGTCGGACCACGGGAGCCGCACGACGGCGTGGCGCTCGCCCACCTCCTCCACGCGCAGCCCGAGCCGCTGGATCCAGGGGGCGAAGTATTCCTGGAGGATCGCCTCTGCGTCTGCTGGAGTCACGCGCTCATGATGCCCCCAGGACCGCCCCGCCGCTCCTGGCCCGGTCGCTTGCATCCTGTCCGGGCGCCGGTATAGGGCGGAAGTACGACTTTCTGCCTCGGCGCCCACCTGGCTCGCGCGCAGTTCCGCTCGGTGTTCACGGAGCTGCTGCGCGACTGGGACGTCGAGCCGGTGGGCACCCCGCGCCGGCTGACGTCCAACTTCCAGAACGGGCTCAAGCACCTCCCGGTACGCCTGACGAGCAGGCGCCCCTGACCGGACCCGCCCCGCTGCCGGGCGGAAAAACCGGGGGCGGCGGGACGGGAGGCTCGCCTACGCTCCCACCCATGGACTACTTGGACGTCAACAGGGCCAACTGGAACGGGCGGGTCCCCATCCACGTCGCCAGCGACTTCTACGACGTCGAAGGCTTCAAGGCGGGCCGGAACGCCCTGCGGGGGTTCGAGCGGGACGAGGTCGGCGACGTGACCGGCCGCCGCCTGCTGCACCTCCAGTGCCACTTCGGCCTGGACACGCTGTCCTGGGCCCGGCTCGGCGCCGAGGTGACCGGCCTCGACTTCTCCGGCGCCGCCATCGAGCAGGCCAGGGCCATCGCCGCCGAGTGCGGCCTCCCGGCGGAGTTCGTCACCGCCGACGTCTACGACGCGGCCGAGGCGCTCGGCGGGGCCACGTACGACATCGTCTACACCGGCCTCGGGGCGCTGGTGTGGCTGGCCGACCTCACGAGCTGGGCGCGGACGGTCGCCGCGCTGCTGAAGCCGGGCGGATTCCTGTATCTCGCGGAGTTCCATCCGTTCGCCGACATCCTGGACGACGAGACGGGCACCACCGTCACCCACGACTACTTCGATCGAGGGCCCCACGTCTGGGAGTACCCGCACACCTACACCGGCAGCGAGATCCTGGAGCACCAGACCTCCGTGCAGTTCCAGCACGGCCTCGGCGAGGTCGTCAGCGCGGTGACGGCGGCGGGGCTGCGCGTCGAGTTCCTGCGCGAGCACGACCGCACGTTCTTCCGCCGCTTCGGCACCCTGGTCGGCGACCAGGGGAGCTACCACGTCCCGGAGGGCGCCCCGAGGATCCCGCTCCTGTACTCTCTGCGGGCCTCGGCGTAGCTCGGACCTGCGGTTACATTGCCTGGCATTACCCCAGCAACACCGCAACGTGCGGAACCGTAAGATTCAGTCCCGTGAAGTCTCCAGCATCTCTCAAGAGGGCCGCAGCGTGGGCCCTGCCGTACTGGACCAGGGGCCAGGCGGGGCGTGAGACGCCGCAGGATCTGTTCAGGGTGCTCTATTTCGGCTGGCTGGTGGCGTTCACGCTCAAGCTGCTCGGCTCGGCGTGGGACGTTTCATGGCACTTCAAGTGGTTGCGGGATGACCTCGCCCCGCCCCACCTGCTCAACTCCGCGGGCACGGCCATCGCCGTCGCGCTGACCATCATCCACGGTTACACCGGCTACGGCGTGGACAAGGCGGCGCTCCGGCTGATCCAGTGGGGCACCGGGATCTTCCTGGTCGCGGTCCCGCTCGACCTGATCAACCACCGTGTCAACGGGCTCGACATCACCTCGTGGAGCCCGTCGCACATCATGCTCTACCTCGGAACGTTTTTCATGATCGCGGGCGTGGTCCGCGGCTGGTTCATGGGGGCGCCGCCGGGCCGGGAGCGGACCGTCGTGCTGGGCGCGTTCCTCGCGTTCTTCCTGGAGAACGTGCACTTCCCCGAGCAGCACCAGGAGTACGGCATCCTGTCGATCGGCGCCTGGGACAACCATGCGGTCTACGCCGAGCCGATCCTGCTCGAGTTCGCGGCCGACCAGATGAAGCGGCCGATCGACCGGGCGATGATGGAGGCGTTCTCGCTGCCCGTCCCCGACTTCCTCTACCCCGTCTACGCGGTGGTCGTCGGGGTCTCGGTGCTGGTCGCGGCCAGGGCGCTGATCGGCAGGTTCGGGGCGGCCACGTTGGTGGCGGCGGCCTACGTGGGGGTTCGCACGGTGCTCTGGCCGTTGCTGACGTTCACCGGGTTCCCGCCGTCGGCGGTGCCGTTCTTCCTGGTCGTCGCGGGGCTGGTGGTGGACCTCGCGTTCCTGGTGCGCCTGCCGTACGTGCGGGCCGTGCTCGGCACCGCCGGTGCCACGGCCGCCGCCTACGGCGCGCTGATGGCGCAGAACGCGATCATGGGCGGCGTCTACAGCGCGATCAAGGACCAGAAGGGGCTGCTCGGAGCGCCCCCGCTGGCCACGTCGTCGGCGCTCTGGGCGGGGCTCGGCCTGCTGGTCGCCTGGCTCGCGGTCGAATGGCTGGCCGGCAGGCGGCGCGAGGCTCAGCCGATCGAGGCCCGGGTGATCGCCACCGCCACGCCGTAGGCCAGCCCCATCACGCCCACCTCGGCCGCCGCCCAGCCCACCAGGGCGGTGGCCCGGCCTTCGCGTACGGCGGGCATCAGGCGGAAGCGGATGTGGGCGGCCAGCGGCACCAGTGCGGCCACCAGGACCGTCTTGATCACCACCAGCACGCCGTAGTGGCTGGTCAGCAACGCGTCGGGGAGCGTCACGCCGGGGGTGAGCGCCATCGTGCCGAGCCCGTTGACCAGCCCCGACAACCCGACCAGGAGCAGGCACACCGTGGCGATCCTGGAGAACCTGGGCAGGACCACGGCCAGCAGTTCCCGATGCGGCGCCAGGAACACGGCCGTGGCCACCAGCCCGCCCGTCCACGCCGCCGCGCCCATCACGTGGATCTCCATCGAGACCATGATGGGGTCGTGCCAGATCGAGTTCACGGCGTGCCCGGTGACGGGGATGGGCAGCAGCCCGAACAGCGCCACGATCACCCGCAGCTCGGCGGGCACCTTCTCGCCGAAGCGCACCGCCATGAGCCCGATGCCCGCCGCCGCCAGCGCGCACGCCGCGCTGAACAGCAGCCCCTGACCGGTGCCGACGGTCTCGACGTAGGCGGCGATCATCCCGAACGTGGGCACGCTGCCGGGATTGAGCTCGGCCGTCTGGAACACGATGGTGAGCAGCGCGCAGATCGCCCACGCCCAGGCGGCGAGCACGGCCAGCGGACGCACCCTGAGCATGACGGGCTCGGTCCGCTCGGGCGCGTCGAACCCGAGCAGCTTGGGCAGCAGGCTCAGCCCGACCACGGCGACGGCGGCCAGGTCGAGCAGCACGCGCACGACCGGCAGCCCGACGGACACCAGCGGGCCGGGCATGGGGATGCCGGGGACGGCCTCCTGCGCGGTGAACGTGCTGGCCGCGACGGCGGCGACGACCGCGCAGACGCCGAACGCCCCGACGACCAGCCCCCCGCCGACGCGCCGGCGGGGGAGGGGAGGCGCGGCGACGCTCATGCCCGGGCCCCTTCGTCGGAGGCCCCGGACCGATCTTCGTCGGCGGCGGCCGGGACGGGCGCCGCCTCGGGCGGGGCTCCTCCGGTCGTGACCGGGACGGGCGTCGCCGCGGCCGGGCCGGAGCGGCGCAGGGCCACCACGGTGCCGGCGGCGAGCAGCAGCAGGGCGCCCACGATCCACACCATCGCCATGCCCGCGCCGCCGTTGGCCGCGGCCTCGGCGGCCTCCGCGCTCATGTCGCGCGCCGCCTGCCCGGTGGCGCTGTCGGCCGGGGCGCCTGCGCCGGTGGCGCTGTCGGCCGGGGCGCCAGCGGAGAGGGTGAAGGTGATCTTGCCGGTGACCGGGTGGCCGTCGGCCGACAGGATCCGGTAGCCCACCGCGTAGGCGCCCCCGGCCGGCAGCGGCTTGACCCGTACGGACACCCGCTCGGCGGCCACCTCCGCGGACCCGTCCGCCCACGAGGACCCGTCCGGGCCCGTCACGCCCACCTGCGCGTACCCCTGCCGCACCGCCTGGTCGAACACCAGCGTGATCCGCGCGGGCGCGGCCGTCAGCGTGGCCCCGTCCTTGGGGTCGCTGGAGACCAGCACGTTGTGCGCCTGAGCCGCGGGAACAGCGATCCCAGCGGCGGCGAAGGCGAGCAGCAGGACCGTGAGTAGCCGCCTCAAAGATCCGAACCTTCCAGCAACGACGACATCGAACCCGTATATGGTCCCATCCATGACGGACCTGTTCGGCGGCGCGGCCCCTACTACGCCAAGCACCGCCCGGGCCACGGGGACTCGGCCATCGAGCAGCTCGCGATGACGTTCGGCGCTCCTGCGGCGCCCCGGCCGAACGGCTAGATGCCCATCGCCCGCCAGATCCGCCGGGTGAACCGGTTGATCAGGCCGATCTCCGCGCACAGCTCGCGCGTCCTGCCCACCGAGTCGCGGATCTCCCGCTTGGCGGCGGGATTGCGCAGGTAGACCTCCGCCACCACGTGGGGCGGGATGCGGAAGCGCCGGATCATCGGCCCCGGGGGCGCCAGCATGATCCGGGCCATCACGCCGAGGATGACGGGCGAGATGATCCCCAGCAGGAGCCGCCGGTACGCGGGCATCCGGGGCACCCGGTTACGCAGGTAGTGCCGGGCGAAGGAGATGTGCCTGGCCTCCTCCGCGATGTGGATCCGTATGATCGTCTCCTCCAGCGGGTGGTGCGCCCGCTCGTCTTTCAGCACCTTGCGCTGCACGTGGTCGATCGGGTCCTCGCCGCCGAGCACGAACACGAAGAACAGCTCCGTCGAGATCAGCGGGATCCACGGCGCCACCTGCGCGATCACCGACAGCGGGCCGGGCATCCCGCGGATCGGTAAGCCGGTGCGGTTCACGAACTCCTGGAACATCATCCCGTGATGTCCCTCTTCGATGGTCTCGTGATACACGTACCGGAACTCCGGTGACCCGTTAGGCAGCCGGTAGGCGTAGTTGAGCAGCCCGCGCTTGAGCAGGTTCTCGAACTGCAGCCCGACCTTCATCGCGGTGGCCACCCGCCACAGCCCGATCGCCGCCCGCACCTCGGGCGGGCGGCTGCGGTACCACGGGTGGCCACCCAGCTTGTCGACCTCCGGCAGCTCCCAGCGCGGATCGGCCGGGTCCACGGCGAACTCGGGGTCATCCCACGGGATGTCCCGGTACGGCTCCCAGTGCTTGTCGACCGACGCCTTCGAGAGGCGTTCGATGACCGCTCGGTAGGCGCTCCTGCCGGCGACCTGCTCGTCGCGCTCGCGGGCGGTGGCAGAGCTCGGTGCGGATGCCATCGCGTGCTCCTCTCCTCGCCGCTAATTGTACGGAGCATCCAATAGCGTCGGAAGAGGGGAGGGTCACAGGTTTTCCGGGGAGAGCCCGAGCTCGGCCGCGGTGGCCGCACGGATCAGCGTGTTCACCTTGCGCCTGGTCAGCACCTTGGGATGCACGTGCGTCTGGATCGCGAGCCCGTCCACAAGCGCGAGAATCCGCCACGTGGATCCGTCGGGGTCCTCGCACTTGAACTCGCCGCCCGCCATGCCCGCCTCGATGATCGCGCGGAGCACCAGCCGGCCCCGGGAGTCGATGCGGCGCGAGATCGCCTCCAGCTCGGGGTTGCGCATCGCCTCGGGCCACGCGTCGATCCACAGCCGCCATCCCTCGGTGGGGATCGCCGGGGAGGAGAGCTTGAGCAGGGTGCGCAGCCGCTCGAGCGGCGGGCCCTTGGACTCGTCGATGTGTTCGAGCGAGTGGAGGTGCTGGCGGGCGGCGTAGGTGAAGGCCTGGGCGAACAGCCGATCCTTGGTCTCGAAGTGGTAGAACAGCAGCGCCTGGCTCACTCCGGCGGCCCTGGCGATGTCAATGGTCCGGGTGTGCCCGAACCCACGTTCCGCGATGACCTCGCAGGCCGTCTTCAGTAAATCCTCACGCCGTAATCGGCTGAACCCTGAAGTCACAGCGAGTAACTCACCTCCGGTGTCCGGTAATCGTGCGCGCCCATGGGTCCATCAAGGGGCGGAAAATTTCTCATACCCACAATCACTCCTTTCGTATCGGCAATCGCAGCACGAAGCGCGCGCCGGTGTCGGAGTCCTCGATCTTGAGGGTGCCGCGGTGGGCCTGCGCGATCTCGCGGGCGATGGGCAGGCCCAGCCCGGTGCCACCGGCGTCGCGGCTGCGCGAGGCGTCCAGCCGGGTGAAGCGCCGGAAGACCACCTCGCGCTGGTCCTGCGCGATGCCCGCGCCGTCGTCGAGCACCTCCAGCACGGCCTCCTCGTTCCTGCGCAGGGTCACGATGATCGTGCTCTCGGCGTGCCGCTCGGCGTTGTCCAGCAGGTTCGTCAGGAGGCGGGCCAGCTTGAGCCGGTCGCCCGTGACGACCACGCCGGGCTGCAGCGCGGTGACGATCTTCTTCGACCGCGGCCGGGTGGTCTCGGCGGCGACCAGTTCGGCCAGGTCGACGGACTCGAGCCGCGAGGGGGCGCCCGCTTCGAGCCTGGCCAGCGTCAGCAGGTCGGCGACGATGTTCTGCAACCGGTCGAGGCTGGCCATCAGCTTGCCGCCGGTCTCGCGCCAGTCGGTCTCGTCGGGGGCGAGCATCGCCGACTCCAGTTCGGCGCGCATGGCGGTGATCGGGCTGCGCAGGTCGTGCGAGGCGTCGGAGGCGAACCGGCGCTGCTGGTCCATCGCGGCCTCCAGTCGGGCGAGCGTGCGGTTGGCGGCCTCCGCGAGCGCCTTGATCTCCTCGGCCTTCTCGGGCACGGGCACGCGCATGGTCTCGTCGCCGTAGTTGATCTCGGTCAGCCTGTGGGTGATCTGGTTCACCGGCGCGAGCGTCCTGGCCACCACCTTGGACACGCCGAACCAGGTGATCGCGACCAGCGCCGCGCTCACCACGGCCAGCACGGCGAGCACGTACGGGTGGATGTACCAGGGCACGGTGGCGTCGTAGGCGTAGACGAACCAGTCGCCGCTCTCGTCGAAGATCCGGACGGCGGCCGTGATGTGGCAGTCGTTGTCGAGCTGGGGCAACCGGCACAGCACATCGGTGCGGCTGGGGCTGTTGGGGTCGGGCGCCACGGTGGTCAGGCGCGGCAGGCCCTCCAGGTTCGGCGACGAGGCCACCACCTGGCCGGTCGAGTCGATGACCTGGAGGCCTTTCAGATCGAAGCCCGTCAGGGAGCGCACATGGTTCCGCTGGACGTCGTGGCCGACGTGCAGCGCGGCGCTGGTCACCTCTTTCGTACGGATGTCGACGGCCATCCTGTGCCCCACCCACAGGAAAAGCGCGCCTGCCGCCAGGCACAGCAGTGCCATGGCGACGCTGGCGAACAGCGCCAGGCGCGCGCGAATGGACCGGCCCAGCCGTTCGATCACACCCAATCCCCCCGTGATCAGATGATCACAGTACGTGGCTCCGCATCCAATTAACGGAGATTCACAGACAAATCACGCTAAAAGAGCTGCGGAGAGGTGCTCTATGCGGCATCCGGTCGCCTGACTAGAGTAAGTGGGCACTGATGCCAAGGAGTCGATGTGAACCTTGCTGAGTATCGGCGGTCCGCCAGGGCCTGGCTGCAGGACAACGCCCCGGCTGACGACCAGCCCGGGGAGGACGCGGTCTCCCGGGCCAAGGAATTCATGGCCAAGCTCCACGACGCCGGCTACTCCGGCATCACGTGGCCGGAGCGGTGGGGCGGCCAGGGGCTGACGCAGGCGGAGGAGCGCGCGTTCGCCGCCGAGGCCCGCGGCTTCACGCTCCCCACGTACGTCTTCTCGATCGGCCTCGGCATGACCGGGCCCACGCTGGTCGACCGGGGCACCGACGCCCAGCGCGAGCGGTTCGTCCGGCCGCTGCTGCGCGGCGAGGAGATCTGGTGCCAGCTCTTCTCCGAGCCGGGCGCGGGCAGCGACGTGGCCGGCCTGCAGACGAAGGCGGAGCGGGACGGCGACCACTGGATCGTCAACGGCCAGAAGGTGTGGACCTCGGTCGCCCACCACGCCGACTGGGGGCTGCTGCTGGCCCGCACCGACGTGGAGGTGCCCAAGCACAAGGGGCTGACCATGTTCGTGGTGGACATGCGCCACCCCGGGGTCACGGTCAGGCCGCTGAAGGACATGACCGGCAGGTCCAACTTCAACGAGATCTTCTTCGACAACGTCCCCATCCCCGACGAGCACCGCGTCGGCGAGGTCAACGACGGCTGGAGCGTGGCCGTCACGACCCTGCTGCACGAGCGGCTGTCGATCTCGGCGGGCGTGGGCATGAGCGGCCAGAAGGAGGACCCGGCCTCGCTGGAGGCGCTGCGCCGGGTGGTCGACACCGACGACCCGCTGGTCCGCGACGAGCTGGTCGAGCTGCACATCCGCAGCCGCGCCCTGGCGCTGTTCAACCAGCGCCTGGCCCAGGAGGCCGAGGCGGGGATCTTCCCCGGCGCCCGGGGCAGCGCGGCCAAGCTGCTGCTGGCCGAGCTGACCATGTTCCGGGCCGATCTGGCCACCCGGCTCGTGGGCCCGGAGGCCGTCCTGGGCGACTCCCCGCTGGCGCACGCGATCTCGCTGGCCCCGGCCATGGCGCTGGGCGGCGGCACCAACGAGATCATGCGCAACATCGTGGGCGACCGCGTGCTCAACCTGCCGCCGGAGCCCCGGGTGGACAAGACCGTGCCGTTCAAGGATCTGAAGGTGGGGACGCAGGGGTGAAGCTCGTACTCGATGAGGAGCAGCGGCAGCTTCGCGAGGCCGTGCGCGCCTTCCTGCGTGCCGCCTCGCCGCTGCCCAAGGTGCGGCAGGGCTACGACCCGCAGGTGTACGCCAGGCTCAACGGCGAGCTGGGCCTGTCGGGCCTGATCGTCCCGGAGGAGTACGGCGGCGCGGGCGCGGGCCTGGCCGAGCTGGCGGTCGCGCTGGAGGAGACCGGCGCCGCCCTGCTGCCCGGCCCGTTCCTGGCCACCGCGTTCGCCGCGATCGCCCTGACCCGCGCGCCCGACAAGGAGCTGCTGGCCGCCGTCGCGGAGGGCCGCACCACGGCCACGCTCGCCCAGGCCCCGCTCGACCTCGACGGCCCGGCCGCGAGCGGCACTCTGGCGCAGGTGCTCAGCGGCATGGAGGCGGACGTGCTGGTGGCGCCCGCGCGCGCCGGCGACGGCGGGGTCCTGGTCGCGGTCGAACTGGCGGGGCCCGGAGTCACCAGGACCCCGCTGGAGACGCTCGACCTGACCCGCGGCCAGGCCCGGGTGGTCCTGGACGGCGCGCCCGCCCGCGTGCTGGGCCCGGCCCCGGAGGTCGGCGACCGGCTCTGCGTGGCGCTGGCGGCCGAGCAACTGGGCGTGATGCGGGCGGCGCTGGACGCCATCGTGGCCTACGCCAAGATCCGCGTCACCTTCGGCCGCTTCATCGGCTCCTACCAGGGCGTCAAGCACAAGCTGGCCGACATGCACTGCAAGCTGGAGCAGGCCGAGTCCATCGTCAGGTACGCCGCCTGGGCCGCCGACGAGTCGCCGGACGAGCTGCCCGGCGCCGCCGCCCTCGCCCAGGCGTACGTCGGCCGCGCCTGCTTCGAGGTGGCCCGCGACCACCTGCTGCTGCACGGCGGCATCGGTTTCACCTGGGAGCACGACGCGCATCTGTTCTACAAGCGGGCCAAGGCGGACGAGGTGCTGCTCGGCCCGCCCCGCATCCACCGTGCCCGCCTCGCGCAACTGCTGGAGCTGTGATGGATCCGCAGCGCAGCGAGGACATCCATCACAGCGCTCCGAGCGCAGCCCGGCAAGGAGGCAGGTAAATGGACGTCAGCCGGCTACCCGGCTTCTACGCCATCGGCGCCGCCGACCCCGACCGCCTCGCGGTGATCGACTCCGACGGCACGAGGACCTCCTACGGCGAGCTGCTCGCCCGGGCCAACCGGGTGTCGCACGGCCTGCGGGCCCGCGGGCTCGGCACCGGCGACGTGGTGGCGGGCGTGCTGCCCAACGGCATCGACGCCATCGTCATGATCCTGGCGACCGCGCAGATCGGGCTCTACTACGTGCCGATCAACTGGCACCTGACGGCGTCCGAGGTGGCGTACATCCTGGCCGACTGCGACGCCAAGGTCGTGGTCACCGGCCCCGGCTTCGCCGTGCCCGGAGGGGAGATCGGCACGGCGGGGCTGGCCGAGGGGCAGCCCGCCGACGCGCCCGGCGAGCGCACGTCCGGGGCGGTCATGTGGTACACCTCCGGCACCACCGGCTTCCCCAAGGGCGTGCAGCGGCCGCTGCCGGGCGTCGAGCCCGAGCAGATGGTGCCCGCCTACCACTGGTTCCTCGGCGAGGTGGTGGACCTCAAGCCGGGCGACGACGTCCACCTGGTGACCTCGCCGATGTACCACTCGGCGCCGTGCGCGCACACGCAGTTCGCGCTGCACTTCGGGCACACCGTGGTCGTCGCGCCCAAGTTCGAGCCGGAGATCATCCTGGAGCTCATCGAGCGTCACCGGGTCAACAACGCGATGATGGTGCCGACCATGTTCCACCGCATGCTGCAGCTGCCGGAGGACATCAGGAGCAAGTACGACGTGTCGAGCCTGCGCCAGGTCATCCACACCGCCGCCGCCTGCCCCGTCGCGGTCAAGCAGCAGATCATGGACTGGTGGGGTCCGGTGCTGTACGAGTACTACGGCTCCACCGAGTCGACGATCGCGTTCGCGGTCAAGCCGCACGACTGGCTGGCCAGGCCGGGCACGGTGGGGCGGCCCGCGCCCACGTTCGAGGCCAAGATCGTGGACGAGGACGGCGCGGAGCTGCCGGTCGGCGAGCCCGGCCTGATCTACGTCAAGTCGGCCATGGGCACGTTCGAGTACCGCAAGGACCCGGAGAAGACGGCCGCCAGCATGCTGGGGGAGTGGTACTCGCCGGGCGACATCGGATACCTCGACGAGGACGGCTACCTGTACCTGTGCGACCGGCGCACCGACCTGATCGTCTCCGGCGGGGTGAACATCTACCCCGCCGAGATCGAGGCCGCCCTGCTCGAACATCCGGCGGTGGCGGACGTGGCCGTCATCGGGGTGCCGGACGAGGAGTGGGGCCACAACGTGGTCGCCCTCGTCCAGCCCGTCGAAGGGGTCAGGCCCGGCCCCGAGCTCACCGCTGAGCTGCTGGAGCACTGCGGGCCGCGCATCGCCAGGTTCAAGCATCCGAAGACGATCGAATACCGCTCCCCGCTGCCGCGCACGCCCACGGGCAAGCTGTCGCGCTCCAGGGTGCGCGAGGACTACCTGTCGGAGGAGTGAAACACCAGCTCGTCGCTGTAGCGGCGGCCGTCGCCCAGGTAGAAGCGGACCGACAGGGTGCGGTCGGCGGTGTCGAAGACGGTGGTCCACAACGTGCGGAACGGCAGGGCCGGGTCCTCGGCCTGCCGGACCGCGCGCAGGGTGTCGCGCAGCTGCCGCGGTGACACGGTGGCGCCCTTGCTGCGCTCGTACAGCGTGCGCAGCCGCCCGTAGGTCCTGAAGCTGCCCGGGGTGTCCTCGGGCAGGTTCATCGGGTCGGGGTGGCGGTGCAGCAGGTGGTTGGTGACGCAGAGCGGGCCGTCGCCGAGCTCGACGATGTGCTCGCCGCTGTCCCTGCCGCGCTCCCACACGAACGCCCGCCCGTTCGCGTCGGCCACCAGGTAGTGCAGGGACGTGCCGTGGTCGTACTGCTTGGCGCCCAGGAGCGCCTGCTTGGCCTGCTCGACGTTCTCGCAGGTGTCGACCAGGAACCTGGGCAGCTGCACGCTCCCCACCCCGACCTGCGGCGAGACGTCCTCCGGTGGCGCGGCGGTCTCGAAGTCGGCCACCAGCAGCGTGACCGCCAGGCCGGCCGAGTTGATGCCGTCCATGCAGCCGTCGAGGTCCGACATGGTGATCACGGTGGAGGCGAGCCCTTCGTCGGGCACCGTCGTGATCACGTAGGGGCGCGAGGCCATCGGCAGCTCGTCCGGTCCGGGCGCGGTGCCCATCACCTCGCTGGTGGTCAGGGGGAAGAAGTCGTAGTTGCGGCCCACCCGGCCGTGGCCGTCCGTGGCGGCCGACGGCGGGATCCACAGGGCCGAGCAGCCGGAGCCCTCAGGGACGTAGTTCAGCCCGTCGAGGGCCAGGTCGTCCTGGTCGGGGTCCAGGCCGAGGGCCGCCGCCGCGCCGTCCAGGCGGGCGTGGTGCTGCGGCCAGTGCCGCTCGAACCACGTCCTGCGGGCCCGGTTCACCGCCGGGTCGGCCGGCGTGGGGGCCCAGCCCAGCCGGCGGGCCTCTTCGGTGAGCGCCCTGCCGATCTCGTACTGGCTGCCCTTGAGGGTGAGGTGGTGCACGAGCTGGAAGTCGTCCTTGCCGCCCGCGACCCGCGTCATGTTCTTCATGCCCCCGAGCCTGGGGCCGCCCGCTGACCGTGGCCCTACCGTCCGCTGACCGCCCGCCTGTAGCGCTCGGAGAGTTTCAGTACGGCCTCGGCCAGCTCGGGCGGGTCGAGGACCTCGAAGTCCGCGCCCATGAACCCGATCCACGCGGCGATGCCGTCCAGGTCGTCGCCGCCCAGCCGGACCAGGCTGGTGGCCTCGTCCACCGGCTCCACCTCCAGCCCCAGCGGCAGGCGGCCCAGCTCGCCGGCCGGGGCGTGCACCAGCACCGTGGCCCGGTAGCGCCACATCGCCGTGTTGACGCCCTTCTCCACGTACGCCGCCACGTCGCCGTCCTCCGGCGGCTCGCGCGGGGTGAAGCGGGGCCCGGCCGGCGTGCGCGGGCGCACCCGGTCCACCCGGAACGTGCGCCAGCCCTGCCGCTCGACGTCGTATCCCACCAGGTACCAGCGGCTGCGCCGGTGCACCAGGCGGTGCGGCTCCACGTTCCGCACGGTCGTCCCGCCGTCGTGGCCGGTGTAGTCGAAGCGCAGCCGCTCGTGGTCGCGGGCCGCGTTCGCGATCGTGGTCAGCACCTCGGGCGGCACGGCGGGGGCGTTGCCCGGGATCTGAACGGTGTAGGAGTTGAGCGCGTTGACCCGGCGGCGCAGCCGGGACGGGAGCACCTGCTCCAGCTTGGCCAGGGCCCGCACGGAGGTCTCCTCGATGCCCTCGACGCCGCCGCCCGCCGCCCGGCCGAGCCCGACCGCCACCGCGACGGCCTCCTCGTCGTCGAGCAGCAGCGGCGGCAGCGCCGCCCCGGCGCCCAGCCGGTAGCCGCCCGCTACCCCGGGCGTGGCGTGCACGGGGTAGCCGAGCGTGCGCAGGCGTTCGATGTCGTTGCGGATGGTCCTCGTGGAGACCCCGAGCCGGGACGACAGCTCGGGGCCCGTCCACTCCCGGTGCGCTTGGAGCAGGGACAGGAGCTTCAGCAGGCGGGCCGAGGTTTCCAGCATGGGGACCAGTGTGCCCGCTATCGCGGCAAGGTTCCTTCCGTGTTCACCACGATCTTGCCCAGGAAGTGGCCGTCCTCGCTGAGCCGGTGCGCGTCGGCGATCCGCTCCAGGGGGAACGACTCGGCGATGGGGATCCGCACGTTCTGGTGCCGTACCGCCCCCTTCGCGCCGCCGGACGAGAACCGCACGCCGAGCCTGGCCGCGCCGGCCCGGTCGGCGATGGTGATCACGTTGGCGGGGTCGCCGGCCAGCTTCACCGACAGCTCAAGCTCGCCCCGGCCCGAGGCGTCCAGCACCCGGTCGACGGGGCCGGGGAGGCGCTCCGCCAGGCCCTCGCCGTAGGTGACCGGGTGGACGCCGAGGCTGCGGAGGAAGGCGTGGTGGCGCTCGCCGGCCGTCCCGACGACCCGGGCGCCCCCGGCGAGGGCGAGCTGCGCGGCGGCCAGCCCGACGCCGCCCGCGACCGCGTGGATCAGCAGCGTGTGGCCCTCCTCCAGGCCCAGCCCGTCCAGCGCGCGCCGGGCCGTCTCGACGGCGACGGGCAGCGCGGCGGCCTCCTCGAACGTCAGGTCGTCCGGCTTGGCGGCCAGGGCGCTGGCCTCCGCGATCGCGTGCGTGGCCGCGGCCCCCGCCTCGACCTGCCCGAACACCGGGTCCCCGAGCCGCCACCCGGTCACCCCGGGGCCGATGGCGTCGATCGTCCCGGCCAGTTCGAGCCCGGTGCCCTGGGGCTCGTCGAGGGGCGCGCCCATGAATCCGCGGCGGAGCTTCCAGTCGATGGGGTTCACCCCGGCCGCCTTGACCGCGATCCGCACCTGCCCCGGGCCGGGCTGGGGGAGCGGGATCTCCTCCAGATCCAGCACCTCCGGGCCGCCGTGGGCGCGGTAGCGGGCGGCCTGGGCGGTGACGAGCAGGACCGCCTTGCCGACCAGTTCGCGGTTCAGGAGGGCGTCGTGGGTCTCGCGCGCCCGTTCCAGCGGCACCGCCAGCCCCACCACGGTCGCGAGCCGGTCGTCCTCCAGCGCCTGCCGGGCCAGCCGCCGGAACTCGTCCGGGGCGAACTGGACCTGCTCCATGCCCACCACCCGCGCGGCCCCGGGCTCGATCCGGGCGGTCGACCCGCTGGGCACGCCGTAGGCGAAGAACGTGCCGCCGGGCTCCACCAGCCGGTACGCGGCACCGCCGACCTCCCCGCCCACCCCGTCGAACACCACGTCGAAGGGCCCGCCGAGCTCGTCGTAGCCGACGGCCCGCGCCGCGCCCATGTCCAGGGCCGCCGCCCGTTTCGCCGCGCCGTGGGCGGCGGCCGTCACCTGGGCCCCCGCCGCACTCGCCAGCCCCACGATCGGCAGCCCCAGCGCCCCGCCCGCCCCCGTGACCAGCACCCGCGTCCCGGGCTTCAGCTCCGCCGCCGCCACCAGGCTCAGAGCCGCGGGCCCGACCTGGAGCAGCGCGGCCGCCCGCCACAGGGGCACCGCGCCCGGCACCTCGACCACGGTCTCGACGTCGGCGACGACCCGCTCGGCGTACGCGCCGCCGCCGGGCAGGAACGCCGCCACCCGCCGCCCCACCCACGAGCCGTCCACCCCGTCGCCCACGGACAGCACCCACCCGGCCACGCCGGTGCCGGGCACGAACGGCGGCTCGCCGGGGAACCACTCCCGCCCCCACCCGGCCCGCAGCTGCGCGTCGAGCGACATCACATCCACCACCGACACGCCGATGAGCACCTGCCCCGGGCCGGCCTCCGGCTCCGGCGCCCGCCGGAGCTCCAGCACCTCGGGACCGCCGAACCTCGTCACCTCGATCACGTTCATGCGGCCGAGTCTGTAACCTCAAGTCCGGTTGAGGTCAACCTCGGGGCAGGCCATCGATCAGCCGAACAGCTTCTGCGCCTGCTGGATGACGACCAGCACGGTCAGCGTCCCGAAGAACGCCACCGACCAGATCAGCGCGCCCAGCCGGTACGAGCGCACCTTGATGGGCTCGGGCAGCGACCGCCGGTTGAGGACGATCAGCAGGATCGAGTACACGAACATCATCACGGCCGCGAAGCACGCCGAGAACACCAGCAGGATGAGCGGCTGGTCGAAGCCCGCCAGCAGGACCGCGATCCCGATCAGCGCCATCGCCCAGACCGTGTAGAAGTAGACCCGGTTCACCGAGACCGGCCTGTCACGCAGGTAGACCGTCTTGATGGTGTCGGAGGCCAGCCGCGAGGTGTAGTCGACGATGCCCATGGCGGAGGCGAACAGCGCCAGCGCCCCGATCACCCAGAACAGCACCCCGAACCACGGGCCGACGGTCTCCTGCAGCACCTTGCCCTCGACCTGCAGGAACTGGATGCTGTTGGCCAGCCCCTCCCGGCCGAACACGGTGGAGTAGGCCAGCATCGACATGAACGCGATCGTCAGGAACGACACCACGGCGAACGTCCAGGCCTGCTCGATGTTCGCGAAGCGCCACCACTGCCGCCACCGCGCCAGGTTCTCCTTGGTGGGCGCGAACTGGAAGCCGGTCGAGGCGGCCGCCTCCTCCTGGCCGGTCACCGGGCTGACCAGGCGCGGCACGTACTGGCCCATGCCGAAGCCCTTGTCGCGGATCCAGTTGCTCTGGCAGAGGTTCTGGCCGCCGCCCGCGCCGGCGTAGGCGATGGCGCCCATCAGCACCGAGAACTCCAGCGGCGGCACCGGGATCCGGGCGCCGACGGTCAGGCCCTTGCCCAGCTGGACCCAGCTCTCCGCGTTGATCGCGAACAGGACGGCGACCAGGATCAGCGTGGCCACCAGGATGATCTTCACGAAGATGACCCGTTCGAGCGCGGTGTAGATCACCGGCGCCAGCGTCAGGCCGAGCGCGATCACGAGGAGCATGCCGATGGCGATCCACCGCACGCTGCCCGCGCCCGACCCGGTCAGGTACGTCACCATCGTCGCGGACGTGGTGACCCAGCCGGGCCAGAGGTTCGAGCAGAGCGTCATCACCACGAAGACCAGGCCCCAGTGTTTCCACATCCGGCTGAACCCGGTGAGCGCCGTCTCGCCGGTGGCCAGCGTGTAGCGCTCGATCTCCATGTTCAGGAACCACTGCGTGATGATGCCGATCGCGGCTCCCCAGATGAAGATGAGCCCGACTTGGGAGGCGATGTACGGCCAGAGAATGAATTCGCCCGACGCCAGCCCCACACCCGCGCCGACCAGTCCGGGGCCGATGATGCGCCAGGTCGATCGGGGTGGGTCGGGCAGGTCGCGGACGGTGACGGGCGGTAGGACTCGCGCAGGAACGGTCGGGGTGAACTCCGCCATGCGGATCTCCTTGCTCAGCGTTGCCTAACCGCCACATTACAGAGACCCGAAACTATTGTGGAATACCTAGTTAACCTGCGACAGCACGTATTCTCCCCGGTCCGTGAAACCCACGACCCGCCAGCCCGTTCTCATGAGCCTGCCGAGCGAGCCGCGCACCGCCAGCCGCCACGCCGCGGCCGCCGCCGGGTCCTCGCGGCGCAGCCGCTCGACGTCCGCAGGCGTCCCCACGAGCACCGTGCCGCCCCGCGCCTCCTTGGCCACGGGCCGGCCGTCCTCGTCCGCCAGGAGCACGTCGGCGGCCGGTGGTTCGTCGCGTTTCGCCGTGTCCGTGATGCGCCACACCGCCAGCAGCCGGTCGGAGGGGTCCCCCTCGTTGATCGCGTCGGCCATCTTCCCGTAGAAGTCCTCCAGGTACTCCTCCGGCAGGGCGCCCAGCTTGACCAGGTTGAAGCGCGCGTTCCTGCGCACGAGGGGGTCGAACGTCCAGGTGATCCGCTCCAGCCCCTGCTCCAGGCACCACTCGCGCTGGTGGGACTTGAGCGCGTGGCCGATGCCCCTGCCGATGACGGCCCCGGTCACGTGCGAGTGCAGCGTCCGGTCCGCCGCCCTGAACCCCACAGAGGCGCCCACGAGCCTGCCGTCCTCGTACGCCCCCGCCACGTAGTTGCCCGTGTGCGCGAACCCGATCATCAGCTCCACGGTCACGGGCGGGTTGTGCGGCGCCGGGTGCCAGATGTCGTCGAAGAGCCGGTAGACCTCCTTGAACTCGTCGATCTCCCGCAACTCCCTGATCTTCACGTCACCGTTCACCCCTCCATTTACGCACGGGACGCCTGATGCGAGCCGGCGCGGCTACGGCGTCCGCAGGCTGACGGGCCGGTAGGCGGGGGCCGGGGGTCTTGCGGTGAGCCGGCGGTAGAGGGTGGTGGGGCCCGGCCAGTTGTTCGTCACGCGGCCCTCGGCCGTTTTGTACCAGCTCTGGCAGCCGCCGCCCCACACCATCCGCGCCATCGCCGCGTCGAGCTGCCCGCGCCAGGCCGCCATCACCTCGGGCCGCACCTCGATCGGCCCGTTGGCGGACAGGTGCGGCAGGCAGGACATGATGTGCTCCACCTGGCACTCGATCATGAAGACGATGGAGTTGTGGCCGAGGTTGGTGTTGGGGCCGTAGAGGAGGAACAGGTTGGGGAAGCCCGGCACGGAGATGCCCAGGTACGCCTCGGGGCCGCCCTTCCACTGCTCCGCCAGCGTGCGGCCGTCGCGCCCGGCGATCTCCATGGGCGCCAGGAACTCGGTGGTCCTGAAGCCGGTGGCGTAGACGATCGTGTCCACCTCGTGAAGGCCCTCGGTGGTCTCGATGCCCGCGGGCCTGATCCGTACGATCTTGTCCGTCACCACGTCGACGCCGGGCCTGGTCAGCGCGGGATAGAAGGCGCTGTCGATGACGACCCGCTTGCAGCCCGGCGGGTAGTCGGGGGTGAGCTTGGCCCGCAGCGCCGGGTCGGGCACCTGGTCGTGCAGGTGCCGCAGGGCGCGCTTCCTGAGCAGGTCCGCGCTCCAGCCCTGGGCGAGCGCGGGGTAGAGGGTGGCCTCGGCGTAGCGGTAGAGCCACTCGCGGTAGGCGCGCTGGAGGCCGGGGACGAAGTGGAAGGCGAGCCTGGCCAGCGGTCCGAAGGTGGCGTCCGGCTTGGGGATGACCCAGTTGGGGGTGCGCTGGAAGACGTGCAGGCGCTCGGCCCGCTCCGCGATGCGCGGGATGAGCTGGGCCGCCGACGAGCCGTTCCCGATCACCGCGACGTGGCGGCCGGTGAGATCGTGGTCGTGGTTCCAGCGGGCGGAGTGGAAGGAGACACCCCCGAAGTCCGACATTCCCGGAATGTCGGGGAGGCGAGGGCGGTTCAGCTGGCCCATGCCCGCGACGACCACGTCGAACGGCTCGGTCCGGTCGCCGGCCGTCACCTGCCACCTGGTGCCGTCGAAGTCGGCGCGCCGGACTTCTGTGCCGAACCTGATTTTTCGCCTGACGTCGTATTTATCGGCGCAATGCTCAAGATATCCAAGAATTTCGGGCTGTTCTGGGTAACGGCGGGTCCAGCTCGCGTACTTCTCGAACGAATACGAGTAAAGATGCGAGGGAATGTCGCACCCCGCCCCGGGATAGCTGTTGTCGCGCCACGTGCCCCCGAGGTCGTCCGCCTTCTCGAAGACCGTGTACGAGCGGATCCCGGCCCGTTCGAGCTGGATCGCCATGCACAGTCCGCCGAACCCCGCTCCGATGATCGCGACGCTTGGTGACATGCCGTCCTCCGCAGGTCAGGATTCACTTACAGTACGCCGAACGCCGTTCCACCGACACCCTCTCCCATGCCGATAGTCTGCGCAGGTGGCTGCTGTGTCGTTGACGAACGTGATCGAGGTGCTCGAGGCGGCCTACCCGCCCGCCCGGGCCGAGTCGTGGGACGCCGTGGGGCTGGTCTGCGGAGATCCGGCCCAGGAGGTGCGCCGGGTGCTGTTCGCGGTCGACCCGGTGGCGGCCGTGGCCGAGGAGGCTCTGGAGTGGGGGGCCGACCTGATCGTCACCCACCATCCCCTCTACCTGCGCGGCACCACCAGCGTGGCCGCGACCACGCCGAAGGGTCGCCTGATCCACACCCTGATAAAACACGACATCGCCCTCTTCACCGCCCACACGAACGCCGATGTGGCCAACCCCGGCGTGTCCGACGCCCTGGCCGGAGCCGTGGGCCTGACCGGCGACCTGGTGCCGCTCCAGCCGTTCCCGGACGACCCGTGGCGCGGTCTGGGCCGCATCGGCGAGCTGCCCTCGGAGATGACGCTGGGCGAGTTCGCGGCGCAGGCGGCCAAGGGCCTGCCCCGCACGCCCGGGGGGATCCGCGTGGCGGGCGATCTCACCCGGCCCGTCACCCGCGTCGCGGTCAGCGGCGGCGCGGGCGACTCCCTCCTCGGCGTGGCCAAGGCCGCCGGGGTCGACGTGTTCCTGACGGCGGATCTGCGGCATCATCCGGCGAGCGAGTTCGTGGAGGCGGGCGGGCCCGCGCTGATCGACGCCGCGCACTGGGCGACCGAGTGGCCCTGGCTCGACGGCGCGGCGTCCATCCTGCACTCGAGTGGCGTTACCGTTGAAACGCGCGTCTCCGCCACGGTCACCGATGCTTGGACAAAAGGATATTGATCATGAAAGCAGCCCCTGAGGCCCAGAAGAGACTGCTCGACCTGGCAGAGCTCGACTCCGTGATTGATCGGCTGGCCCACCGCCGCCGCACCCTGCCTGAGCTGGCCGAGATCGACGAGCGGTCGAAGTTGTTCGCCAAGGTCGCCACGCAGGTGATCGAGGCCGAGACCGAGGCCGGCGACCTGGCCCGCGAGCAGGCCAAGGCGGAGAGCGACGTCGACGCCGTGCGCACGCGTGCCGATCGTGACCAGAAGCGCCTCGACTCCGGCGCCGTGACCTCCCCGCGCGACCTGGCCGGCCTGCAGTCCGAGATCGCCTCGCTGCAGAGGCGCCAGGGCGACCTGGAGGAGGTCGTTCTGGAGATCATGGAGCGCAAGGAGGCTGCCGACACCAAGGTCACCGACCTGGTGACGCAGCGTGACGAGCTCGCCACCGCCCTTTCCACCGCCGAGGCCCGCCGTGACGAGGGGCTCAAGGAGATCGACAAGGAGGCGGGGGAGGTCCAGGGCCGCCGTTCCGGCGTCTCCGGCGAGATCCCCGCAGACCTGCTCGCGCTCTACCAGAAGCTCAAGGACCAGTACGGCGTGGGCGCCGCGATGCTGCGGGGCGGCCGGTGCCAGGGCTGCAAGGTGGCTCTGTCCATCGCCGAGATGAACCGCATCAAGGCCGCGCCCCACGACGAGGTGCTCCGTTGTGAGGAGTGCCGGCGCATCCTCGTACGTACGGCAGAGTCCGGCCTGTGACCTCCTACGTCATCGAGGCGGACGGCGGCTCGCGCGGCAACCCGGGGCCCGCCGGCTACGGCGCGGTGGTCATGGACGCCTCCGACGGCCAGGTGCTGGCGGAGGCGGCCGAGGCCATCGGCGTCACGACCAACAACGTCGCCGAGTACCGCGGTCTGATCGCCGGCCTGCAGGCCGTGCTCCGGCTGGGCGGCGAGGGCGCGTCGGTGGCCGTACGGATGGACTCCAAGCTGGTCGTCGAGCAGATGGCGGGCCGCTGGAAGATCAAGAACGAGGGTCTGCGGCCGCTCGCGCTGGAGGCCGGAGCGCTGGTCAGGCGGCTGCGGGTGACGGAGTGGACCTGGATCCCCCGCGAGCGCAACAAGCACGCCGACCGCCTGGCCAACGAGGCCATGGACGCCGCCGCCAAAGGCCTGACCTGGAAGGCCGGCGGCACCGCCCAACCGGACGCACGGGAAGAACCGGCGCCAGGGGGCCAGGCCGAACCCCCACCCACCGCCCGCCAGACAGACCTCCTCGACATGGGCACCATCACCGAGATCTCGGCCCCCACCGCCTCCATCGCCACGGCCCAGCAGCGGACCGCCACGGGCAGTGCCAAGGGCACCGGCTGGGCCCCGCCCACCCGCGTGGCCACGTCCCTGCTCCTGCTCAGGCACGGCGAGACCGCGCTGTCCGTGGAACGCCGGTTCTCGGGCAGGGGCGACGCCGAGCTCACGCCCAACGGCCTGGCCCAGGCCGCGGCGGCCGCCGAACGGCTGTCGCGCGAGCCGTACCGGCTGGATGCGATCGTCAGCTCGCCGCTCAAGCGCGCCAGGCAGACCGCGGAGGCGGTCGCCCGGCGGACCGGGCTCGACGTCGAGGTGGACGAAGACCTCAGGGAGCTCGATTTCGGCGAGTGGGAGGGCCACACGTTCACCGAGGTCCAGCGCCGCTGGCCCGCCGAGCTCTCCACCTGGCTCGCCGACCCGGAGACCGCGCCGCCGGGCGGCGAGAGCTTCGCCACGGTCGCGCGCCGCGTCCAGGCGGCGGGGGAGCGGCTGGTGGAGCGCTACGAGGGCAGGACCGTCCTCGCGATCTCCCACGTGACACCCATCAAGATGCTGCTGAGGCAGGCCCTGCTGGCCCCTCTGGAGTCCCTCTACCGCATGCACCTCGACGTGGCGTGCCTGTCGCTGATCGAGTACTACGCGGACGGCCCGGCCGTGGTGAAGTCGTTCAACGACACCTCGCACCTGCGCCGTTGACGGGGAATACCGCGGAGCTTGGTACAGTTCTGCAGACGAGTCGGCCGGGCGACCGCGTCGGGCCATCCGGCCCGCCGAGGAAGGTCCGGGCTCCACAGGGCAGGGTGGTCGGTAACACCGACCCGGGGTGACCCGCGGGACAGTGCCACAGAAAGCAGACCGCCTCCCGGCTGACGGGAGGTAAGGGTGAAAGGGTGGTGTAAGAGACCACCAGCGCCCACGGTGACGTGGGCGGCTAGGTAAACCCCACCCGGAGCAAGGTCAAGAAGGGACGCTCCCCGGAGCGTTCCGCGCGCGACGTTCGAGGGCTGCCCGCCCGAGCCGCGCGGGTAGACCGCTCGAGGCCGCCGGCAACGGCGGCCCTAGATGGATGGTCGCCCCTTCTCACGAAGGACAGAACCCGGCCTACAGGCCGACTCGTCACACACACCCCTCTGACCAGGGGGTTGGGGTTCATGCTTCCTTCTTGTTCCGGCTCTGTTCCGCCAGGTCTTTCTCGATCTTAGCGTCGATCGCGCCGCGTCCGAGATCCTCGTCATCCGGGAACAGGTGCCCGTACGTGTCGAAGGTCTCGCTGATGGTCGCGTGGCCGAGCCGACGCTGGATGCTCTTCGGGTTGAGGTTCGCCGCGATCAGTGTCGAGGCGTAGTAGTGGCGGAGGTCGTGGAACCGCGTTCCCTTGGGCAGGCCGGCCTTCTCGACGGCCTCGCGCCAGCAGTCCCCGAACGACGAGCGCCGGGGGATCTTGCGGATCCGGTTGGTGATCAATACCCCCTCGGGACCGCGAGGGTAGAGCTGCATGTGCCTGGTGATTTCCTCCAGTACGCCGTCATCGACGGGCAGGGTCCGCCGTGATGCTTTCGTCTTCAGCTCGACCAAGGCGCCCTTCTGTGCCTGCTGTTCGATGCGGATACGCCGTTTGAGGAACTCCACCCTGGCCTCGGTGATGCCGAGCGCCTCACCTTCTCGCAGGCCGAGGCCGAACCCGAGCCACACCGCCAGGCGGTACCTCGGCGTGATGGCGTCGGCGAGCGCCAGGATGGATTGGGTCGGCAGAGGCTCGACGACGCGGGCTTCCACTCGGGGGAGTGGCACCCGCAGGCAGGGATTGGCGGGTACGACCCCATCGTCCACGGCCGCCTGCATGAGCGCACGCAGGACGGCGAAGACCGTGCCGACCGTGGAGGGCGCGAGGGAGCCCTTCAGAGTGGCGACGAAGCTCTTCATGTCGGTGCGGGTGAGCGAGCCGATCCGCCGGTCGCCGAACGCCGGGTAGATGTGGGTGTTGAGATGCGACCGGTACTGCCTTGGTCTGGTCCTTGCCGTCCGGGCCGATCCAGACGGCCAGCCAGCGCTTGCCGTTGCCGTGGCGGCTGGTGGGTTCCTGCCTCTTCTCTCCATCAGGGCCGATAGCGGTCTTGGTCCAGAGTGAAGGAGTGGCTCACCGGGGGGCGGGTCCGCTCGCAACGGACCCGCCCAGAAGCTCAGCACCCACCAATGGCACGAGCGCTAACAGACTACAGGCAGGCCCGCCGCAGGGCGCGGGCGATCAACTCCGGTATGCCCTGGCCGCCGCCAAGCGCGGCTGGCACGTCTTCCCGCTGACGCCGGGCGGGAAGCGCCCGGTCAAGGGGTTCACGAACTGGGAGCGGAAGGCCACGACCGATCTCGAACTGATCCGCCGATGCTGGTCGCAGGGGCCGTACAACATCGGCATCGCCTGCGGGCCGTCGGGTCTGGTTTGGTGGACCTGGACACGCCCAAGACGGACGAACGGTCGCCGACACCATGGGATCAGCCCGGGGTCAACGAGGGCGCGGACGTGCTGGCGCTGGCCTGCATGGAAGCAGGGCAGCCTCTGCCGTTCGACACATTCACCGTCCTCACCCGGCGCGGGGGCACGCACCTGTACTTCGCCGCGCCTGCCGACCTGTCCCTCGGTAACACCGCCGGGCGGCTCGGCTGGCTGATCGACACCCGGGCACAGGGCGGTTACGTCGTCGGGCCGGGCAGTTTCGTGGATCTTCCGGACGGAGTCGGCTCGTACGAGGTCATCAACGATGAACCGGTCGCGAAGTTGCCTCGCTGGCTCGGCGAACGGCTGACCACGGCCACTGCCGAGTCGAAACCGGACCACCTCTCGGCGCGCCGGATCTTGGCCGCGCTCAATGGGCGTGCCGCGGGCTATGCGACGGCTGCGCTGCGCGAGGAGATCCAGAACGTGCTGGACGCCGTCCCGGGCACGCGCAACCACGCGGTGAACTCTGCGGCCTTCGCTCTGGGCCAGCTTGTAGCGACGGGGCTGTTGCCACCTCTGCTGGTCGAGGAGACGTTGCGCGCCGCCGCGCACGAAATCGGCCTGCCGCTCCGTGAGACGGCTTCCACCATCCGCTCCGGCCTGGAAGCCGGAGCCCGCCAGCCACGCCGGAGGGACGCATGACACGGCGACGCGACGCCGCCAGCCTGCTGGGCGAGCACGACGCCGAGGCCCGAGTCGAGGCGTTCCACCAAGAGCGGGCCAAGGGGGCGAATGGCGCACTCGCGACGCCGCCGCCCGTTGCCGATGGCGCCATGTTCTACGGCCTGCTCGGCGAGTTGGTGGCCGCCGCCGACCCGAGCACCGAGGCCGACCCGGTGGGCGTGCTCGCCTCGGCGCTGGCTGCGTGCGGCGCTCTCATCGGCACCAACCCGTTCGCCCAGGTGGGCAACACCCGTCACCCGTTGCTGATCTGGCCACTGCTCCCGAGTACCGGGAGTTTCGGGAGGCCCTTACACGCGCACGCGCGCGAGCCTCTGTAGACCTCTTGTCAGCTGCCTTCGCCGATGCCATCGGTGGCACTCTGATCCGCGAGGTCACCCGGCCGGACGGAACCCGGGAACGCGCGTGGGCGCCTCCCAACGGTCGGGTCGCCCACGAACTGCTCGCCCGGATGTACCCGGAAGAATGGCGCCCGGTGAAGGCCGTGGAGCTCTCAGGTCACCAGGGTGGCGCGATCGAGGTCGGCCATAACACGGCTGTCGTCGAGGGCATCGTCAAGCGCATCGCCGAGGTGAAGCAGCGTCGCCATGCGCAGAACAACGCCCAAGGACTGTCAGCGGGTGAACCGGCCGCCGGCTAACAGCAGGTAGTCCTGCGGCCCGCACGAGGTGCCGCCAGCGCCAGACAGCCCGCGCCCTGACGGAACGGGCGCACGGACTTGCGAACCGTTGCCCGGGTCAAGGTCGACCCCACGGAGGAGGGGTGGCTCGCACGATGCCGCACCAATCAAGCCAGCGTGCTTTCCAGCCGCGTCATCGTCAGCGGCGCCAGCTCTTCCAGGGCCATGGCGATGGGCGGATGGTGCAACAATGCGCGGCGGACCACGGCGTCCGTGGCCATCAGGAATGCCAGGTGGCGGATCGCGTGGCTGGCGACGTTGATGATGTCGATCCGCTCCGGCGTGGGCGCTGCCGGCGCGCTGCCTTGGGCGATGTCCAAGGCGGGCAGCTCTTCGGCAGGCAGGTGCGGCGCCGGGTCGGGGCACACGGCATAGGTGAGCACCACCTGCCCTTCCGGCCGATGGCGCCAGCTCGTGGAGTGCACGACGGTGAACGGATCATCTGCGGACAGCCCACTGATCCGGCGGGCGACTTCGTCGGGGCTCTCACTCCGGCCGGGTACTGCGGCGATCTGCCGATAGAGCCAGCGGCCGTCAACACCTACGCGGAACAAGAGCGTCTCCACGGAGACTGGCGCGAGTCCAGCGTCGATCTGATCGTCCACAGGCAGTCCCGTCCTCGTCGGCCCATCCATTGCGACTGATACGCAGGGGCAACGTGATGGCGTATCCGTGCCCCGAGAGCGGGCGGCATGCGTGGCACGGGCGCCCATCGATACTTCGCCTCCCGCCACCAGCCAGATGGCCGGTGATCAAACCTTACTGCACAGTTATTGCAACTACTCTCAACCTGCATCCATGAGTGCAGGTGCCCCCGAGCCGTGTACCGGCGGTCGACGAACACCAGGTTCGTGTCGTTGGCGCGCTGCGGACGATCTCATGACCTGCCGCCTTGAAGTGGGCCTGACCGCTGCCGCTCGCATCGTTCATCTCCGGAATCCGTAACCGCCGACGGCGTCCATCGATATTGCCTAGTATTCGTAGTTGCAAATAGATGGCAATTAGAGGAGGTGGGTATGGCGATCGTTCTGGGGATCGAGACCTCGTGCGACGAGACCGGCGTCGGGATCGTCGCGGACGGTCGGCTTCTCGGGGCCGCGCTGTCCTCCTCGATGGAGGAGCATGCCCGCTTCGGCGGCGTGGTGCCCGAGATCGCCGCCCGGGCCCATCTTGAGGCGATGGTGCCATGCGTGACAGCCGCCTTCGAGCAGGCCGGAATCGCCCCGTCCGACGTGGACGCCATCGCGGTCACCTCAGGGCCGGGACTGGCCACCGCGCTGCAGACCGGGCTCGCCGCCGCCAAGGCGTACGCGCTGGCCCTGGGCAAGCCGCTGTACGGCGTGCACCACCTGGCCGGGCACGTCGCCGCCGACACCCTGGAGCACGGGCCGCTGCCCCCGCGGTCGGTCGCGCTCATCGTGTCGGGCGGCCACACCTCGCTGCTGCTGCTCGGAGATCTGGCCCGCGACCCGATCGTGCATCTCGGCGACACCCGTGACGACGCCGCGGGTGAGGCGTTCGACAAGGTCGCGCGGATCCTCGGGCTGCCCTACCCCGGCGGCCCCGCCATCGACCGGATCGCCCGCGACGCGAACCCTGAGGCGGTCCCCTTCCCGCGCGCCATGCTCGACTCCGGCTACGACTTCTCCTTCTCCGGGCTCAAGAGCGCCGTCGCCCGGCACGTCGAGCAAGGATCCCGGCAGGCCGTGGTCGACATCGCCGCCTCCTTCCAAGAGGCGGTCATCGACGTCTTGACCCGCAAGGCCGTCAAAGCCTGCCTCGACCACGGCGTGGACACCCTGCTGATCGTCGGCGGGGTCGCCGCCAACAGCAGGCTCCGGCAGGTCGCCGCCGAGCGATGCGCCGCCGCAGGCATCACGCTGCGCGTGCCCCGTCCGCAACTGTGCACCGACAACGGAGCGATGATCGCGGCTGTCGGGGATCTCCTCCTCGCCGCGGACACGCCGCCGTCGACGCTCGCCCTGGCGGCCGACCCATCGGCCCCGCTGACCAGAGCCTCGCTCAACCCCCACGAAGAACAATGGAGCCGCTCGTGACCGACGCCCTGCCCATCACCTTGGTGGGAACGCCGGTGCTGCATCAGCCCTGCCGGCCCGTCGAACGCTTCGACGACGATCTGGCCCGTCTGGTCGAGACCATGTTCGCCAGCATGTACGCCGCCCGCGGCGTCGGCCTGGCCGCCAACCAGATCGGCGTCGACCAGCGCGTCTTCGTCTACGACTGCCCGGACCAGGACGACGTCCTCCGCAAGGGCGTCGTGGTCAACCCGGTCCTGCGGCTCCCTGGGATCAAGGACCGCCGACTGGATGAGGGCACCGAAGGCTGCCTGTCGATCCCCGGATGCTCCGCCCAGCTCGCCCGCCCCGACCGTGCCGTCTGCGACGGCTTCGACGCCACCGGCGCACCGGTCACCGTGCACGGCACCGGACTCCTGGCCCGGTGCCTCCAGCACGAGACGGATCATCTCGACGGGTTCCTCTACATCGACCGCCTGCCCGCCGCCGCCCGCCGTGCGGTGCTCGCCGAACACGACCAGCGTCGCAAAGCCTCCACCTGAACCGGGAGACCGTCATGGAAGATGCCCGCATCCAGATCACCCGCGCCCTGCTGGAAGGCACCGACTGGGTGGTCAGGACCCGCGGATTCGCCCGCACCCTCCGCACGGCCGGACACCAGGCCGGAGACCTCCTGGTAGTCGGCACCCCCACCGACGAGCCCTGGCACATGGCTGCGCACCTCTCCGACGAGGCGCAGTTCGCGGGTATCCCTGAGCTGGCGCCCACGCTCGTTCGCCATTACGTCCCCGCCGGCGCGCCCGCGCATCTGTCGGTCGGGCTGAGCAGGCTCGAAGCAGCCAGGAAAGGGCAGACGCTGTTCGTCGTCGCTCCCGGGGCGAGCGACGAGCATGTCCTGGAGCGAGTGGCGGACGCCCGCCGGTCGGGCGCGGTGATCCTCGCTATGGAGAACGGCGACCGCGACCTGCGCGACCTGGCCCACGACGCGCTCACCATCGCCGACGGACGGCCCGCCCTGCCGCGAACGGCCCTACGGCCTGACGGTCTGCTGATCCCCCAGACGATGGCCTTCGAGACCGCCCAACACCTGGTCAGCCTCGCAGCGGGAGAAACGCCCGTGACACTGGACGGACGCCGCGGATTCCGCGACAAACTGGCACGCTGGCTGGAAGTCATCAGCGGCCCCGCAGAGGCGGAGGATCGCCTGGTGAGCAGCTGACGACCCACAGCATGGTGACTGCGCCTGCTGCAGAACCCAGCGCGCGGTCGCACGGCGGATGGCGTCCGAGGAGGCTCCCCGAACCGGGAGCCTCCTCGCGTAACGTCACGCACGGAGAGTCGCCGAGCTACTCGGTGGCGGGCAGGGACTCTGCCTTTCCTGTGCTGTCGGACCACTTCTCCTCGATGCGGCCGAACTTCCACACCGCCAGCGCGATGACCCAGGTCAGCAGGAAGAGCCCGACGATGCCGAAGCCGACGTAGTCGAGGTTCAGAGAGGCGATCCAGGCGAGCGGCCCGGTCTCGATGCCGAGTCGCTCGACGATCAACCCGACGAGGACCACACCGCCGATGACCAGGGCGACGGTCACCGACAGCACGGTGACGGTCAGGTTGTAGAAGACCTTGCGGATCGGTTTGAGGAACGCCCAGCCGTAGGCCCGGGACATGAAGACACCGTCGGCGGTGTCGAACAGGCTCATGCCGGCGGCGAACAGCACCGGCAGCACGAGGATGGCATACCACGGCAGGACGAACGTCGCCGAGCCGGCGGCCAGGACGAGCAGCGCGACCTGGGTTGCGGTGTCGAAGCCGAGGCCCATGAGCAGGCCGACGGGGTACAGGTGCCACGGCTTGCTGACCCGCCTGATCACCCTGGCGAGGAGGCGGGCCAGGAAGCCGCGGCGGTCGAGTTGCCGTTCGAGTTCGGCCTCGTCGTATTCGCCGGTCCGCATCCTGCGGAAGATCTTGGCGATGCCGATGACCGCGACGAGGTTCATCAGGCCGATCAGGATCAGGAAGCCGCCGGCGACGAGGGTGCCGATCAGGCCGAGTGACTGCGCGATCTGCGATTCCTCGTTCTGGACGACGCCGGCGACCGCCCGGACTCCGAGGGCCAGCAGCAGGCTCGCGACGAAGACGACCGAGGAGTGGCCGAGGGAGAACCAGAAGCCGGTGCTGACGGCCGGGGTGCCTTCGCCTACGAGCTTGCGGGTGGTGTTGTCGATGGAGGCGATGTGGTCGGCGTCGAAGGCGTGGCGGACGCCGAGGAGGTAGGCGGTCAGGCCGAGGCCGACGCTGAACACCCCGGCGCTGCCGAGCTGGTAGCGGTGGGGAGCGACCGCGAACACGAGCACGGCCCAGCCGACGACGTGCAGGAGGAGGACGATCCCCGTCATGCTGCCGAGAGATCGCCATTCTTTGGGGGTGAAGGCGTTGCGCAGCCCTGTCCTGCGTTCCGCGGTGCTGCCTGGGGTCGGTGTTGGGGAGTTCATGTGCCCCTCACTGTCGTGCGATGCGGGATAGTAGACGTTGAGGCCAACCCGCAATAGGTACGTTGTTGCAAGCAAAGTGCAACAACTACCGGTGATGGTACGACGGCGGCGGTAACGACCTCCTCGCTGGGTCAGGTTCGGACAGCCCCTGCGCTCTTGACGTGGTCCGGCGGCGCGGGCTCGGCCAGCCGGGCCCGCACCCAGGGGATGCTGCGTTTGAGGGCGGCGGCCAGTCTTGCGAGCGTCCATCCTTCCGCTCGCCGTTCGGTGAGCCAGCGATGCAGGTCTGTGGTCCCCACCAGGGCGGCCGCCGCGGCGATGTTCGCCTGGACTCTGGAGTGCTTTCCCGCGTCACTGTTCACGCCCGTGTGGCGTACCTCGATGCCGTGGTCGGTCAGGCTTCGGCGCACCACGGCGCGGCTCACCCGTAGCAGGGTGGCCAGTTCCTCGATCCCGTTCTGCTGCTCGATGTAGAGCTTGACCAAGCCGTCGCGTACGTCGGGGAATCCGAGCTCGCGCAGGTTGTCGCGGAGCCTGGCCTCGGCCGTCGCGGTTCTGGTGCGGCGGCCGGCGGCGAGTTCGCGTAGTTGTGCCGCACGTCGTTGAGGGCTGATCGGGCGCTGCCGGGAGGCCAGGTCGGCGAGTTCGCCGGAGCGGGCCATCCGGTGGCCTTGCCCGAGATCGGTTCTGGTGCGGGCCGATCGCCGGTAGAGGCCCGATTGGGCGGCACGCCGGGCTTCCGTGTGCCCGCGGGAGGAAAGCGCCTTGCTGGCGAACAGCCCGAACGCCTGCCGGTAGGCGTCGGCGGTCAGCCCATGGACCCGGACGTGGCTGCCCAGGGCGCGGTACCAGCGCCCGCACACGTGGCACAGGACGAGGTCGTTGTCGGTGTCACGGACCAGCGTGCCCATGGGGGCGTGGAGCCCGTCGTGCGACGGAGGAGAGTTCATCATCCACCGGCCCAGGAGAGATCGCTGCATGTAGCTTGCAAAAGCATATTAGTTGCAGGAATGTCATTTGGAGGTAAATGTGGCCGCGGGTCGGTCTGGGGAGGTGGTTCACATCGAGGTGCCCGTTCAAGCACCGATGGACGTCGGACGCGCGCCATATCCGCGGGTGCTGGCCGCAGCGGCGCTATCCAATCTCGGGGACGGGGTCAGGCTCGTGGCCTTACCTCTGCTCGCTGCGGCGCTGACTCGCGACCCCGCGCTGGTCGGTGGTCTGACGGCCTGCGCTTACCTGCCGTGGGTGCTGTTCGGCCTGCCCATCGGGGCGCTCGTCGATCGGGGCCGGCCCGAGGTGTTCATGGCGGTGGCGAACGTCGGCCGGGCCGTCCTGCTCGGCCTGCTGACGGTGATGCTGCTGCTGGACCTCCGTTCGATGGTCGTGCTGTACGCGGTGGCGTTCCTGCTCGGCGTCGGCGAGGCCGCCTACGACAACGCGGCGCAGTCCCTCATCCCGAAGATCGTGCCGGACGCGCGGCTGGAGTCGGCGAACAGCGGCCTGGTGACGGCCGAGCGGGTGGGCCAGGACCTGATCGGCCCGGCGGCGGGCGGAGTGCTGTTCGCCGCCGCGATGACCTTGCCCTTCGGACTCAACGCGGTGACGCTCGCACTGGCGGCGGCCCTGCTCGCAGGCATCCGGACCGCCGGCCCGGCGTCGGCGGCAAGGCGCGCGGTTATCCGTGACGCTGTGGAGGGGATGCGCTGGCTGGTCCGGCCCCATCTGGTGCGGACGGTGGTGCTGATCGGCTGTGTGATGAACTTCGTGACGCTGGCCTGGGAGTCGACGCTCGTGCTGCTGGCCGTGGGGCCGATGCGGCTGTCCGACGGCGGGTACGGCGTCATGCTGGCGGCCGGCGCGGTCGGCGGGGTGGCCGGCGCGATGGTCACGCCCGCACTCGTGCGGCGGTTCGATCGCCGGTGGCTCCAGGTGGCGGCGCTGGCTGTCTGCGCGGTCGTCGATCTCGCGCTGGCCGCCTACCCGAACCCGGTGACGGGTGCGCTGGCCTGGGGCGGCACGGGGGCCGGGTTCGCGGTGTGGAACGTGCTGTCGGTGACCTTGCGACAGCGCGAGGTGCCGCCCGAGTTGCTCGGCCGGGTCAACAGCGCCAGCCGGACGTTGTCGATGGCCGCCGCCCCGCTGGGCGCGCTGGCCGGGGGCGCGCTCGCGGCCGGCGCGGGGCTGCGGGCGCCTCTGTGGATCGCCGGCGTCGCCCTGACCGTCCTCGCCGTGGCCTTCGCCGTACGGAGCCGTCCGGCATGAACGGCGACCTCGACGAGACCCTGGCCCGCGTGGGCCTGCGCCGGACCGTCCCGCGGCTGACCATCCTGGACGTCCTCGACGAGGCAGGGACCCACCTCAGCGTCCTGCGCCTGCATCGGCTGGTGGCCGGTGCACACCCGATGGTGAACCTCTCCACCGTCTACCGGAACGTGACGGTGATGAGCGAGTACGGCGTGCTGCACAGCATCGAGCACGGCGGCGAGACGCTGTTCGGTCTCGCCACGACACCGCACCATCACCTCCTCTGCGAGCGCTGCGGCCTGCTCGTCGAGATGCCCGCGAACGAGTTGGCCCCGATGGCGGACCTGGTCATGGCGAGTTGCGGCTTCGAGATGGATCCCACCGGCCAGGTCCTGCGGGGCCGGTGCCGGCGCTGTCGGCATGCCGCCCATGACGCTAGCTAGTTGCGGGACTATTGTTTCTGCGAGATATATGCAAGTAGGAGAATTCGAGGAGAGATACTCATGGGTGAGTACACCCTTCCGGACATGCCCTACGATTACGCGGCGCTGGAGCCCGCGATCACCGGGGAGATCCTGGAGCTGCACCACGCCAAGCACCATGCCGCCTACGTCAAGGGCGCCAACGACACCCTGGAGCGGCTGGCCGAGGCGCGTGACAAGGGCGAGTTCGGCGGGCTGGTCGGGCTGGAGAAGACGTTCGCGTTCAACCTGTCCGGGCACGTCCTGCACACGATCTTCTGGCAGAACCTGTCCCCCGACGGCGGCGACCGCCCCGACGGCGAGCTGGGCGATGCGATCACCGAGCACTTCGGCTCCTTCGACGCCTTCAAGAAGCAGCTCACCACCGCCACCGCCACCGTGCAGGGCTCGGGCTGGGGCGTGCTGGCCTGGGAGCCGCTCGGCCGCCGGCTGGTGGTCGAGCAGGTCTACGACCACCACGGCAACGTCGGCATGAACACCGTCCCGCTGCTGGTGTTCGACGCCTGGGAGCACGCCTACTACCTGCAGTACCGCAACGTGCGCCCGGACTACGTCGAGAAGCTCTGGGGCCTGATCAACTGGAACGACGTCATCGCCCGCTACGACGCCGCCCGCGGCGCCTGACGTCCTGATGCCGGCGACGCCCGCCCGGCCCGAGCTTGGTCCGCGGGGCCAGGCGGGCGCCGCCACCTTTGCCGAGATCCGGCTCATCCCGGCGAGCGAGGTGCACGACTTCCTGGCCGCCGTGGCGGACGTGGCAGACCAGGTCTTCACCCGCCCGCCCTGGGCCGAGCCACGCGAGGCCGCCCGCGCGGCCGCCGAGCGCCTGGCCGCCGACGCGCCGTCACCGGGATTCACTTTCGCCGCCGCCCTGCACGGCGATCAACTCCGTGGTTTCGCCTACGGCGTGCGCTGCTCCCGGCTCGCCTTACTCGCCTCCCGGTTGCCGCGCCACGACTTCACCCTCAAGGAACTGGCGGTCGCGCCTCCGGCACGCGGGTACGGGCTCGGCAGGATGCTGCACGATGCGCTCCTGGCCACGGCCCCGTCGACGTCCTGGTGGCTGGTCACCCACCCGCAGGCCGGCGCAGCACTGGGACTGTATCGCCGTCGCGGCTGGCGCGCGGCCGCGCTGCGTCCGGGGCCGCAGAACCGGCCCCGGCTGATCATGCTGCGTGAGACCTCCCACTGACGTCCGGCCGGATTGGCCATTGACCGCTCTCGTGCCGCCGCCTACCGTGCTTATTGCGAAAGACTCGCAATTGCGAGAAACCTGCAAGCTATCCATGAGGAGGATGGCCATGGCACACGTCGCATTCGAGGAGATCGAGGACCTCACCGTCTGCGTGAGGGCCCACACGCCGGCAGTCGACACCGAGTTCGCCTGGAACGAGGACGACGACAAGTGATCGACCGCGGGAGGCCGCACCCCGGTCTCCCGCACCCTTACCGCCCTCGCTCCCTCGCACGACCCCGGAGGCCAGCCGGATGATCCGCCCGCTCCGCATCGCCCCCGGACACCAGCTCTACCAGGGCGCCGACGGCATCTGGCGCTGCCACGAGCCCGACGGCCGCATGACCCGCATCCTCACCCCCGGCGCGCTGATGCGGCGCCTCCCGCAAGCCCTGGCCGGGGCCGTCCCGATCGACGATGACCTGGCCGACCTTCTGCAGGCCCTGGAACAGCGCGGGGTGCTCATCCCGGCCGAGACCGCCCCGCCGCTGACCGATCGCGTCGTCCACGTGACCGGGGAGACCCTCATCGCCGACATCACCGCCGCTCTCCTGCAGCCGCACGTCAAGGTGGTACGCGGCCTGCTGGAGTCGATCGACGGCGTGGACATGGTCGTGGCCTGCGCCGGCTGGTTACCCGACGGCGAGTGGCAGCGCATCGACCGGTTGTGCGCCGACATCCCCTGGCATCGCTGCCACGCCGACGGGCTGGCGTACCGCGTCGGGCCATGCACCATCCCGGGCCGCACCGCCACCTACGCCGACACCCGCGCCCGCCGCCTCGCCGCCGCCCGCCTGCCGGACGAACTGCTGACCTTGTGGGAACGGCTGGATTCCGGCGACGCCCTGTCCGGCGACCCGGGGAACGCTTCGAGCGGACTCGTAGCCGGGCTGCTGGCCGATGACGTGCTCGCGGTCCTGTCCGGACAGCCGACCACGAACGAGGGCCATCAGGTCATCGTCGGCACCTCGCTCACCCGCCGCCCCGTACTGCCCCTGCCCAGCCCGGGCTGGGAGTGGACCGCGACGCAGGAACAGCTCGTGGATCCGGAGTACGGGCTGATCACGCGGGTGGTACGGGAGCCGAGCGCGCTGGACGCCTGCGTGATCTTCCGGGCGTATGTGGCGGCCACGGACCGCTTCGCGTCGTGGAAGGCCGACCGGGTGGCCGGCGGCGCCTCCTTCGACAAGAACCAGGCCCGCAAAGCGGCCGTCGGCGAGGCGGTGGAACGCTACTGCGGCAACGCCATCCCCGACGACCTTCCCCGCGGCAGCCACGCCGAGCTGGCCGCCGACGCGATCGATCCGCAGGACTTCGCCCTGTACGCGCCGCACCAGTACGCGGCTCCCGGCTTCCCGTTCACGCCGCTGACCCGTGATCTGGAGATCGAGTGGGCGACGGGCCGCGATCTGGTGAGCGGCACGGACGTCCTGGTGCCGGCCCCGCTGGTCTACCTCAACTACACCCGCCCGCCGCACACCAACATGCACGCCAACGCCGGCATCGCCGCGGGCGCCGATCGAGCACGGGCCGAGCGCTCGGCGCTGGAGGAGCTGTTCGAGCGCGACGCGGTCACGCTGTGGTGGCTGCGCGGGCGGCAGGCCACCCGCTTCACCCCGCACGACCTGGCCCGTCCGGTCGCGGAGGCGGCGGGCCGCGGCCTGTCGGTGACCTTCCTGACGATCCCCTCGGCGTTCGGGGTCCCGGTCATCGGCGCCTTCCTGGAGGACCGCGCCCGCCAGGTCGTCGCGTTCGGCACCGCCTGCCGCTCCCAGCCGGAGACGGCGGCGGCCAAGGCGTTCACCGAGGCGGCGGTGTCGTACACGATGAGCCTAGGCCTGCTGGACGGCGATGCCGCCGTCTGGCGCACCTCCGACCACCCCTACCGGCCCTTTCGCGCCGACCGGACCTACCGCGACGCCTTCCGCTCCGACTGGCACGACCTGACGGACCTGGAGCTGAACCTGCAGCTCTTCCTCGACCCGCGCATGCAGGGCCCGCTGCTGGACCGCCTGCGCGAGCCCCGCCCCGGTCCGCCGCCCTCACCCGTCGATCCCGACAGCTACGTGGGCAGGCTGGCGGCGGCGGGGCTGCGGGCCGTGTCGGTGGACCTGACCACTCCCGACGTGCGCGCCACGGGCCTGAGCGTGGTGCGGGTGGTGGCGCCCGGCCTGTACGGCAACGCGCCGGCGGCCTTCCCCTTCCTCGGCGGATCCAGGCTCGCCACGACCGAGCCGATCCTCGACCCCCTTCCTTTCGCATGAGCGAGCTTAAGGAGCACCACTGAAGATGAGGATCGGACTGGCCCTCGGTTACCACGGGGAGCCCATGACGGAGATCCTGCCGCTGGTCGAACATGCCGACCGGATCGGCGTGGACTCGGTGTGGAGCGTGGAGGAGTACGGCGCGGACGGGGTCAGCGTGCTGGCCTACCTGGCGGCGCGGACCGAACGGATCAAACTCGGCACCGGCATCCTGCAACTGGCCGGCCGCACCCCGGCCAACACCGCGATGACCGCGCTGACGCTGGACATCCTGTCCGAGGGCCGGCTGCTGCTCGGCCTGGGGGTGTCGGTGCCGTGGATCGTGGAGGGCTGGCACGGCGTCCCGTACGGCAAGCCGCTGGCCCGCACCCGCGAGTACGTGGAGATCCTGCGCAAGGCGATCCGCTGCGACGAACGGGTCACCCACGACGGCGAGTACTACCGGCTGCCCTACCACGGCCCCGGCTCCACCGGCCGCGCCCGGCCGGTCAAGGCCCTGCTGGACCCGGTCCGCACCACGATCCCGACCTACCTGGCCGGAATCGGATCCGGCATGGTGCGGCTGGCGGGCGAGATCGCCGACGGCTGGCTGCCCGGCTTCTACTCGCCCGAACGCGAGACGGCCATCACCGCCCCGCTCGACGAGGGGCTCAAACGCGCCGGCCGCGATCCGGACGCCGTGGACATCGCCGTGATCACCCACGCCGTCCGCACCCGCGACCTTGACAAGGCCCGCGACGAGCTGCGCCCCCTGTACGCCGCCTACCTCGGCCCCGACGTCCCCGGCGTCCGCAACACCTACTTCGACCTGGCCCGCGAGATCGGGTTCGAGGCCGAGGCCGAGACCATCCGCACCCACCACCGCGAGGGCCGCCGCGCCGAGGCCGTCGCCGCCGTCCCGGACACGCTGCTGGACGAGGTCGCCCTGCTCGGGCCGCTGCCGCGGATCGTCGACCGGCTCGCGGCCTGGAAGGACTCGCGGGTCGGCACGCTGGCGCTCATCACCCGCGACCGTGACCTGCTGGAGGCGGTGGTGTCGGCATGAGGCGGCTCCTGATCCTGGCGATGGCACTGACCCTGACCGCCTGCTCACAAGCTCCCGTCGTTCAGGAGGCCAAGCAGGCGGCGGCGCCGCAGGCCGGCTTCCCGGTCACGATCGAGAACTGCGGGCGCAAGCTCACCTTCGACAAGCCGCCCGCCAAGGTGGTGACCGGCTACCACCCCGCCCTGGAGACCCTGCTCGCCCTCGGCCTGGGCGACCGGATCGCCGGGCGCACGAACTTCGCCGAAAGCCCGTTCCTGCCAGGGCAGAAGGAGCAGTACGACAAGATCCCGGAGATCGCCGACACGATCATGCTGCCGCAGAAGGAGGTCATGCTCGCCCAGGGCGCGGACTTCGTCCTGGACAACGCGATGGCCAGCTTCGACGCCGCCGGCGGCTACGCCACCGTGGAGGAGCTGAACGCGGCCGGCACCCCGGTGTACATCCTGGGCGGCTGGTGCAACCCCGAGCAGGTGCTCCAGTTCACCATCGACGACACCTTCGCCGACCTGCGCAACCTCGGCGCGATCTTCGGCGTCCCCGACCGCGCCGCCACGCTGATCAACGAGCTGCAGGGCAAGCTCGCCGACGTCAAGAAGCGCGTCGCCGGCCGGACCCCGGTCAAGGTGCTGGCCACCGACGGCGGCAAGGGCCCGGTCAACGCCTACGGCGGCGCCGGCCTGACCAACCAGATGATCACCCTGGCGGGCGGCGTGAACGTGCTGGCCGACGTCAAGGGCGACTACACCGAGGTCAGCGCCGAGAAGATCAGCGCCGCCCAGCCCGATGCGGTCATCGTCAGCGACTATGCCACCCTGCGCGGCGAGAAGATGCCGAGCTCACCGGCCAAGGCCGCCGAAGCCTTCGCCATCGCCAAGAACAGCCCGGCCGCCAAGAACCAGCGCTACCTGGCCCTTCCCGTGGCAGCCCAGCACCCCGGCTACCGCAACATCCTGGCCCTCACCGACATCGCCCGCTTCCTGCACCCCGACGCCTTCACCCAGTGACCAGCACAACCCAGCAGAACCCGGCACAGACCGGGCTCGTACCCAAGAGCCGCCGCGCGAGCCGGTTCCTCCTGCTCATCGCCGCCCTCCTCGTCGCCGTCGTCGCCTCCACCTGGCTGGCGGTGAGCATCGGCGCGGTCCATGTCGCCCTGCCCCAGGCCTGGGGCATCGTCGCCGACCACCTCATCCCCGGCCTGGTGCCGCGTACCTGGACCCCGGTGCAGGAGCAGATCGTGTGGGAGTTCCGGCTGCCTCGCGCGCTGCTGGCGCTCCTGGTCGGGGCAGGGCTGGCGGTGGTCGGGGCGGTGCTGCAGGCGCTGGTGCGCAACCCGCTGGCCGACCCGTTCCTGCTCGGCGTCTCCTCCGGCGCCTCGTTCGGCGCGGTATGCGTGTTCGTATTGGGCGCCTCGGCGCTGGGCGGGCTGTCGCTGTCGGCCGCCGCCTTCGCCGGCTCCCTCCTGGCGCTGGGGCTGGTGTACGCACTGGCGCAGCGTTCGGGCCGGATCACCCCGTCGCGGCTGGTGCTGGCCGGGGTGGCGCTGGCGTACCTGTTCCAGGCCGCCTACAGCTACGTCCTGCAACTGGCCCAGAGCGGGCGGGCCGCGCAGCAGGTGCTGTTCTGGTTGATGGGCAGCCTCGGTGGCGCCCGCTGGGAGACGCTGCCGCTGCCCACCGTCGTCCTGGCCGTGGGGCTGGCGTACCTGCTGCTGCAGCACCGGCCGCTCAACGCTCTCACCGCCGGGGAGGAGACAGCCATCTCGCTCGGCGTGAACGTACAGCGCTTCCGCCTCACCCTGTTCGTGCTGACCTCGCTGCTGGTCGGCGTGCTGGTGGCCACCAGCGGCGCGATCGCCTTCGTCGGCCTGATCGTGCCGCACGCCGCCCGACTGCTCGTCGGCGCCGACCACCGCCGGGTCCTGCCCGTCACCGCCCTGCTCGGCGCAGTGTTCCTCCAGCTCGTGGACATCGCCGCCCGCACAGTCAACGCGCCGCAGGAACTGGCGCTCAGCATCGTCACCGCCCTGTTCGGCGTGCCGTTCTTCCTGTGGCTGCTGCGCCGCCGCTCCGTGGACCGGGCGGTGAGCGTCACGTGAAGCTCGACCTGCGCGGCGTGTCCGTCGCGCTCGACGGCCACCCGATCGTCCACGAGGCCGACCTGCTCGTGGACGACGGCGAGTTCGTGGGCCTCGTCGGGCCGAACGGCTGCGGCAAGTCCACCCTGCTCCGCAGCATCTACCGGGCGCTGCGTCCCTCCGCCGGTCTCGTCAGTGTGGACGGCGACGATGTGCACCGGCTGCCCGCCCGCGAGGCCGCTCGGCGCACCGCCGTCGTCGCCCAGGAAACCCCGGCCGACCTGGACTTCACGGTGGCCGAGATCGTCTTCATGGGCCGCACCCCATACAAAGCCGACGCCACCACCGACGAGGAGCTGTGCGCGCGGGCGCTGGACCGCGTCGGCCTGGCCGGCGCCGCCGACCGCATCTTCGCCACCCTGTCCGGCGGCGAGAAACAACGCGTGCTCCTCGCCCGCGCCCTCGCCCAGCAGACCCGCCTGCTCCTGCTGGACGAGCCCACCTCCCACCTCGACATCCGCCACCAGTTGGAGATCCTGCACCTGGTACGCGAGCTGGGCATCGCGACCCTGGCCGTCCTGCACGACCTCAACCAGGCCACCACGTTCTGCGACCGCCTCTACGTCATGAACGCCGGCCGCATCATGGCCGGCGGACCGCCCGAACAGGTCCTCACCCCCGAACTGATCTCCCAGGTGTACGGCGTGCGCGCCGTACACCGCGCCCAGCTCGTCTTCGAACGGCTCAAGGAGGAGCAGTGATCTCCCGACTGCTGGCCCTGTCACCCTCGATCCGGTGGCGCCTGGCCGGACTCGTGATGCTGCTGCTGTCCATCACCGCCACCTACGTCGGCCAGGGCATCCTCGTCGCCCAGGCCCTGTCCCGCATCTTCGCCGGGCAAGGGCCGGGATCGATCGTGTGGCTCGTCGCCGCGGTCGTCGCCCTGCAACTCGCCCGCAGCATCGCGCTGGCCGTCCGCGACGGCGTCGCCCTGCGGACCTCGGGCGCGGTCAAGGCCGAGCTGCGCCGCCGCCTGACCGCCAAGCTGCTGCGACTCGGCCCCGCCCACGCCCAGCGCGGCCGCACCGGATCGACCCAGACCACCCTCGTGGACAGCATCGAGACCGCCGACGCCTACGTCGGCAAGTTCCTGCCCCAAGTGATCGCCGCCATCCTCGGCGCGATCGCGGTCACCGCATACCTGTTCACCCTGGATCCGCTGGTCGGCGCCGTCGTCCTGGCCTGCGCGCTGCTCATGCCCGTACTGCCGCTGGTCTCGGACCGCGTGCTCAGGGGCCGCAACGCCGCCTGGTTCCGCAGCTACAAGGGCATGTACGCCGAGAACCTCGACGCTCTGCAGGGCATGGCCACACTCAAGGCGTTCAACGCCAGCGGCCGGCGCGGCGCCGAACTGGGCCGCCTGGCCGAGCAATTCTGCCGCGACTCGATCCGGCTCATGGCCATCGTCATCGGCTACGTCGGCGGCGTGGCGTTCATCATCGGCCTGGGTACCGCCGTGGCGCTCGGCACCGGCGCGCTGCGGCTGGCGGCCGGTGAGCTGACCGTCACCGAGCTGCTGATCATCCTGCTGCTCACGGCCGAGAGCTTCCGACCGCTGAAGGAGCTGGAGGCGGCCTACCACTCCAGCTACAACGCCGTCCCCTCGCTCAAGGCCGTCTTCGAGATCCTCGACACCCCGGAACCCACGCAGGGCTCCACCGCGCTCAGCCTGGCCGGACCGCCCTCGCTGACCTTCGACGACGTCCTGTTCAGCTACCCGGGCCGTGACCGCCCCGCCCTCGACCACTTCTCACTCGACATCGCACCAGGCGAACGCGTCGCCCTCGTCGGCCGCTCCGGAGCCGGCAAGACCACCGTCGCCGCCCTCCTGCTGCGCTTCTTCGACCCCTCCGGCGGCCGGGTCACCGTCAACGGCATCGACGTCCACGACCTGCCCCTCAACCGGCTGCGCGCCCTCGTCGCCGTGGTCTCCCAGGACACCTACCTCTTCCACGGCACTGTTCGCCGCAACCTCGCTCTCGCCCGCCCCGACGCCACCGCCGACCAGCTCGAAGCCGCCGCCCGCGCCGCCCAGGCCCACGACTTCATCAGCGCTCTGCCCGACGGTTACGACACCGTCGTCGGCGAGCGCGGCCTGAAGCTCTCCGGTGGCGAACGCCAGCGCATCGCCATCGCCCGTGCCCTGCTCAAGGACGCCCCCATCCTCGTTCTCGACGAGGCCACCTCCAGCGTGGACGCCGCCAACGAAGCCGCGATCCAGCACGCGCTGGACACCCTGTCCGGCGGCCGGACCACGCTGATGATCGCCCACCGGCTGTCCACCGTCCAAGCCGCCGACCGGGTCATCGTCATGGCCGACGGCCGCATCCAAGAGGCCGGGCCGCCGAGCGAACTCCTGGCTGGCCAGGGCGCCTACGCCCGCCTGGTCGCCGCCCAGAACGGAGCCGCCCGATGACCGCCACCACCGTTACGCTCGCCCGCCCCGGCGCCTCCCGGTTCCGTCCGATCCTGGCCCTGCTCGGCCCCCACCGCCCCCTGCTCCTGACCGCCATCGCCAGCGGCATCGCCCACCACCTGGTCGTCCTCGCCTCCGCCGGCATCGGCGCCTGGGTCGTCAGCCGCGCCATCACCGGAGCCACCCCCGACGACCTGCGCGGCGGCCTGATCGTCCTCGGCCTGCTCCTCCCGTTCCTGGCCCTCTTCCCGTGGCTGGAGTCCTACCTCGCCCACGTGGCCGCCTTCCGCGTGCTGGCCGACGTACGTGGCCGCGTCTACGCCGCCTTCGAACGCCTCGCCCCCGGCTACCTCCTCCAACGCCGCTCCGGCGACCTCGGCACCGCCGCCATCTCCGACGTCGAACAGCTGGAGCTGTGGTTCGCCCACACCCTCAGCCCGCTCATCAGCGCCGTCACCGTCCCCGTCGCCGCCCTCACCGCCCTGGCCGTCTTCCACCCCGCCCTCGCCGCGGCCCTCGCCCCCGCCCTGATCCTCCTCGCCCTCCTGCCCGCCTGGCTGCGCAAACGCGCTGCCGCCCAGGGCGCCAAACTCCGCGCCGAACTCGGCGAACTCAACGCCGAAGCCGTCGACACCCTCCAGGGCCTGCGCGAACTGCTCACCTCCGGTGCCGGCACCCGCCAGCTCGACCGGCTCGCCGAACACAATCAGCGGCTCCTGAACGCCAAACTTGCCCACGGCCGCCGCTCCGGCCTCGAACACGCCGTCACCAACGCCGCCACCACCCTCGGCCTGCTCGCCGTCCTCGTCATCGCCGCCCTGCTGACCTCGGCGGGGAGCCTGCAACCGGCGCTGTTCCCCGTCGCCGTCGTCCTGGCCGCCACCACGTTCGCCCCGGTCATCGCCGTCACAGACGTCGCCCGCGACCTCAACCTCGTCATCGCCGCGGGCGACCGCATCATGACCATCCTCAACACCCCGGCCCCCGTCACCGATCGCGTCACTGCCCCACCGCCCGACCCCATCGAGCCGCGCGTCCGATTCGAGGCGACCCGCTTCCGCTATGCCCCGGACCTCCCTGAAGCGCTGGCCGACGTCACCTTCGACATCGCTCCAGGCGAGACGGTCGCGCTGGTCGGCCACTCAGGCGCGGGCAAGTCCACCTGCGCCAGCCTCCTCATGCGCATGTGGGACGTCACCGCCGGCGCGATCACCATCGGCGGCCACGACATCCGCGACTTCCCCCAGGAGGACCTACGCCAGCTGATCACCCTCGTCCCCCAGGACGTCCACCTGTTCAACATCCCGCTGCGCGACAACATCCGCCTCGGCCGTCCCGACGCCACCGACGAAGAGGTGGAGACCGCCGCCCGCGCCGCCCACGCCCACGAGTTCATCACCGGCCTGCCCGACGGCTACGACACCTTGCCCGGCGAGCTCGGCGCCCGCCTGTCCGGCGGCCAGCGCCAGCGCATCGCCATCGCCCGCGCCCTCCTCAAGGCCTCGCCCATCCTCATCATGGACGAGGCCGTCTCCAACCTCGACGCCGAGAGTGAACAGGAGGTCGCTGCAGCCATGTCCGCGGCCCGCCGCGACCGCACCACTCTGGTCATCGCCCACCGCCTGTCCACAATCCGTACAGCCGACCGCATCGTCGTCCTGGATAACGGTCAGGTCGCCGAAACCGGCACGAACGCCGAACTCCTCGCCGGCAACGGCACCTACACGCGGCTGCTCGCCGCCCAACTCATCGGCTGATCACATCAAGCGGCTGGGACACAGTGGGAAGCGAACACCAGGTGGCGTAACGACTACTGGGCAATGCCAACCACCGTGTCCGCCACACCACAGGGCAGATTTCTATCGCCAGCTGCGTCGGGTCGGAGCGGCTGGGCGCGGCACCTGGCCCCCGATTGATCTGGGTCGCGATAACATGCCTTATCGCGACCCAGAACCTTGATCAAATGAAGACGGGAGACGCCGGTGACCGAGCTGGCATGGCTGGATGACGACCCGACCCCCTCGCTGCCGACACCGGCGGGCGTGGCCGACCGGGAGCTGACGGAGGCGGCGCGGGCGCGGGTCGCCGGAGGGTTCGCCGCCAACACCAGCCGGGCCTACCAGCGGGACTGGGAGGCCTTCACCGCCTGGTGCGCCGCTCTCGGCCGCCGCCCGCTGCCCGCCAGCCCCGAGACGGTCACCGAGTACGTCACCCACCTGGCCGCCACCCCCACCCGCAAGGGCACCCTCCCGGCGCCCTCCACCATCGAGCGCGCACTGGCCTGCATCCAGTCCCGGCACAAGAAGGCCGGGCTCCGCCTCAATGCCGAGTTCGCCCGCCTCGCCCTGCGCGACTATCGCAAGGAGCGCGCCACGGCCGGGCAGCGCACGCGCAAGGCCCCGCCCGCCGAGCTGACCGTGCTGCGCGCCTTGATCGACACCACCGACCCGGCCACCCTGGTCGGCCTGCGCGACCGCGTGGTGCTGGTGCTTGGCTTCGCCCTCATGGGCCGTCGCTCCGAGCTGGCTGCGCTCGACCTCGCCGACCTGACGTTCACTGGCGATGGACTGGAGGTCGCGATCCGCCGGTCCAAGACCGACCAGGATGCGATCGGCGAGATCGTGCCCCTGCCGTACGGCTCGCATCCGGCGACCTGCCCCGTGCGGGTCGTGCAGGTGTGGCTAACCACGCTGGAGGAGCGCGGCGTGAGAGAGGGGCCGCTGCTGCGGGCCATCGATCGGCACGGGCGACTGTCCGGCACGCCCGGGGCGACCATGCGCGGCACCGGCCGGATGTCCGGCGACGGGCTCAACAAGATCGTGCGGCGCGCGGCGGAGCGGGCCGGGCTCAAGGACGCCGACACCTTCACCGCCCACTCGCTGCGCGCCGGAGGGGCGACGGCCGCGGCCAAGGCGGGGGCCTCGGTGTCGGCCATCGCCCGGCACGGTCGCTGGTCGGAGAAGTCACCGGTGGTTCACGGCTACATCCGGACGGCCGACAAATGGCGAGACAACCCCATGCGCGGGGTGGGGCTCTGAGACGGTCAGCGCTGCGGATGCCCGAACACGCTAACCCTCACCCCTCGACCGGCGAAGGGCGTACCGAGAGTTTCGCGAGGCATTTACGCGCACGCGCGCGAGGCGAACAGGGCCCGGATTCGACACGCTCGTCCACACCGGTGGGCCGGGCGTATTGGGACTTTCGGGAGCCACTTACGCGCACGCGCGCAAGACCGACAACTGGCCGATGTGTGAGCGGCCGGGCCGAGATCGCCGTCGCCCGACACAGCCAGTGATCGGAGAAGTCACCGGTGAGCCATGGGCATATCCGGGCGGCCGACGAGTGGCGGGACAAGCCGATGCGCGGCATGGCGCCCTGAGACCGCCCAGGAGCGCCGCAGGTGATCGGCCAGGCTACGAGGGAGAGGGTGGGGAGAGGTGATCTTGTCGCTCTCCGTCGTTCCTAGCCGCGCTCACCTTGACGCAGCGGGGAACGCGGTCGATGCCCGTGAGGTAGAAGCCGTCCGGTATCAGTTCTTGCTCGCTAATCGGTCTAGCAGACCAGCCGCGGGGCCGCCTACGCTCCATCACGGCCCTGACGCCGGGCGCGCGGCCGGGGCAGCCCCGAGGCTGGCCCGCTACCCCTGTGGGTGGGACGACGGCAGACGGGCAGGCCAGGGTGACTCTGGTCGAGTGGTTATACACTCCCTCGCAGGGCATTTAAGTTGTTGACTTGTCATTTGTTGCTTCATGTTCAAGGTGTGGTCGGGAGAAATTCGCCGACAAGAAGAACCATGAACCTGCCAAAGTGCATCCGAGCGCCAGCAAAATCAGCGCGAGAGACAATATGTGTGACCAGTCCATCACCATATTTGACAGTGCCATAAAAATACTGAAGAAACCCATGAGTAATTGCCCCAAACCGTAATGGCGAGGCCTCTGTACCCGACGCTTCCCGATTGTCAACCGGGGAAGTCGATTGGTTGCCAGCGTGTATATCCCGAATGCGGCAGAGATGCATCCGAGCCCTAATATAAATACCCACGCCAAAGTGTAGTCCACTGAGTCACCTCTGGATCGCACAGGATGAACCGCTCTTTGGATCATCTTGCCGAACCGCCCTGCTACAGATCAAGCGGCGGCTGGCCACCATCCCCTCTGGATGCCGGGATGTTCCCCGCCTGACGACGAAGAGGCGTCGCTCAGTCATCGGGAGCCGAGTGACGAACTGAGTGACTTCAGAGATGCCTCACACAGCTCAATCATGCACGTCGATGCACCTGGAACGCCAGTTGGCCAGCTCAAACGCGCGTAAGGCAATCAATACGAATGCTTCCGCATCGAAGAGGTCACCAGTTATCCTCAGGGGCAGTTACACCCTTACTCCTGAAAGGGATGCTTGACTAGGCGTGAGCTGAGCGTAGGTCTACCGTCACTGTATGGGCGTGTGGAGAGAGACCGCAGCACAGTGGATGCGAATGCTCACGATCATGGGGGACAAGTCCCTGTCGATCTCAGAGCCTGCTGACGAAGGCTTAAGCGCTCAATGAGGTGCAGGCGTAGAGCGCTGGTCCGATCTTGTTGATGTGGCCCTGGTGGGACCACTGGGAG
>NZ_JBITJQ010000037.1:0-126797 GCF_044460125.1 Nonomuraea sp. NPDC050153
GGTAAGCCGTATGCGGGAAAACCGCACGTACGGAATTGAAAGGGGGATGGGGAACCGGGCCTTCACGGCACCGCGCCCCTGACTACCAATGGACGACTCGCGGGAGACGCGCTGGCTCGATGCCGAGGAGCAGCAGAACTGGTACGCGCTCGCGTACGCGCTGATCCGGCTACCGGCCGCGCTGGACGCGCAGATGCAGCGCGACGCGGACATCAGCCACTTCGAGTACCTCGTGCTGTCCGGACTGTCGATGATGCCCGAGCGCACCCAGCGGATGAGCGAACTGGCCGTCCACACCGCCAGCGCGCTGTCCCGGCTGTCCAACGTCGTCATCAGGCTGGAGAAACGCGGCTGGGTGTCGCGTCGGCCGGATCCGGCCGACGGCCGAGTCACCCTGGTCACCCTCACCGAGGACGGCTGGGCCAAGGTCACCGCCGCCGCACCCGCGCACGTCGCCGAAGTCCGCCGTCTCGTCTTCGACCCGCTGACCAAGGCCCAGCAGCAGCAGATGGGCCGCATCGCCCAGCGCATCCTCAAAACCATCGACCCGCAGACGCCCCGCATCGAGGACTGCTTCCCCGAGGCCGCGCCCCCGCTCAACGGCGAGTAACACCCACACCAGACCCCGCCTGAGGATGCCCGCCGCACCCAGGCGTAGTTCGCCGCGCCCACAGGGCGTTCCCGTACGCACAGCAAGGAGTAGACGTATGCCCACCATCGCCATCGTCGGAGCCGGACCCGGCATGGGCCTGTCGATCGCCAAGATCTTCGGCCGTCACGGCTTTCAGGTCGCCCTGATCGCCCGCAGCAAGGACAACCTCGACGCCCTCGTGGCACAGCTGGCCGCCTCCGGCATCACCGCCGCGGGCTTCCCCGCCGACGTATCCGACCTTCCGGCGCTGGGCGCGGCGCTGGCCCAGGCCGCCGAACGCTTCGGCGGCATCGACGTCCTGGAGTACTCCCCGCACAGCGGCCTGACCATGGTCAACCCGCCGGAGGTGACCGTGGACAACCTCCAACCCGCGATCCAGCATCTCCTGTTCGGCGCGGTCACCGCCACCCAGGCGGTGCTGCCCGCCATGCTGGCCGCCGGCACCGGCACCCTCCTGTACACCACGGGCGGCGGCGCCATCGACCCGTATCCGATGCTCGCCACCGTGAACACGGCGCAGGCCGCCCTGCGCAACTGGGTCCGCAACCTGCACAACACCCTCGCCGACCAGGGCGTCCACGCCGCGACCGTGGCCATCAACCTGCTGCCCAGCGCCACCGCCCCCGAGGGCGTCCCGCACGCCGATCCTGATGACATCGCCCAGGTCTACTGGGACCTCCACACCCGCCGTGACAGGCCAGAACACCTCGTCACGGCCTCCTGAAAGGATCGCGACACATGATCCGCATCACCACGCCGTTCACCGCCACCTCCACCGCCGCCGACGTGGTGGCCGGCATCGACCTGTCCGGCCGCCGGGCCGTCGTCACCGGCGGATCGTCCGGCATCGGCGCCGACACCGCCCGCGCGCTGGCGGGTGCCGGCGCCGAGGTGACCCTGGCAGTCCGCGACCCCGCTGCCGGACAGCACGTGGCGCAGGACATCATCGCCACCACCGGCAACAAGCAGGTCCGCGTCGCCGCGCTGGACCTCGCCGACCAGGCCTCGGTCGCAGCGTTCGTCACCGGCTGGAGCGGCCCGCTGCACATCCTGGTCAACAACGCCGGGATCATGGGGGTCCCCCTGACCCGAACTCCGCACGGCTGGGAGCTGCATTTCGCCACCAACCACCTGGGCCACTTCGCGCTGACCACCGGACTGCACCCGGCGCTCGCCGCCGCGGGCGACGCCCGGGTCGTCTCGGTCAGTTCCTCACAACACCGGCTCTCCCGGGTCGTCTTCGACGACATCCACTTCGAGCGGCGACCCTACGACGCGCAGGCCGCGTACGGGCAGTCGAAAACCGCGAACGCGCTCTTCGCGGTCGAAGCCGCCCACCGCTGGGCCGGTGACGGCATCACCGTCAACGCCGTCATGCCCGGCGTGGTCCGCACCAACCTGATGCGCCACGTCGACCGTGACCTGCTGGCACGGTTCGAGGCGAGCGGAGCCCCCGCGCTGCCGTGGAAGACGGTAGAACAAGGAGCGGCAACCTCGGTTCTGCTCGCGACCTCACCTCTGCTCGCGGGAATCGGCGGCCGCTACTTCGAAGACTGCCACGAGGCCGAACCCCTGCACCCGGACAACCCCCACGGAGGCGTCGCCGCCTACGCACTGGACCCCGACCAGGCCGCACACCTCTGGCAGCTCTCCACCGAACTGCTCACCAGGCGATCGGATCCACACCCAGGTCACTGACCTGATCCTCAGTAGGTCTGTGGCCGCTCGGAGCGGCGCCGCCGGCGGAGAGCCGACCAACACGCCGGTCCCTTGAAGCGACGGTGACAACGAACACCCCGGCGTGGCGCCGCTCCTCATGATCGATTGTAGGGTGAGGCGTTCACTCCCATCCTCTCCGAACCCCCAGGAAGCGTCCCGTGTTACGTCGTCACCGTTCAGCCCTGCCCGCCCTGCTCGTCACCGGTCTGTACAGCGCCGCGCTGACGGTCGCCGTCGTCGTCGCCCTGATCTCTGGCGACCTCGGCCCGTTGTGGTGGCTGACGCTGTTCGCGTCCGTGACCGAAGGCGTCCCGGCGACAGGGGAGAACCTGCTTCTCCTGGTCCTGGCCGGGCTGTCCTGGGCATGGGGGATCTGGCAGATCCTGCGTGGGCCGCTGGCGGGGCCGCCGCCCCAGCAGGACCGGAACATCCTGCGGTTGCGCGTGGCGCTCTACGTCGCGACGGCTGTGACGTGGCTGCTCCACGTCACCGCGTCGTTGATCTGGGCAGATGCGACGGTGATCGACTCTGCGGCGATGTGGGTGGTCGTGCTGATGTTCATGCGGGTGTTGGGCCGCGACCGGCAGTACACGCGGGGCGCGGGGGTGCTGGGGTACGGCGGTTTCACCGTCATCGGCGTACTCGACCTCGCCGGCTGGCCCGTCCTGGACGGGGCGGAGCTGATCTGCGGCTTGGCCGCCCTGGCCTGGACGGCGCTGGTCCTGCGGGCCCAAGGGTACGACGACCGCTGGGGGACGGCGACCGTCGTGTACGGGATCGCCGCCCTGGTGGCGCCGATCTTTCTGGTACTGGCGGCTTTGCCGTTCCCGGACGAGGGAAGCGCCGTCGAGGCTCTCGGTGTGGTCTCCAGCGTCCTGATCATGATCTGGCTGGCCCGCTCCGCCCACGACCTTGCCGCCCCGCGCCGGCAACCGGCCGCCCAGACCACGTTGGGGGCATGAGCCGACGAGCAGTCGCCGGCCAATGGTCTGAGCTGCACGTTCTGGGCCGGCCGCGCCCGACACCTCCAGCCGGGCAGGGCGGGCGGGGGACGTCCAGGTAGCGGTTGGACGTTCACGGTCCTTCCTGGTGCGGGGTGGCGGTGAAGCGCACGCCGGTGAACGGGGCGCGCCAGGCGCTGACCTCGGCCGCGAGCCGGGCGGGCGCCGTGGCGGGATCCAGGGCGCGGGCGAGGAACGCGGCCAGCACCTGCATGTCGTCCTCGTTCATACCGATGCGGGTGATCTCCGGGGTGCCGAGCCGCAGCCCGTTCAGGTCCCCGGCCACCGGCTCGATGGGCAGGCCGATGCCGCACGCCAGCAGGTTGGCGGCGCGCAGCCGGCGGGCGGCGCGCTGCCCGCCGCCGTAGCGGTGAGCAGGCAGCGCGAACTGGTGCGAGCCGCTCGCACCGCGTTCGGCGGCGAACACCGGCACGCCCAGCGCCGGCAGGTCGCCATGAACGCGTACAGGTTGGCCAGTGCGCCCGAGCCGACCCGGACCTCGGCGTACCCGGCGTCGAAGACCTGCGCGGCCGGCTCGGCCGCGATGATCTCGATCCGTTCGATGGCCTCCAGCCCCGTCTCGTACTTCTCGCCCGGATGCCCGAGCGAGGCGCGCGGGCCGAGCCCGGCCGATAGCAGGGCCTCGGCCTGGGGGTTCATGACGTTCGACGCCGGGTTCAGATTGACGGCCTCGGTGCCGTGGATGCGCTCGTTCCACGCCACCAGCCGGCCGATCTCCGCCAGCGTGGCGGCGGGCGGCTGCCCGGCCAGGGGTTCGCTGACCTCGCGCGTCAGCCGTTCGCTGGCCCTCGACACCCACGGGCGGGGAAAACGGGCACGCATCATGGCGTCATCTCCCTGTTCGGCGCTGCTGCGGCACGACGATAGGCGGCCGACGGCGGCCGGCGCATCGGATCAACGGGCCGGTCGACGGTCAACGTGGGCATCCGTCCGGTCACGGTCGGGGCTGCCGAACCCTTGACATCCGCGGACCTGGCAAGTTAGCGTCCTCGAAACCTGGAATTAACGTTCACGTGAACGTTAATCCTGGTTATGGAATTTCTATGGGAAGGACGCCCTTGAGCGTGGAGACCACCCATGTTCCGGCCGAGGATCTCCGGCGCGCGCTGATCGCGGCGGATCCGAAACTATCCAAGTTCAACCCCCTGCCCCGCATTCTCGCTTTCGACGAGTTCAGCACCGGGACGCACGGCTGGTGCGAGCTGATCGGTAATCACGACGGCCATGGGAATCTCGACACGGTGGACGTGCACATGCGCGACTTCCGGCCGCCGCAGCTCAGCTCGTGCGATTTCTTCGACATCGGCACGCACGCCGCGATGAGCGGCAACTACGCGCTCAAGGTCGCCACGCGTCCGGTGACCGGCCACACGGCGGTCGCGATCCGCCGGCTGACCATGGCCCGGCGGGGCGTGGTGCAGTTCGAGACGTACTTCACCTACAAGAGCGAGGCGGCCACGGCCGAGTCCACGCTCGGCAACAGCTTCGGCGACATCGAATGGGACGGGAACCTGCACCCGTCGGAGGCCCAGTTCGGGGCGTTCACCGTGGCCACGGACCTGTGCGACGGCGAGGGCATCCGCTACCACTGCGTCGCCCGCTACCAGAACACCGACCTGGACAACCGGTTCACCAGGCGCTGGGTCTACCCCGTGGTGCCCGAGCCCACGCCCAGGGAGAACCTGCACAACCAGGAGAACCTCTCTCCCGTCGAGGACTTCACCGCCCCGAACCCCGAGGACTGGCGCCCGCTCGGCGAGGAGCCGCAGTATCTCTGCTACAACGAGGTCCCGACGAAGGTCAACTGGCATTACCTGCGCTGGCAGTTCGACACCAGGACCCGGACGAATATCGAACTCCAGGTGAACGACCGGATCATGGACATGCGGCACGTCCCGGTCCCGCAGTATCCCGACAAATACGAGGGCCTGGAGAACCTGCTCAATTTCTACGTGAGCGTGCGCACCCATTCTCCGGTACGCAACTTCCTCTTCCTTGATTCCGCACTGATTTCCGTGGATTGGTGAACACCGGCATGAGGCATGCTCTTACCGCCGTACTGGAGCGCAACACCACTTTCACCACCGATTTCGCGACCGAGCCGTACGAGGCCGGTTGGGCGGGCGAGGCACGCTGGTTCGTGCGGACCCTGGAGCTTGAGGGCGACGCACCCGCCCTGCGCCTGACCGCCCAGATCTCCCCGGACGGCCTGCACTGGTGCGACGACGACGAGAGCACCGCGCAGATCGCGACGGAGCCCGGAATGGTGTCCCTGCGGGTACGCGAGTTCGGCCACTGGCTGCGGTTGCGGGCCACGCTGACGGGCGGCGACCCGCAGGCGAAGGTGCTGATCTACCTGGCTCTCAAGAGCTGAGCCCCGGCAAGACCTGAGAAGGGAACGGACATGACAACATCGGAGGGAGTGGGCAGGCGGCGGTTCCTGACCCTCCTGGGAGCCGGGGCCGCCGGCGTCTCACTCCCTGCTCTGGTCTCCGGGTGCGCCCCTGGCGGCCCGGGGGCGGGGTCGGCCTCGGGGCGGAACCGGCCGTTCAGCGCCGCGTTCTACCAGGCGATCAACGACCTCGACCCGCACGGGGTGAGCGCGGTCGACGAGGCGTCACTGCTCGCCAACCGGCAGATCTACGACACGCTGGTGGCAAGGGACGGGGAGCAGATCGCGCCGCGCCTGGCCACGTCGTGGCGCCAGCCCGACGACAGGACGTGGGAGTTCACCCTCCGCGAGGACGTCGTCTTCCACGACGGCGCCAAGCTGACCTCGGCCGACGTCAAGGCGTCGCTGGAACGGCTGGTCAAGTCCGACGGGCCGCAGAAGCCCCTATGGACCGCGGTGGACGCCGTCGAGGCCCCCGACGCGCGCACCGTCAAGATCACCACCACGGACCCGCTGGGCACGCTGCTGGTGAACCTGACGCTCGCGTTCGTCATCCCGGCCGCCCAGATCGGCAAGGCCGACCTGTCGCGCAACGCCGTGGGCAGCGGGCCCTTCGCCGTCGAGGCGTTCACGCCCTCGTCCCAGCTCCTGCTCAAGCCCGCGCCCCGCTACTGGGGCGGCCCGGCCAAACTGTCCGGGCTGCGGCTGCCGTACATCCCGGAGGCCTCCACGCGCATGACCTCGCTGCAGAACGGCGAGGTGGACGTCACCTGGATCATCCCTCCCGACGAGCTCAAGCGGCTGGGCGGCGTCAACGGCGTGAAGATCGACAGCAAGCCGGGCGTGAACTACTTCCTCGCCTGGTTCAACTGCGGCCGGAAACCCTTCTCCGACCCGCGGGTGCGCCGCGCGCTCTACCACGCGCTCGACCTGAAGAGCATCGTCTCCAGCCTGTACGGCGACGCCGCCGCGGTCATGGACGCCCCCATCCCCTCGGCCGTCTTCGGCCACGCGCCCCAGCAGCCCTACGACCACGACCCCGAGCTGGCCAAGCGCGAGCTGGCCGAGGCCGGTTACGGCGCCGGCATCCGCACCTCGATGATGTGGTTCAAGGACACCGGCCCGCTGGCCACCGAGCTGGCACAGTCGATGATCTCGGCCTGGGCCAAGGTCGGCGTCATCGTCGAGCCGCAGCAGATCGAGAAGGCGGCCTGGCTCAAGCGCCTGACTGCGCTCGACTGGGACATCGAGCTCCAGGTCAACACCGTGACCACCGGAGACGCCGACTACACGCTCGGCCGGCTCTACACCAGCGAGGCCAACCGCATGGGCTACCGGAACAAGGAGCTCGACGGCATCCTCGCCAAGGCGCGCTCCACCTCCGACCAGGAGGAGCGCAAGTCGCTGTACGCCCGGGCATGCGAGATCATCTGGCGTGACGCGGTCGGCGTCTTCCCCGCGGGGCTGTCGGCCACGTACGGGCTGCGCTCCACGGTGACGGGATTCGTGGCGGCGGCCAACAGCCAGCCCGAGTTTCGCGCGGTGTCGACCGCCGGATGATCCCTACGGAACGAGAGTGACATGCGCGAGGCACGCCGTACCACTCTGAAGGACATCGCCGAGAGCCTCGGCGTCTCGGTGAACACCGTCTCCCGCGCGCTGGCCGACAAGGACAGCGTCGGCGTGGAGACGCGGAACCGGGTCAAGGCCGAGGCCGAGCGGCTCGGCTACGTGCCGAACGTGACCGCCCGATCCCTGGTCCTGGGCTCGGCGAGCACGCTCGGCATGGTCATCACCAACCCGTCCAACCCGTTCTACGCCCAGCTCATCAGCGGGATGGAGCAGCACTGCCGCCGGCACGGCTACTCCCTGCTGCTCATGGCGACCGAGGAGAGCCTGGCCAACGAGCGGCGCGCGGCCGAGGAGCTGCTGCGCCGCGGCGTGGACGGCGTGCTCGTGGTGACCGTACAGGAGGGGGCCGAGCACTGGCGGCGGTTCAGGTCGGCAGGCGTGCCGCTCGTCCTGATCAACCGTGACGTGCCCGAGCTGAACACCGACCTGGTCGGGGTCGACCACGTCCGGGGCGGCTACGAGGCCGCCAGGCACGCCGTCGCCCAGGGCGCCAGGAAGATCTACTTCCTGGAGGAGGACCTGCACGTCTCGTCGGTCGCCGATCGCGTCGAGGGCTACCGGCGGGCCATGGCCGACAGCGGGCTGCCCATCGAGCCGGACACCCTGATCAAGGTGCCGACCCGGCGGCTGGAGCAGAGCGCGATGCCGTGGGATCCGAGCGAGGCGTACCGGCTGGCCAGAGAGGTCGTGCGGACCGCCCGGCGGCCGATGGCGTTCGTGGCCGGCAACGACTACTTCGCGCTCGGCGTCTACCGGGTGGCGAACGAGGAGGGTCTGCGCATTCCCGAGGACATACTGGTCGTCGGCTACGGCGGCCACCCGTTCGCGCCGTACGTGATCCCCTCGCTGACCACCGTCGAGCTGCCCGCCGCCGAGATCGCCGTGTCGGCGGTCGACCACATGCTCCGGCGGCTGCGGGGACAGGCGCCCGAGGGGGCGCCGGAGCAGATCCTGTTCCCGCCGCGGCTGGTCAGCCGGGCGTCGAGCGGCGGGAGCGTCACATGACCGCCTTCGTCGGACGGCGGCTCGCCCAGGCGCTGCTGCAGATCTGGGGCGCCGTCACGGTCGTCTTCATCGCCCTGCGCGTGCTGCCCGGCGACCCCGCCGAGCTGATCCTCGGCAGCCAGGCCACGCCCCAGGCGCTGGAGGAGCTGCGCGGCCGGCTCGGGTTGCACGAGAGCCTGCCGATCCAGTACGTGCACCACCTGCGGGACGTCGTCACCCTCGACTTCGGCCGGTCCTGGCGGCAGGGCGTCAGCGCCTTGGACGCCTGCCTGGAACGGCTGGGCCCGACCCTGTCGCTGTCCGCGTGGGCCATGGTGATCACCATCGTGCTGGGGTTCGTCGCCGGGTCCTTCGCCGCCCGCCGCGCGAACACCTGGGCCGACCATCTGGTCTCGGTGTCCTCGCTGGTCGGCCAGGCCCTGCCGCCGTTCTGGATCGGCATCATGCTGTCGCTGATCTTCGCGCGGTGGCTGCAGGTCCTGCCGAGCACCGCCGACGGGACCATGGCCGGGCTGCTGCTGCCCGCATTCACGCTGGCGCTGCCGTTCGTCGGCTGGCTGGGCCGGCTCGTACGGACCGGAGTCCTCGAGGAGATGAACCAGGACTACGTCCGCACGGCCCACGCCAAGGGGCTGAGCCACCGGGTCGTCTTCTACGTCCACGTGCTGCGCAACACCCTGGTCCCGGTGGTGACCATGCTGGGCCTGCTCATGGGCTACTTCATCGCCAACGGCGTGATCGTCGAGGTGATCTTCGCCTGGCCCGGGATCGGATCGCTGCTGATCGACTCGATCACCTTCCGCGACTACGCCGTGGTCGAGGCCGTCCTCACCGTGATCACGGTCTGCTACATCGTGCTCAACCTGCTGGTCGACGTGCTCTACGTGTACCTCGACCCCAGGATCCAGTTGGAGAACGCCTGATGTCGGTGAAAGCCCCGAGCCGGTCGGCCGGGTTGCCGCTGCGGGCCCGCCTGGCGCTCGGGACCGTGCTGCTGTTCGTGGTGGCCGGCGTGCTCGGGCCGCTGCTGGTCCCGTTCGACGCCGCCAGTACCAGCCCCGTCGACCGGTTGCTGCCGCCGGGCACCCGCCTGTCCGACGGCGCCGTCGCCTGGCTGGGCACCGACCAGGTCGGCCAGGACATCCTGGCCGAGGTGCTGGCCGGTATGCGCACCTCGCTGACCGTGGCCCTGGTCACCGTGCTCGTCGGCGGGACGGCCGGTATGCTGCTCGGCCTGTTCGCCGGCTACTTCGGCGGCTGGGCCGACGGGATCATCTCCAGGATCGGCGACATCCAGCTGGCCTTCCCCAGCCTGCTGCTGGCCATCCTGCTGGCCGGCGTGCTCGGCCCGAGCATGATGAACGTGATCATCGCCCTCGCAGTCACCCGGTGGGTGATCTTCGCCAGGGTGGTGCGCGGCTCGGCGCTGGCGGTGCGCGACCGGGAGTTCGTGGACTCGGCCCGGGTGATGGGCGCCTCGCACGGGCGCATCCTCCTCCACTACATCCTGCCGTCGTGCCTGCCGCCGCTGCTCGTGGCGGCGACGGTGCAGGTCGGCCTGACCATGGTCGCCGAGGCGTCGCTGAGCTTCCTCGGCCTCGGCGTGCCGGCTTCCCAGGCGTCCTGGGGCGCGACGATCGCCGAAGGGCGCGACTACCTGGCCTCGGCCTGGTGGATCGCCGCCGCGCCGGGCGCCGCCCTGGCCCTCGTGGTGGTGAGCATCGGGATCCTCGGCGACCTGCTGCGCGACGCCTCCGACCCGATGACGGAGCTGTGACGATGGCAAACCTGCTGGAGGTCGAGGACCTCGCCGTGGAGTTCGACACGCCGAAGGGGCCGCTGCGCGCGGTGCGCGGGGTCTCCTTCGAGGTCGGCGAGGCCGAGACGCTCGCGATCGTCGGCGAGTCCGGCAGCGGCAAGAGCGTGACCGCGCAGGCGCTGATGGGCCTCGTGCCGCTGAACGCGCGGATCGCGGGCGGCCGGGTCGCCATCGAGGGCCGCGACGTCATCGGCCTGCCGGACCGCGAATGGCGCGAGCTGCGCGGCGAGCGCATCTCGATGATCTTCCAGGATCCGCTCAGCGCCCTCAACCCGTCCCTGACCGTCGGATACCAGATCGCCGAGATGTTCCGCAGGCACCGCGGCACCCGCCGGGCCGACGCCCGGCGGCGGGCGGCGGAGCTGATGGCGCAGGTGGGCATCCCGGACGCCGAGCGACGCCTGAACGACCACCCGCACCGCTTCTCCGGCGGCATGCGGCAGCGCGTGATGATCGCGATGGCGCTGGCCCTCGACCCCCTGCTGCTCATCGCCGACGAGCCGACCACGGCCCTCGACGTCACCGTCGAGGCGCAGATCCTGCGACTGCTGCGGCAGCGGCAACAGGCTCAGCGGCTCGGCATGATCCTCATCAGCCACGACCTCGGCGTGGTGGCGCGTGCCGCCGACCGCGTGGCTGTCATGTACGCCGGCCGCCTCGTCGAGACCGGCACCGTGGCAGAGGTGTACGAGCGGCCCGCCCACCCGTACACGCTGGGCCTGATGCGGGCGGTGCCCGATCCCCGCGACATCGGCGCCCCGCTGGAGGCGATCGAGGGCCACCCGCCCGACCTCACCGCGCCGCCCGCGGGCTGCGCCTTCCATCCGCGCTGCCCGTTCGCCAGGGACCTCTGCCGCACCGACGACCCCGTCCCGCGTGAGCTCGGTCCTCGCCGGGCCGGCGCCTGCCACTTCGCCGAGGAGGTGACCGCGCATGCCGGCCGAGGGTGAGCCGCTGCTGGAGCTGACCGACCTGGTCACCACCTACCGCCTGCGCGCCGGGATCGGCCGGCCGGGCGGTGCGGTACGGGCCGTGGCCGGCGTCAACCTGACCGTCCGCGCGGGCGAGACCGTCGGCCTGGTCGGCGAGTCCGGTTGTGGCAAGTCCACGATCGCGCGGACCATCGTCGGGCTGGCACGCCCGTCGGAGGGCAGGGTCCTGTTCGAAGGCCGTGACCTGGCCACCCTGCCCGCGAAGGAGCTGCGCAGGCTGCGCCGGGAGATCCAGCTCGTCTTCCAGGACCCGTACGCCGCCCTGAACCCCCGCATGACCGTCGCCGCCCTGATCAAGGAGGCCTGGCGGATCCATCCGGGGCTGGTGCCGCGCGAACGGTGGGACGAGGAGCTCCGTACTCTGCTCGACCGCGTCGGACTGCGCCCCGAGCACGCCGACCGCTACCCCCACCAGTTCTCGGGCGGGCAGCGGCAGCGCATCAGCATCGCCCGCGCGCTCGCCGTCAGCCCCCGGCTGATCGTCTGCGACGAGGCGGTCTCCGCCCTCGACGTCTCGGTACGGGCCCAGATCCTCAACCTGCTGCGGGAACTGCAGCGCGACCTGGGTGTCGCGTACCTGTTCATCTCCCACGACCTGGGCGTCGTCCGGCACCTGTGCGACCGGGTGGCGGTGATGTACCTGGGCAAGATCGTCGAGAGCGGATCCAAGGAGGACGTCTACCGCAGCGCGGCGCATCCGTACACGCAGGCGCTGCTGTCGGCGGCGCCCAGCCTGGACGACTGGCGGGACGGCGGCCACGGCGAGATCGTCCTGTCGGGCGATGTCCCCTCACCGCTGAACCCCCCTTCAGGCTGCCATTTCCGAACGCGCTGCTGGCGGGCCCAGGATCGGTGCCGCGACGAGGAGCCGGCGCTCGTCGACCGCGACACGGGTCACCCGGTCGCGTGCCATTTCCCCGAAGCGTCGGCAACCCCCGCGGCCGGTGGCGGCCGCCTCGTGAAGGAGTGATCCATGCCAGGCCGGTCCCTCTCACTGCTGACCGCGGGCACCGTCGTGGCCGCGGCCACGTTAGCGGGCGCCGTCCCGGCCTCGGCCGCGGCCACTGCCTGCGCTGACGCCCCCGTCCCCGCGCGCGTCACCACGACCGCCGTATTCAACGACCCGGCCGGTGGAGACCCGGCCGCCCTCGTGCGCGCGCTCTGCGGCCTCGTCCGGCAGACGCCCGCCGGGGCCCGCATCCAGGTCGCCCACTTCGTCATGTCGGGCGCCGCGGGCACCGAGTTCGCCGACGAGCTGATCAAGGCGCACCAGCGGAACGTGAACGTGCAGGTCATCCTGGACGGAGACACGCGCGGGGCGGCCGTCGCCGCCAAGCTCGCCGCCGAGCTGGGCACCGACACCGCCGCCGGCTCCTGGACGCACGTCTGCACCGGCCCGCCCTCCGGCGGCACCGCCGCGTGCATCGGCGACAAGGGCCAGCACAACAAGTTCTACCGGGATGTGGGCCAGTGCTCCGGCATTCACTCACGCCGGGGGTGAAGGCCCACGCGGGAAGGCGCTCCAGCGCCTGAGCGTGCCTTAAACCGGTCGGCTTTGCTGCTCGATGTACTGGCGCAGGACCGAGATCGGGGCTCCGCCCACCGACCCGGCGAAGTAGGAACCCGACCAGAAGCGTCCGCCCCACAGGTATTGACGCACGTGAGTCGGGTATTCCTGGCGCAGATAACGGGCCGAGACGCCCTTGAGGCTGTTGACCAGCTTGGACAGGGCGACTTTCGGCGGGTAGTGGATGAGGAGATGGACGTGGTCGTGCCCGCCGTTGAACTCGCGCAGCTCGACCTCGAAGTCCGTGCACACATCCCGCATGATCTCCTCGCAGCGGGCCAGCATCGCGTCGGTGAACACTCCACGCCGGTATTTCGTGACGAAAACCAAATGCGCGTGGAGGTCATAGACGACATGACGACCAGTTCGGACATCGGGATTGGCGTTCCATCGAGGTGACATAAACCAAATGATATGATCCGATCGTGGAGAGGGTGAAGTGGGTGCGCGCGCAGGTAACGCGCCTGAACCTCAGCCCGGCCCAATCCGGGGCGCTGGACGGTCAGGCGCACACCGCGCGCGCCCTGTGGAACCTGCTGCACGAGTACGTCACTTTCCGGCAGGGCAAGCTCGCGAGGCTCAAAGACTGCGACGAGGCGATCCGGGCGGCCCGCAAAGAGATCGACTGGCTGGGGCAACTGCCCGCCCAGGCAGCCCAAGCCGTATTGAAGATCTACCGGCAGGCGTGGGCGAACTTCTTCAACCCCGACCACCCCGCGCAGCGGCCCACGTTCAAGGCCAGGTTCCGCTCCCGGATGGCCGTGGACGTCCCCCAGGCCCGCGACCTGCACATCTCCCGGATCAACCGCAGATGGGGCGCGGTGAACCTGCCCAAGGTCGGCCGGGTGCGGTTCCGGTGGACGCAAGACCTGCCCGGCCTCACCAAGGGCGGTCCGGCCGGGCGGATCACCGGGGCTCGCCTGGTCAAGGACGCCCACGGGTGGAACATCGTGTTCCGCATCGAAACCCTCGCCGACCCACCCGCCCCACACCAAGGGCCGGCCCCATCGACCGGGGCATCACCATCCCGTTGGCCCTGTCCACCGGGGAGAAGATCACCCACCGCGAACAGTGGCTCTCCACCGCAGAGCGGGAGCGCCTGCTTCGCCTGGAACGCAAGGCCGCCCGCCAAAAAGCCCACCGCAAGCCGGGGCAGAACACCAGCACCCGGCTCAACCGCACCTACGACCAGATCGCCCGGCTCCGCGCGACAGCCAAGCGCCGCGCCCTCGACTGGCAGCACCAGACCACCACCGACCTGGCCGCCCGGTTCAGCGTGATCGTGGTCGAAGATTTGAAGATCGTGAACATGATGGCGTCGGCGGCGGGGACACCTCAGGAGCCGGGGACGAACGTCGCCCAGAAACGCGGCCTGAACCGCGCCATCGCGGGCGAAGCCTGGGGCCGTACCATGGAATTGCTGACCTACAAGTGCGCTGAGCGGGGCGGCCGGGTCGCCACGGTTCCACCGCACGGCATCTCCCGCCAATGCCACCGCTGCCAGACCACCATTCCCGGCAGCCGGGAGACGCAATCCCGGTTCGCGTGCAAGAACCCGCGGTGTGGGTGGATCGGCAACGCCGACACCAACGCCGCCCGCAACCAGCTTCATCGGTACACCTCTGCCGCCGGACGGGCGGTCACAGGACGTGGAGACTCCGGGATGCCGGGGCCTGTGAAGCGTCAAGCATCCTGTCCCACAGTCTCGCCCGCACCCGCGCCGCGAGCTGCTGCGTGAGCAGCACAGGAACCTCCGTCATTTATGGCGGAGAGCACGTCAACGCCAGTACGTGGCCAACTTTCGAACGCATGCGCGCCGTCGCACCCCTGGCCGGCTGATCCCGCGCCGGCGCCGGCCTGGTGGCGCTCTGCGAAAAGGCGCCTTCTCCGCTCATCACGGACCGATCCATCATCGCCACCTCGTCGCCGACCACGAGGCGATCCTGCGGTGTTTCGGCCACGTCGACGCGGAACCGGCGACCATGGTGCGGCACCACAGCCGGGTGCCCGAGGGCGCCTGCTCGGGGCGTTCGTGCCCGACAAGGCCGCCGTGACCCGTGAGCGAAAATCGCATTGCGGCCCTGCCCGAGTCTGCGGTATTGATCGCCAATGTCGTTGATAAGGGTGATCAGCGCAGTCGCCGACCTGCTCGACAAGACCTCCGGGATGCGGATGGGAAAAGCGTGGGAGGACCCCGCGCTGGACCTGGCTTTGCCGCAGGTGAAAGCAGGACGGTTGCACCACGGGCTCGAACTGATCAAGCAGGCCCGCGGGAACAACGAGCTGCGGGCGCTGCGCGTCGAGAAGCTGGCCGAAGCCGCCGGCGCGCACACCGGCGCGCTGTCACGGCAGGCGCAGGACGACCCTGACGCCCTGCTCTGGCTCGGCGCCGCGCACATCAAGCACGCCTGGGACATTCGCGGCGGCTCCTTCGCCGAGTACGTCGGGGCCAATCGGTTCCAGCGCTTTTGGCAGGTGCTGGCGGAGGCCGAGGCCCCCCTCCGGCAGGCGGCGCAGGCGCTGCCCAAGGACCCCGTGCCCTGGGACCAGTTGCAGTGGCACGCCATCGGCATGACATCCGGCCGGGACGAGCTCGACAGCATCTGGAAGGAGCTGACCGCTCGCGACCCGCACCTGTACCCCGGGCACTACGGCCGCGCCCAGGCCCTGTGCGCGAAGTGGTACGGCTCGCATCGAGAGCTTCTCGCCTTCGCCCGCGAAAGCGTGGCCTCCGCGCTGCCCGGCGATCCGGTGACCGCCATGCTGGCTCTGGCGCACTTCGAGATCGCGTGGAGCCAGGACCGCGACTCCGACCGCTCCACTCAGGACGGTCTGGAAGCGTACTTCGGCGACCCGGAAGTGGCGGGCGCGCTGAGCCGGGCGGCCGACAAGTGGCGAGAGGGCTCCCGGCCGCACCCGCGTTCCCTGGACGCCGCCCATCTGTTCGGCGCCGCCTTCTATTTCGGCGGCCACCTCCGCCGCGCGCAGGGCCTCTTGGGGGAGGTGGGCAGGCGGGTGCCGGAGGTCCTGCCGTGGGCGGCCGCGTCGCTCACCCCGGGCCGCCGCTACGCCCGCGCGATACGCGACCTCGGCCTCACATAGCCTTCGCCGGACAGAGCCCCGCCCCGCCCGGAGCTGGTCGCCCCGACGGACCCTTCGGATGCGCCCGTGCTCCTGCGGTCCCACCCAGCGAATCAGGATGAGCCGAGGTCACGGAGGTCGGCGGCCTGACCGTCGAAGACCTGCGGTGACCCGGGTTCGCTAGGTGGTTGAGGAGGCGGCTCCCGTGGTGCGATCGGGTTCCGGCAGGAAGGTGACGCGTTCGGCTGTCTCGATCATCTGGAGGGCGAAGTCGCCCGAGGTGAAATCCGCCCGGCTGGTGTGGAGCGAGGAGGCAATCGCCGACACGAGGTCCCCGATGGGGAGGGTACGGCGGGAGGTGAGGCGAAGTGAGACCGTCGGCGCGTGGCCGCCGCCGGGGGAGCGCAGAACCTTGGAGAACGTCGTCCGGTCCTCGGACACGCCGACCGCCGCATGCTGGGATTCGGGGGCGTGGTGCACGTCCAACCGGGCCAGCAGGCCCTCGAAGAGGCAGAGCAGGATGTTGGGTGAGAGCCGGTCGGAGCGCAGGAGCGGAAGCCGGGTCCGGCCATCGGTGTCGGCGTAGGCGTCGATGAGCAGGCCGGGGTAGCCGGAAACCAGGTCAGAGCGAATCAGTGCGCCGCTGACCTGCGGATACGTCAGCCCCAGCGGATAGGAGGAGTCGAGGACGGCGTCGGCCTGGGTGAGCCGGCCGACGCTGTAGGCGCCGTCGACCAGACATCGCACCCACTGCTGGTCCAGCCCGAAAAAGCGGATCGTTTCGACGGGGAGCAGGCGCTCGTCGGGGATCAGATAGCCGAAGGGAATGCCCTGGAGCCGGCTGAGCCCGCCGAGCCAGTTCCGCGCGGTCTGGGGGAGGACGGCGTCGATCTCCGTAACGGACAGCGGGTAGTCGTCGGCTTGGCCCATCGCCCGTTTGTGGTTCTGGTCCCGGCGGCGGCGCCACTGGTAGAGCGTGGTGGCCGCATCGGGGCTGCGCAGGGTGAGCAGCCGCCCGAGCTGCCAGGCCGCGGCGTAGCTGACGTCGAACATGCCGACCTGGGGGTGGAAGCGGAGCAGGGCGTCGGCGGTGCGGACGGGTGTCAACGGCACATCATCGCTCGCTGTCGGGCCCGTCGCCAGCGGTCCCCGATACCAGGCGATACTGCGCCCGCCCTGGCGCAGCCGGTGCCGCGCGGGCAGGAAGCCTTGGCTCAGAAACGTGTCCGTGAGCGGCTCGCCGCTGTCGGGGAGCCGGAAGGTGCCCGGGTCGTCGGCCAGCCGGCCGGCCATCCACCCGAACGTCTGCGCCTCGTCCACGCAGGCGAATCGCCAGCTCGCCAGGGTGACCAGGCGGACCAGCGGGCCGGTGCCGTAGTCGAACACCGGCGTCGGCGATGCGGCCGGAGCGTGGAACCGTCCTTCCAGAGAGACGAGGTGGACGGTGGTGGAGACGCCGGGTGCGGGCAGGCGGGCCGCTGTGATCACCGCGGCGGCCTCGCCGTCGCCCTCGCGTACATGGGCGAGATACCGAAGCTCGTCGTAGCTCGGAAGGAGCTCCGCCAGCAGTTCCTTGGGGACGTCGATGACCGTCACCTGGTCGGCCGGTGACTGGTGTGACTCACGCTGTACGGCCGGCAGGTCGGCGAGGGTCACCACGGCCGGTTCCGGGCGCTCGTCCTCGGAGAACACCAGGAGCGCCAGCCAGGGCGGCAGGTCGTCGCCGGTGCCGCCGGGGTCGCGTTCCCAGGGCAGGGTGGGCCGGTTGAGCGCGATGTGGGGCAGCACGCTGCTGTGCTCGCCGAGGCTGCCGTCGGGCGGGAACATCTCTCTGATCGCCGACGGCGCCAGAGAGAACCGTTCGCCGGCGATCGCGAAGGAGCCGGTGGCGGGGAAGCTGTCTTTCCCGATGGAATCGAGGAAGATGTCCTGCTCGACGGTGATGTGGTAGGTGCCGCTCTCCAGCGCGGGGCGCCAGTGGGAGGCGAAGCTGACGCGGGGCGTGCCGGTCGTCTGTGTCTCAGGCATACGAGGCCACCTCCGGGATCTCGTGGTATTGGGCGATGTCGAAGCCGTGTAGATCGAGCTGCGCTCCGGCGATCAGGGCTTGGGCGATGCTCGCGCGGGCGGCCACGACCCCGGGCTCGGCCAGGCTGCTCATGATCGCGTCGGCACGCGCGCGTGCCGAGTCGCCGGTCGAGGTGAACGGTGGTGGGGCCGCCAGGTCGATCGCCCCGTACGCGTCGAACAGCGAGCCGGCCGCCTGGAGCTCCGTACGGTCCAAGGAGGGCGGGTTCGTGGGCTTCGACGCCGCGATCGGCCGGATCTGGTAGCCGGTGAGCATCCCGGAGACCAGGCGGGGATCGCTGATCGAGGGGGCCAGTTTGGTGCCCCACAGCGCGAAGGGCAGGTTCTTGCGAACGGGCGTGAAGTCGAACCGGTCGAGGTCGACCACCTGGCCGTCCTTGGTGATGGTGATGCGGTGGGTGACCGCGACCTTGTCGGGGCCTTTCCCGGTGGGGCCGATGCCGAACTTCGAGGGCGCGCCGCCGAGCGGCAGCCCAGAGCCTGCGCCGGGTCCGTACAGGGCCACCGTGCTCGGGACGACCGAGTCGGTGGTGATCACGAGTCCGGCCGGGTCGGCGACCCCGAGGTCGATGCCTTCCACCGCGTTCCCCGAGGCCTGCTGGGTGTCGCTGCTGAGCGAAAGCGTGAGGATCGTTTCAGGCAGCAGAGCCGTTCGGAACTCGGTCCATGACAGGGCCGCCGGCGGGCGCTTCTTCTCACCTCCGAAGGAGATCGTGAAGGAGATCACGCTGAGGTGGATCTTGGCGGTGCCGGTGAACTCCGGGCCCCACAGCTGCACGTCGGTGCCGACGTGCGCGTTGATGGTGTGTTTGCCGAAGAACGAGTACGTGTAGCTGACCCCCACGCTCACGTGCATCGAGGCTTCGTAGTGGTAGGGCTGCCAGGCGATGAGGAAGTCCATCGAGGCGTCGAACCAGGCGCGCAGCGACCCGTCGTGGTAGGTCGCCGTCAGGCTGCCGCCGGCCATGAGCGCGCCGGGGGTGAGCGCGTAGTACGCCGTGCCGGTCAGCGAGAACTGCCGGGTCACCTGCCAGGAGAAGCTCAGCCTGGGCACGGCCGGGTAGTGCGCGGGGACGGGGAAGTGCGGATGGTATCCGCCTGCCGTGACCACGAAGTCGCCGTCGTGCTCGCCGGAGAACCAGGTGGAGAACGCCAATCCTCCGCTGAGGTGGCAGTCGCGGGACAGCACGAACGAGTTCCTGGTCAGCTGGGCCGACGCGGTGAGGTAGCCGTCCTCGGGCACGAAGGTCGCCCGCAGCGCGAGCTGCACTTCCGCGATGGACGTCTTGTTCGCGGACGTGGCGTTGGGGGCGGGCAGAATGAGCGTGGACAGACCGAGCAGATCCATCTCGAACCGGTGCCCGAACGCCGCCGTGAGCAGCACGAACGAGTCGATCATCGCGAACGAGGTGAAATGCACTCCCGCCGCCAAGAAGCTGTCGCCGAGCGCGGGCGGCAGATACGGCGCGAGCGCCTCCAGTTCCCCGGCCAGGGTGGTGCCGGCCGGCCGGGTACCGAGCGCCTCGGCGACCAGGGGGAACGTCGCGATGGCGTCGAGAGCCGGTGGCACCAGTTTCCGGTTGTAGCCGAACCCGGCCGCCAGCCCCTTCACGAAGAAGAACGGCGGCCCGCCGATGGGATCGTCCAGGTAGGCGTAGACGAACAACGTCGGGCCGCCTTTGAGCACCTTGTCGGGAAGCTGAGCGTAGGAGCCGAGCGCGGCCAGGCCGAACTCCTCCGTCTTGATCTGCGCCCCGCCGCCGTAGGACGGATAGGACGTCCCGTCGTACTTCACCGCCCCTTGGAGGAAGGCGCCGTCGATCTCGACCGGGCCGGAGGCATAGGACAGGCCCAGGCCGGTCAGGTCGAACGCCGGGAGGGCGGCCGGGTCCGACAGCGCCAGGCCGGCCTCCAGCCCGTTCAGCGAGAGCGTCAGACCGGCCGCGGTGATCGCGGCATCGAGCAGCACCGCGAGCCTCGGCTCGTCGCCCTGCCGGTAGGCAAGACCGACCCGCTCGATCTGCACCGGCCCGAACCCCCGATGGATCTTGACCCACTTCACGTTGTCACCGGTCTGCGCCTGCCCCTGGTCCGCAGCCCCCGCGGTCGCCGTCGCCGGCGCTGCCGGGGCGTCGGCCACGGGCAGGGCGAGCGGCTGCTCCAGCGAGCCCAGTTTGAGTACGCCGTCGATCGCGAAGCCCGCCGCGATGTCGCGCTCCGGCAGCGGGGAGATCGTCTCGGGCCGCATCGCGTTGAACGCTCTCACCTGGGCCTCGGAGAGAGCCGCGGACGCCGCCGTGACGCGCAAGGGGGAGACGCCCATGCCGCCGCCGAAGTGGTCGCCGACCAGGGGCAGCTCGGCCAGGTCGATGGTGGCGTCGATGTCGACCCCGAACAGGTACGCCCTGCCACCTTCTGCCGTCTGGTCCAAGGCGAAGAAGGCGTCGCGAAGGTCGACGGTGAGTGTCGCGGGGATGTGGTCCGCCGCCGTCGGCGAGAACGCCGCGACCAGGTTCCTGACGCCGGGCACGGGGCCGGTGTCGTCCGTCCGCGAGTAGGTGGCCGCGAACCGCTTGCCGGTGGCGCCCGCGTCGAAGTGCGCGTCGAACCGCAGGTCCAAGGTGCCGTCGTCGATGGGCACGGTCACGTCGAGCCGTCCGTCGAAGGTGGCGGCATATTGCGCATCGTTCCGAACGGTCTTGATCGTCGCGACGAGCCGCACCGGAACCTCGGTGATCCGCATGTCGCCCACGCACACGAAGTCGAACGCCCCGGTCCCGCTCGTGTAGGAGACGCCCAGCCGTTTCAGCGTCAGGGTGCTGATCGCTTCGGGCACGCCGGAGACGCCGAACTTCGCCGCCAGGTCGGTCACCAGGTCGCCGATGTCGAGAGCGGAACCGGGCCCGGTGGCACCCCTGAACGTCCATCCGAGGGGCTCACTGCCGTAGTCCGCCTGAACGAGTAGGTGGATGGACGCGCCGATGTCGATCGCTCCGTGCACGGCGCAGGTGAAGCCGCCGGTGCTCGTGTAGCCGACGACAACGTCCACGCCCGCGATGTCGATCGGTCCGGCCGCCCAGACCCGGTCCACGGCGAGCTCGGCCAGGTAGCGGCCGTCCGCCGGCCGGGCCAAGAATCTCACGTCCGCGATCCGCGTCTCCGGGTCGATCCCCTGGGTGGGCAGGCCGAACGAGCTCAGCACCTCGATCAGCGGCACCGTCGTGCCCCCGGCGAGGGCACCCCGTACCTCGAGCTCGGGCAGTCGCACCGCCACTTCGAGGGGGAGCTTTCCGAGGGTGAGCCGGCTGACGACCTCAAGGTAGTCGAGCTCGGCCTGCTCCGGCCCCCAATAGAAGCCGATCTTGACCGCCTCGATCGCGAGGTCGAACGCCGTCAGGTCGAACCCGACCGACCGGAAGGCGGAGCTCACCTCGGCGCCCGGGTTCTCGGAACCGCCGATCCAGTCCGCGAGCGCGGCCAGGCCGGGGAAGGCGGTGCCCTGCGATGGTTTCACGTACCCGTACCAGTCCTGCCCGACCTGCATACCGACGCCCACGTCCAGCTCCACGTCGTCCACGGTGATCCGGCCGGCGAGCAGCACCCCGTACGAGCGGGTGGAGAATGTGGCCCGCATCTCGACCCTGTCGAGGGTGAGGACCGAAGGGATGATCGTCCACGGATTGGCGGCCGGGAGCGGAATGTCGGCCGACAGGTACGCCTCGTCGGCGGTGTTCGGAAAGAAGGTCAGCTCGAATCCCGACACCGGGATGGACACGGCCCGATCAAGGAAATCCAGGCCGGGCGGGATCGAGAAGGGCAGGGACTGGCCGGGCTTGCCGAGCAGGAGCAGGTCGGTGGGAGAGACCTGGAACGCCTCGGGCACCTCGGCGGCGAGCTCGACCCGCCACGCGCCGGGCGTCTCAGGACGGGAGGTGACCGTGACCGGTGTCGTCGTGGACGCGCTGAGCGGCATGACCCCGGTCGCGGACGCGGTGACGGCGGCGGCGTCGGACACGACTAGCGTGATGTGGTCGAGAGTGATCGCGACGCCGGTGAGCCCCTGCACCGGCCAGACATCGGCCGATGGGCCGCTGATCGTCAGGGAAACATCATCTGAATTGAGCGCTGCAGAGAGGGTGATCCCCTTATTGGGGGTCACGGTCAGGAAGTCGCGTAATTCCTGAGGCAGGTTGTGGTCGTCTGCCATGAGCTGCAACGGGTCGGGGCGCCCGGAGAGATAATCATGGAGCTCTTTTAATTCCATGGCTCATCCGATTCTAGAGTGTAGGTTTCTACGATGATGGTGTCGGTCCGCGGAATTTCGTGCTCATTCAGGTAGGAGATCAGGAGTTGCACGAGCGTGTTACGGTCGAGGGTGAATGATTGTGCTTCGCTGATCAACAGCATGATGTCGCCGCGGACGCGTCCGGGGGCGCCGTGCGGCACAGTGCCATTGCCACAGGGCCGTGATTTCCCAGCAGTCGCGATCGGGGACATGTACGTCGAATAAAAGAATTGCACGGAGTCCGCCGCCTGCAGGCGGTCCACCACCATCTGCGACGGATTCTGGACCAGGGCGGGGCCGTTCGTGATGAGCGCGGCATGCGGCAGCGCGTCGCGGAGAAATTTATGGCTCGTGGACGTGCTGGATCCATGGTCTCCCCACTTGACGGACGAGAACGGCATGATTTCGTCGTGGTTCGCATGGAGCCTGCACAACATGCCTTTCGTCACGATGGCGTCGGCGACGCGTTCCGAGACGGCGGCCGGCAGATCCGCTGCCGTGTAGTGGAAATAATCGTTGAAACGCACGACCAGGCCGATGCTCTGCCTTTCCGCCCCGGTGAGGTTCGGCACGAAGGACCGCCTCGTGGCAGCCTCCGCGTCCATGACCTGCCCCCCGGCGTAGGCCACGAAGACCGCGGGCACGCCGTCGAGAACTTGGTCGCTCGGTCGCGCGTTCCAGAAGATCTCCGCACCCACCGCCGGGTTCTCGACGTGGGCGCGTGCGACCCCGGGCGGGACCAGCAAAGGCCGATCGGAGATCTGCTCGCCCTCGGGGAACGGCAGGTCGCCGCCCACTGCAGTGGTCAGCTCCCTGGTCTTGTTGGCGTAGGCGGTTGTGCTGTTCATGACGGGGCCCATGTCGATGACCTGCGTCGTGGTGTAGGCGTCACCCGTGTCGAAGCGCAGGTTCGCCGGCGTCACCGGGTGGAGCGTGACCTCTAGCAGGGTTTTGCGAACCCCCGGTTTGACGGCCTGCTGAGCGATCAGGGTCGGCGCGCTGCCGCCGTGTCCCTCTCTGATGAACGCGTCTCCCACCGCCAGCCCGGCGGCCCACGCGATCTCTTTCACCAGGGCGGGATCGAGGACGAGGAGAGGGTTGCCGTTCACCGGCGCCGGCTTGTTCGCATCGAGGTACTGCCAGGTCTGGTGCAAGGCGGCTTCGTCGGTCATGCCGGCTTTGATCTGGCCGCGTGCCTGCTGGGCCAGGTTCTGCGTCCACGCCCGCGCGCCGACCGCGTTGCCGAAAGGCTTGTCGTATCCGCCCATGCATACCGCGTAGGCGCCGGCGGTTGCGCCGGCGACCTGCCGGCCCGTATCGATGCCGGCTGCCCCCTCCCGCACGGCGACTTCGGCGAGCGTGGTGGCGAAGCTGGAGACGTTGTCGGCCACGAGCAGTCCGGCCACTCCTTGATAGTGCTCGTCGTTGTAGCTGCTCACCACGATCTTGTCGAGCCGGGGGATTTCCAGGCGGTCGAGCTTGCCTTTCACGTAATCGTGCACACGTAGGGCGGATGTCGCGGACCCGCCGTCGATCAGCATGCTTCGCGAATTTCCCTCATCATCGCGCGCGATGATGAGGGAACTGTCGCCATATCCGACGTCCATGATGTCGATGAATAGATTCCAGGCCATGAGTTTGCTCGATTCCCGCTCAGCCGACCGTGCCGGAGGCCAGCGCTTTGAGGACCCGCAGGATGGTGCATATGTCTAAATTCCATGGCATTGGCTTCTCGATTCTGTATCCGTTGTGACGGCCCGCCCCTTGTCGGGCGGGGCACGTCGTCGATCGCTCTGCGGTGTCTTGACCTGTGACGCCTGTGATCAGCGTCTTGAGAGCGTCGGGTGCACCGGCGCAGACCGTTGCGCCGCTGGGCCCGTAGATGCGGACGGGTCAGTCGCTCGCGCGGAACGGAGACCGGATCCGCCAATGCCCCACGTTGTCCTTGGGAATTAGGGGGTAGTTGGTGGGCGGACTGGTCCTCGTGTTCATCATTCGCCGTGTCGAGTCAACTCGACTTGCGTCGACGTAGGCGTTCTCCGAATACACCGTGTTCTGCAGGTCGAACTGAAGTTTTCCGTCGGCCAGGGCCTTCAGAATGCGTAGCTCGGCGGCTCCGACGGTGACGTCACCGATGGTGAGCGTGCCCTGACCGATCGCGGCTCCGTCCAGTACGGCCTTCTGCGCGTGGATGTTCCGCAGCGCATCGACCTCCAGATCGCCGTCTTTGAAATAGATTCCTTCGGCCCGGGCTTCGATCCGGTGAGAGAACTTGTTCGCGTGCGCGAATCGGATATTGGGAAAAACCGCTTCGGGGGTGGTCGTGTCTCCCTGGTACAGCTCCAGGAACAACTTCGTGCCGCTCCCGGCAGGCGCGTCGCGGCGCAACTGCAGATGACTTTGGTCCGAGCTGACCGTCAGCCTCGCTCCTGGCGCGGTGGTGCCGATGCCGACATTGTTCCCGCCGGGGTTGATGGCGAGGGGTTTGGCGAAGTGGGACTGGATCCAGCTGTAGTCCTGGTGGTGGCCGAGACGCAGGTTGGAGGCGGTGGTGGGGCCGAGGACGAGGGTTTTCCCGTTGATGTCGGTGTTGGCGCCGATGATGTGCAGCTTGGCATCCGGCGCGGTGGTGCCGATGCCGACATTGTTTCCGCCGGGGTTGATGGCGAGGGGTTTGGCGAAGTGGGACTGGATCCAGCTGTAGTCCTGGTGGTGGCCGAGGCGCAGGTTGGAGGCGGTGGTGGGGCCGAGGACGAGGGTTTTCCCGTTGATGTCGGTGTTGGCGCCGATGATGTGCAGCTTGGCATCCGGCGCGGCGGTCCCGATGCCGACGTTGCCGCCCTTGAACAGCAGCGGCGTCCGCTCCACCATGACGGAGACGAATCCGTCCTGGTAGCCGGGGATGTTGCGGTAGGCGACCACGACCGGCGCGTGGCCCGGTGACGCCAGCGCGTAGATGTCGTCCAGCTCTACGTTCAGTGGTTTGCCGCTGGTCAACGCGGTGTCGCCACGCGGGGTGAGCGTCCACTGCGCCCGCTGCCCCAGGTGCTCCTCCCGGATGTCCCAATCGACGTCCGGCAGAAGGGTGTTGACGGTGACGTCGGACGCCTTGCCTCCCCGGGTCAGAGCCCATTCGCGGCTCTCGTTCTCCAACTGCGTGTCGAAGGAGATCACGAAGGCGGAGGCGGCGTCCGCGGCGGACGCGGAGCCCGCGAGCCGGATCGTGTCGTCCCTGGACACGTTGGCGATGCGCAGGAGCAGCGTGCTCGCGCTGCTGCCGTCGCTCAGCACCCGGTCGCCGCCGACGAATCCGACGTCCAGCGGGATGTCGGGCCGGCCCCGGTGGTTGACGATGTCGAGGAACTGCAGGCGGCTGCCGGTCAGCTCGTCCGGTTCGCCGGTGTAGCCGAGTCGCTGGTGGTCCAGTTCGACCCGGGTGCCGCGGGTGCCGCCGGCCCCGTCGGCGTTCAGGCCTGTCAGGTCCAGGTCGATCCAGGCGCCGGGCTCGATCGCGGTGCGTTCGTCGGCGCGCAGGTAGAGGGTGGTGCCGTCGGCGGTGGCCTGCATGGACCAGCCCGGCGTGGCGAGGTGCGGAGTAGCGGAGGCGGCGAGGACGTCGGCCCGGAACCGCAGGGCCACATGGTGGTCGCTCACTGAGGCTTCGGGCGCTGGTACGTTCCCGCCGGTTGCGGGGACGCGGAATTCGAGCTGCTGCCGGGAGGAGTTGGTCAGCCGCAGGGTCATCGCCTGCCCGGCCAGGCTGTCGTCGATGTAGAGCACGCGCTGGTGGGCGGCGTTGAACAGCTCGAAGTCGAGCGGGTGAGTGCGGACGAAGGCCGCCAGAGCCGACTCGTCGGCGGCCATGTCGCGCTGGATCTCCTGCGCGCTCAGCGCCCCGCCGTACATCCTGAGGTGCGCCAGCGCGCCGGTCAGATAGTACGTCGGGGCGTCGGGAGACCGGCCCGCGATCAGCGCCGCTCCGGTCAGCAGATCACCGGGCACCGGGCCTTGCGCGATCTGGACGCCGTCGAGGTACGTTCTGGCGGTCGTCCCGTCACTGGTGACCGCGACGTGATGCCAGACGTCCCACTCCAGCGAACCGGTCGGGCTGGCGTAGCCGGCCTGCGTGTTGCCCGGCTTGGGCAGGGTGTGGACGATCGCGCCCTGCGGGGTCACCGCCACCCGATAGCCGCCCGCCTTACCCGCGATGGAGCCCACGGTGGCCATCGCCGCGGCGAGTTTCCGCTGGTACTCGGCGACCTGTTCGGCGCTCGCCCCTGGCGGGGGCGGGTCCACGACCGGGGGAACGGGCCGCGACGCCTTGACCCACGTCTGGACGGTGTAGGTGCGCGAGCGCAGGTCGGTGGAGTCCGGCGCGGACAGCGCGTCGCCGTTGCCGTCGAAGGCCAGGCAACTGCCCAACTTCCCGTCCGGTCGCGGCTCAGGCGTGCCTTCGACGGTCCCCTCGAGGCCGTTGCCCGAGGAGTCGACGGCGCGGCAGTCGGCGGACAGGTCGTCGAGTTGCCAGTGCAGCAGCAGTTTCGCGCTCATGACGCCATCTCCAGTCGTTCGCTGTCGTGGTCGGCCTGGGTGCTGGCCTGGCGGTGAATGTCGTCGACCAGCTCGTACACCTGCGCGTACGGCAGCCGGCCGAGCGCGTCGAGGATCAGGTTCGCCTGCGGTATCGACAATGTGAGAGTGATCTTCGGCATTACGCGTTCCCTTGTTCGGAGGGGGTGGTTTCGGTAGGCAGGGGGCGCAGGAGCAGCCAGCCTTCTCGTACGGTGAGGTCGGCGGGGAATCGTTCGGCCGGCTGCGGCGGGCTCGGCGTCTCCGCCCATCCGTCCGGCGCGTGTTCCCGCCAGATCCAGGCGAAGCCCGGCTCGGCGGGCCACGGGACGGTGACGCCGTCGGCGTCGGTCAGGACGGGAGCGGCCAGGAAGCCGGTTTCCATGTTCGCGACGGCGTCCTGGTAGTGCTCCACGGCGAGCCGGACCGACTCGGTCGGCAGGATGCCGCTGGTCGCGTGGATCTCGCCGCGCGGGTCGACCAGGAGCGTGAGGCGGCGGAGCGGCAGGTCGAGCGCCACTCTCAACGAAGGTTCGGACTCGCTCTGCACCGGGTGGAAGTCCGGCTCCATCGCCCCCGAGCGGTCTTCCGGCCAGTAGCCGAGCGTCCCGTCACCCAGCCGGCCGTGCTCGCCGATCCGGACCGCATAGCGCACCAGGGGAAAACCGTTGGTCTCCCGGCCGGCGCGCTCCATGTCCTGCCGGAAGACGTTCCAGTCCTGGTGGACGGCGGGCGGTTCCATCGCCTCCAGCCCCACCTCGGCCCGGACCACCGCGATCGGCCGGCCCGTGAACATGACCTTGCCCGCGGGCTGGGCGTGGTCGTCGGGCTCGATGGCCATCAGAGCCTCGTCCATCACCGCCCGGAACCTCTCGACCCCGGCCGGGCCGGAGTCGCGCAACCGCTCGACCACCGCACGCAGGTGAGCGTTATCGATCTCCGTCACGGCTTCGCCGGCGCCGGGCTCCCAGTACGCCCAGCCGTGGGTGATCGGATCCTCCGTGGGGTACAAGGTTCCCAGCAACGACCCTTGCGCGGCGTGGACCAGCAGGCCGCCGCCGAGGTGGTCGGGAACGATCCATCCGCACACGGGTGAGCCTCCGGGTCCGGAGAGCGGCCTGGCGTCGTGGTCGGCGTCCAGCAGTCGCAGCACGATCCGCGCGGGCTGGGCCAGCCGCGGCGGCATGGCCACCCAGTCGGGGTGATCGGCCATTCGGAGCTGGGTGGTGGTACGGAGCCGGCGCACGTCCACGTCGTGGCTGGCGCCGAAGTTGTCCAGAATGCGCAATCGGCGCACCTGAAGGCCACCGGCGCGGATCGGGTTGAAGTCGCTGAGCGGCTGCGGGGCGTGCCGGTTCTCGTCGCCGACGCCGGCCGCCACCCGCGCGGTGAACCGGCGCCAGGGCTCGAACCCGAGCGGGTCGTCGACAGGGATCTGGCGTGCGACCTTGAGCATGATCAACGCGTCGTTGAATCCGCCCAGGCTCTGCGCGAGATTGTCGGCCTCGTGGACGGCCAGATGGCGGTACGCCGCCACCAGCGTCTCCAGCCGCTCCTCGTGGCCGTGCGTGTCGTACCAGGCCAGGACGTCGGTCGGGTCGGCGCGGAAGGCGTCGACCTCGACCGGGGGCAAGTCCGCGTCGGCCCGCGCCTGGTTGTAGTCGGCGAGGACGTTTCCCGCCAGATAGCGCAGGATCCGGGACGACATCACCGGTCGCGCGGACGGCGACAGGATCGTCGTCCCCGAGTAGACGTTGGCGGCCTTGTCCGGAACCTTCCGCCCATCGAGCAGGCGAAGCTCCACGTCCCCGGCGGGCAGCTCGTAATTGTCGGTGACGAAGTCCCGGTCGTAGTCCCGGTCTCCGGTGTCGAGGTTGTTGCCCGCGCTGGTAGGGAAGAACTCCGCCTCCCACTGGAGGAGTACCGGGTGCCAGGGCGGGTGCTGCCAGGTCCTGACCGCGGGGCTCGGCTCGGAAAGCGACAGGACGGGCGCGCTCGCCCGCTCGCGCAGCGCGGTGACGGCGGCGGCGTCGTCCAGGCCGCCGGCCGGTCCTTCGACGGTCCAGCAGGCCAGGAGCCCGTCCGGATCATCCGCGCCGTCCTGGCCGTACCGGTCGGACGGCGTGGCCGCCGACCCGGTCAGCAGGACCACCGGCTCGTTGGGCAGATAGAAGGGGGACGCGGGCACCTGCTGCAGCACATAGGTGGTGCGCGCCAGTGCCTCGATGGTCTGGTTGACGTCGTCAAGGGCCGCCTCGACAGCGGCGCGTGCCGCGGTGAGGCGGTGCGCGAGTGTGTCGCCCGGGTCCTGCACGGGCAGGAGACCCGCCCGCCCGATCAGGTCCTCCACTTCCGCCACGGTCCGCTGCACGAAGAAGGCGACCTGGTCGGGGTCGGGGTAGCTGTCGCGGCTCGTCTCGGGCGGGTAGGCGCAGAGCATGTACTTGTGCCAGTCGGCGAACAGCCGCCGACGCAGGCCGGTGATGGTCCGCCACGCCTGGTCGTAGTCGGCCTGGGCCTGGTTGAGCGCGTCCAGCAGGTCGTCCAGGGCGGCCGGCGGCGTGAGCAGCTCACGGCTCTGCTTCTGCTGCGCGGTGATCGAGGCGGCGGTGCCGTCCTGCCGTCGGATGGTCCACAGCGTGCCGCCGGGAATTGGCGAGAAAGAAGCGGAATGCCGGGATTCTGCGAGCCCGATCGACAGATCCACGGTGGTGCTCTCCAACTCGTCGGCGTAGGTGAGCGCCTCCAGCAGATTCTCCAGTTTGTCGGCGGTTGCACCGGTGATCTGCGATCCCAGGTGCGCGGCCAGGGCTTCGGTGGCGGTGTTCCCGATGCAGACACCGGACTCGGAGTCCGCCACCAGAGGATTGACGGCGGCTGGGGCGGGCGCGAAAACCAGCCGGCCGAAACACGCCATCGACTCGGGCCGCTCCGCGTCCGGCGCGGCCGTCCAGCCCAGACGCTCCGCCACGGCGTCCTGCCAGGAGTCGGTCGGCGGCACCGTCAGCAGCGTCGCCGCCAGTTCGTCCTGCCGCGCGTCGCCGTACCAGCCGACGACGTCATAGCTCAGGCCCTGGATGTCGCCGTGATCCGGGTCGTGGAATCCGAAGACGCTGTGGCAGTTCGGGTAGAACGCGGCGAAGGCCGGCTCGCCGTAGCCGCTCACGGTGAGTTCCGGCAAGCGGTCCCACTGTTCCCGGGCCGGATCCCACTGCGACAGCCGCATCTTGCGGCCCAGGTGACGGTACGGCTTGCCTGCCGGGCCGGCGACCGGGTAGGCCACGCCCGCGAGATTGTCGTCGCTGAGCGCGTCGCTTTCCACCACCCACTCCTCCTCGACGGCTCCGCCGCGGCGGCGGGTCACCAGCCAGCGGTTGGGCACCACGGGGATCCGTGTCTCGTCCTCGCCCTGGACGTGCCGGGTCAGCGCGTCGGGCAGCGCCCAGTGCAGGTGGATCCCGCGTCTCAGCCGGAGGTTCTGGTCCTCGAACGGGGCGGGCAGCAGGACCTCGCCCAGGTACGGCATGCCGGCCCCCACGTCGCGGCCGGTGGCGGCGTCGACGTACGGCAGACGGGTGAAATCCACCGACGGGCCGGCCACGTCCAGGTCGGCGGTGAGCCACAGGGCATCGATACGCATCGGAACAATGAGCACGCTCAACGGAGCATCCCTCTCAGTGGGACCGGTTTCAGTGCGCCGGATTCAGCGGGGCCGGCGAAGTGGCCGGATCACAGGCAGGCAGTCGTTCCGCCCCCGGCCTTTGGTGCTCGCATCGCGTAGCCTGTGCTTCAACTCATGCACTACATGTACGGCTACGACTTAGCGCTACATGTAGAGTGAACCGGGGAATGACGTATGTCAAGGGCTCGCTTCGGTTGAGGGACTTTGGAGGGGCAACAGGTGACATCGCCCCCGGATCAGACCCCACGTCACACGCGTAACAGACGCGGCCAGGGCGAACGGCTACGGCAACGGCCTCGGGGAACAAGGAAACACCGCGGGTGCACGGCTGACTCAGAGACCGGCATCACGCATGGCGTACTCACGCCCGCGGCACCATCTCGACGGTGGAAGCGGGTCAGCCCGGCCCGGGGTGTTAGCCGGCTGCCGGCCCTGTGCAGACGCGCGCCGGCGCGTTCGGCACGTGGGCCGCGGTCAGGGTCGCCGTGTGGGCGACAGCGTTCGCCAGGACATCAGGGCGGCGATGGCCGAGGCCGCGCCGGCCAGTGTGACGACCAGCTCCGGGGCCGCGACTTCGCCCAGCGCGCCTCCGGCCGCGGCGGCCAGGCCCTGCAGCGTCATCGTTCCGGTCAGCAGCAGCCCGAACGCCTGACCGCGCTGCGTCTCGGGCACCGCGTCGAGAAATCTGCGGGCCAGTGCGAGCTGGTAGGCGACGCCGAAACCGGACACCGCCATCAGGATGGCGGCGTATCCCGGTGCGGGGCGCAGCGCGAACCCCAGCAGCGGCAATCCGAGCGCAAGCGCGAGGGGGCCGGCCAGCCGCTCCCGGCCCGCAGGGCGCACCAGGCGGCCGACGATCAGGTTGCCGGCGAACATCCCGGCGGCGACCGCTGCGAACAGCAGACCCGCCGCGTCAGGCGCGCCGGCCTGCGCGGCGTACGGGACCAGCACGCCCTCGGCGCCGACCATCAGCGCCGGTGCCAGCCACTGCGCCAGCAGCAGCGCCCGGACCGCAGGCCGGTGCAATAGCGCCCGGTTCACCTGCCAGGTCTCGCCGATGCCGGCCGAACCGCCGGTGCGGCGGCGTGGGTGGTCGGCCAGGCGCAGTCGCAGCAGGCCCGCCGAGGCCAGGCAGGTCGCGGCGGTGATCCAGAGCGCGCCGGGCGCGCCGACAGCGGCGATCAGCATGCCGCCGGCGGCGAAGCCGAGCACCTGCGTGCCGCCGGCCGCCATGGAGAACACGGCACGGCCGAGCACGTAGCGGTCGCCGTCCAGCAGGTCGGGCAGAAGGGCGGTGCGCGAAGCGGAGGCGACGGCGCTGGGTAGACCCGTGACGAACACCAGCGCCAGCATGGCCGGTACCGGCAGCAGACCGGCGGCGAGCACGGCGCTGACCGCGGCGCGCAGCACCTCGTAGCCGATCATGACGGTGCGCGGGGGCCAGCGGTCGGCGAAAGCCAGCAGCAGCGTGCCGCCCAGGGCATAGGGCAGGAAGCCCGCCGCATACGCCAGCGCCGACATCAGCGGTGACCCGGTTGCCGCGTAGACGGTCACCGACAGTGCGAGCATCCGCACCGTCTCGCCGATCAGGAAGAGCGTGTAGCTGCCGAACAGCACGCGGAACTGGCCCACAGCGAACACCTCGCGGTAGGTGGCCGGGCGTGACGCGACGGACGTGGTGGTCATGGCCGACAGCATCACGGCAGCCCGGCCACGGTGACTATGCTTTCGTGTGGAGGCGAAACATGCTGGCCATCGAGGTGGGACCCGTCGACGTGGCGCGTACCCGCTACGCGATCTCGCCGCTGGGCGAGGCGATGCAGGCGCTGCGCGTCGCAGCCGGCGTGCAGGCCGCCGGCCCGCTCCGGCCGTGGGCCGGGCGCATCGCCCCCCGGTACGAGCAGCTGCGCCGGCAGGTGCCCGCAGTCGGGGCGCTGACGGCGCTGTTCCGCCGCCACGGCTACAACGCCGACTTCATCCATCCGCCGCCGTCGGGCCCCGGTGGCGACTTCGCCGCCGAGCTGGCCGCCGTGCGCGCCACGCCGCTGCGCCGCGCACGCCTGGAACTGGCCCGCAACCTGGCGGGACTGCGGACGCCGCCACGCTACGTGCAGCGCATCCTCGACGCGCCGGACGTGGTCACCCGGCTCGCCGATGCGCTCGAGGCGAGCTGGCAGGCGCTGGTCGAGCCGGACTGGCCGCGGCTGCGGGCGGTGCTGGAGCGTGACCTGGTCCGCCGCGCCGGGCACCTGGCGATGTACGGCTGGGCGGCAGCGCTGTCCGATCTCGACCCGCGGGTGAGCTGGCGCTCCGAGGGGCAGGCCGGGACCATCGAGGTGCGTACGGGCTCGCGTACCGAGTGGGACCGGCACCGCCTGGCCGGCAAGGGCCTGCTGCTGATGCCGACGGTGTTCGGCACGCTGATCAGCTACGTCGAGCCGCCATGGCCCTACGCCCTGGTCTATCCCGCCCGGGGCATCGCGGACCTGCTCGGCCCTGTGGCGCGGGCACCGGGCGGTGAGGCCCTGAGCCGGCTGGTCGGCCCGCGCCGCGCGGACGTGCTGCGCGCGCTGGACGTGCCCGCTACGACGACGCAGCTGGTCGCCCAGCTCGGCCTGAGCCTGGGCACCGTCGGCAGCCATCTGGCGGTGCTGCGCGATGCCGGCCTGGTCACCCGCACCCGCGCCGGCCGGTCCGTCCGCTACGAGCACACGCCGCTGGGCGCGGCCCTGGCGGACAGCTGAACGCCACCGGGCGGCCCGCCTGCCCGCCCGGCTCACCGGGGAGTGGCTGCCGTCTCGACGTCCAGCGGGGCGCCGGTCCGCGACGGCAACAGCACGACGATGAGTACGGCGCCGAGCGCCACGCAGACCGCGCCCGCCGTGAGCCCGCCCGAGTAGCCCATGATGGCCAGCGCGGCCACCCCGATGGCCCCGCCGACCTGCTGGACAGAGGTGAACAGGGCCGAGCCGAGACCGGCGTCCTCCTCGGTGGTGCCGTCGACCGCGGCCACGGCCATGACGGGCAGGCTCAGCCCGTTGCCCACGCTCAGAATGAGCATGCCGGGCAGGACGTGGGCGGCGTAGGAGTCGCCCGCCGCCACGCCGGACAGCAGCAGCAGGCCGGCGATGTTGACCAGGAACGCCGGCAGGAGCGCCCAGCGCGTCCCGACCTTGATCGACACCCGGGAGGACAACCACATGCCCGCCAGGATGCCGGCGCCGTAGGGCAGGTACGCGATGCCGGCCAGGAGCGGGCTGTAGCCCAGAACGGTCTGCACCTGGATCATCAGCAGGAACGACATCGCGTACATCGCCATCGAGAACAGCAGGGTCGCGCTGTTGGCCACCGCCCGCGTCCGCGAGGCCAGGAACGACCCGGGCACCAGCGGCGCCGCCGCCCGCGACTCGACCACCAGAAACGCCACCGCCAAGGCGACCGAGAGCACGACGGCGCCGACGACGATCGGATCGCTCCAGCCGGTCTCCCCGGCCCGCAGCAGCCCGTACACCAGCGACACCGCAGCGCCGGTGACCAGGACCGCGCCGGGAACGTCGAGGCGGCGCCGACCGGGCGCGCGGGACTCGGGGACCAGGCGGGGGAGCAGGGCCAGAGCCACGGCGACGACGGGCAGGTTGATCAGGAAGATCCCGCGCCAGGACACCAGATCGGTCAGCGCCCCGGACACCACCAGGCCCGAGGTCCCGCCCAGAGCCGCGATGCCGCCCCAGATACCCAGCGCCTTGGCCCGCTCCTCCGGACCCGGATACAGCAACGTGATCATCGACATCGCCGCCGGGCCGGCCATCGCGGAACCCGCGCCTTGCACGAACCGCCCGATCACCAGCTGCCACGGCTCCTGCGCGAGCCCGCAGGCCAGGCTGGCCACCCCGAACAGCGCCACCCCGACGAGGAAGACGCGACGGCGGCCCAGCAGATCCGCCATCCGGCCGCACAGCAGCAACAGCCCGCCGAAGGCCAGGAAGTAGGCGTTGACGACCCAGGGCAACCCGGACGCACTGAAGCCCAGCTCATCGCGGATGCTGGGCAGGGCCACGTTCACGACGGTGTCGTCGAGCACGAGCATGAACTGGACCAGACACAACACAATCATCGGCACCCGACGACGCTATGATCCACCCCATTTGGCCACAATCCGCGATGGGGCCAAACTATGTCGCATGGAGGTCATGGGCGCGATCATCGTCGGCCATTTCCCGCTGGTCTCCGGGGACTGGATCCCCCCGCACAGCCACACCCACCACCAGCTCGCCTGGACCCGCCGCGGCGTCCTGAGCGTCAACGTGGGCGAGGTGTCCTGGGTCCTGCCGCCCGCCAGGGCGCTGTGGCTGCCCGCGGGTGTCACCCACGCGACCGGCGCGACCCGCGACGCGGTGCTGTGCAGCCCGTACCTGGCGCCGGAGCGCTGCCCGCTGGACTGGCCCGAGCCCACGGCGGTCGGCGTCGACGGCCTGCTGGCCGAGCTGATCGGGTACCTGGCCCGCACCGACCTCACCGACGGCGCGCGGCTGCGTGCCGAGGCGGTGGCGTACGACCTGCTGCGCCCGCTGCCCACCCGGCCCATCGACGTGCCGCAGCCCACCGACGAGCGCGTCCGGGTGGTGGCGTCCGCCCTGCTGGCGGTCGACGATTTCGAGGCCCTCCGGGCGGCCATGACGCCGTTTTGACCGGTTGCGGCGGCCCGTCCACCAGGCGAGCCGCCGCCCACAGCCCGGCACCCCCACGCCCGGCGGAGGCGGCGCCAGTAGCGAGGACGCCACCGCCTTCTCCCGGGCCGGGGCCGCCTGGAACCCGCACAACCTCCTCCGCTTCAACAAGAACATCACGCCCGCCCTCAGCCGACGGACACCACGACCATCCCGGCACCTTCCGCGAACTCGCCGAGCTGGAAGCTGCCGTGCCCGATCCGGGCCACCCGGTCACGGTCGCCGAGGAGTCCGGCAACCGCCGGCCGCTGCACCTGATGCCGCTGCACCTGTACGGGACGTTCCTGCGCATGCTGGATGCGGAGATCGCCGCGGCCCGACACCCGCCATCCGCGAGCGGCGCCGCCCGCTCGGCGAGCGCTTCGGGGCCCGGTACGGCCAGGCCGAGGCGGACCCTCCCGGCCCGTCGATCGAGCTGCGCAGGCTGGTCGCCGTCCTGACCGCGGCGATCCACCCGGCCGCAGGATGACAGGTCTGCCGCAGCCTGAGCCGGGTGGCGAGCGGTGGCAGCGCCCGGTCAGCCGGCCTGGCCGGTCGGCATGATGGTGACCTGCTGAAGGTTCGCCCGCGGCGGGAGGCTCGCGAGGAACCCGACCGTCTGAGCGATGTCCTGCGGCGTGAGCCACTCCAGCGTCTGCTTGGAGCCCTCCAGCCACTCCAGCGCCCCCTTGTCGGTGACGTGGTTCTGCAGCTCGGTTCCGACGATGCCCGGCTCGATGGCAGAGACCCGCACCTTCTTCGGGCCCAGCTCGACCCGCAGGTGGCGGGAGAGATGGGTGACGTACGCCTTGGTCGCGGAGTAGACGGCGAAGTTCGGGAAGATGTTCTGCGCCGCGATCGACGAGGTGTTGATCAAATCGGCCACCCCGCGCTCGGCGGCGGCCCGCACCAGCTGAGGGGTGAAGGCGGCGATGGCGTTCATCAGCCCGGTGATGTTGAGGTCGATCTGGCGCTGCCACTGGTCGGTGGCCAGCTCCTCGATCGGGGCGGGAAGCATGACGCCCGCGTTGTTGAAGAGCAGGTCCGCGTCGCCCAGCTCGGCCGCCACGCGGTCGGCGGCCGACCGCAGCGCCGCGGCGTCGGTGACGTCGACGGCCAGGGCCAGCGCCTGGCCCCCGGCCTTGTCGATCCGGGCGACCAGGTCGTCCAGCCGCTCGGCGCGCCGTGCCAGGACGGCGACGCGGGCGCCCAGCTCGGCCAGGTGCTCGGCGGAGGCCTCGCCGATGCCGCTGGAGGCGCCGGTGATGACCGCGACGCGGCCGGTGAGAGGACGGGCAGAAGTCTGCGTGGTCATGGTGAACACCTTTCAGGGTGGGTGGAGTGACAGGTGGCCGCGGCCGATCGCCGCCGGCTCCGAGACCAGGACACCACCCGCCCGGCCCGTCAAGGGCCGCCAAAATGCGCCCTGACCAGGCAGGTCTTGGCGAAGCTGGTACTGACAGGGCTACCCGTGCGGGAGCGGGGCATGCCCGGCTTGGCCACACTGGAGACATGGACCGAAGCAGCGAGATCGCCGACTTCCTGCGCTCACGGCGGGCCGGGATCAGCCCGGAGGGGGCCGGGCTGCCCGCCGACGGGCGCATCCGCCGGGTGCCCGGGTTGCGGCGCGACGAGGTGGCCCGCCTGGCCGGGGTCAGCACCGAGTACTACACCCGTCTTGAGCAGGGCCGCGGCGGCTCCCCGTCACCCGAGGTCATCGAGGCGCTGGCCCGGGCCCTGCAGCTCAACCCCTCCGAGCGCGAGCATCTCACCAACCTGCTGACCCGCCCCGCCACCCCGCGCCGAGCCCCGGCCGGCCCGCAGCGGGTCAGGCCCGGCCTGCACCTGATGCTGCACACCCTCGACCACGTGCCCGCCTTCATCCTGGGCCGCCGCACCGACGTCCTGGCCGCCAACCGCCTGGCCCACGAGGTGCTGACCGACTTCGACGCCCTGCCCGCGCCCCGGCGGAACCTGGCCCTCTACTACCTGCTGGATCCCCAGGCCCGCGAGAAGGTCGGGGACTGGGAGCGGGTCGCCGCCGAGACCGTCGCCGTGCTCCGCCTGGAGGCCGGCCGCCACCCCCACGACCGCCGGCTCGCCGATCTCGTCGGCGAGCTCACCCTGAAGTCACCCGAGTTCTCCACCTGGTGGAACGACCACCGCGTGCTGCGCCGCACCCACGGCGCCAAGTCGTACCACCACCCCCTCGTCGGGGACCTCCACTTCGCCTACGAGTCCTTCCAGGCGCCCGGTGACGCCGACCAGACCCTGTGCGTCTACAACGTCGAACCGGGCTCCACAACCGAGCAGGCCCTCCAGCTCCTCACCAGCTGGACGGCGCCCCAGCGGCAGGCACGCCTCCCGTCCGAGCCCCGCACTCCGCCCGCGGGAGCGTTGTAACCAGGGTGCCGCCACCCCAAATCCGCAGCAAGGTTCACGATTATCGGCAAGAATCGCCAAAGTGGATCTCCATTCGCAGAGGGGGCGAAGTGGTTGAAGCTGTGGGGGAGACCGCGGGCGCGGCCGGACGCGGCGGAAGGTTCGCGCGTGCGGTGACCGAGGTGTTCGCCCCGCAGTACGTGGGGATCGCCATGCCGCCGGTGGCCGGGCTGCTCGCCGAGGGCTGGGCGGGCCTGGCGTGGGGGGTGCTCGCCGCGGCGGTGTGCGCGGGCGTGCCAGCGACCGTGATCGCGGTGGGTGTGCGGCGAGGCCGGCTCGACTCGATTCACCTGGTCGAGCGGAAGTCGAGGAAGGGGCCGATGCTGATCGGGCTCGCCACGGTGGTGGTGGGCTTGATCGCGCTGGCGCTGCTGGACGCGCCCCGTGCGGTGGTGGCGTCGGTGGCCGTGATGCTGGCCTGGGTGCTGGTGATGGGACCGGTCACCCTGCTGTGGAAGATCAGCTTCCACACCGGGGTGTCGGCCGGCACCACCGTCGTGCTCGCGCACGTACTTCCTGCGGTGCCGGTCCTGGTGGTGGGCGCGGTGGTGGTGGCGGTGATCGGGTGGGCCCGGGTCCAGGTGTCGCACCACACGATCGCCCAGGCGCTCGCGGGCGCCGTGGCGGGGACGGCAGCGGCCTGGGGGACGCTCGCGCTGCTGCTCTGAGGCGCTTGCCGGGCCTCGGCCGTACCGTAGCGGAGGTCGGGGGTCCGTTCGACGGCGCGATGATCGGCGAGGTCAGGCTCGTCGCCGGGCGAGCCCAAGGACGAGCACGGCGCCGACGACCAGGTGCAGCAGGATCAGCACCAGCGTCGCGGCGGCGCCGGCGGCGCTGCCGAGCGGGCCGGTGAGGGACAGGACGAGCACGACCAGGGCGGTGATCGTCCAGACGCGGCCGGGCCGGGGCGCCCACCGTTCCAGGGCGGCCAGCAGCGCCCAGCCGGCGAGCCCGGCCACCAGGCTCGCCACGACGACCGATACCGGGCCGACGGTCTGCGTTCCGGCGCTCATCCGCACGGTCAGGGTGGTTCCGGCCAGCGGCACCGCCAGGGCCCACACGGCCAGGGCGGCCGCGGGCGCGCCGATCACGGTGAGGAGCAGTCTTCTGGTGGAGGTGTTCATGCCGATCAGGTTCGCCTGGCGGGCCGGGCCGCCACATCGGGCGCGCGGTCGCGCTCGGTCCTTCCCCGGCGGGGTACGGGTCCTCCTTTAGTAGGTGATGGCGCCTTTGTGGCGAGGGCTAGCCTGGGCCGGTGAGCAAGACGCTGGTGGCGGTGGCGAGCGTGGTCCTCGGGGTGAGCGCGCTGGCCGGCGTGACGCTGTGGGGGCTGGACGGCGGGCCGATGCTGGGGCTGGACATCGCGGTCGCGGCGTTGAGCCTGGTCGCGGCGGTCGCCCAGCTGTGGTGGCCGGTCCCCGGGGCGCTCGCCGCCACCCTCCTCGCCGCGGTCTCCCCGGTGGCCACGCCGGCGGCGGGCATGGGGGCGCTGCAGGTGGCCCAGCGCAGGCGCTTCCCCGTCGCGGCGGCGATGGCGGCGGCGGGCATGGCGGCGCACCTGGTCCAGGGGCTGTGGCGGCCGAACTCCGGCGTCTCCTTCAACTGGTGGTCGCTGCTGATCTGCGCCTCGTACGGCGCGCTGCTCGGCTGGGGCGCGCTGGCACGTTCCCGCCGCGCGCTGCTCGTCTCGCTGCGCGAGCGTGCCCGCCGCGCCGAGGCCGAGCAGGGCAGGCGGGTCGCCGAGGCCCGGATGGCCGAGCGGCGCCGGCTCGCCCGGGAGATGCACGACGTACTGGCCCATCGCCTGTCGCTGGTGGCCACGCACGCCGGGGCGCTGGAATACCGCCCGGACTCCTCGCCCGACCAGCTCGCCCGGGCCGCCGGGGTGGTCCGCTCCGGGGTGCACCAGGCCCTGGAGGAGTTGCGGCAGGTGATCGGCCTGCTGCGCGAGGAGGACGATCTCCTGGACGAGCTGGAACCCCAGCCCACGCTGTCCGAGGTGGCGCGCCTGGTCACCGAGGCGCGCCAGGCAGGTCAGGCCGTACAGGTCAGTGACGAGACCACCGGCGCCGCCCCGCCCGTCGCCGGGAGGACCGGCTACCGCGTCGTCCAGGAGGGGCTGACCAACGCCCGCAAGCACGCCCCCGGCCAACCGGTGGAGGTGCTGCTGAGCGGCGCCCCCGGCGCGCGCCTGCTGATCGACATCAGCAACCCCCTGCCCCCGCCCGGCTCGGCCCCGGCCGCGCCCGGCAGCGGCGTCGGCCTGGTCGGGCTCACCGAGCGGGTACGGCTGGCCGGCGGGCAACTGGACCACCAGAGCACCGGCGGGCAGTTCCGGCTCCAGGCCTGGCTACCATGGCCGGCGTGATCCGCGTGCTCCTGGTCGACGACGACGCCCTGGTCCGCGCCGGGCTGTCCATGATGCTGGACGGCACCGCCGGCATAGCCGTCGTCGCCGAGGCGGCCGACGGCCAGGAGGCCGTCACCGCCACCGACGCCCACGCGCCCGACGTCGTCCTCATGGACCTGCGGATGCCGCGGGTGGACGGCATCACCACCACCCGCCGGCTGCGCGCCCGCGCCCGCCCGCCGGAGGTGATCGTGCTGACCACCTTCGACACCGACGAGAACATCCTGCACGCGCTGCGCGCCGGCGCCAGCGGCTTCCTGCTCAAGGACACCCCGCCGCCGCAGATCGTGGAGGCGGTCACGCGGGTCGCGGCGGGGGACCCGATCCTCTCCCCGCGTATCACCCGGCGGCTGATGGAGCGCACCGTCGCCCAGGCCGGGGCCTATGAGCGGGCCCGCGCCGCGCTGGCCGCCCTCACCCCGCGCGAGTACGAGGTCGCCGTCGCGATCGGGCACGGCCGGGCGAACGCGGACATCGCCGCGGAGCTGGCCATGGGCATCACGACGGTGAAGGCGCACGTCTCCAACATCCTCACCAAGCTCGACCTGGACAACCGCACCCAGATCGCGCTCCTCGCCCACGACGCGGGCCTCGCCTGAACGCTCCAGGGCCTGGGCAGGGGGCTGACCCCGCGGCGTGATCAGGGGCGATCGTGGCCGAGCTCGGCGAGGCGGGTCAGGGCGGGGAGGGCGGCGGCGATCGCCTGGCGCTGCTCGGGGGTGAGCCGGGCGATGAGCGGGGCCAGGTGGCGGGAGCGGTCGTCGTGGCGGGAGCGGCCGATCCGGCGGCCGGCCTCGGTGATGTGGACGAGCACGGCGCGGCCGTCGCTCGGGTCGGGGCGGCGCTCCACCAGCCCGTCACGCTCCAGCCGGGTGACGAGCTGGGTGATGCCGGGCTGGCTGACCTGTTCGGTCCTGGTCAGGTCGGTCAGCCGCATCGGACCCTCGCTGAACGCGAGGGTGTCCAGGACCGACAGCGTCGTGAACGGCAGCTTCTCCAGCACCGGGAGCCGGATGTAGAAGCGGTTGAACTGCTCGATCGCCGTGGTGAAGGCGTCCACATCGAGGTCGTCGCGCGAGGTCTCGTCCACGCCGAGAACCTATCGAATCTCGGTCGGGGCGGGCTCAGTCGGCGAGGCCCTGCCGGCGGCACCACTCCTCGACGCTCTCCGCCCGGCTCTCGACCGCCTCCCGCCAGTGCGGATCCGCGGTGATCGCCTCGGGCACGGAAGGGTGCGGGGGGAGCACGGTGACGAGCCCGGTGATGCGGAAGACGCGCAGGATCCGCTCCGTGTCGGTGACCAGGGTGAGGGAACCGCCCTGGGTGCGCTGCCGCTTGAGGCCGCCGATCAGGACGCCGAGGCCGGTCGAGTCGAGGAACCCGACCCCGCGCAGGTCGGTGATGACGTGACGGACGCCCTTGCCGGCCAGCTCCACCAGCCGCGCGCGCAGCTCCGGCGCGGTCTCCACGTCGATCTCGCCCGCGATCCTGAGCACGGCGCAGTCGCCGACCGGCCCGATCACCTCTAAATGAAAATCACGCATCGCGACTCGCTTGTCATCGCAGAAATTGACATGTAAATCTGTATCGCTACAGTAGCTCCATCGAACCGCTGGTGTCAACGCGGACATATCAGCGTCATTGCCCACGATGACAGGGGGACGAATGCGGGTCGAAGAGGCCATCGGGCTGCAGATCGCACGATTGCGGGCGGAGCGGCAGCTGTCGCTCACCGAGCTGGGCGAGGCGCTGGGCCGCTACCTCGACAGGCCGTGGAGCCGGCAGGCCGTCCACCAGGCCGAGCGCGGCCAGCGCTCCTTCACCGCCATGGAGCTGACCGGCCTCGCCCTGGCGCTGGACACGTCCATCCCGGCCCTGTTCCGGGTGGAGGACGGGGGCGTCGAGCTTCCCGGCGGGGCCGTCCAGCCCGAGGACTACCGGGGGATTCTCCTGAACAGGGAGCGGGAGTCACCGATCGACGGGGTCGAGGAGCTGATCGTCGCGCTGCACGACATCGAGGAGGTGCTGTCGCGTCCCGCCCTGGCCCGGCTGGCCCGCATCGGACGGGTGGCCGAGCAGGTGGCGGGGCCCGAGCGGGTGTAGGCCACGCCACCTGCCGGGCGGGATCAGCCGTTCAGCAGCGGTACGAGGTGCTCCTCCTCGTAGTCGAGGTGGGCCTCGACCTCCCGCGTGAGCCGCTCGACCTCCGCCAGCAACGTGCCGGGGGAGAGGCCGTCGTCGGCGAGGAGCGTCTGGAGCTGCTGGAGGAGCCGCTGGACGGCCTCGTGCTCGGCCCGCAGCCGGGCCATCGCGGGCGCCAGCTCCGGGTAGCGCCCCTCCATCGCGGGGAAGATGAAGCCGTCCTCGCGCGTGTGGTGCTCGTGCAGGTTGTGGCACATGGTCAGGCAGTTGACGCGCAACTGCGCGACCACGCGCGGGCCCGAGCGGGCGACCTCGGTGCGGATGCGGGCCAGCTCCCTGCGGAAGGCGTCGTGCACCTGCTTGAGCACGTCGCCCAGGCGGCCCGCGGGCGGCCCGTCGAAACCGGGCAGCAGCGCGACCACGGGCAGCACCCGGCCCGCGTTCTCCTGATAGCGGCCCCAGCCGGGGTCGGCCTCCACGGCTCGGGCGAACATCCGATCGCGTTCCTCGCCCTCCAGCACGACCGCCTTCGCCTGATAGGTGAAGACGCCGTCCTCCACGGTGACCTGAGGGTTGGCGACGAGGTTGTGGTACCAGGCCGGGTGTCGCGGCGCGCCGCCGGCCGAGGCGATGATCAGGGTGCGCTCGCCGTCGGGCAGGTAGCCGAGCGGCGTGGTGTGACGCGCGCCCGTGCGCGCTCCGACGGTCGTCAGAAGGAGCAGCCTGGCTCCCTCGAACATGCCGCCGACCTGGCCGCGGTTGGCCCGGAATTCGTCGATGATCTGCTGGTTGAAGTCAATGGGCATGCGTGTTGGCACTCCGAAGAGAGATGGTTTCAGTCGATGACCTGGGAAACCCGGAACGGCACGCCGAAACGACGTGCTCGGGTCAGCTGCGTTCAGGCACGCCCAGCGATGTGAGAAGTCATCGGCCTCATCCCCTTCGGTACGGCGCCTCCATGCCGCCGCCGTGCAAACGGCCGGCGTCACGCGACGCGACGGCCATTACACGTTGATCCACGGCGGATGTCAAGCCGTGTTCGGTCGGCCTGGCAGGAGTCGAACCTGCGACGCCCGGTTTGTAGGACCGGCGCTCTGACCACCTGAGCTACAGGCCGTTCTGCAGCCCCAGCAGGATTCGAACCTGCAACAGACCCGGCTTCGTAGGCCGGCGCTCTCTCCATTGAGCTATAGGGCTATGTAAATCAAAACTCCGTACCCCGTACCGGACTCGAACCGGCGATTTCCCGGGTGAAGGCCGGGCGTCCTGACCGCTGGACCAACGGGGCCTTGTCCTTACGTACGTCCGGCGGGATTCGAACCCGCACCGTCCGGTTCCTTAGACCGGTGCCTCTGCCATTGGGCTACGGACGTGCCAGTACTTTCGTGGACCGACAGGATCTCGAAACCTGAACTCCTGCTTGCAGGGCAGGTGTGATGCCTTTTCACCATCAGCCCAAAGAGAAAGGCCGCCCGGATGCGTGCCCGGCGGCCTCTGGAGGATCCTTGAGAGGGATTATCCAGAAGCCCGCCCGGCTAGCACGAGCGCGCCGCCGCACGCCGCGCCCCGGCAATAGTGGCGTTCGGCTGCGAATCGCATGGCGGGCCTTTCCTTTCGTTCTTCCGACAAACCTGACAGTAGCGGGTGTGCGGCGGCCGATGCCATTGATTTATGGTGGAGCATGCGGATCGGAGAGCTTGCCGCGCTGCTCGGGGTGTCCACCCGGACCGTGCGCTACTACCACCAGCAAGGCATCCTGCCGGAGCCCGCGCGCCTGGCCAACGGCTACCGCGAATACGGCATGCGCGACGCCATCGCCCTGGCCCGCGTGCGGCGCCTGGTGGAGCTCGGGCTGAGCCTGGAGGAGGCCCGCGACGTCATCGCGGACGACCGCTCCCGCGAGCTGCCCGACATCCTCGCCGAGATCGACGCGGACCTGGCCCGGCAGGAGCACGAGATCCAGCAGCGCCGCCGGCGGCTGGCCGAGGTGCTCAAGCAGGCTGAGGCCGGGTCGCTCGGCCCCGACGACACCTCCTCGCCCGAGCTGCTGGCGTTCCTGCGCACGGTGGAGCTGCCGGCGTCGAAGGCCGCGGCCTGGGACCGGGAGCTGCTGGTGCTGATGGACAGCATGGCGGCGCGCGGCGAGCGGAAGCAGGCGTTCGCGATGTTCGACACACTGGCGGCCGATCCTGAGGCGACGGCGCGCGGCCACGACTTCTACCGCCGGCTCGACGCGCTGGCCGACGCCGCGCCGGACGATCCCCGGGTGGGGCCGCTGGCGGAGTCGCTGGCCGACTACAGCGCGGGGCACCTGCTGGCCGGCTCCGGCCCGCCCGACTGGGATCCGGGGGCGGTGGAGCCGTTCCTCGACGGGCTCGCCCCCGCGCAGGCGGAGGTCGTACGGCAGGCGATGCGCCTCATGACCCGCCGGTGACGCGCGGGGCGACCCCGTCGAGCACCCAGTCGAGACCTTCGTCGAAGTCGGGCTGGACGTCCTCGCCCGCGATCATCCTGGCCGTCGCCGGGTAGCGGCCGGTGGCCAGCATCCGGGTGAGGTAGGGGCCGACGGTGCGCCGCCACTCCTGTTCGTCCAGGCCGGAGGCGCGCTCGGCCCGCAGCTCGGTGATCTCCCACCTGACCGCACCCATCACGTACGCGTTCACGGTGCCGACGACCCGCAGCATCGTGGCGACCGGCGTGTCCGCCAGTGCCGCCAGCGAGGCCTCGCGGAAGGCCATCGCGTTGGGCCCCAGGTGCGGCCGCCCGCCCAGCAGGTCGGCGAACCACTCGTGGCGCAGCGCGGCCTGCCTGGTGCGCTGGGCGAGATCCTTCAGCGCCGCCCGCCAGTCGTCGCCGGCCGGCTCCGGCGGGACGATCTCGCCGTACACCTCGTCCACCATGAGGTCCAGCAGCTCTTCCTTGGTGGACAGGTAGCCGTACAGGCGCATCGGGCCCGCGTCGAGCGCGGCGCTGACCTTGCGCAGCGACACCGCGTCGAGTCCCTCGCGGTCGGCGAGGTCGATGGCCGCGCGCACGATCCGCTCCCTGCTCAGCGGGCTCGGCGTGGGCCTGCTCGGCGGCTCGGGCCGCTCCCAGACGAGCATGGGCTCACCTCCTGGGGAATGAGAGTACACCGCCTTCTGTTGATACAGTGTATTGACCAATGCGCTGTATCAATGGGCTCGTCTCATGACAGTTCCGCGCGCTGGCCCGGCCGGAGGGGCAGGAACGGCGCACCCTCGACGAGCACGGGACCCTGCATCACCACGAGCAGCCCGCCGACGGCGACGAGAGCATGCCGGAGATCGACCGGGGGCAGTTGCGCGGCCTGTTCATCGACTCGCTCGCCGACGGCACCATCCGCTGGGGCCACGGCGTCGAGGATGTCGCCGGGCGGAGCGTGCGCTTCGGCGACGGCTCCAGTGAGGAGTTCGATCTCGTCGTGGGCGCCGACGGCGCCTGGTCCCGGGTACGCCCGAGCGTGTCGGAGGCGCGACCCGCCTGCACCGGCGTCACCTTCGTCGAGACCGGTTTCGAGGAGCCGGTCGGCCACTCCTGGACCCACACTCCGGGCGTCACGCTGCTGGGCGACGCGGCCCACCTGATGCCGCCGCTGGGCGTGGGCGCCAACCTCGCCATGCTCGACGGCGCCGAGCCGGCCGACGCCCTGGCCGCTGCGCTGACCACCGGGCCCGACGTGGACGCGGCTGTCCGCGCTTACGAGAGCGTCATGTTCCCCCGCGCGGCGCGCTGGGCCCGCTTCACCGTCGACGGCCTGGAGGCTCTCTTCTCCCCGGAAGGCGTCAAGGGCGCCCTGCGCCTCTTCGACGGCCTCAACCGCTGACCGCGAAAGCCTGCCGGCCGCGGGCGAGGAGCTCCCGTACGGCCGGGCCGTGACCGGTGCGCCAGACCAGCGCCAGCAGAGCGGGCTCCGCGGCGTCGGAGATGGTGCGGGCGACGAGCCGGTCGCGGTGGCGGGCGGCCATGGAGTCGCTGAGGATGCCGACGGCGACGCCGCGGGCGGCGAGGTCGGCGATGGCGTCGGCGGCGCTGGCCTGCAGGGCGATCGCGGGCCTGCGGCCCTGCGCGGCGCAGGCCTGGTCGAACACCGCGCGCAGCCCCGTGCCCGGCGGCATGCACGCGATCGGGTACGCCTCCAGCTCGCGCAGGCCGACCTGGGGCAGCTCGGCCAGGGGATGGTCGGGCGGGACGGTCACGACGAGGCGCTCGCTGATGATCGTGAGCGCCTCCAGCCCTTCGAGGGCGTCGGTGGCCGTACCGACGAGGGCCAGGTCGATCGTGCCTGCGCGGACCCCGTCGATGAGCCGGTCGGAGTTGTCCTCCAGCAGCACGAGCTCCACGCCGGGGTGCGCCCGGTGGAAGGCGGCCAGCGCGTCGAACAGCGGCGTGACCGTGCAGCCGATCACCATCCCGACCGTGAGCCGCCCCCGGATCAGGTCGGTCACCTCGCCCACCGCCTCGCCGACCGCCCCCGCCGCCGCGAGCGCGGCCCGGGCGTGCTCGAGCGCCGCCCGGCCCGCGACGGTCAGCGTGGCGGTGCGGCCCGACCGGTCGAACAGCTCGGCGCCGAGCTCGCGCTCAAGCTGGCGGATCTGAGCGCTGACGCCGGACTGGCTGATGTGCACCCGCTCGGCGGCACGGGTGAAGTTCTGCTCCTCGGCGACCGCCACGAAGTACTCCAGCTGCCTCAGTTCCATAACTGGAAATTCTAGCTTCCATCAGAACCATCTGTTGGACTTCTGATGGGGTGGCCGGGCAGGCTGGGAGCCATGACGGAACACGAGAAGGCCATGCGGCCGGAGGACATCACCCGCCTGTTCGTCGAGCGGTCCAACGCCGGTGACGCGGCCGGGGTGGCGGCGCTTTACGAGGAGGACGCCGTGCTGGCCTACCCGCCCGGCAGCCAGACGGTGGGCCGGGAGGCGATCCGGGAGCTGTGGGAGAAGGTGCTGGCCGGGCGGCCGCGCTTCGAGCCCGAGCAGCCGCTGCCGACCCTGATCCACGGTGACATCGCGCTCACCTCCACCCCGCCGAAGGACGGGGCCGGCGCGCGGGCGCAGGTCGTACGCCGCCAGCCGGACGGGAGCTGGCTGCGCGTGATCGACCAGCCGGAGTTCGTCCCGCCTGCCCGCTGAGGGGCCGGGCTCAGAGCCGCTGCAGTCCGCTGAGCACGCGTTCCAGCAGGCCGGCGTCCGGCCGTCCGCCGGGCAGGCGCGGGTGGTACAGGTGCAGCAGCCCTTCAGCCGCCATGTCGGCGATCAGCACGCGGGCGACCCCGAGCGGGATCTGCAGCACCGCGGCCACCTCGGCCACCGAGCGCACCTGCCGGCACAGCTCGCTGATGGTGGCGTACTCGGGCGTGATCAGGGCGAAGGTGTGCGGCGGGGCGTCGGCGGAGCACACCAGGGCCTCCATCGCCAGCTTGATGCGCGGCGCGGTGCGCCCGCCGGTGACGGCGTAGGGCCGGACCGGCGAATCCTGGTCCTGCTCGTCGGGGTCGGGCGGCGGCCGCCAGCCGCCACCCCAGGGCGGGTCGGTCATGCCCGCTCACCAGGTCTGCCGGGCGCGAAGTGCCGGGGTGAGCACCTGCCCGGCGCGGTCGGCCAGCAGCGTCATCTGGTACGCCACCACGCCCATGTCACAGTCGGGGGCGGCCAGCACGGCCAGGCAGGAGCCGTCGCGGATGGCCACGTTCAGCATGAGCCCGCGCTGCATCTCGATGGCGGTCTGGATGACCGGGCCGCCCTCGAACAGGGTGGCCGCGCCCTGCGTCAGGCTGGCCAGCCCCGAGGCGACGGCGGCCAGCTGCTCGGCGCGTTCAGGGGGGAAGCCGGCCGAGACGGCGAGGGGCAGTCCGTCGGAGGAGACGACCGCGGCGTGGGCGACGCCGGGAACGGACCGGGCGAAGTCAGTGATCAGCCAGTCGAGATTGCCGGTGCGGGTCATGGGCCTTCCTCGCGGGTCGTGCTCCCTGCATCGAAAGGAGGGATAGCGAAAGGAGGGATGCTGCGCATGCAGATGTCGTCGCGGGCCGTTCGGAACCCCTGCTGGTAGCTGGCCATGCGGTCGCGGACCTGCTCGGGGGAGATCTGCGGGATGGGGGCGACGCCCTTGGGCACCGAGGGGGTCTCGGCGCTGCCGGGCACCAGATTGGCCTTGGGCACTCGTTTGGGCAGGCCGGAGGCGGTGGTGCCGTCGTTGGCGGGGCTGGCGGCGGCCTCGGCCGCGCTCCATCCGGCGTCGGCCTGGAGAGAGCTCCAGGCGCCGTCGGAGGTGTCGTGGTTGAACCAGGCCGACTCCACCGCCGCGAAGATCGGCAGGTAGCCGTCGGGCGTGGGATCGATGTTCACCCCCATCGACAGGGGGTCCGCGGGGGCTCTCCCGACGGGGCCCGCCGCGCCGCCGAAGGCCGGGTTCCCCGGGACCGGGCCAGGCCCGCCGCGCAGGAGGTCGAAGCGCGCCCTGGCCCCGGGCGTGTCGAACATGCCGGGCCAGATGGAGGGCGCCGACCGGCCGTTCGAGGGCTCGTCGGTCGCGGGATCGGTGGCGAACGACGGCCAGTTGGCCGCGCTCGGCTCCATGGACGGCGAGTACGGCCGCGGCGGCGGGACCACGGTCGGGGGATTGGTGGCCCAGGAGTCCGATATCTCGAAGGGCCGCCCGAAGGAGGCCGCCGCTCCAGCCGTCGCCCCAGCCGTCGCCGTCTGCTGGGCGGGCGCCTGCAGCAGCGCCTCCGGCAGGAACACCGTCGCGGTCAGGCCCTTGGAGTCGTTGAGGTTCAGCTGCACCCGGATGCCGTGGCGATGGGCCAGGCGGGCGACCACGAACAGCCCCATGCGGCGCGAGACCGAGACGTCCACCGTGGGCACGTGGGACAGGCGCTCGTTGGCCTGCGCGAGCTCGTCGGGGACCATGCCGATGCCGCTGTCGGAGATGGACAGCACGACGCCGCCGCCCTCGATCGCGGCGGCGGTGACGACGACGGGCGTGGTCTGGGGCGAGAACGACAGCGCGTTCTCCACCAGCTCGGCCAGCAGGTGGATGATGTCGTTGACGGCCTGCCCGGAGACGGCGCTGCGGGTGGCGACCCGGGGGGTGACCCGCTCGTAGTTCTCCACCTCCGACAGGCAGGCGCGTACGACGTCGGCCAGGCTGACCGGCTTGTTCCAGCGTCTGGGAGGCTCCTGACCGGCCAGGAGCAGCAGGTTCTCATTGTTGCGCCGCATGCGCGTGGCCAGGTGGTCGAGCGTGAACAGGCTGGACAGCCGCTGCTCGTCCTGCTCGCCCCGCTCCAGCCCGTCGATGAGCTTGATCTGCCGCTGCACCAGGGTCTGGCTCCGCCTGGACAGGCTGACGAACATGGCGTTGACGTTGGCGCGCAGCCTGGACTCCTCGCCGGCCAGCCGGACGGCCTCGCGGTGGACCTCGTCGAAGGCCCGCGCGACCTCGCCGACCTCGTCCAGGGAGTCGACCCCGATGGGCGGGATGGCCATGGGGATCTCGTCGCCGGTGTCGCGCAGCGAGCGCACAGTCTGGGGCAGGCGTACCCCGGCGATGTGCAGGGCCTCGGTGCGCAGCCGGCGCAGTGGCCTGACCAGCGACTGGGCCATGATGGCGGTGACCATCAGCACCGCGAGCAGCAGCAGGAGGCTGTAGGTGGCGGCCAGCAGGGCGTCGCGGCGCGCGGAGTCCTGCAGCGTGCGGCTCTGCACGTTGATCGACTCGCCGAGCCGCCGCTGGACGGTCCACATGCCGTCCACGGTGCCGCTGATCGCCTCGAACCAGCGCTCGGCGTCGTCCTCGCGCTCCGGGTCGAGGTCGATCCGGCGGCCCTCGGTGACCTGGGCCAGCGCGCGCAGCCTGATCACCTCGGCGCGGTCCACCAGCGTGCCGGTGACGGTGTCGTCGTAGGTCTGCAGCTGGTCCAGCGTGGCCACCGACCTGAACACGGCGATCTCGCTCTCCTGCTGGGCGCGCGCGGCCATGAAGCGTTCGAGCTCGCCGCTCTGGAAGCGGCCCGCCGAGGCCACCGCGGCGAGCAGGCCGCGCTGCTGCGAGGCGGCGTCGTGCGCCTTGGACAGGGCCGCCAGCGCGCGGACGCTGTTGCCCAGGGTCTCCTCGTCGCCGCCCTGGGCGATCTGGTCGTGGAACTGCTGGAAGGCGCTGATGATCTGGGAGTACTTGGTCAGCGCGGGCAGCGCGGGCAGCTGGGTCGACTGCACGATGCCGCGGGTCGCGGGGATCTCCGGCAGGCGGCTGATCATCTGCTGGGTGATGGTCCAGGCGATCTCGCCGTGGTCGGGGCTGATCACCTGGGCCTTCGCGCGGACGGCGGCGACCGCCTCGTCCACGGGGCCGAACTGGCGGCGCAGCGGCTCCGCGCGCGCGGCCGAACGGCCGGCGGCCACGAAGTAGACCGCGAGGTCGCGCTCGCGGGCGAGCTGGTGGGTCAGCTCGATGACGGTGTCGCCGAGCCCGGCCTTCTCCAGGACCCGCTGGTACTGGCCCGCCGCGGCCCACGAGGTGATCACCTGCTGGGCGCCGAGCACGACGCCCACCCCGGTGGGGATGAGGATCAGGGCCACGAGGCGGGCCCGCACCCGCCAGTCCCGCAGCCGCAGCCCTCGGTTCTGCCGCCTGTGAGGGTGCGTTAATCGGGGGCGACGGCCGCGCGCGGTCGGTTGCTTCGTCACTGGCTCCCCACTCTGTCGCCTGAACGCACGCCGGCATGCGAGGCGCGTGATGCGCGCCCTGAGACGAAGAGCAATTTGAGCACACACCGACGAGGTAGGCCAACCTTACAAAGACCGTGACTTCCATTGGAATGGCTGATTGACCTGGAATCCCTCCTCTCTGCCCAAGGCTGCCGGAAATAGGACACTTTTGGACAACCCGTAATGATCCGACGAGTCATGACTTATGACATTTCATGGCAATTGTCGCAAGTCCTGCTGTACGATCACCGGCGGCCTTTCGGTTGCGTGGACTCTCCAAGGAGAAACCCTCGATGGAATCCGGTTCTGCTTTTCGCGCGATCCTGGCGTTACTGGCCGCCGTCGCCCTCGCCGGGTGCGGCGGCGGCAGCCGCCCCGCCGCGAGCACGGGCGTGCCGGGCGACCTGGAGAAGACCGCGCTGACCATCGGCGTCAGCCCCACCCCCTCCTCGGCGCCGGTGTTCATCGCCGATCGCAAGGGCTTCTTCAAGGCCGAGGGCCTGACCGTCAAGACGGAGATCATCCAGGCCCCGCAGGCGGTCATGCCGAAGATCCTCAACGGCAGCATCGACATATTCAAGGGCAGCTACGTCTCCCTGATCAACATCCAGGACAGCGGCGCGGCCAAATTGAAGATCCTTTCAGACACTTTGCAGGGCGCGCCCGGCATCGCCGGCGTCGTCGTACGCAAGGACTCCCCGCTGCAGACCCCCAGAGACCTCATGGGTAAGACGATCGCGGTCAACTCCCTGAACAATCTGGGCACCATCTCCATGAGCGCCCATTTGAAGGCGCATGAAGTAGCGCCGAAACAGGTGAAGTTCGTCGCCATCGATTTCCAGGCGCAGCTGGGCGCGCTGACGAGCGGGAAGGTGGACGCGGCCTGGATGGTGGAGCCGTTCCTGTCGGCCGCCCAGCAGGCCGGCGCCCGGCTGCTGCTCGACACCAACACCGGCCCGACCGACGCGCTGCCGATCGACGGCTGGGCGGGCACGGCGGACTGGGTGAGCAGGCACCCGAAGACGACCGCCGCCTTCCAGCGGGCGGTCGCCAAGGCCCAGCGCCTGGCCGCCACCAACCGCGCCGAGCTGGCCGAAGTCGTCCCGCTCTACACCCAGACACCCAAGCAGGCGGTGATGACCATGGCGATGGGCACCTTCCCGACCTCCCTGAACCCCAAGCGGATCCAGCGGGTGGCCGACCTGATGTACGAGTTCGGCTACCTGAAGTCCAAGGTGGACGTGGCCTCCATGGTCGTCGCCGAGCCCGTCGCCCAGCCCGGTTAGTCGCCGGGGCCGTACAGGCGCTCGATCGCCTCGGCCTGCCTGGCGGCGAACCAGGCGCGGTCGCGCGCGCCCTGCGACAGCCCGCCGGGCCGCTCGCCGTCGTGCCTGGCGTACTCCTCGGCCCACAGCCCGGTCTTCACCCGGCTCAGCAGGTTGCCCATGCCGGGCCGGCGCCGCAGCCGGCGCAGCGCGCCCACGTCCAGCTCGGCGGCGGCCACCAGCGACTCGCCCGCGCCCGCCCGGGCCAGCACGCGCCCCTGGTGGTCGAGCACCTCCGAGCCGCCGTTGGTGGAGTCGCCGGGGATCGGGATGCCCCGCAGGCCGCCGCTGTTGGCCGAGACGACGTAGGCGAGGTTCTCGGCGGCCCGGGCGCGGCGGGCGATTGCCTTCGGGGTCGGCTCCGGCGAGGAGGCCTCGGAGGTGGGGTGGCAGAAGACCTCGGCGCCGCGCAGGGCCAGCGCGCGGGCCAGCTCGGGCATGAGGATCTCCTCCGAGGCCAGCACCGCCAGGTTGCCGATCTCGGTGCGGGCCACCGGCAGCACCCCGTCGATGCCGTAGACCTCCAGGTAGCGCTCCCACACGTCGTACGGGCTCGGCGTGAACATCGAGTGCAGCCTGCGGTACCGCAGGACCGGCGCACCCTGCGGGGAGAGGATGACCGACGCCTGGAAGTACAGCTCGGGGAAGTGCTCGTCACGTTCGTAGGCGTTCACGCACAGGTAGAGCTCGTGCCGGGCGGCGATCTCGGCCAGCGCCTCGTACTCCGGGCCGCCGGGGTCGAGCGCGGCCCGGTCGCGCCACTCGGCGAAGCTCTCGCGCATCGGGAAGCCGGTCAGCACGTATTCGGGCAGCACCACCAGCCGCAGGTCGCGGCCGAGCCAGGCTTTGCTGCCGCCGACCTGCTCGCCGATCCGCCCGATGGCGGCACGGATGGCGGCCCTCGGGTCGGCGGCGGCGTTGACGGCCCTGGTCTCCACCTGGAGGGCCAGGGCCGTGTAGGCGGTCATGAGCTTCCGTTGGCCGCGCACCAGGACGACCAGGTGGTGGCGCCCTTGCCGAGCTGCTTGTTGTAGAAGGAGGTCCAGGAGTTCTCGCTGGCGCCGGGCGCGGTGGGGGCGGAGGTGAAGAGCGGGTGGTTCGCCTCGACCTCGGCGCGCAGCCACGGCTCGATCTCGCCGTAGGAGTTCAGCGACCAGCTGCGGGCGTGGTAGGTGAGCTGGCCGCGCACGTCGCTCTCGGCCAGGCACATGAACGGCGCCCACGGGCTCGTACGCGCCCAGCTGATCTTCGTCTTCATGGCCCCGGAGGGGACGGTGCCCGCGACGGTCCTGGCCGACGCCTCGCGCTCGTCCACGGAGAAGTCGAACATCTCCTGGGCCGCGTACACGCCGCCCACCAGGCCGAACCGCTCGCCGAGGGCGGTGCCGAAGTCCGCGCGCACGGGGATGTCACTGGTCCACACGTTCTCATCATGCAGCTGACGCACCGGCGGGCCCACGTAGGAGGAGGTGATGTTGAACGGGCCGAAATTCACCGTGTCGTTGTTGATGGGGATGACCGGATAGGTCTTCCGGTCGACGGGGTTCGTCCATTCCCGCAGGATCCGCGTGGGGTCGGCGGGGTCGGTGTAGAAGACGATCTCGCGGGAGAGCTGGTAGAGCTGCGTCGTGTCCGGCACCCGGTACAGGCGCCTGATGTTGTAGCCCTCGATGTTGAACAGCTTCTGGCCGTGCCGCATCGCCGGGTCGAGGCTGTTGCCTTCGATGTTGGCGTACACGCTGCCCGAGATCCGGAAGACCATGTCCTTGCCGTCGGGACGGCCGAAGGTCTGGAGCGAGAGCAGGCCGCTGCGATCGGTGACCGTCTTGTAAACCGGTCCCGGAGAGGTCGGATCGGCATTCCTGTCGTCGGCCGACGCCCCCGGAGCGGTCACGCTCAGGAAGAGGGCGGCGAGGGCTAAAACCCGGAGGAAAGGGCGCTTGACCATGGGTCCACTCCGAACACGAAGGCGATTGAGCGAGCCCAATGTGATCATGTCACGCTCCACGCTGTCCATCGCGGGCCTAAAACTGAAATGGACCCCAAATTTGGAGTAGACTCCAAGTATGATGGAGGGGCTCCGGGAGCGGAAGAAGCGGCAGACCCGGCGGCGCATCAGCGACGTGGCCATCGGCCTGTTCGTGGAGCGCGGCTTCGAGCACGTCACGATCGCCGAGGTCGCGGCGGCCGCCGAGGTGTCGGTGAACACCGTCTACAACTACTTCCCGGCCAAGGAGGACCTCGTCCTGCCGCCGGAGGAGGCCTCGCCGCACCGGCTGGCCGACATCGTGCGGGAGCGCCCGCCCGGTCGTTCGGCGGCCGGGGCGGTGCTGGCGCGGCTGCGCGAGGAGGTGCGCGGGCGCGAGCGCCGGGTGGGGCTGACGGAGGGGTTCGGGCGGGTGCTGGAGATGATGCGGGCCGCGCCCACGCTGGCCGCCCGGCTCGACGAGCTCAGCCGTCAGATGACCGACGAGCTGGCCGCCGTGCTGGCCGAGGAGACCGGGGCGGCCGAGGGCGATCCGCTGCCGCGCGTGGTGGCCTGGCACATCGGGTGCCTGCACGCGCTGGTCTACGCCGAGATCGGCCGGCGGACGGTCGCGGGCGAGCCGCCCGACGCCATCGCCGCCGCCGTGCTGGAGCTGATGGATGTCGCAGAAGGGCTGCTGGGCGAGCGTGTCCTGGCCTATGCCGTACGAAAGGGATGACCGTGTTCAGGGTGACGATCAGGGGCAAGTTCAAGGAGCTCGACGACGCGGGGCGGTCCGCCGTGCTGGCCGCGAGCGGCGCCGCGTACACCGAGGCCGGGACTTTCACCCATGACGCGGGCGTCACGGCGTTCACCTTCCGCTGCCAGGTGCCCGCCGGACCGGACGACGGCGAGGACGACGCGGCGCTGGGGGCGATGGCCGCGCTGGAGTCGCACGGGCATCCGCACGAGATCCTGCGGCTCGCGGTGACCGACATGCGCGATATCAAGGTGCGGCGTCGCCACTGATCTCAGATATGGGATACATTCCCTTATGTGAGACAGATGGAGGAGGTCGAGGTCCGGCTCGCCGGGCGGCTCGCGGAGCTGCGCGTCGAGCGGGGCTGGTCGCTGGAGGAGCTGGCGAGCCGGTCGGGGGTCAGCCGCTCGACGCTGTCGCGGCTGGAGCGGGGGGAGATCAGCCCGACCGCGGCCCTGCTGGGCAAGCTGTGCGCCGTTTACGGGCATACGATGTCGCGCCTGCTGGCCGAGGTGGAGTCCGAGCCGCCGCAGCTCGTCCGGGCGGGGGCGCAGGCGGTGTTCCGGGATGACGAGTCCGGGTTCGTTCGGCGCTCGGTGTCGCCGCCCCAGCCCGGCATGCGGGGCGAGGTCGTGGAGGGCCGGCTGCGGCCAGGGGCGGACATCTCGTACGACGCGCCGCCGGTGCCCGGGCTCGAGCAGCACATCTGGGTGCTGGAGGGGGTCGTGGAGATCACCGCCAACGGCCACGCGCACACCGTGGAGGCGGGCGACTGCCTGCGCTTTCGCCTGTGGGGGCCCTCCCGTTTCCGCTGCCCCGGCCCCGACCCGGTCCGCTACGCCCTCCTGGTCGTCCTCCCGTGACCCGCGTCGACCCGAGCGAAGGATCTCAGCGAAAGGAGATGAGGAAGCGCATGCCCGCCATCGAGCGTCTGAGCGCCGAGGACTTCGACGCCGCCGTCAAGGAGCTCGCCCGGCTGCTGGTCGACGCGGTGGACAGCGGCGCGTCGGTGGGCTTCGTCGTGCCGTTCGACCACGAGGAGGCCGCCGCCTGGTGGCGGGCCCAGGCTCCGGCGGTCGCCGACGGCAGCCTCATGGTGTGGGTGTGCCGCGACGGCGGCGCCCTCAGCGGCACCATCGGCCTGGCCCTGGCGCGCAAGCCGAACGCCCGCCACCGCGCCGAGATCGTCAAGCTGATGGTCCACCGCGACGCCCGGGGCCGGGGCCTGTCCCGCGCCCTGCTGGCCACCGCCGAGCGGGCCGCCCTGGCCGCCGGGACGGACCTGCTGCTCCTGGACACCGAGACCGGCAGCACCGCCGAGCACGTCTACCTCACCGGTGGCTGGACCCGCTACGGCGTCGTCCCCGACTACGCCGGCTCCCCGGACGGCACCCTCCAGGACTGCAGCTTCTTCTACAAGCGCCTCACGGCGTCCGGGTGAGCGCGGTCCGGTCATTTCGATGATCGGCGAAGTGACGTCTTCGTGCCTTCCTCGCGAACTAGCGTTCATTCGCAGTACATGGCCCGTACACATGGGGGGCCCGTGTGTTGGGGGCGAGAGGCAGTGGGCGAGCGGCTGGAGATCCACCGGCAGGTGGTCGTGGGTGGGGTGGCGCGCTGGACGGACGCGGCGGTCGCGGCACGGGACAAGCTGGCCGAGGCCGCGGCCAGGATCGAGAGCCTGCACGCGGCGGCGCCCTGGGGGCGCGATTCGGCGGGCCGGGAGTTCGAGCGGGCGTATCTGGCCGACGACGGCCCCAACGTGCTGCTCCGGACGGGTGCGGAGCTGACGGGGTTCGCGGTGTCGGCGGGGACGGCCGTGACGGAGAACGTCCGCAACTCGGAGAGCGCCGCCGCCGACTTGGGGACCACCAAGGGGTTGGAAGGGCGCGAGAAGCCGGCCTGACCACGCGGCGGGGAGGAAACTCGTGACCAGGAACGTCAGCACGCCCGTCACCGACCCGCCGGCCGGTCAGGACAACACGATCGGCAGTGCCGGTTATGCCACCGACGTCACACCCGCGTGGGGGACGGGCCTGCCCGCGTGGTGCAACGCGCTGATCTCGCTGCTGTCGTCCGGAGACATGTGGCCGGAGTGCAAGGAGTCCTATGAGGCGCAACTGGCGGTCGCCTTCGAGGACTGGAGCAGGGCGGCGATGGAGTTCGCCGCGGCCGGGGGCACGGCGCGTGATCTGCTCAAGCGCGGTTATCTGGGCCCGGCGGCGGAGGAGTTCTACCGGCGGGCCGAGGAACTTCTCGACGAAGAGAAGGGGATCCCGGCCCTGGCCGGACTGGCGCACTCGTATGCGCTCCAGCACGACACCTTCGCGCGGGAGACCCAGTACGCCAAGCTGCTGATCAACGCCGGGTTCTACATCACCGTCTCGTCCATCGCCATCTCCGCGTTCGCGGCCGCCGCCGGCGCCGGTGCGCTGTCCGGGGTGATCGGCAAGTTCGCCGTGCGGTTACGGGCGTTCATGGACAAGGTGTTCACGTGGCTCGAACGTGTGGCGGGGGCCAGGTACGCCGGCCAGGTCGCCGTCAAGGGGGCGCCGAAGCTCGCCGCGCTGGCGGGACGGAAGGCCGGCAAGGGGCTGCTGGCCAGGGCGGCGGCCGGCCACCTCCTCAGGGAGCTGCCCGAGGAGATCGGTGAGGGTTTCCTGACGGACTTCGTCGCCCAGCAGGAGCAGATGGACCGGGGCACCCGTACCCGATGGGACGGGCAGAAGACCGCCTCCACGATCCTGGGCGACGCCACGGGCGCGGTGCTCGCGTCGAAGGTCACCGGGCCCATGGCGGGGCTCGTCGGACGGATGCCCGGGATCAGCGCGCTCAACAGGGCCGCGGGCGACGCGCCCGGCGTGCTCAACGCGGTCATGCGCTTTCCCGGCAGGGCGGCGCAGACCGCTCTCACGAACGCGGTGATCTCGACGCCGGCCGGCATGATCTCCAACGCCGTCGTGTACGGCAGGGTAGAGCTGCCGACCGTGCAGTCGTTGCTGGGCAGCGCGATGGCGGGCGTGGGGCGGACGAACACGATCAGCCCGTTCAGCGTGGACGTCATGAGCGCGATCGTCAATCCGCGACGGGCCCTTGACGCCGCCACCACGGCCGCGCTGGCCGCGGACACGGCGCGCGCGGCCGCATCTCCTGCCGCGACCATGGACGCCCCTGTGCAGGGACGCGCGGATGCGCCGAGCCTGCCTGAGACGGGTCCCGCGGCGCACAGGAGCGAACCGGGCGGCGCCACGAGGACACCGGACCGGCCGGAGCAGGCACAACAGCCGGCGAGACAGCCGGACCGACCGCGCGTCGCAGGCGCCGGGGATACGACCGACCACGTGGCGACGACCGATCGCCGGGACACGACGAGCGCCGCGCCGGCGCCGGATCGCAGTGGCGCGGCCGACCACCCTGAGCTGGCCGACCACCCCGAAACGGCCGACCCCCAGGGCGTGGGTGGCGGCCCTCAGGCGGTCGACCACGCCGAGGTGCGGCCCGTGGACGGCGCACGGGCGGACGTGCAGGCGGGGCCGCAGGCAACGCCTGAGCAGGCGACCGAGCAGGCGCAGACGCCGCCCGGCGGCGCGCCCGCCACCGGGCCGGCCCCCTCTCGGCCGCCGCAACTGAGCGTCGCCGAGCCGGCGGCGGGCGGCGCGAGCCTCCACGACCTCCTGAGCGGCAGGGACGTCGCTCAGACCGGCCACGCCGCGACACCCCAAGCCCCACAAGGAACCAGTGCGGCGCAGGTACAAACAGCCCCGGAAGGGCCGATCGAGGACCCCGGCAACCGGCGGCCGTACCGGTACGAGACCAGCGGCCCGGATCAGTGGAAGCTGACCGAGGAGGACAACGACGATCCGCAGGGGCGGGCCGAGCGGCTCAGGGAGCGCTACACCTCCCGGGCCGACGACGTCCTGCGGGACGAGCAGGCCCGGCAGCGCGAGCGGCTCTGGCAGGAGCACCGCCGCCGGCTGGCCGAGGCGGCGCCGGACGAGCGGGGGCCGCTGCGCCGGCAGCTGGCCGAGGAATGGGGCCGCCTCACCCAGCAGCACGAGCTCGACCGGGCCGGGCTGCGCGTGCTCGCGTACTGCACCGAATGGGACCCCCACAAGGGCGGCATCATCGCCGTCAACAGGAAGCTGGTCGAGGCGCTGGCGGAGGCCGGGCATGACGTGTACGTCCGCGTCGGGCACGAGGTGCCGGACGGCCTGGGTGGCGAGCGGCTGCACGTGATCGGCCCCCGGAGCTACGACCCTGGCCGCAGCGAGATGGACCAGCTCGAATTCGACGGCGAGGAACTGCCGCCCGAGGTGGACGTCGTCATCGGGCACAGCCGCTACTCCGGCCCGGCCGCCCTGCGGGCCCGTGAGGAGCTGTATCCGGACACGCCGCTCGTGCACATGCTGCACATGGTGACCGGCGCGCTCGGGCGCATCGCCGACATGGAGGCGCTGGGCCGCGACTTCGAGGGCATCGAACGGGCGATCGTCTCCGAGGCCGACATGCTGGTGGGCGTCGGACCGGTGCTCGCGAGCGAGGCGCGACGGCTGGCCGACACCAATCCCGGTGATCGCGAGCCTCCGGTGCACGAGTTGCTGCCCGGCGTGGCGTTCGAGGCCCCGCGGCAGCGGCCGTTCTTCGGGGAGCGGACCCGTACCGTGCTGCTCATCGGCCGCGCCGACGCCGCGCAGAAGGGCGGGCACGAGGCGGCGCTCATGATCAGGGAGCTGCAGAAGGACCTCGACGTGCGGCTGGTCATCCGGGGCGCGGCCCCGGAGACCGTGCTGGAGGCCAGGGAACGGCTGTCGACCGTGGCGGGCAGGGAGGTCGAGGTCAAGCCCTTCACGCTGGACCGCCAGGAGATGCTGGCCGACATGCGGCGGGCCGACGTGGTGATCATGCCGTCGCGCGGCGAGGGGTTCGGGCTGGTCGGGCTGGAGGCGGCCGGCGCGGCGGTGCCCATTCTGGTGCCCCGGTCGAGCGGCGTCGGCGCCCTGCTCGGCGATTCCGGCCGCTTCCCGCCGGAGCTGATCCGCTCCAGCCTGGTCGAGCAGGGGTTCGAGGACCGGGTGCCGGTCGAGCGCTGGGTCGCGCACCTGAAGGAGATCCTGCGGGACGTGCCCAGGGCGCAGGAGAAGGCCCGTCAGCTCCAGGAGGTCCTGCGCGAGGCGAACTCCACGTGGAAGGGCGCGGCCGAGTCCCTGGTCGCGGCCGTACGCGGTCTGGAACCCGGCCCCGCCACCGGGACGGCGGCACTCGACCTGCCGCCGCTGTCGGGCGACGGCTGGGTGAACTGCGCGCAGGGCCACGCCCACTGGGGCCGGTTCGGCGGGGCGGGCCTGCTGGCCGTCCACCGCGGCCCCGACGGCGTGCACGTGCTCATGCAGCAGCGGGGCCCGTCCACCCACTTCGGAGGGACCTGGTCCCTGCCGGGCGGGGCGCGCGACAGCCACGAGGCGGCGCCCGCGGCGGCCATCCGCGAGACCACCGAGGAGAGCGATCTTTCGCCCGACGAGCTCGACGTCGAGCAGGTCATCAGGAACGATCACGGCGGCTGGGCGTTCGACACGGTGATCGTCTCCGTCCCGCGGCGGGCACCGGTCCACGTGAATGGTGAGGAGTCCCTGGCGATGGCCTGGACCCCGATCGACAGGGTCACCGAGCTCGACCTGCACCCGGACTTCGCCGCCGGCTGGCCGCGCCTGCGGGCGGCGGTGGAGGAGGGGAGACCGGCGCCTCCCGCCGAGGCCGGACCCTCGTACCCGGCGGCGGCCAGGTTCGGGTTCGCCGACGCCCCGGCTCTGGCACTGCCCGCGCATCCCGTCACTGGCGCCCGGGTGACGGGCAGGCAACCTCTCCCGTTCGGCGACGGCCTGCTGAACCGGGAGCTCGTCACGCTCGACGACGGCACCCGGACGGTCTACGAGAGGTACGCCAACGCCGGGGACGCCCTGGTCAAGGTGCTCGACTCGCACGTCGGCCGCGCGGTCGGGGCCCGGATGCCGCTGTCGTACGCGCTCGGCCGCCGGGACGTCTACACCGACCACATGCCCGGCGAGCCGGCGTCCGCGCGGCACCAGGACCTGACCGGGCAGGGCCGGCCGGCCACCCGCGACGGGGTGTTCCTCGGCCTGTACCACGCGGTGACGGCCAAGCACGGGTTCACCCCGGCGGATCTGACGCTCGGCCCGCGCGGCAGCCTCATCGGGACGGGCGACGGGGCCACGTCCCACCTGCTGCTGCCCGACGCGGCGAACCCGTTCGTCCAGACGTTCTTCCGCGAGACCGAGCCGCGCGTGTTCAGGTGGGTCGACAATCCGATCCCGCCGGGCGACATCGCGATCGTCCGTCGCCAGCTGGACAGCCTGCGCCCGCTGTTCGCGCGGATGAACCGGCTCCCCATGTACGAGGGGGTGCTCCAGCGCTTCGCGCACGTCGCCGAGCACGCGCGGGGGACCGGGCGGCTGCTGCCCAGGGCGGCCGACCACGGGGTCACCATGCCCGAGACCCGGCCGCCCGTCCACTACCCGGCGCCTGCGCCGCCCGGCTCTCCCGAGCGCGCGCACGCCCGCGAGGCCGCGGAGGCACTGCTGACCGGCGACGGCCGGTTCACCGACACCAGCGACGCCAAGACGCACGCCATCGACGCCCTCGCGCGAAGAATGCGGTCGTCGACGCCCGAGCTGGTCCTGGCCGCGGTCGGCCTGCACGTCGGCTCCGACATGATCAACCGCCTGGGCGACCGCGACTACGTGCTGGTGCCGTTCAACGAGCGTTTCCCGTCCATAGGCGCGCAGGTGCGCCACGTCGGCGAGCTCGACGCCGCCGACCCCCGCCACGCGCCCGGCAAGGTGATCCGGATGGACACCCCGGACGCCGAGTCCCTGGTACGGCGGATCGCCGTGAGCGAGCTCTTCGCGGCCTGGGCACACCGCAACGCCAACAGCAACGCACGGGTCCTGGCCCTGCAGGAGGTCGTCCAGGAGGAGTTCGGCCTCACCGAGGCCATCTCCTGGCCGATGGACGGCAAGACGCGCAGCGCGGTCGACATGGAGCTGCTGTACAACCGCGACACGCTGCGGGAGTTCGTGCGCGCGCAGTACGAGACCACGCAGGAGGAACTGGCCAGGCGCGGCATCCACGAGGTGATCGCGTACAGGGGGATGGCCTGGCCGGAGGGAGGGCACTCGGCGTGGGACGCGCTGCGCCCCGGGGACATGGTCGAAATGCGGAGCCGGCCGCTGGCGAGCTGGTCCGCCGACCGGAAGGTGGTCATGGACTGGCTGGACTCCCTCGACGGCCGCGGCGTGCTGCTGGTCGACAGGAAACCGGCACAGGACATCATCTCCACGCCGCTGACGGGCATGGGCTTCTTCGGGCAGCGCGAGTTCGTCTCGCTCCCTGGCGACCGGCTGGTGACGCTGGACCACATCACCGCGCGAGGGCCTATGGAGCAGGTCGATCCGCCGGCCGTCCTCCCGGGCCCCGCCAGCAGGCAATGGCGGCCGGCTCCCGTGATCGCCGGAGACCTCGATCTCACCGACCCGCTGAGCCGCCGCATCGACCGGGTGCTCAACGAGGGGGAACCCCATCCCCCGTGGTGGCCCGCCGACGACTCCGGCTACCGCATCTCCAAACGGGACCTCGACTTCCTCGGCATCACCCCCATGCAGATCAAGTGGCTCGTCACCCGGCAGGCGCCGCTGGGCATGACGCCGGAGCAGTACCACCGGTACGCGGGCGAGCTGCTCGACGCGCTCGGACGCGACGGGATCGGGCCGTCCGAGGTCGACCTCCGGCTCAAGGGGACCGGCGCCGAACTGTTCGCCGGGCTGCACAAGACGTTCCCGGGAGCGGAGACAGCGGCCGGCAACCCGGAAGCGGCGCGCAGGCTGCGGGAATGGTTCGGCGACGACCCGATCCGCCCGCTGCGCCGCCCGTTCGACTCCATGTACCGGCTGCGGCTGGAGCCGCAGCCGAGCGACTACGACATGGACATCTCCAGCACCCCGATGGTGCGGGTGGCCCGCTCGCACTGGGCTCCCGACCGCTACCCGGGCGACTTCATGGGCGGTCACGGCTACATCGACAAGCAGAGCCTGATGGAATCCTTCCCCGAACTGGCGACATGGAAGAATGACTGGGAGGCGTTGCTGGGGCGGCCCATCTCGCTGGGGCTCTTCGAGTCCAGCGGGCCGTTCGACGGTACGGTCACGGGCTCCGAGCTGTCCTCGCACTTCCGCGACACCGACTGGATCATCCACAACCCGGACAACCCGAGAGCCTGGCTGGTCGACTGGCCGTTCACCGACGAGGGAGGACACTGACGATGCTCTGGCCCGCGCTCCGGGTCCTGGCCCACGGGGACCTCGCGGCCGATCAGGTGCGGCAGCTGATCGGCGTGCTCGGCCTCGACGAGGTCCCGCGTGCCGAGGGGCCGGGGAAGGAGGCCAGCCTCGCCCACCGGGCCTTCACCGACGACACCGGCGCGCGGCTCGTTCTCGACCTGTCCAAGGCCGGCGCGTCGGGCTGGGTGCTGTCCCTGCTGTCCGCCGCGGGGCAGCCGTCGCCGGAGACCGTCGAGAGCCACCGGCGGCGCCTTCGCGCCGCGGCCGAACACCTCGGCCTGACGATCGTCCAGGTCGACCCGGCGCGGACCGCCGACGAGGTGTTCCTGCCGGCGGCTCCCGATGAGGGGGCGATCGGGCAGTCGTGGGACCTGCCGTACGACGAGCTGGACCACCTGTGGCCGCACCTCGGGGTGCGCGCCGACGCGCCACGCGAGGTGAAGAAGGTCAGGCTGGAGGCGATGACGCGGGCGCCCGTCTGGGCCGACGCCCCGGACAAGCTCCGCCGCCAGGCCGCCGAATTCCTGCGCGACTGAGTTTTCCTGCCGCGCGCTCGCTCAGAGCGTCTGGATGAGCGCGTCGAGGTCGGCCAGCCGCTCGGCGGGCGACAGGCGCGCGGCCGTGGCGACGAGCAGCAGCTCTGTGACCGCGATCTCGTGGGCGAGCGGCGCGATCGGCCCGGCGGCCTCGCGCGGCAGCCTGATCAACACCTCCGCCTCGGCCGCCAGCGGCGACTCCCACGCGTCGGTGACCAGCACGAGCCGCGCGCCCCGGGCGCGCGCGGCTTTGGCGAAGCGGGCGGTGCCGGAGGAGTAGCGCCGGAAGTCGTACGCCACCACCGCGTCGGCCCCCTTCAGATCCAGCACCGTGCGCGCCCGGGCCTGCGTGGAGTCGGGCACCCGGTGCGCGCCGGGACGCAGGCTGGCCAGCTGGCGGATCAGGTATTCGGCGGCCAGCTCGCTCAGCGGCCCGCCCAGCGCCCACACGGTCCTGGCCTCGGAGAGCAGGGCCGCCGCGGTGTCCAGAAGCGGGTCCGTGGCGGCGGCGAGCGTGCCGTCCAGCCCCGCGCGCAGGTCCTCGGCGGCCTGCCGCAGCTCGGGACTTCCGGCGGCGACGGGGGAGTCGGGCGACCGCGTGACGAACTCCAGCAGCCGTGACCGGTCCCGTGCCCCGTCACGCACCGCGGCCTGGAAGTCGGCGAACCCGCCGTACCCCAGCCGGTCGAACAGCCGCGACGCCGTCGGCGGGCTGACCCCCGCGCGCTCGGCCAGCGCCCGCAGCGAGCCCAGCGCCGCGAACGGATAGTCGTCGAGCAGCACGCGCACGATCGTCCGCTCCCCGGGCGGCAGCTCGGGATAGACGGCGCTGAGGCGGTCGGCCACCGGATCGTTCTCCACAATGACAAATGTTACATCAACCCGGTTTTCCCAGGTTCGCGAAACGAATGTTACGGTTCGGGGCATGAGAACCTGGCATGGTCTGATCGACAGCGACTACCGGCGCTGGCTGCCGGTCACCGCCGACACCCCGTCCGTCTCGCTCAACGAGGGCAACACCCCGCTCCTGCGCTCGGCGCACCTGTCGGAGCTCACCGGCTGCGAGATCTGGCTGAAGGTCGAGGGCGCCAACCCGACGGGCTCGTTCAAGGACCGCGGGATGACGGTGGCGATCAGCAGGGCGGCCGAGGCCGGGGCGCAGGCCGTCATCTGCGCCTCCACCGGCAACACCAGCGCCTCCGCAGCCGCCTACGCCGCCCGCGCCGGGGTGACGGCCGCCGTGCTGGTCCCCAAGGGCCGGATCGCGCTCGGCAAGCTCAGCCAGGCCGTCCGCTACGGCGCCGAGATCGTCGAGATCGACGGCAACTTCGACGACTGCCTGCGCGTGGCCCGCGAGCTGGCCGCCCACCACCCCATCGCGCTGGTCAACTCGGTCGGCAACGAGCTGCGCCTGGCCGGGCAGCGCACGGTCGCCTACGAGATCGTGGACGCCCTCGGCGACGCGCCCGACGTGCACTGCCTGCCGGTCGGCAACGGCGGCAACATCACCGCCACCTGGGGCGGCTACCGCAACTACCACGGCGCCGGCCTGGCCGGCCGGCTCCCGCGCATGTGGGGCTTCCAGGCGGCCGGAGCGGCGCCGCTCGTCCACGGCGCTCCCGTGGCGGCCCCGCGGACGGAGGCCACCGCGATCAGCGTGGGCAACCCGGCCACCTGGGAGGGCGCGGTGACCGCCCGCGACGAGTCCGGCGGGCTGATCGAGGCGGTGACCGACGAGCAGATCTTCGCCGCGTACCGGATGCTGGCCCGCCGCGACGGCGTCTTCGCCGAGCCCGCCTCGGCGGCCGGGGTCGCGGGCCTGCTCGACCGGCACGCGCGGGGCCTGCTGGAGCCGGGCCTGCGGATCGTGATCACGCTCAGCGGCAACGGCCTGAAGGACCTGGACGCCTCCCTGCGCGACGGCTACACCTCGACGGAAACCTCCTCGTCCGCCTCCGACGTGGCCCGGGCCCTGCGCCTGGCGGCCTGACCGCGGTTGTGGGAGAGGTATCGGTCGCTCGCAGAGGAACGCACCGAAAGTTGTGGGATCCCTCCATGCCTGGAGTGTGCGGTCTTGGTGTGGGATCGTCCCCATGATGGATGCATCGAAGCAGCGCAGGTTCCCCACGGGCGACCTGGCGCGGGTGGCCGTGTTCGCGGCGCTGATCGCGGTGCTGGGCGTGCCCGGCTCGCTGAACCTCTTCGGCAACGCGGTCCCGATCACGCTCCAGACGCTCGGCGTGATGCTGGCGGGGGCCATTCTCGGCACGTGGCGGGCCGCGCTGGCCGTGGTGGTGCTGCTCGTGCTGGTCGCCGCCGGCCTGCCGCTGCTGGCGGGCGGGCGCGGCGGGCTGGGCGTGTTCGCCATGCCGTCGGCCGGATACCTGATCGGCTGGATCCCCGGCGCGGCGGTGACCGGCTGGCTGGTCGAGCGCGCGGGCCGCAACCCGGGGATCTTCCCGCTGATGGTGGCGTGCCTGGTGGGCGGGATCGGCGTGATCTACCTGTTCGGCATCCCCGTCCAGTCGCTCGTCACGGGGGTGTCCCTGGGGGCGACGGCGGTGTCCAGCCTCGTCTTCCTGCCCGGTGACCTGATCAAGGTGATGCTGGCGTCCGTCGTGGCCAGGGGCACGCAGCGGGCCTACCCGGACGCGGTCCCGGCCGTGCACCGCGAACGGCTGCGCTCCGGCGGGGGGCGTTGACCGCTCGATGCCCGTTGCACAACATGTGATGCGGCACGCCGCCGAACGCCCTTCGCACCCGGCGGTGTGCGGCCCCCAGGGGGAGCTCACCTACGACCAGCTCGCCGAACGGATCCACGGCGCCGCCCGCCACCTGCTCGGCCGCGGGGTCGGCCCGGGCACGCTGGTCGCGATCGGCCTGGCGGACCCGGTCGAGCTCCTTACCGCCGTGCTCGCGGCCGATCTGGCGGGCGCGACGCCGCTGGTGGGCGACCCCGCCTGGGGCCGGGAGCGGTGGTCGAGCGTCGCCGCGGCGGCCGGGCCCCATTTCCATGTGGACGCGCCGCTGCCCGGGGTGGCGGGTCCCGCGGTGGCGCACGAGCCGAAGCCCGGGGATCGGGCCTGGGCGTGCTTCAGCTCCGGCAGCACCGGCCGGCCGCGCGCCATCGTACGCACCCGCGCGTCGTGGACGGAGTCGTTCCCGCACCTCGCCGACCTGGCCGGGATCGGCCCGGACGACGTCGTGCTGATCCCCGGCCCCCTCGTGTCCAGCCTGTACGCCTTCGCCGCCGTCCACACCCTGGCCACCGGGGCGACGGCCCTGCTTCCCGGCCGCCGGCCCTCCCGTACGATGGCCGGCCTGCTGGACCGGGCCACCGTCGTGCACCTGGTGCCGCACCGGCTGCCCGACGTGCTGGAGCACCCGGGGTCGCTGCGCGTGGCCGTCGTCGGCGGCGCGGCCCTCGACCCGGACACGCGGGCGGCGGCTGTCCGGGCGGGGGTCCGGGTCGTGTCCTACTACGGGGCGACGGAGCTGTCGTTCGTGGCGGTGGACGCCGACGGGGGTGGGTTGCGCCCTTTTCCGGGCGTGGAGATCGAGGTCAGGCCCGTGGGCCCGGCGGGCGGCGGGCTCGGCGAGGTGTGGGCGCGTTCGCCATGGTTGGCTGACGGGTATCTGGGCGATGCCGCGGGTCCGCTGCGCCGGGACGGCGACGGCTGGGCGACCGTGGGTGACGTGGCGGAGCCGTACCGGGTAGGAGAGGTGCTGCGGGTGCGCGGCCGGGGAGACGGCGCGATCCAGACCGGCGGCGCCACCGTCGTGCCCGAGGACGTCGAGGAGGTGCTCAGGAAGGTGCCCGGGGTGGGAGACATCGTCGTGGTCGGCTCGCCGCACCCGTCGCTCGGTGCCGTGGTCACGGCGGTCATCGAGGCCGAGTGCGCCACGCCGCCGCCGCGGGCGCTGCTGGAGGCGACGGCCAGGGGCGGCCTGGACGCGGCGCAGCGGCCGCGCCGCTGGTACGCGGTGCCGAACCTGCCGCGTACCCAGACGGGCAAGCCGGCCCGCGCCCTGGTCGCGGCCCGGCTGGCGGGCGGCGACCCCGATATCCGGCGGCTGGTCTGACATGCGCGACTTCGACCCACGGTACGAGCCCGTCGTCGTCGCGGCCCGGCGTACCCCCATCGGCACGGCCGGGCACGCGTTCAAGGGCGTGACCGTCGATCGGCTGGCCGCGCCCGTGATCGCCGCCGTGGCGCGCGAGCTGGCCGGGCGGCGGGTGGACGACGTGGTGCTGGGCAACTGCATGGGGCCCGGCGGGAACGTGGCCAGGGTGTCGGCGCTGGCGGCCGGTCTGGGGCACGAGGTGCCTGGGCTGACGGTGGACCGGCAGTGCGGCAGCGGGCTGGCCGCGATCCTGGTGGCCGGCCAGGCCGTCCGCGCGGGCGAGATGGACCTGGTGATCGCCGGCGGGGCGGAGAGCGCCTCGACCGCGCCGCAGCGTACCCATCGGGGCGCGACGGAGCCGTACCCCAGGGCGCCCTTCGCCCCGGACGGCCACCCCGACCCCGACATGGGGCCGGCCGCCGAGGCGCTGGCGACGGCGCGCGGCGTCAGCCGGGCGCGCCAGGACGCCTACGCCTGCCGCAGCCACGCCAGGGCGCTGGCCGCCCGCGACGCGGGCCGGTTCAGGGACGAGATCGTGCCGATCGGCGGGCGCGGCGACGACCAGCGGCCCCGGCCGCTGCGGGCCGCGTCGCTGGCCCGGCTGCCCGCGGCGTTCGTGGCGGACGGTACAGTGACGGCCGGTAATTCCTCCCCGGTCAGCGACGGCGCCGCGGCCGTGGCCCTCGTGCCCGAGCGGCTGCGGGCCGGCCTGCCGGGGATGCGGCTGGTGGCCGGGTCCGTCGTCGGGTGCGATCCCGAGCTGCCCGGGTGGGGCCCGGTGCCCGCGGTGCGGCGGGTGCTGGCGCGTACGGGGGTGGAGTTGGAGCAGGTCGCGGCGGTGGAGATCGTGGAGGCGTTCGCGGCGCAGGTGCTGGCGGTCACCGACGCGCTGGGGCTCGACGCCCTGGAGGGCGACCGGGTGTGCGCCGACGGCGGCGCGCTGGCCCTGGGGCATCCGTGGGGCGCGACCGGCGCCGTCGTGGTGACCCGGCTGTTCAGCCGCCTCGTGCGCGGCGGCGCCCCGCCGGGGACGCTGGGCCTGGCGGCGGCCGCGGTGGGCGGCGGGCTCGGCGTGGCCGCCCTGTTCGAGGTGGTCGGCCCCGGCCGGGACGTCAGCTCCGGCCGAGACGTCGGTTCCGGCCAGAGCGTCGGTTCCGGCCGGGACATCGGCATCGGCTCAGGCCGGGACGGAGCGCGGGCGTGATCGAGTTCGCCGACGTGCACGTACGCCTCGGCGCCCGCGACGTCCTCAACGGCGTCACCGCCGCCCTGCCCGAGCGGCGGATCGGCGTGGTCGGCGCCAACGGCTCGGGCAAGAGCACGCTCGCCCGCCTGGTAAACGGCCTGGCCCAGCCGACCTCCGGCAGCGTCACCGTGCTCGGCCTCGACACCCGCCGCCACGCGGCCAAGATCAGGCGGGGCGTCGGGTTCCTGTTCACCGACCCGGACGCGCAGATCGTCATGCCCACCGTGGCCGAGGACGTGGCCTTCTCCCTGCGCCGCAAGGGCCTGGCGCGCGAGGAGGTCGAGCGGCGCGTGCACGACGTGCTGAGCCGGTACGGCCTGGCCGGGCACGCCGACCACCCCGCGCACCACCTGTCGGGCGGCCAGAAGCAGTTGCTCGCCCTCTGCGCGGTCATGGTGCTCGAACCGGACATCCTCGTCATGGACGAGCCCACCACACTGCTGGACCTGCGCCACTCCCGCCAGGTCGCCGACCTGCTGCGGGAGCTGCCGCAGCAGGTGCTGGTGGTCAGCCACGACCTGCCGCTGCTGGCCGACTTCGACCGCGTCCTCGTGCTCGACGAGGGCCGCGTCGTGGCCGATGGCACGCCGGACGAGGCCATCGCCCACTACCGGAAGATCATGTCGTGAACGGCCTCACCGGCGCGTACGTCCCCGGTTCCTCGCCGCTGCACCGGCTCCCGGCCGGGGTCAAGCTGGGCGGGCTGGCCCTGGCGTGCACGGCCCTGGTGCTGCTGAGCTCGCCACTGGCGCTGGCCGGTGCGGCGGTCGTGGCGGCGGGCCTGTACGCGCTGTCGGGGGTCGGCGCGGCGGCGGCCTGGGCGCAGGTCAGGCCGGTGCGGTGGTTCGCGGTGGGGCTGTTCGGGATGCAGTGGGTGCTCGTGGGCCTGCCGGGGGCGGTGTCCACGACGCTGCGCATGGTGCTGGCGGTCGCGCTGGCCGGGCTGGTCACGCTCACCACCCGCACCTCCGCCATGATGTCGGCGCTGGAACGCGGCCTGTCCCCGGCCAGGTTCGTGGGGCTGGACCCGTTCCGGCTGTCGCTGCTGCTGTCGCTGACGGTGCGCAGCGTGCCCGTCGTGGCCGCGCTGGCCACCCGCGTCCGGGAGGCCCAGCGGGCCAGGGGCGTGGAGCGCAGCTTCCGGGCCTTCGCCGTGCCGCTGGTGGTCGGCTCGCTCCGGCACGCCGACGCTCTCGGCGAGGCCCTCAGCGCGCGGGGACTGGACGACTGATCTCCTTATCCCAGGTTTGACTTATATAAGCTCATCCTGAAACAATGAGGTCGTGCACGCATTCGACGTCCTCGGCGATCCGGTCCGGCGGCGGATCCTGGAGCTGCTCGCCGCCGGCGAGCAGAGCTCGGGAGAGCTCACCGGCGTCATCCAGCGCGAGTTCGGCATCTCCCAACCGGCCGTCTCCCAGCACCTGCGGGTGCTGCGCGACAACGGCTTCGCCAGCGTGCGAGCCCAGGGCACCCGGCGGCTGTACGCCGTCGAGCCCGGGCCGCTGCAGGAGGTCGATCTCTGGCTGGAGCGATTTCGTGGCTTCTGGAGCCAACGACTGGACGCGCTGGCGACGGAGCTGGCCCGCGGCAAGCGCGAGCGCCGCATGAACGAAAAGGACACCTGATGGATTTCGTGGACGAGCTGCTCAAGGCTCAGCGCGAGCTGAAAGACGGCGACGTCAAGACCATAACGCTGCGACGGCACTACGACGCCGAGGTCGAGGACGTCTGGGACGCCTGCACCGACGCCAAGCGGCTGTCCCGGTGGTTCCTGCCCGTGAGCGGGGACCTCCGGGTCGGGGGCACGTACCAGCTCCAAGGCAACGCGGGCGGCGAGATCCTGCGCTGCGAGCCGCCCAACCTGCTGAAGGTCAGCTGGCTGTTCGGGGAGAACCCCGGCTTCTCCGAGGTCGAGGTCCGCCTGTCCGGCCAGGACGGCGGCACCCTGTTCGAGCTGCGCCACAGCGCCGAGGTGCCGCCCGAGTTCTGGGGGCAGTTCGGGCCGGGCGCGACCGGCGTGGGCTGGGACCTGGCGCTGCTGGGCCTGGGCCTGCACCTGGCGACCGGCGGCGACCCGGGGATCGACGAGGCCACCTTCCACGAGACCCCCGAGGGCCGGCGCTACATCATCGAGAGCGGCCGGGCCTGGGGCGAGGCCCACCTGGCCGCGGGCGGCCCGCCCGACGTGGTCACCACCATGGTCGCGGCCACCACCGCCTTCTACGCTCCCGAACAGGACTCCTGATGTCTGCGCAGATCAGCCCGTTCCTCATGTTCCAGAACGGCGACGCCGAGGAGGCGATGACGTTCTACGTGTCGCTGTTCGACGATGCCAAGGTGGTCTCCCTCGTGCGCTTCGGCCCCGGCGAGGCGGGGGAGGAGGGCAAGATCAAGCTCGCGACGTTCGCGCTGGCGGGCCGGGAGCACATGTGCATGGACAGTCCTCCCGTGCACGACTTCACGTTCACGCCGTCGATGTCGCTGTTCGTCGTGTGTGACACCGAGGAGGAGATCGACCGCCTGTACGGGGCGCTGGTGGAAGGCGGCCATCCGCTGATGCCGCTGGGCTCGTACGAGTTCAGCAGGAAGTTCGGCTGGGTCAACGACCGGTTCGGCGTGTCCTGGCAGATCAACCTGCCCTGACCGGCCGCGCTCCGCTCCCCTCCCCTCACAGGTGCTTCCTGAGGTCGGCCACGTCGAGCAGGGGCAGGCCCCAGCGCAGGGCGGCGATCTCCAGGTCGGCGGCCTTGGCCATGGTGCCGTCGGGGTTCATGACCTCGCAGCACACCCCGACCGGCGCCAGCCCGGCCGCCACGCACATGGCGACGGTGGCCTCGGTGTGCCCGGCGCGTTCGGACAGCCCGCCGGGGCGGGCGGCGAGCGGGAAGACGTGTCCCGGCCGCAGGAAGTCGTCAGGGACGGCGTCCGGGTGGGCCAGGCGGCGCACGGTCGCGGCGCGTTCGGCGGCCGACACTCCCGTGCCGGTCCCGGCGGTCAGGTCGACGGGGATGTGCGGGCGGGTGCCGTGCCGGTCGCCGGGGCCGGGGACGGGGCCGAGCTCCAGCCGGTCGAGGACCTCGGGGGCGCACGGCACGGTCGGATGGCCGCACACCTGGGTGAGCAGGAACGTGAACGCCTCCGGGCGCAGGCGGGCCCCCGCGAACACGACGTCGCCCTCGCCTTCCCGGTCGGGGTCCCAGATGACCACGCCTCCTCCGGCGGCGAGCTGCGTGAGCGCCTGCTGCACGCCGCGCCCGCCGGAGCGCCGTCCGGCCCAGGGCAGCGCCGCGACCACGTCGGTCACGGCCTGCGCCAGGTCGGGCAGGCGGCGCCGGACGAGCCGGATGACCAGATCGGGCTCCAGGTTCACCCGATCGCCGACGGACAGCTCCGACAGCGTGGTGGCCTGCAGCGTCAGCGGGATCAGCGCCACCGCGAACCGGTCGCGGGACACCTCGGCGACGGTCAGGCTGACGCCGTCGACCGCGATCTGCCCTTTCGCGACGATCAGCGGGAGGAAGCGCTCGGGCGGCTTGATCCACAGGCGCCGCGCGGCACCCTCGTCATCGATCCGCACGACCTTGCCCACGGCGTCCACGTTGCCCTGGACCAGGTGGCCGGCGAGCGGGTCACCCAGCGCCAGCGGGGTCTCCACGTTGACCCGCGTGCCCGGCCGGATCTGGTCGAGGGTCGACCGGCGCCGGGTCTCGGCCGACAAGCCGGCCTCCAGCACGTGCGTCTCGCGGGCGGTCCGCAGGACGGTCAGGCCCACGCCGTTCAGGCTGATCGAGCCCGGCGCGCCGGCGGCGGCCCTGGGCGCGCCGACCGCGATGCGCGACTCGTCGACGGCCACCACCGTGCCGATTTCCTGGATGTTCCCGGTGAACATGCGACACCACCTCTCGACAGCGGGAGGACGAGCCTCACCGCGCGAAGAACCAGGGGCCGGACCGGCCCGAGAGGTGGCGGGGTGTCACCGCGTGGCCCGGAATCGCACCGAGTCGTCCCGCCGGGACCGGCGGAACCGGCGGGCTGTCACCGCCGCACCTTGGAATCGCACCAATCAACCTTTACCATCCGGCGGCCCAGTAGATCAAAGGCTCTCAGCTGAGAGACACGGGCGCGATGCCGGCCAGCTTGATCAGGAACCGGTCGATCTGCGCCTCCAGCGGCGGCCAGGGCAGGTCGGGCTGGTTGACCCGCGACGACCCGGCCCCGTGCACCGCCGCCCGCAGGTCGAGCGAGACCTCCGTGGCCTCGCCTGGGGCGGCGAGCCCGGCGTTCATGCAGCGCCGGACCGCGGCGGTGGTGCGCCCGCCCGGCTCCTGCTTGAACTCCATGCCGGCCCGCTGGTTGAGCGTGCCCTCGTGGAGCACCTTGTACAGGCCCGGATGGTGGCGTACCCACTCGCCGAGGTAGCGCAGGCGGGCGCGCAGCCGCGCCACCGGGTCGGCGGCGGTCTCGGCCTGGTCGAGGGCGCGTACGAGGTCGCGGTGGCACTGCTCCAGCGCGGCCAGGACGAGGGCGTCGCGGGGCCCCAGTAGTAATGCAGAAATTTTCAACGAAATAGCGTCTGACCTGCGGTAACGCAGGAACATCCGACTGGCGTCTCGGTTTGATCACGGTGTTGGATCACGGCCAAGGACAGTTCGCGGTTCGGCTACCGGCCAGGGAACTACGACCGTTGCTTCGCATCGTCGGCTCCGGCGCCCAGCCCAGCGATGCTGGTGTCGTGGTCGCGGAGCATGCGCATGACGGTGGCCGGGGAGGGGTGCCGGCCCCTCTTGGCGCCCTGGGTGATGACCAGGCGGGAGGCGATCTCGCGGCGGGGGCCCGCCGGCCGTGGGGTTCGGCGGCTTGTGGGAAGCAACCTGAGGGGGCGCAGACCAAGTAACGCCGAAAGGGCCAGTCTCCTGGTCACGGCGGATGTGCGCGCGAGGATTACGGCTCGAACATGGCGGGATAAGTCCGGCGCGATAACGATCACTGGGGCGTTTTTGCAGGTCGTGGTGCTCGATATCAAGCCTTATGTCAACCGGCTGCCCCTTCCAGGCGTACAGGGTCTTGCAGGCGATGGCGGTGGTGGGCCCCGAACAGACGACGACATCAGACGCGTCTTCGCCGATGGGCCGGAGCTGGGACACCAAGATCAAGAAATGGATCTTGCCGGGATAACCTGGCTTCCAGCGCCTGGCCCGGCCCCGGCGGTGTGGCAGCAGCCGCGCGTCACCCCGGGCGCTGTGAGCCGGCCTGAGCCACCGACCGGGTGGTCGTCCCGGGAGAAGTAGGGGGAGACATGCGATTTCTGGAGCGGGAACGCGCCACTGTGGCGAAGCTGCTGCCGGGGCTGGACGAGAGCCTGCGGGCGGCACCCCTCATGGAGCTGGAGGGCCCGGATACCCCGGGCATCCAGCTCTTCCGCGACAGCGGCGGCTCCGGGCTACTGGTGCCGAGCGGCTTCACGAGAGGGCTGGGAGCCACCGCCCTGGACGCCCTGCGGGTGCAGCGCGCACTGGGGAGCAGGACACCGTCACTGGCCGTGGCCACCACCTGGCATCACTTCTGGGTGGCCACCCTGGTCGATCTGGACATAGCCAACAACCCATCGACGATCACCGCGAGGAAGGTCGCATCGGCGGCTTACGATGAACGTCTCGTGGCGTTCTGCCTCGCCGAGGAGCGCCCCGGCGCCGGAATGCTCTCCTCCTCGCTGACCGCCATGTACACGGACGATGGGTGGCTGATCAACGGGGTGACGCGCCCGTGCAGTCTGGCCCGGTCGCTGGACCCGTCGTGCGACTGGCTCGCCGTCATGGTCACGCTACCCAGCGACGGCGAGTACGACGGGGCAGCGGCGATGGCGCTGGTGTCCCCAGATGCCGAAGGTTTGAGCGTCAGCGGGGCGGGGGCAGAGAGCGAGCAGGCCACCCTCGACAACGTCGTGGTGGACTGGACGGACTTGATGATCGACAACCACGACGTCCCGGTGGACATACCGTTGACCGCGGGCTTCGTCTGGTTCCAGCTGCTGATGACGGGCAGCTACCTCGGGGCCGCCAGCGCACTGGTCGAGCGGGTGCTGCTCAACGACCAGGTGCCCGAGTCCGAGCGGGTCCGGCTGCTGGTGGAGGCCGAGCTCGCGATGTCGGCCGCGGAGGGCGTCGCCAGCCGGATCGACGCCGGCGACCCGGCCGAGTCGACGCTCGCCGACGCGCTGTATGTCCGATACGGCGTGCAGGACACCCTCGCCCGGATAGTCCCGCGCGCGGTCGACCTGCTCGGCCACCTCGGCTCCACGGCCTCCGACGAGGTCGCCCACCTCGCCACCTTCACCAACGGGCTGGCCCAGCAGCCGCCGACACAGTCCCAGATGGCCGGTCCGCTGGCGGCGTACCTGGCCGGCGGGCCGCTCACCCTCGCCTAATGGGAGCTACCGGCTCTGCTGTTCGGGCAGACTCGGTGCTTGGTAGCTGCTGGTGAGTGAGCACTCCACCGCTCCAACGTGCTGCGGGCCGGCACCGGCAGCCCGCCGGCCCGGCATCGGCGTACGACCTCCCGGTAGAGCGCCGCTGCCGGTCCAGATACCGCGAACGGATCACCTCGGCCAGCACCGCCTCGACCGCCGCTGGAGCGCCGGGGCAGCAGGTCTGAGACGACGCCCTCACCCGCGCGCCACCGGCCCAGCAGCACATACACCTGACGCCGCGAGATCTCCAGCTCGGCCGCGTCCGCGGCGGCCAATCCCACCCGTGGCGTGATCGGCCAGCCGGCCGATCACCTCCGCCTGGCGTACCGCCACGTCCCACGCCTCATCCGGGGCGGTCAGCACACCCCGCACGATGATCTGCGCCCGCCCGCCATCCATGCCGGGACCTCACCATCGCGCGCGCGAGTACGGAACAACTGCACCGTAGCGCAGAGGACTACGGACAAGCCGGCGCTTCACAGTCCTCTGCACAGATCCCGAAAGCCCAGGACATCCGTGCACACGCCTTCGAAAAGTGACAACGGGTTTCGGGACGATCGTTCCTGCGGAAACGTGATCGCGGCGAGTCCCGCGGTGGCCGTCCCGTAAACGACCGTTTCGCTTTCGTTGTGATGACAGGTAACGCATTCGTCACTATGGGTCCCGCTCGTGCCGGTTCGGAAGCACTCTGGACGTATGTCGAAGACGACGGCGGGGGCGAAGCGCGCGCCCGGTTCGCGGCTGTGGCGCGGCGTGGCGATCACCGCGATCGTGGTGCTGGCGGCCTCGCTCGCGGCGGGGCTGGTCTGGTTCTTCGCCGACCCACTACACCTTCCGCCCGAGGTGCTGGAGGTACTGGATCAAAGGGCCAGCGTGATCGGCATGCTCACCGGCATGGTGGTCGGCGTGGCCGGGCTGGTGGTCGCCGTGGTGGCGTTGCGGGCGCAGGTGCGCGCCGACCGCGCCCAGCCGGCTGCCGTCGCCACACCGGACGCGCCGGACGCAACGCAGAAGGCGTCGCCGCAGGTGTCGGCCTCGGGCGAGCGGTCGATCGCCATCGGCGGCGACAACACCGGCATCGTCTCGACCGGTGACGGGGCGCGGAATGTGCAGATGCGGGCGCAGGCCTCGGGCCAAGGCCGGGTGTATCAGGCTGGCGGCGACCAGACCATCAACGAGCGATGAGCATCCCTTCCGCGCCCGATTCTCCAGAGCGGCAGCCGCATGTGCAGTTGGAGGCCACCGCCGCAGGGCAGAGCCGGGTGTACCAGTCGGCCGGTGACCAGACCATCAACCACCATTACCCGCCCAAATCGGAACGGGGTTAGATCGTCGAAGGGGATATCCCGCAATGCCCGCCTGGCTTCCAGCCCCGCCCGCACCTGCTGCAGCAGCTGGCCGACCGGCTCGGCGACCCAGCCCCGGGCCAAAGCGGCGACGCGAGTGGGGGAGCGGCAGTGATCTGCGCGATGGCCGGCACCCCGGGGGTGGGCAAGACGCTGCTGGCCGCCTCCTACGCCTGGGCCTGCCAGGCAGAGCGCTGGCCGGTGGTGGCCTGGGTCGCCGCCGAAACCGCCGATCAGATCGTGACCGGGCTGGCCGCGCTGGCCGAGCGGCTCGGCCAGCGCCAGGCTGACGATGACGCCGCGGCGGCCGCGGCCCGGGCCAAGGCCTGGCTGGCCGCCACCACCCGACCGGCCCTACTGGTCTTTGACAACGCCACCGACGTCGTGGAGGTGCGCCGCTGGTGCCCGACCACTGGTGCCACCCGCGTGGTCATCACCACCCGCAACCGCGCTTTCCTGCTCGCCTACCAGCCGCTCGACGTCGACGTGTTCACCCCCGAGCAGGCGGCCGCGTTCCTGTACCGGCGCACCGGCCTGGACGACCCCGCTGGCGCCGCCGAACTTGCCGAAGAGCTGGGGCGCCTGCCGCTGGCGCTGGGCCAGGCGGCCGCGGTGATCGTCTGACTACGCCTGGACTATGGCGCCTACCTGCGCCTATTGCGTGGGCTCCCGGCCGGTGACTACCTGCCCGCCCACGATGGCGACGCCTATCCGGTCGGTACGGCAGAGGCGATCTTGCTGTCGGTCACCCAGGCCGAGGCCGCCCTGCCCTTCGCCGGGCAACTACTGCCGGTCCTTGCGGTGCTGTCCCCGGCCGGCATCCCGCTGGCGGTCTTCGGCGACACTGACGGCGACCCGGTACGCCTCCGGAAGATGCTCGCCGACCTGGCCGACACCAGCCTGATCACCTTCACCGAAGACGGCAGCACGATCGTGATGCACCGCCTGGTGCAGCGCGTGCTGCGCGAACGCGCCGCCCGCCAAGGCGACCTCGACGCCGCCATCGACCAGGCCATCGACCTGCTCAGCGCCTTCAACGCCACCCTGCCCGACGGTGCCCAAACCTGGGCCGCACGCGCCGCGGTCGAGACGCTCATCGACCAGACCGACACCCTCTACCGGCACCTCTCCAGCGATGATGACCTCCCGGCCGACCTGCTGACACTGCGCGCCTGGTGCGGCCAATACCTGATAGATCTGGCCGATCTCAGCCGGGCTGTCCCACTATTGGAGGTCACACTGGCCGACTTCGAGCGGGTCCTGGGCACCAACCACCCCCACACCCTGGGCTCCCGCCACAACCTCGCCGACGCCTACGAGTCGGTGGGAGACCTGAGGCGGGCCATCCCCTTGTACAAGGCCACCCTCGCCGATCGGGAGCGGGTGCTGGACGGCGACCACCCCGACACCCTGAACTCCCGCGACAACCTCGCCCGCTCAATCCGTGCCGAGCGCGCGACCAGACGATCACCGGCCGGATGGCGAGCCGTTCCGTTTCGATCACGGTCATGACTCAGAAGGCGGCGCGTGCGTTGCCGAGAACGAAACTGTCACTGTAAGTAATTGACCGAATACATAAGGTGATGTTTCTGTGGAAGTCGCGCAAGCACCTGTTAGTGGCAGTGAGCAGGCAAAGGGAGGGGCTCGCCATGGGGCCGAGGAATGCCACCGCCGACGTTGCCGTGATCGGGACAGGGATCACCGGGTTGTCCATCGCGTGGGCGGTAGCCCGGCTGGGCATGCGGGTTTTGCTGGTAGGCCCGCATTCCCACGCGGGTAAGGCTTCTGTCGCGGCCGGTGCGATGCTGGCGCCGTTCAGCGAGACACCCGCCGGGGACCATCCCGCGTCGGCGCCTGCCGAGGTCGCTCACCGGGCGGCCGCACGGGCCCGCTACGACGACTGGCTACCGCGGCTGCGGGCGGCGAGTGGCCACAGCGTCACATTGGTCGACGGGCTGTGGCTGGTGGCCACCGCGCACGGAGCCGGGGACCTGGAAGCGCTGGAGGTGGCCGCGAGGGCAGCGCGCGACCACGGCGGTTGCGCGGAGCCACATCCGCCGTCACAGGTCCCCGGGCTGGCTCCCGCACGCACGTGCCCGGCGCACGCGGCACTGTGGCTCGCGGGCGAGGCATCGATCGACAGCGGTGAGCTGATGGGCGCCCTGACCTGCCTACTCCTGTCGCACGAGCTGGTGTGGTGGGCCGACACCACCACGGTGGCGTTGGCGGAAGGCAGTACGGGCGGCGACGGTCCGGTGGTGATCCGGTGCGCCGATAATGAGCGGTACCAGGCCGAGCGGATCGTCCTGGCCGCCGGCAGCGCCACCGGCGCACTGGCCGACGCCTTGCCCGATCTTGATCTGCGTCTGCCGCCGATTCTGGCGGGCAAGGGCGTCAGCCTGGTTGTGCGTGACACCGGCTTCGCGCTGCCCACCACAGTGCGCACGCCAGTGCGCCGCTTCGCCTGCGGCGCCCATCTCGTACCGCGCGCGGGCGGCGCCGCCTACCTGGGCGCCACCAATCGGCTCACACCGCCGGGCGAGACGTCGATCGACCCGGCGCTCGAAGAGATCATCACCGTGGTCCAGAGCGTCGGGGACGAACTCAACACAGGCGTCTACCACCGCGAGCTGACCGGCGTCAGCGTCGGGCACCGCCCCTACACCGTGGACCATCTGCCGCTGGTGGGACCCACCGGTGATCCGCGCGTGCTGGCGGCCACCGCCGCCTACCGCAATGGGGTGCTGCTGGCCCCGTACATCGCCGAGCTGATTGCCGGTCACCTCAGCGGCGAACACCCGCTGGACGGGCATCCCTGGCGTCCGACCCGGACGATCGCCGCGCCCTCACTGCAAGAGGCGCTGCACGACCGGTTGCCGACGCTTATCGACGTGCTGCTGCCGGCCGAGGGGGTCACCGCGCCCTGGCATCAGGACCTGCAGGCGCTGCTGGACGTGGCCGCGCGTCACCTCATCGGATCTCCCGATGACCCACGATGGCGGTCGCTGCACCGGTTGTGGAATCAGGCACCCGTCATCGAAGCATTGCCGGTCCTGCTACGCGCCGTCCGCGACATACCCCCGGCGGGACCGGCCACAACGCCTGCACCCCCGTCGGTATCAACAAAGGAGGACGCACTCGTGCCCGCTGCGCGAACGGAAACCGTACCCGCCGCCGCCCGCCCCCGCTGGCAGCGCCACCGAAACACCCCCTTCGGCGTGACACTGTCGGCCGACGGCACGGCCGATCTGGCCGAGCTGCCTCCCCAATGGCTGAAGCACCTGCTGCTCGCCGAACACCTGATCCTGCTCCGCGGATTCACCGGAGCGGAAACCTGCGACCAGTTCGAGGACTTCGCCTGCGCCCTGGGAGAGCCCGTGATCTGGGCAGACCGGCCGGCCATGTCGGTCGTGGCCAAGACAGAGCCGGACGATCACGTCAACGACACCGGCTTCATGCCCATCCACTGGGACGGCATGTACAAGCCCGACACCCCCGACATCCAGGTGTTCCAATGCCTGCGGGCCGTCGACACCGCCCAGTCCGGCGGCGCGACCCTGTTCAGCGACACCACCGAGGTCATCGCCGATACCGCCCCCGACACCCTGGCCCGGTGGAAGACGCTCACCTTCCGGTACCAGCGCCCCCTGGCCGAGGACATGATCAGCCGGACGTGCCCGCTGGTCGTCGACCATCCGCACACCGGCCAGCTCACCCTGCGCTTCACCGAACCCGTGCCCGAGGGCACCAGCATCCTCAATCCGCCGCACATCACCCTGGAAACGGCCCCGGAAGGATGCGACCCCGCCGCCATCATGCGCCAACTGCGCGACGCCCTCTACGATCCCCGGCACATGTACGCCCACCGCTGGCAAGTCGGCGACATCATCCTGGCCGACAACCGGGCCCTCCTGCACACGCGCGAGCCCTACCCGCCCGGCACCGACCGGCACCTGCTCCGCGTCCACATCAAGATCGCAAAAACGAGCGGACCGGACGACACCCCGCCCGCCCGCACGGGGCGGCCGCCCCGGCTACGTGTCGACAGCGCAGGCATGTGATGACGCACCCGCACCATAAGATTTCCCGAAACCGCAGCCGCGGATCGACACGATGGGACGTGACCGGATACGCGTGCAGCGAGGCGCTCCTCAGCAGCCCCCACCTCAGCTCCGACATGGACGCGTGGGCACCGCCCGGACGGCTGAGCAGGTCCTGGATCGAGGAAGACCTGCGCCCCAAGCTGAGCCGGCAGATGCTCTTCCTCGACCCTCCCTGTCACACCCGGCAACGGCGGCTCGTCGCACCCCACCTGACCGTCCGGCGCACTCGTACTCTGCGGCCCAGCATCCGGCAGACCGCCGATCGGCTCCTGCACGCCATAGGAGCCGGCGCCAGCGGCACCGCGGAACTGCTGGAAGACTTCGCCTACCCCCTGGCGATCACCACGCTGTGCCAGACGGCCGGCTTCCCCGACAGCTTCCGGCGAAGCTACCAGCACCGACGCCTGTTCACCGCAGGGATCCTCGCCGTGCCCGAAGGCGCGGCGAGCCGCGCCCTCAACGCCGCCAACCACCGAGCGATGCTGGCCCTATTCGAGCAGGTCATCCAGAGCAAACGCCGGCAACCTCAAGACGACCTGCTCACCCGGCTGATCGAGTCCGAAGACCAGGACGGCGGCTTGAGTCACGACGAGCTCACCTCCATGCTCGCCCAGCTGGTGATCGCCGGAGTGGAACCCGTCGCTCGCTTCATCGCCCACGCCGCTGTCGTATTGCTCGATCACCCCGACCAACTCGCCGACCTGCGCGACCACCCCGCGCTGGTGCCCACCGCGACTGACGAACTGCTGCGCTTCATATCCCCCAACGGGCTGGCCGCACCCCGCTTCGTCGCCGGCCCCACCAACCTGTGCGGCACAGCCCTTGCCGCCCACGACGAAGTCTGCGTCGTGCTGTACGAGGCCAACCGCGACCCACTGCGATTCACCGACCCGCACCAGCTCGACCTGCGCCGTGACCAAGGCCCGCATCTGGCCTTCGGCAAGGGCATCCATCACTGCCCCGGAGCGGCCCTGGCCCACCTCCAAGGACAAATCGCCCTCACTACCCTGCTGGAGAACCTGCCCGACCTGTCCCTGGCCGTCCCCAGGCACGCCATCAACATGCAAGAGCACCTTCCCAACTTCAGAGGCCCCGCAGCCGTACCGATCTCATGGAAGAGAGGTTAGGAAGCCGTCAGGAGTGCGGGCCATGCACCTACGGCATCAGCGGTGCATCGCCAACTGCTCGTCGGTCGCCGCGTGCACCACCGTCGCCTGCCCTCCTTCCGGCGTGGCGGCCGTCTCGAGAGCGGGCGGCGCGTCTATGGGGGCTTCGTCCCAGCGAGTGGCACCGTCGCTCACCGTGACCTGCGGCGACGCCGCTCGTTTGGGTCGTGCGGCGCGATTCTTACCGGCAGGCCTGCAAGGCCTGGGACTCCCACGGCTACGGCGGGCCGCCACGCTTGTTCACGCTTGCGAGAATCAACCGCCCAGGTAACGCCAAGTGTCTCGACTAGATAGGCAGCCTGGAGTCGTAAGACTACGGTCGGTGTATGGACGGCTGGGTGTTTGCGCTGTGGGGGCTGGGCGGCGGCCCATATCTGGTCTCGGTGCTGGGCCGCGTGGCGGCCAGCGCGGTGATGGCCGGGGCCGCCAGCGCGTCGGTCAATGGGATGACGCCCCGTATCGCCCTGGCGCTGGGGGCGGTCGCGCCGCTCATCCTGGAAAAGCTCAGCCAGCAGATCCCCGTGCACGCGGACCTGCCCATGGCCGCCCCTGCGGCCGCGTCCCCGCCCGTCGCTGCCGGAGCTCCGGCGCTCCTTCAAGACCCGCCCTCACGCTCAGAACGTCTTTCGGGGCAAACCGAGGTCACCGGCCCTGGAGGAGGGGCGTGATGGTACGCGCTGGTTCTCTGACGGGCCGGATCGTCAGCGCCTTCGCCCGGACGTCACCCGCCTTCCGCCCGTCCGGGGACAACCGGGCTGGACGGGGGTTCCGGCAGGCTTGGATGCGCCTGGCTCGGGCCTTCGCGCGCTCCCTCCGCAGCTCCCCGTGGGGCATTTCAGATCTGACCGGCGCGAACCTGCCCGGCGTGCGCCTGGTTCGCGCGGATTTGACGGGCGCGGACCTGACCCGCGCGAATCTGGGCGGCGCACACCTGGCCGGTGTGGTCTGGAGTGAGCGGACCCGGTGGCCCACGGCCGCGTGGGAGGAACGTATGCCAACGGCCTCCGAACTGTTGCCGGACGGGCGGCTGCGGTCCGCGCGGGGGGCGCCTCGGGCAGCGCCCTGAGCCTCGTCTGACCCCCTGAAATCTGGGGCTCCGGGCCGCTTGCGGGAATGGGATGTTCTCGCTGGCTCCCGATCAGTAGAGCGGCGCTCCGACAAGGACGCAGGGGACCAGAGGTTGAGTGGCGGCTCGCCAAAGGTGTGGGAGTTCCGGGCCGTATCAGGCCGGTGACGGCGGTGTTCATCCGCAAGGTGAAGGTCGGCTCGCCGGCCGCCGCGGCGGCCAGGAAGTTGAGCAGGTCCCACCGCGGGATCATCGCGATGTAGCTGTACGGCGCGGGCAGACCGGCGAAGTCGCTGAGTGTGATCCGGCTGCCGTCCGGGAGCGGCGCCTGCAGATCGCCCAACCGGCTCTGCGGCAGTCGGCGGAACTCTTTGCCCAGGCCGAGCTCGTCCATCAGCCGGACGGTCGAGGCGTGCACGGTGTCCCCGCGGAAGTCGCGCAGGAAGTCGCCGTGTTTCTCCAGGACGGTGACGGAGATGCCGGCGCGGGCCAGGATCAGGCTCAGCATCATGCCCGCGGGCCCGCCGCCGGCCACGACCACATCCGTCGTCATGGTGAACTCCTTTCGTTCGATCATGGGCTTTTCCGTTCCGGGCGGGCGAACGCGGGAGCGTGCTCAGGGCGGGGCCCGAAGCCGACGAAGCGGGCGGGGATCTTGCGGAACCCGGGAATCACGCGGCTGAGGAAGAGCATGGACTTCGGCGGCCCGGAGCGTTTGCCCGCGAACTGCTTCTCGAACATGACCCGCTGCAACAGCCGCTGACCGTTCTGCACGATCACGGTGGGCCGGTACCTGCGCCGTTGCACGGCCGCGAGATCCGCGAGGGTGACGGCGTGCCGGCGTAACGGCCCGGCCAGGATGGTGCCGGCGGCGACCGCGTCCTGGATGGCCAGGTTGATGCCCACCCCGCCGGCCGGGGACATGGCGTGCGCGGCGTCGCCGATGAGCAGCAGCCCGTCGAGGTACCAGCGGTCGAGCCTGTTCAGCCGGACGTCGAGCACGTGCACGTCGTCCATGCTCGCCAGCCCGCTCACCCGGTCGGCGAAGTCCGGGCGCAGGTGGGCGATGCGCTCGCGGAAGCGCTTGATCCCCTCGGCCCGCAGCCGCGCGTCGGAGCCCTTGGCGGTGAAGTACGCCACCTGGTAGTAGTCGTCGCGGGCCAGCGAGATCAGCGCCTCGGGGCCCCGCGCGACCGGTGTCACGGCGGCGGGCGCCTCTCGCTCGCCGGCCGGCCTGGGCAGGCGGAACCACCAGACGTCGAACGGCACGCGGAACTCCTTGGGCACCAGGCCCGCATCGCGGCGCAGCGTGGAGTGCCTGCCGTCGCAGGCGATGGTCAGCTCGGCGCGGATGCGCCCGTCGCGGCCGTCCGCCGTGCGGTACCGGACCCCGGTGATCTTCTCGCCGTCGCGCAGCAGTGCGGTCGCCTCGGTGTTCATGCGCAGGGTGAAGCCGGGCTCCTCGCCGGCCGCCTTGGCGAGGAAGGACAGCAGGTCCCACTGCGGCACCATCGCGATGTAGTTGTACGGCTCCGGCAGCGCCTCGAAGTCGCCCAAGGTCACCATGCTCCCGTCGGGCGAGGGGAGTGACAGGTTGCCCAGGCGGCTCTGCGGCAGGGCGCGAAAGCCGTCGCCGAGGCCGAGCTCGTCCATGAGCCGGACGGTGGCGGGGTGCACGGTGTCGCCGCGGAAGTCGCGCAGGAAGTCGCCGTGTTTCTCCAGGACGGTGACCTCGATGCCGGCGCGGGCCAGGATCAGGCCCAGCATCATGCCGGCCGGGCCGCCGCCGCACACCAAGACGCCGGTGCTCTCATTGACTGTCATGACCGTTCCTTCCGGAGAAGTCCGTACTGGCTGAACAGGGCGATGACCACCAGGCGCAGGGCCACGTTGGCCCAGATCGCGGGGTCGGCCGCGGCGCGGGCGAACGCGTACGCCTCGACCGCGGCGGTGCAGGCGTGGAACACGATCATGGTCCACGTGAGGAGACGTGCCGCCTCGGGGTCCCGCAGGCTTCTGCCGGCTAACGACAGGAACGCCACGGCCAGTTCGGCGGCCCCCAGGAGGTAGCACACGAGGTAGGCATCCGGCGTGACGCGCACGCCGACCGCGCCGGGGATCAGGCCGGGCGCGGCGATGAGCACCACACCCGCCGCGAAAGTGACCACGGCGTGGAGGGTGAGCAGGACGCGGAGGTTCACCTCGGTTCCCGCAGGCGGGTGAGGGCGGCTTGCCGGTCGTTGAGGCGCGGGTAGGGCTCGTCCGGTACGGGCACGCCGAGGAAGTCGCACAACGCCCCCCAGCCCTGACCGGCCTCGTAGATCAGGACGCGGTCTGCGGGGAGCGCCCCGGTGACGTCGGCGGTATGCCGCCGGAACATCTCCACGGCGTGACTCTCCTCAGGCATCGGGTCGGCCGGCGTCGTGCCGAAGGTGTCGCGCCAGATGTGGTCCAGCAGCGGTCGCATCCCGGTGACCACGGGCTGGAATTCGGCAGGCGCCGTGCCGGGGTCGTGCAGCAGCGCGAAGACGGTGTCGCGGAGGCTGGCGTACCAGGCGTGAGGGTCGCGCACGGTGAGGATGACCTTGGCGTCGGGGTAGGCCTGCGCGAGCGGGCGCCAGAAGTGGGCGCTCGGCCAGTCCACCGCGGCCCGGTAGCCCCGCAGCACGCCGGTCCAGTCGACGGGCCCGTTCAGGGTCTGGCTCCACTGCTGCGCCTGCTCGGGATGGGCGGCGATGTCCTGCATGTGGTGGCAGGGAGCGAAGCCGAGCCGCTCCAGCGCCGCCTTCAAGGACGTGGTGCCGGTACGGGGCAGGCCCGCGCCGATCACATCGATCATGGTTGCTCCTTGGAAATTCACCATTCGATGAAACTCGATTGGAGACGATACACAGGTGAGGTTCAAATGGGAAGCAGTACCATTGGACGCCGTGGACAAAGCTCTGGTGGATGCCGCGCTGGCGGCCGCCGCGCAGCTCGGCAAGGACGTGGCCGAAGTGCCGCTGAGTGCGATCGCCGCAGCGGCGGGCATCTCCCGCAGCACCCTGCTGAGGAGGCTAGGCGGCTCCCGGACGCTGCTGGACGAGGCGGTCCGGCAGACCGGCGTCGATCCCGGCGGACGGCCGCCGGTCCGCGAGCGGGCGATCGAGGCGGCGGCCGTGCTGATCACGCGCGACGGGCTCGGCGCGGTCACGATGGACGCCGTCGCGGCGGCCGCGCAGTGCTCGCCGACCAGCCTGCATGCCATCTTCGGCGGCCGCGACGGCCTGCTGGCCGCCATGTTCGACCGCTACGTGCCGGTGCCCAGCCTGGAGATGCTGGCCGCCGGCTCTCCGCACTCGATCGAGGAGACCGTCCACGCCGTCTACGGCGCGCTGGTCGAGGCGTTCTCACGGGAGCCGCGAGTGCTGCCGGCCATCTTCGGCGACCTGTTCAGCCGCCCCGACGGCACGGCGGCCCGGATGCTGAAGGCCAACCTGCCGAGGATGTTCGCCAGCCTCGGCACCCTGCTGACCTCACAGATCCAGGCCGGCCGGCTGCGGCCGATACCGCTGCCGCTGCTCATTCAGCTCATGGTCGGCCCGCTGGCCGGGCACATGCTGCTCCGCCCCGCGCTGCGGGAGGCGCTGGGCGACGACGTGCTGCCGCCGGTGGAGGAGGTCTCACGGACCTTCGCCGAGGCGTTCCTCCGCGCCGCCGCCCGCTGACGCAGGACCCGCTCAACTTGGCCCGGATGAACGCCGCATCCCCTGATTCCGTCACCGGGCGAGAATCGCCTGCTCAAGACCCACCGTCAGCAGATGTGGCAGTAACCCCGGTTCGCCGTACCGCTACTACTGACAGGCCAAAAGCAGCGTGGACCCGCACCTTCAGCGGCTTCCCGAGGACCCGACCGTTCGCCGGCTGCACGAACGCTTCAGCAACGCCGTACGGGAAGTGGGAATCGCGCTGGAAGAACTGAAGCACCCGCCCGCCACGCCAGCCAGCGTCTGACACGCGCCGCGGGAGGGGCGGACCTTACAGACCGGACAGGTGACCGCGCCGACCACCGCGCCGACCACCGCGCCGACCACCGCGGCGGCCGGCCTTGGTCGCCGAGTAGGTCGTCCATCCTGCGCTGCATTTCCGGTGAGGGCCTCCGGCCGTAGACGGGGGCGACGCCCAGGTCGAAGGAGTGGCTGCCGGGATGCCCGTCGAACAACTGACACGGCTCGGGATCGTCGGCAAGGTCGTCGGCGAGAACGCCGACGGACCGGCAGGGCGCGAGGTCGACCAGCTCCCGCACGCCCTCGGCCCAGCGGATCCACGTGTCGCGTTTGCCGTACGACTGAGCCAGCGCCATGTGCGGACCCGGGTGGCCGGGCGCCAGCTCGCACGCATAGGTGGCGCTGCGGCCGTGTGCCGCGGCCTTGTCAGCCGTCAAGCGGGCCCACTCGGTGTCGGCGAGCACGTTGTAGTGCGGGCACTCCTCGTGGCCGGCCTCGCGTTGCAGGCCGATGGTCAGTGCGCGGGCCAGCGCGCTCGCGGTGAAGGCGCGCATGATCGCGTCGTTGACGAGCTCGGCGTCGTCGGCGCCCAGGTCGACCGCGCCGAGCTGGTCGGCCAGCAGGTCGACGTGGGTGGCGAAGCGGTGGCAGGCGCTGAGCAGCGCGGTCACCGGGTCGACGTCGTCGTCGCGGGGCGGGTCGGTTGCCGCGTTCTGGCGTGTCACGCCCGTGACGGTAGCCGTGTGTGGTTTCTCAATTGATCTGTCGAGACCTGTCGTCGCTGACCTGCGCCTCGCCAGTTGTGTCCGGGACAGTGCCTAGGCTTTCCTTCCCAGCGGAAGTGGCGGATTTCGGAGTGGCGGCCCGGCCGGACTATACCCAGGGGAACCGGTGGAGGTGTTCCGGACGTCTTCGTTCGCTGCCGCACTGGCCCTACGTCCAGGCGGCTACATGCCGACCGCCTTATATGCGTGAAGGACGATGGCGGCCCTGGCTCTCACCCGCTCCTCGGAGTCGTGCGCCTGGATCTCTTCGAGCAACAGCCTGAACTCCGGCCATTCGATGTAGACGATGGACGAGATGGCGATGTCCCGAACTCGGTATTCGTCGTGTTCACGGGCAGCCTTGGCGAAGGTAGCGAAGAATTCCTGGTCGAACTCGCGCGGCGCACCGAACCCGGCCCGTACCAGGGACTGGGCGAGGTGGCGCGGATCCTCGTCGTCCTGAATCGCTGCCAGCAGCTCGGCGAAGCTCTCGATTTCGTCCCCCAGGTCGTCATCCATTTGCCGAATGACCCGCTCGGCGAGCTCGGAATCCTTGCCGACGGCGACGATGCAGCAGTCGTTGGAGATGTGACTTTCCAGGTAGCCGAGCACCGCTTCCCGCGTCACCCCCCAATTCACCTCGCGTCCCTTGCCTCGGTCGAAGTTCCGGTCGGCTTCGTACACGACCGGCCAGCCGTACGACTGAGCCAACTCATTGATTTCGTCGGCCATCGGGGAGTGCCGCAGTACTCGCCGTCGTGTCCGGTAGACCATGTCCTGTCCCTTGCTTCGTTCCGCCGCGGCCATGTCCTCAACGCCCGTAAATGCCGTCCATCTTCGTCTTCGCCCTGCTGATCACAGGCTCGGAGGCACCCGCTTGGTCGCCGGCAGTCGCTCGCCCAAGGCCTTCGCCTGCGCGCGCCGCTCACGCTCGGCTTCCTGCTCGGCGAGGTGGCGCTGCCACACCTCGGCGGCCTCGACCGGCAGCAGCGCGGCCTCGTTGCGGCCCGGGCCGCGCCGGGTCAGCACGACCGGGTCGCCGCCGCCGGCCGCTTCGATGAGTTCGGCCAGGCGGGCGCGGGCGTCCCGGATCCCGATCTTCTTCATGATCCGCATTGTGTACACAACCCGGCGCGGGCCGGACGGGAACCCACAGACCGCCTGGGGCTCCCGCTGGACTGGAGTCCTGGTCATATCCGACCGGAAATTCCCGCTACCGGTTGTCTCCACAGGCCAGCAGCTTCCGAGAAGAACGTGTTCCCGGAAGCTCTCGGGACGGACACTTCCGAGAACACGGTCCAGAGAGCGACGTACGGCCAGCTCAGCGCTTCCGAGAACAGAGACCGGACCACACCCGGCCGGATATGACCAGCACCCGGGCCCAGTGCACGTACTCGATGGTGGATCTTCAGTGAAGGTCCGACTGGACCTCGGTCAGTCGATGCCTTCGACGATGCGGAAGTCGCGCTCGACGCCGTCGGAGAGGGCGACCAGCGCCTCCTGGTAGGCCGCACTCTCGTGCGCCGCGACGGCCTGCTCGAAGCTGTCGAACTCGATCAGGACGGTGCGCTCGGCGATTCCGGCGTCATGCGCCACGACCCGACTGCCACGGGCGAGGATCCGACCGCCCCCGGCCTCGACGGCCGGACCGGCCAGCTTGTTGTAAGCAGCCAGCTTCTCAGGGTCTGAAATGGTGCGGTAGGCGCTGACCCAGTAGCCCTTAGGCATGGAACCTCCAGTGTTGGGATGAGTGCATCTGACTTACGGGTTGGTCTCGGGCGAGCGGCGGCGGACGAGAGCGAGGCTTGTCAGCGTCGTGATCGCCATGGCGCCGATACCGACCAGCGCCGCGGTGGTGTAGGCGCTGTCGTCGGGGAAGAGGTGGCCGGGGCCGGTGCCCGCGGCGAGGATCAGGCCGCCGATGGCGCTGCCCAGGGAGTACCCGACGCTGCGGACGACGTAGTTGAAGCTCATGGCGCTCGACGTCTCGCTCTTGGGGGTGACGGCCAGGATGACGCCGGGCATCGCGGCCGAGAAGCCGCCGACGCCGAAGCCGAGCACGCCCATCGCGGCGAACAGTTCGGCCAGGTCCGACCGGGCCGCCGCGAACAGGGCGAACCCGCCGCCGATCACGACGGCGCTGCCGGCCAGGAGCAGGGGGTCGGCGATCCGCGTCCGGACCCGCGGCGTGAGCTTGCCGGCGACGAACCCCAGCGCCGAGAACGGGATGAGGACCAGCCCGGCGATGAAGGTCGTCAGCCCGAAGCCGTAGCCGGCGCCGTGCGGCGTCTGCGCGTACCGGGTGATGAGCGTGAGCAGGAGGTACATGCCGATCCCGCCGACGAACATGGCGAGGTTCGCCCCGGCGACCGCCGGGTGCCGCACCGCCCGCACATCGACCAGGGGCGTCGTGCTGCGCAGCTCGATGACGGCCCAGACGCAGAGCAGCACCACCGCGACGACGGCGAGGCCCGCCGCCACGGCGAGGTGCTGGCTCCACAGATTCCGTTCGCCGGCGAGGAACAGCACCAGGAGCAGCGCAGCGGCCAGGACGACCGCGCCTGCCACGTCCACGTGGGCGGAGCGGCCTTCGGGGGCTTCGGGCATGGAGCGCCACGCGGTCAGGAGGGCGGCGGCGGTGACGACCAGGCCGAGGCCGTAGGCGGCCCGTACCCCGCCGAGCTCGGCGAGCAGTGCGGCCAGCGGGTAGCCGACGCCGGCCCCGATGATCGAGACCACCGAGATCAGGGCGATCACGGCCGCGCTGCGCTCCTCGGGGAGGTGGTCCCGGGCCACGCCCATCATCAGCGCCGTCAGCCCGAGCCCGACGCCCTGGGCCGCCCTGCCGGCCAGCAGCCACGCGAACGGCAGCGGCAGCACGGTGAGCGCGCTGCCGGCGACGACGACCGCCAGCGTGGCGAGGATCGTGGCCCGCCGGTGCGGGCCGGCTCCGAGCCGGCCCAGGACCGGCGTGGCGACGGCGCCGCTGAGCAGCGCGACGGTCAGCGTCCACTGCGCGCTGCCGAGCGAGACGTGGAACGAGGTCGCCACGCTGGTGATGAGCGGCGTCCCGAGGCTGGCGACCGCCGCCACGACCAGAGCGATGAACATCAGGGCGGGGACCAGCAGCCGCGCCTCGGAACGCGCCACCGGGAACGCCTTCACCGCGACCCCGCCGACCGGCTGCCCGGTCACTGCTTCGGCCCTTCGCGGTCCTGGCTTTCGAGCTCTGCCAGATGCTTCAGCGCCGGAAGGGCCGCCATCAGCGCCTCGACCTCGTCGGCGGTGAGCTCGCCGATCAACCGCTCGAACGCGTGGACGCCCGCCTGGCGCCGCGTCCGGACATAGGAGGCGCCGGCCTCGGTCAGGCACACCAGCGTGACCCGCTTGTCGGACGCGTCGCCCCGCCGCTCGACCAGGCCGGACTCCTCCATCACCCGGACCAGGACGGTCATCGCGGGCTGGGTGACGCCCTCGACCGCGGCCAGATCGGTGATGCGCCGCGGGCCGGTCCGGTCCAGGGTGGCCAGGGTGGCGGCGGACGTCAGGCTCATGTCCCGGGGCAGGCGTCTCGCGGCCCTGGTGGCCAGGCCGTAGAGGGCTGCCCCGATGGCGGCGCGCACCCGAGCCAGGGATCCGCCGCTCCCCGCAACCACAGCGAATCGCTGGGGGGCGCAACGAACGCACATTCGCCGCGGGGAACCGGTATTTCACCAAAGGCGTTGCCCTACCCGCCCCAGACCCCTACGCTATTTCGTAATTATGGAATCACGTAGGAGAGTGTGATGAGCGAGGACAAACTCGCCGAACTCGAGCGCCGGATCGCCCGCCTGGAGAATCGGGCCGACACTGTTGCCCCACCGCGACGCCTCCCAGGGGCACCATCGCTCACCGCAGCAGCCACCAGCATGCTCCGCCAGGCAAAGGAGGAGGACAAGCTTGGGACGGTGGGTTACGTCGGAGCCGCCCGGTTGGCCGGCGGCGAGAGCCTCTGGGACAGGCAGCTTGCTCTCGCCGAGTTGCTTTCGGCCGATTGGGCGCCAGTGGCCGCCATCCTGGAGTCCCTGGGCAGCCAGCCGCGGCTGGCGCTGCTCGCCGCGCTCGTACGACAGGGTCGGCGTACCAGCACCGATCTCCAAGAGTCCCTCGGCGGAGACGGCGAGCAGACCACGAGCGGCCAGCTCTATCACCACCTGCGCGCGTTGCAGAGCGCCAGGCTGATCACACAACGGAGGCGCGGCGAGTACGAGTTGGCACCTCAGGCCATGATTCAGGTCCTCACCATCCTCGCCGCCGCGTTCGACCTGGCCAACGACCCCCCGCTCGGTCCACCTACCGATCTCCCCAACCTGGAATGACCAAGCAGGTGCGCAGGCTCGGTTCTCGGAAGCGCTGGGCTGGGGGTCAGCCTGGACATGTCCAATACCGGCCATGAGGTTGATCTTGGACACGGCCCCCGGGGGGATCTTCGTAGCTTGGGGCGAAAATCCAACAGATATGCCGCGGGCCTGCCTTGGCGGGCAGGGCTCGGGTCTGGCCCATCAGCCTGAGACCTCTACATAAGTGCAGGTGAGAGGCATATCCGTTGGATCCTGCGCCATTGCTACCGAGACCCCCGAGGTGGGCACGGTGTTCGCCTGATCCGTCACCGCGAGCGGCCGCCTTGCGAGGTAGGGTGAGTGAACACTCACCAACCTAGAGAGGCGCGACTGATGAAACTCGCGGTTTTCGGCGCGACCGGCGGCATCGGCCTGCAGCTCCTGCGCCAGGCCCTCGATCGGGGCCACGAGGTCGCCGCCGCCGTGCGCGACGCGTCCCGGCTGCCCGCCGAGCTGCGCGGGCGGCTGGACGTCGTCGAGGCCGACGTGATGGACCCCGACGCCATCCTCCCGGTGGTCAAGGGCTGCGGGGCCGTGCTGTCCGCGCTGGGCGCGCGCGACCGCGGCCCCAGCACCGTCCACACCGCCAGCACCAGCTCGATCATCCAGGCCATGACCCGGGCGCGGGTCCGCCGCATGCTGCTGGTCAGCGCCAGCGGCCTGGTCGCCGACGCGGGCGACGGCTTTCTCATCCGGTACGTGCTCAAGCCGCTCTTCGTGCAACCCCTGCTCCGCCACTCCTACACCGACCTGGCTCGGGCCGAGGAGATGCTGCGCGCCAGCGCCCTGGACTGGACGATCGTGCGCCCCTCCCGCCTGCTGGACGCCGAGCGCCCCGGCCGCTACCGCACCGCACGGGACCTCAACGTCAGGAGAGGGCTGAGCACCACCCGCGCCGACGTGGCCCACTGCATGCTCGGCCTCATCGACGACCCGTCGTCGATCGGCCACGCCGTCTCGCTCGCCTCCTAGACGCATGTAGGTCTGATTCTCCCGAGACATGCTGAGCTGGGCACTTCACATTAGCTCGTGAACAGAGCTAATGTTTTGTATATGGGTGCGACGGAACTCCCCGACGCCCTCGTGGGCGTCCTGACCGGTATCCAGCGGCTCGTCCGGCGCAGGCTGCGCCGGGGGCTGACCGGGCCGCGGCTGCGCGGTGCCCAGGTCGAGCTGCTGCGACTGGTCGCCGCCCACCCCGGCATCGGGGTCTCGGCGGCGGCCAAAGAGCTGTACCTGGCAGGAAACTCGGTGTCCACGCTGGTCAACCAGCTCACGACCGCCGGGCTGCTGCGCCGCGAGACCAGCGACGACGACCGCCGTACCGCCCGGCTGCTGACCACCCCGGAGGCCGAGGCGCGGCTGCGCGCCTGGGAGGAGCGGCGCGTGGCACTCGTCCGCGAGCAGGTGGCGCGGCTCAGCGAGGAGGACCGGGCCGCGCTGAGCGCCGCGCTCCCGGCACTGCGCAGGCTCGCCGAGGGCCTGCAGGAGGAGGTGGGGACGGTATGAGGGACGACACGCCGACGACGGGTGACGCGGTCACCTGCACCGGCCTGCGCTACTCGTTCGGCCAGACCAGGGCCGTCGACGGCGTCGATCTGACGGTCGCCGCCGGAGAGGTGTTCGGGCTGCTCGGCCCCAACGGGGCGGGCAAGACCACCGCCATCCGGTGCGTGACCACGCTGCTGCCCGTCCCGTCCGGGATGGTGCGGGTCTTCGGGCACGACGCGGCCACCGAGAAGATGGCGGTGCGCCGCCTGCTCGGCTACGTGCCCCAACAGCTGTCGGCGGACGCGAGCCTCACCGGCCGTGAGAACGTCTCCCTGTTCGCCCGCGTGTTCGACGTCCCACGGCGTGAGCGCGCGGCCCGGGTCGGCCAGGCGCTGGAGGCGGTCGGGCTCGCCGAGGCCGCCGACCGGATGGCCGGCACCTACTCCGGTGGCATGGTACGCCGCCTCGAACTCGCCCAGGCCCTGGTCAGCGCGCCACGCCTGCTCATGCTGGACGAGCCGACGATCGGGCTCGATCCCATCGCCCGCACGAGCGTGTGGGAGCACATCATGGCGGTGCGCGCCGCCACCGGGATGACCGTCCTGGTCACCACCCACTACATGGACGAGGCCGACCAGTACTGCGACCGGGTCGCGCTCATGCACAAGGGGCGCGTACGGGCTCTCGGCACGCCGGAGCGGCTCATCGCCGACCTGCGCGACCGCCGCGCCGACGGCTCGGCCCCCACGCTGGAGGACGTCTTCCGCGACGTCGCCGGCAGCGGCCTCGACGAAGGAGGAGGAGAGTTCCGCGATGTCCGCCGTACCCGCAACACCGCCTCCCGTGTCGGCTGACGGCACCGGCACGGCCGGCCTCGACCTGCTGCTCGTGCCGCCGCGCGCCCGTACCGGGTGGCGCGTGCTGCCCGCCCGGATCACCGCGATGTGCGTGGTGGAGCTGCAGAAGCTGCGCCACGATCGCACCGAGCTCTACACCCGCGCGATCCAGCCCGCCCTGTGGCTGCTGATCTTCGGTCAGACGTTCACCCGCATCAGGCTGATCCCGAGCGACGGCATCCCGTACCTGGACTATCTGGCGCCGGGGATCATCGCCCAGTCCACGATGTTCATCGCCATCTTCTACGGCATCCAGATCATCTGGGAACGCGACTCGGGGGTCCTGACCAAGCTCCTGGTCACGCCGACCCCGCGGGCCGCGCTGGTCACCGGCAAGGCGTTCGCCGCCGGGGTGAAGGCGATGATCCAGGCGGTGGTCGTGATGCTCATCGCCGCGCTCCTGGGCGTGAGCATGACCTGGGACCCGCTGCGCCTGGCCGGCGTGATCGTGGCCGTGCTCCTCGGCTCGGCGTTCTTCTCCTGCCTGTCGGTGACGATCGCCGGGATCGTCCTGACCCGCGATCGGCTGATGGGCATCGGGCAGGCGATCACCATGCCGCTGTTCTTCGCGTCCAACGCCCTCTACCCGACCGCGGTCATGCCGGACTGGCTGCGGTACGTCAGCGCGGTCAATCCGCTCAGCTACCAGGTCGACGCGCTGCGCGGACTGCTGCTCGGCATCCCCGCGAACCTGCCGCTGGACTTCGCGGTGCTGTTCGCGGCCACGGCGATCGGCATCACGGCGGCGTCCGGGCTGCTGGGCCGGCTGGCGCGGTGACGCGGCGGCGTCACCTGGCCGGCGACGAGCGATCGGCGACTGCGGGACGCCTGAGATCACATGTCGGGCACGGCCTGGTCACCGTGTGATCCGGCGTCGAACGCCTGCGCCGGTCCTTCCGTCAGTAGGGTCATGACACGTCACCGTGTACTTCTCGCCGCTCTGCCGCTGACCACCCTGCTCCTGACCGCCTGCGGCGGAGCGGACATGAGCACCGCCGGCGCGTCCGCCCCGAACTCCGAAGCTCGCAGGCAGTCGGGGTTACGCGCCGGCAGCGTCGACGACAACGCGGCCTTCACCGCCTACCTGGACTACAGGAAGAAGTTCGCCGACGCCGACCAGCAGGTGCACGATACCGATGTCACCGGGCGCAGGATCGTGACCGTGACGGACCAGGGCGGCCGGCCGCTGTTCGGGGCGACCGTACAGGCCGGCGACCAGCAGGCGCGCACCTACGCCGACGGACGCGCGCTGGTCTTCGGCGACGGCCGGATCACCGTCTCGTACGGCGGAGCCACCGCCACGGCCACCGGCGACGCGCCCAAGGTCAAGCTGCCGGTCACCCGGCCGGAAGGCCGCGCCCGGCTGCAGGTGCTGTTCCTCATCGACACGACCGGCTCGATGGGCGACGAGATCGGCCGCCTGACGGCCGGCGTCGACTCGGTCGCCGCCCGCATCGCCAAGCTGCCGGCGGGGCCCCAGCTGGAGCTCGGCATGACGCTCTACCGCGACAAGGGCGACGACTACGTCACCAGGACCACCGACTTCACCGCCGACGTGGGAACGTTCCGCGCGCAGCTCGCCGAGGTGCGGGCCGCGGGCGGCGGTGACACCCCCGAGGACCTGAACGCGGCGCTCGCCGAGGCGCTGGCCAAGCCGTCCTGGCGCCAGGAGGCCGTCAAGCTGGTCTTCCTCGTCGCCGACGCCCCGCCGCACCTCGACTACGACGGGCCGGACTACCTGACCGAGGCCCGCCGGGCCGCCGAGCGCGGCATCAAGATCGAGCCGATCGCCTCATCGGGCCTCGACGACCAGGGCGAGTACATCTACCGCCAGCTCGCCCAGCTCACCATGGGCCGCTTCACCTTCCTCACCTACGGCGCCGACGGCGTCTCACCGGGCGACAAGACCGAGCATCACGTCTCGGAGTACGCCGTGCTGGCGCTGGACGACCTGGTGGTCAAGCTGGTCACCGATGAGCTGCGGCCGCTGTCCGGCTGATCTCGCGTAGATCTACACATCTGAGCTGACCGTCCCGCCCGGCGCTTCAGCCGCGGACCCGGGCGAGAACCGAGGTCCGAGCCGGCCGAACCGCTCGACGGCCGCGGCCGCCGCAGTGCCGGGCACCATCGTCATCCCGGCCCGCTACGACGGGTGGACGCACTTCTCCGGGGGAGGGACGGGCGGAGGTGGAGACGGCGTTCGACGAAGCCGGCCTCTCGTCGCTGCCGCGCCTGGCCGACCACGGGCCCTGCCGGCGCCGCGCGGCCGAGCTCTCCCGGCGGCGGTGGTGGCGGCTGCCGTCAAGGCGTGGGGCCGGTGATGGTGCGGAAGGTCACGGACACCCGCCATCCGCGCGGTACGCGGCCCGCGGCGCTGGGGTCGCTCTTTCGCGCGGCGATGCTGTGACGCCAGGTGTATCGGGCGGGTCCCGTCATCACGCACAGGCTGCCGGGGGCCAGAGGAACCGCCACCCTGGTGCCGTTCTCGGGGTGCGTGAAGTCCATGACGCAGGCCGAGCCCAGGGAGATCGCGGCGACGACCGGGCCGAAGCAGGGCACGCAGTCGACGTGCGGGCTGATGCCCTGCCCCGGCTGGTATTCGTTGACGACGACCTGGTCTGCTTCCGTCTCCATGTGTCCTTCGCCGACCAGGCTTGTGGCGTGCTGCCCGGCCCAGGCCGGAATGGGCGGTGCCGGGGTCTGGGAGTTTCTCGCCACGCTTCGGCGGCCGTAGTCGTAGCGGTGGCCGTAGTGCTGCACTCGTCGTCGCAGCTCGGCCGACCATGGGGCGGCGTCGATGGAGGAGAGCAACGTCGCGCAGGCGTCAGGGCTCAGCCAGTCGGGGAGGTAGCGCAATCCCGGCACCGCTTCATGGTGAGGTGCCGACGGCAGTTGAGTGAAGGAGGCGGGCATGATCAAACGGTATCGGCCCGAACTCTCAAGCGGGTGCGACCGGCTCCTTGGCGCGCTCGTCGTACGCCTTCCTGGCGGCGATCACCGTGTCCGCGTGCTCGCCCGCCCACTCGTCGATCGCCCGCAGGATGCCGATGGCGCTACGGCCCAGGCCGGTCAGCTCGTAGTCGGCGCGGGGCGGGATCGTCGGACAAACGGTGCGGTCGATCTGGAAGCTGCCGTTCCGGGCCTCGGCGGGCGTCTCGACCGGAGCCGGATCGCCGCGGCCGGACACTCCTTCGGCGGCCAGACGGCGGGCAATCTGCTGGGCCTGCGCGTCCTTGATCTGGTGAGCGGGCAGGAAGCGGACCTGTCCGACGCTCGGGTCAAGGCAGGCGTGCTGCTTGCCACGGCCGGCAAGGGCGGAGCCGACCTGACGCCGTTCGCGGCCGAGCACTTCCCGTTCATGAACCCGAGCTTCGCGAACATGACCACGCCGGCCCTCGTGGTCGCCGGGGATCACGACGGCTCCCCGCTGACCGTCAGGGGCCGGACCGGCTCGCCGACCCGTACTTCCTGAGCCCCGGCGACCAGAGCCTGCTCACTCTGTACGGGGCCGAACACTCACTTGGCGGAATCCCCGGCTACGAGGTCAAGGAGACGACGGACGACAACCAGGCTCTGTCGGGAAGCGCCGCCCGATGGGCCGGATCGAATCCAAGTGAAGCGCCCGGCGCTGGCTATTCTTGATCTCGCCCCCGAACCCGAACCTCGGAGATGAGAGTTGACGACCGCAGAACCTCGCCGAGTCGGCCCGTTCGAAGCCGTGGAGTGCCTGTTCAGGCTGTGGTTGCCGGAATGGCGGCTGGCGCTGCACGGAGGCAGGGCCCCCGAGGAGGAGTGGACCTCCGCGCCTTCCCCGGCCGAGGTGACCGAGTACGGGGCGTTCCCGGAAACGTTCGACGGCCCCGATGGGCGGCGCCACCCGCTGGCCGTCGACCTGTTCGACATCCTTGACCCGGACGAGACGTCCGACGGCCCCCAATGCGCGTCCTGGGGGATGCCCTCTGAGGGTGCGGAGCAGGCGTACGAGTTCGTCATCGGAGCGTTGGAATCCGGCGGCGGCCTGACCAGGCGAGGCCGGGCGCTGGCCGGATACGCCGCCGGCTACCTCGCCGCGGACGCCACAGACCTGCTGCGGATCGCGGTCGCAGCGGAGCCGGGCGGCCCCGTACTCGACGACGAGCTGCATCTTCTGGCGCGCAGCTGGAACACCACGGGGCGGCTGTCTCTGAGTTCCGCCCCGGCCGTCCCCGATGCCCCCGTTGCGGCCGAGCACCGGATCGCCTGCGTGACAACACTTCTGGGCGAATTCCTCAGGATCAACAACACCGACGAGGTGACGTTCGCGGTGAGCTTCGGAACCCACGATGTCGACCTCGACGTCCCCGATCCCCACGACGCCTTCCGGGCAGGCTGGGCGGGAGACGGGCACTGGCTGATCGCCGAGGAGGGCGACGACGAGGACGACGACGTCCTCTGGGCGCTGGACCCGGCCTCCTTGAGGACCGCGCTGATCGACTCGGAACGGAACATCGTCCAAGCGGCCCGGGCCTCGAGCGGGCTCTGGGAGTTCGACGACACGACCCCCGAGATCCCCGGCGACGAACTCGTCTCCTGGCTGGCCCGCGACCTCTACCGGACGCTCGTCACCGAGGTCACCGGCACCTCCGCAACCCTGCTCGCCTTCGCCAAGAAGTTCCCCCTCGACGAGGTTCTGAGCGGCGAGGGGGATTCCTGCCTCCTCCTGGTCGGCCCGGAACGCACAGCCCTCATCTACGTCAGCGCCTGACGTCAGTCGGCCGGGTGAGCGAGGATCAGCACCAGCGCGTCGAGCAGCCGCTGCTGCACTGTGGACTACCGACAGCGCGTCAACCGTGTCGATCTCCGAGCGCGGTGAACTCCAAGGTCACGAGTCCCTGAGGACTGGAAGCCGTGCCCCAGCCGAGGGTGCACCCGAGTGATGTCGGTGGCAAGCTTCCCGCTTCCCGTTCGGCTCGCGCCGTTGGCTGCTCGGCGGCAGGTCGCGCGCTGGGCCGTGGGCCCCGTTCCCGATGTTCGCTGGGCGCCATCTGCAGCGTGACGGCGCTGTCCCCGCTGTCTTTCGGGACACGGCATGCGTTCAGAAGGACGGGCCGGTGACAAGGAGTGGCCAGGTCAGGGCGGCCATCTCAGCCGGGGTGCGCGGGCAGCCGCGCTCGAGCCAGTCGGTGGCCACGCCGAGGAGCGCTCCGGCGGTGAACGCGGCGGGCACGTCGTGCGGGATGTCGGCTGAGGAGACGCTGTCCGGCGCGGCGCCGGCCTTCAGGCGTACGGCGACGTGGACGGTGGCGGTGATGCGGCTGCGGATGTGGCCGATGACGCGGGGGCTGCTGGTCTACGACGTCGGCGACGGCACCCCGGAGCTGCGCGGCACGATCGACGGCGAGGAGTGGCGCATGGACTACCTGCGCGACCTTGCCCTGACCTCCGACGGCACCACCCTGTTCTCCGCGGCCGACACCCCCGATCACTTCACCAGGTACGACACCAGGACCCTGGCGGCGACCGGCACCTACGGCGACGGCTGGGACGGGTATCCGTCGGCCGTGGCGCTCGGCTCGGCCGGGGCCTACGTCGCCGCGGGACGCCAGTGGGGCAGCACCGACCTCACGCTCTACGACGCCGCGACCGGTGCGATGATGTTCGCGGCCGACCAGCCGGACGCCGAACTCCTCCTGGACGGCGTCGCGTTCTCCGGCCCGGACGTCTTCGTGCTGCTGCGGAGCTCCGCGAACCGGCTGCTGCTGTGGCGGGTGACAGGCGTCGCGCTGCCGGCATCCAATCTGACGGTGACGGCCCCGGCGCGCGCGTATGTCGGCTCGCCGGTCACCGTCGAGGGGCAGTCAGGCGTCGTCGGCACGGCCATGGAGCTGACCGGCGTGCTGACGGCGGGTGGCAAGCCGCCCTCCCCGGCAGCCACGCTCACCGTGCAGCGCAGCGTGTACGTCGACAACGTCAGCGACGGAAGCGTCCAGCTGCCGCCGGTGAGCGTGAACGCCGACGGCACGTACACGTTCACCGACACGCCCGCCATCGCCGGCAGGTACAGCTACCTCGCGTTGTGGCCAGGGGAGGCCACGGCCGGGCCGGCCAAGGCCACCCATCAGATCATGGTCGAGTGACCTGACGGCCGTGCCCGGCCATCGGGCCGGGCACGGCCGTCAGCCCTTCATCGCACCGCCGAAGTTGAACGAGCCCGCCACGATCGTCATCTGGTCAGCACGCCCGCCAACGCTGACGTACGACACGGACGACGTCGACCGAGAAGCGATGACTCCTTCGGCGACGTGCGCGCCTGGATCATCGGTCACGGACGTGCAGCGGTGGATCGGATCGCCGCCGACCCGGATGCCCTGGTCGAGCCGGCCCACGCTGTTGACTCCGTCAACGTTGGCGAGGAGCTTGGCATGATCGTCCGAGAGATGGGGGAGCGGCTGACGCGTGACTGTGGAGGCGAGTCCCGGAGCACCGGTGTGGGAGCGGGCAGGTAGGGAGTGATGTTGCGCCAGGCGCGCTCGATGTATTCCTCCTTCTCGCCGACCGGGGCGACATAGTGCAGCGCGCTTTCGGCGGCGTCGTTGCCCTGGAGTCGGGCGATGATCCAGGCGGCGAGGTAGTGCGAGGCTAGGCAGCCGCCGGCGGTGGCGATGTTGTCCTTGGCGTAGAAGGGCTGGTTGAGCACCTCGACACCGGCGGCGACGACCCAGGGCCTGGTGATCAGGTCGGTGCAGGCGGGGATGTCGTTGAGCAGGCCGAGCTTGGCCAGTACGAGCGCGCCGGAGCACTGTGCCGCGACGAGCTGGCGCGAGGGGTCCAGCCCGCGCAGGATGTTCATGATCGCCGGGTCTTCGACGACCTCGCGGGTGGCGATGCCACTGCCGACGATGACGGCGTCAGCGGCGCACGCCTCCTCAAGAGTGGACATCTGTTCGATGATCACCCCGTTCATCGACGTCACTCTGGGGCTGGGGGTGGCGATGGTGACGCGCCAGTCGTCGGTCTTGATGCGGTTGAGCACACCGAGCGCGATCAGGGAGTCGAGCTCGTTGTAGCCCTCGAAGGTGAGGATGGCGATGTGCACGGCGGCTGTCCTTCCGCGTGGGTGGGTCTTCACGTTAAGGACCCGCGAGCAGGACAGTCAAAGAATTGTCATGCGTACAATCCGGTGCATGGCAGCCTCGCGATACAAAACGCTGGTGGACGCGCTCGCATCCGACATCCGGGCCGGGCGGCTCGCCGCAGGCGTGCGGCTGCCGACACACCGCGGGCTCGCCGCCCGCGAGGGCATCGCCGTGGTGACCGCGACCCGGGTGTACGCCGAGCTCGAATCCATGGGCCTGGTGAGCCGGGAACAAGGCCGCGGTACGTTCGTGCGTGACATCGCGGTTCCCGCCGGTCACGGCATCGATCAGCAGTTCGTCGCCACGGATGCGGTCGACCTCAGCTTCAACTATCCGTCGCTGCCCGGGCAGGCTGATCTCCTTCGACAGGCCCTGCGAGAGGTGGCCACCTCTGGTGATCTCGACTCGCTGCTGCGCTACCAACCACATCGAGGGCGTCCCCAGGACAGAGCCTCGATCGCACGGCACCTGAGGCGTCGGGGAATCACCACGGACGCGGATCGGATCCTCATCGTCAACGGTGCGCAGCACGGCCTTGCCATCACCCTCATGGCCACGCTCAACGCCGGCGACGTCGTCGCGGTCGACGCACTCACCTACCCGGGTTTCAAGGTGCTCGCGCATGCCTTTCATCTCGACCTGGAGCCCATACCCGCAACCACCAACGGGCCGAATCTCGATGCCCTCGAAAAGCTGTGCGCGACCCGCCCTGTGCGCGCGATCTACACCATGCCCACCTTGCACAACCCTCTGGGCTGGGTCATGCCGGCAACCGACCGAACCCGCCTGATCAAGATCGCTCGACAGCACGGTCCGCTCATCATCGAAGACGCCTCCTACGCCTACCTGGCCGAGGACCCTCCACCGCCTCTGGCCGTAACCGCCCCCGACATCACCGTCTACGTCTCGGGACTGTCCAAGAGCATCGCCACCGGCCTCCGGGTCGGCTTCGTCGTCGCCCCGCCCTCGGCGGTGCCCTCGCTCGAACGCGCGATCCGGGCGACTACCTGGAACACCCCCGCCCTCACCACCGCGATCGCCTGCCGCTGGCTCGACGACGGCACCGTGAACCACTTGGAAGCGCAGAAACGAGACGACGCCAAGACCCGCCAAGCACTCGCCAGACAAGAGCTGGCAGGCCTACCACTGATCAGCCATCCCTCGTCCTACTTCACCTGGCTGCCGCTGCCGGACGACGCACGCGCCGATCGCCTGACCGCCACGCTCGCGCGCCAGCGCATCTCGGTAAGCACGGCCGAGCCGTTCACCACCTCGACGCACACACCACAGGCGCTCCGCCTCGCTCTGGGCTCCACCGATCTGGACAGTCTCCAGTCGACGCTGCGTACAGTGCGACGAGTCGCCATCGAGGACGCCTACGCCTGAACTCCCCTCGACCAGCCGATTCCTGCCCGCACCGACGTCTGCGTACGAAAGATCGTCGGGCGCTGGAGGCCTGAGGAAACCCGGTCGGCCGAGTTGCCGCCCACCGGTGGACCCGGTCGTGCCCCAAAACAGAACGCCACCACAGCAGAAGATCGTTGCCATAGGATCGCACTGTCGACTCCGACGGGTCCTCGGCCTGCAGCTCACGCAAGAACGCCGCCACGGGCTCGACGATCATTCCGTCGCCGTCCAGTAATCGGAACGGCTCCCAAGGGTCACCCGTCGGAACGAACCGTCTCACCACCCGCACCACCAACGACCCCAGGTCCCGATCCGGACTTTGGTCAGCCAGGAGGCGGGACGCTGACAGAGATCAGAGAAATGCGTCTCTGAACTGGGAAAACTCCCTCATTCGTGTACGCGGTCACGCCGTGCGCGCGAGCACGATTGATCAGCGCGGAGGAGATGAAGCTGTCGAGCTCGCTGAATCCGTCGAATGTGACGGCCGCGACCTGCAAGACGACTCCCTGCCCAGCTGTCGGTGACAACCTCACATGCTACAAGTCTCGAATCGCGGCTTCAGGAGCCGGGGGCCCGCAGATCCGTCACCGCATCGAGCAGGCTGTCGAGGAGCGGGACTCGGCGTTCGGTGTGGTCGTCGATCGCGATGAGAGCCACGGTCAAATCCAGGTCGGGTACTCGAGCGTGGGCGGCACGCAGACCTGGCCAGCCGCCTCCATGCCGATAGACGCGGTGCCCCGCGTGTGACCGGACGCCGATGCCCCAGGCGTAGTCGATCGGCGTACCGTCATCGAGGCGTCCGGGAGCCTGCATGAGTCCCGAGACGCCGAGTTCGTCGGCGTTGAGCGCCTGGCCCCAGCGCAGCAGATCGCCGAGAGTGGTCCATACCCCTCCGTCGCCCAGGGACAGCGGGGCGGGATGAGGACGGGCCAGCGGCGCCGCACCCGGGGGCGTGGGGTCGGGCCCGGACCAGAAGCGGGTGTCCGCCATCTCCAGCGGACCGAAGAGGTGGCGCCGGGCAAAGTCGCGCAGCGGCGTGTCCGCAGCTCGTTCCACCACCGCGGCCAGGCAGACGTATCCGGCGTTGGAATAGACGTGTTCGGTGCCCGGCCGGCGATCCAGGGCCGGGAACCGGGTGAGTGCTCGGATGATGCCTGGCGTGGTCCGGTCGCCGTCGATGAGGGCGTCGACCTCGGCGTCAGCGGGAAGGGCCGCCGTGTGATGGACGAGGTGCCGGAGGCGGATGGCGCCGGCCCACGGCGGCAGCTGGGGCAGCCAGCGTGACAGGGGCGATTCCAGGTCCAGCGCGCCATGGCGGACGAGCAGCGCCGCGCAGGCCGCGGTCATCTGCTTCGACAGTGACGCCGCGTAGGCGAGCGTCGTGGCGGTCACCGGCTCACCGGTGGCTGTCAGCCCTTGGGCCAGGAGGATGGGGGGCGTGCCGCGTCGCCGCACGCCGACCACGATCGGCTCGTGACTGCGGTAGCCGGCTCCGGAGACGAGAGCGGTCATCCGCCGGTGCGACTGGGACACGAAATGATCATCCCAGTGCTTCAGCACGGCGTCGAGCGCCTGATTGGGCCGAACGGCTGGGAGGATTGCGGGTGAGCACTGAACTGGTGGACGCCCGATGACGGAGGAGACGGCTGCCAGGACCGCCCCGGCCCGGCAGATACGACCCCTACCTGCGGGTCAGCGTGTGGGACGCTCGGGCTGCCGCCGACGCCAACCGAGGTCAGCTGGGGTCCAGAGACTATCGGCCGGATCAGTACGGCCAGGTACTGAAGCTGTCGAAGATCCCGCCGCATGCCGTCGAGATCCGCTCCCGTGCAAGTACATCGGTAAGTGCACGCCAACCATCGGCCTTGACCTTCACCCTGGCCCAGATCTGGGCCATGGGCGGTTACGGGAACGCGCCCCCGTACCCGCACGCCAGGCGAACGCATCGGCCTCGTGCGCCAGGAAAGTGGGCACCAAGCGCCCCTCTCAAGGTGAGGTGTTCGCGGCGGCTGATGTGGGGCCGTCCCCGGTGAGACGGTTCAGCGATTGCACCACTCGCGGCCACGCTTCCGGTTCCGGCTTGCATTCGACTATTCGGCGTTGCTAAGTACTGGTAGTCAGTGTTACTTTGTACCGGTAATCGGCAACATTGAGTAGCCGAAGGGAGGTGCTGGAGGGCATTGTTCTGGCGATCCGGCCGGCCCGCGTGCGGCTACGAGATCACGGCGTGGCTGCGGGGAACAGGGCTTCACCGACATCGCCACGCGCTGCTGGTCAGGGTCGAGCAGCACGGCCCCGTCGACGTAAAGAAGACTGAGCCCGAAGAGACCGTCGAGACCGTCGAGGTGCGCGGCCGCACCTGCTACGGCGACATGGTCGTCTGCCGCGCCTGACCGCCTGACCAGGCGCCACTCTCCCAACCTCACTCTGCTGCGAGACAGACAGCGCCTTCGCTTGAGCCCTCTCACGCCCTCATCCCCCTGCCGTGATGGGACCACCGTGGCATCACCATGCCCAAAACCGAAAGGACACAACGAATGAGCACCACTCAGGACTATCGGGCTGTGGAGCGCATGACGAACTTGAACTCAGGAATAGCCAGGGGTGCCAAAACCAACAAGGTCCGGACGCGACGGGTTTTCCGCCGAGTAGGGGTTACGGCCGCGCTGCTGGCCGGGGTGGCCGCACCGGGGATCGCCACCGCGGACAGCAGCCCGGTGTCGAAGGTCGCCGCCGGACAGGACCGCCCGGAGCTGCAGAAGGTCATCCAGGCGGTCGTCGATTCCGGTCTGGCCGCTGGGATGCAGATACGCGTGCGTGATGAGCGAGGTGAGTGGGCCGGCAGCGCCGGGGTGCGCAAGCTGGGTGCATCCGCGAAACCCGCGACGAACGGGCGGTTCCGGATCGGCAGCACCACCAAGAACTTCGTCTCCACCCTGGTGCTGCAACTGGTGGACGACGGCCAGATCGGGTTGGACAAGCCAGTGGTCGACTACCTGCCCCAGTTCAAGCTGGACCGGCGGATCACGGTGCGGATGTTGTTGCAGCACACCAGCGGAGTGTTCGACTACACCTACGACGTCGACTCCGACGGGAAGCCCGTGCAGGGGATCCCCTGGCAGGGCATGAAGTGGGTGGACAAGCGTTTCCACACCTACAAGGACGAGGATCTGGTACGGCTGGCGTTGTCCAACGGGCCGAAGTTCGAGCCAGGGACGGGCTGGAGCTACTCCAACACCAACTACGTGCTGGCCAAGCTGCTCATCGAGAAGGTCACCGGCTCCTTCACCGACGAGATGAAGCAGCGGATCCTGCAGCCGCTCAAGCTGCAGGACACCGAACTGCCGGGCGCCCGGACGGACATCCGTGGGCCGCACGCCCACGCCTACTACCGATATCAGGACGCCGCCGACCAGTGGAAGGTGATCGATGTCACCCGCCAGAACCCCACCTGGATCTCCGCCGCCGGTGACATGATCTCGACCACCAAGGATCTCCAGACCTTCTTCTCCGCGCTGAACAACGGCAAGCTCGTCTCGGCCCGGCTGCTGGCCGAGATGCGCAAGCCGCACCCCGAAAGCGCCGCCCTCTACGGCCGCTACGGCCTCGGGGTGTGGGTACAGGACCTGGGCCAGGGCTGCGTCGGCACCGTCCTCAACCACAACGGCAGCGTCAACGGCTACGGGTCGCTGATGTACAGCACGCCCGACGGCAAGACGACCATGACCGCCTCGATCACCAGCGGAGACGCCGCAGTCGACGCGGCAAAGGAGTTCCCGAAGGCGCTGAACAACCTTCTCAAGCAGGTGTTCTGCGACGGGAAGACCGCGAACTGACGAAGCCAGGCCGGCTCAGCCGGCGGGCCGAGCACCGGGGAACCAGGCAGAGGCCCACCGGCTGCTGGAGGCCGGGCGGCTACCTCGGCAAGATCCTCTCGGCCGTCTGGCCGGCCTCGTGTTCGGCCTCCTGGAGCCGCCGCCACTTCGCCATCGACTGGTTGATCTCCTCGCGTATGAACGCGAAGAAGCGGCGGGTCTCGTCCAGCCGCCGCCCGGCAGGGGAGTCGAGACCCAACAGCGCGACGCCCTCGTCGGCGCCGACCTGCACCCGGGCCAGCATCGGGTCGGACTGGCTGACGAAGTGGCTCCAGGTGTGCTCGTGGATCCGGCAGAAGTCGTGCCGGGTACCGGGTTCGCGGCCGCGTTCGACCAGCCGCACCTGCACCAGGTATTTGACCGCCCCCGAGATCGCCGACGCGCCGACCCCCAGTCGCTCGGCGAGCTCGGTGGCCGACAGCTTGCCGGAGTCGGCGACCAGCAGCGCGGCGTACACGCGCGAGGCCATCCTGGGCATGCCGTATTCGACCATGATCTGCGCGAACCGTTCCTGGAAGACGGCGATGACGCCCTCGTCCGCTCGCGTCACCGAAGCTCCCTTCCTCGTCGCACCCGCAACAGTCTAAATCCATTCATGAACTTCACGAAATTCGTGAAATGCGAGTAATGTCGCTGTCGTGAAGGACACTGAACTCGTCGGAGTGCAGAAGACCCTCAGCCCCGTCCTCAGGGCCAAAGCACTGGACAACCGACTGCCGGACCCGATCCTCGGCGACGAATACGCCGAGCAGGCGATGCGCCGCCTCGACCCCGACTACGACAACCGCAGATTCGGCACCAGCCAGATGGGCCTCGCCGCCGTGGTGCGCGCCAAGGCCCACGATGACTGGGCCCGAAGCTTCCTCGCCGACCACCCCGACGCGGTGGTGCTGCACCTGGGCTGCGGCCTCGACGCCCGGGTGTACCGGATCGACCCGCCCGCCACCGTCGACTGGTACGACCTGGACCACCCGTCCGTCATCGAACTGCGGCGACAATTCCTGCCACCGCACGAGCACTACACCCTGATCGACGCCAGCGTTACCGACCTGACCTGGCTGGAACGCATCCCCCGCGGCCGACCGGCGCTGATGATCGCCGAAGGACTGGTGCCCTACCTGACCGAGACCGACATCCGGCGACTGCTGACCAGCGTCGCCGACGCCTTCCCCACCGGCCAGATACAGTTCGACACGGTGGCGGTCTGGGCGTGGCGAACCTCGAAATGGGACCCCTTGCTGCGCAGATACGACGCCCAGTTCCACTGCGGCTTCAACGACCCGGCCGCGCTGGCCGACTGGCACCCGCGGCTCGAATACGTCGACGAGGCGCCGATGAACGACTCACCGGTGCTGATGGCCAAGGCACCCGCGAACATACGCCGCATGTACCGCCTCATGAACCTGCTGCCGGGCATGAAACGCTCCACCCGCATCGTGCGATTCCGGTTCTGACGCACCGACGTCAGTACTGCGACCGACTCGGCCCCGAATGAGGTCAGGGAGTACACGGTCTTCAACGGCCGTACATCGTGCACCTCCCGGTGGACCAGCCCGTCGGCCTCCATCTCCCGCAGCGCCTGAGTCAGCACCTTCTCGGTGAGGCCCGGCAGCCGCCGGCGTAGCTCGCCGGGGCGGCGCGGACCGGATTCCAGGAGCCAGAGCAATATCGTCTTCCACTTGCCGTCGATCACGGCAATCGCGGCGGTCACTCCGCAGACGTGCGGTGGTGCCGAGCACGCGCACGCGTCTGGTGGCGTGCTCGATAACGGCCAGGATGTACTGACGCTGCCCGTTCAAGGTGATGGTCTCGATGAAATCGCAAGCCAGAAGAGCCTCGGTTCGCGAGCGCAGGAAGTCGGCCCACGTGATGGACGCCCGCTCGGATGCTGGATCAAGCCCTTCCTGCTCGAGGATCTCCCAGACCGTCGACGCGGCGACCTTGATGCCGAGCGTGGTGAGTTCGCCGTGCACTCGCCTATGTCCTCAAGCCGGATTCTCCCGAACCCAGGCGCAGGACGAGAATACGGATAGAGCGGACCGTGGCCGGGCGCCCACGACGGACGCCCAGCGCAACTGCGCGTCGACGATGACGGCGCCCGCCACCAGGCGTGGCCGCAGTCAGCGTGGCGACCGGGCCGGCAGTCCACCGGCGATCCGCGTTCCGATCACCATGGGTCTTCGGTGACGCGGATGATCGTCTTGCCCCGGGTACGCGTGGCGGGGGCGAACGCGGCGGGTGCTTCGGCGAGCGGCCGTACGGCGCTGACGACCGGCTTGAGCCGGCCGTCCCTCAGTCGCGTGGCGAGCTCGGTGAGCCGGGCGCGGTCGGGTTCGACGACGAAGAAGACCGCCCGCCCGGCCTTGGGCTGAACCTTGGGCGGCAGGGTGATGGTGACGAGCGTGCCGCCGGCCCGGACCAGGGCGGCCGATCGGTCGAGAATGTCCCCGCCGATCGCATCGAACACGACGTCGGCCTCGCCGACGTCCTCCAGCTTCTCCGTCTGCAGGTCCAGGAAGGTCTCGGCGCCCAGTGCAAGCACCCTGTCCCGGTCGGCGGACCGGCCGGTGGCGATGACACGGGCGCCGGCCTCGCGGGCGAGCTGTACCGCGATCGAGCCGACGCCGCCCGCAGCGCCATGGATCAGGACGGTCTGGCCTGTGGTCAGGCGGCCGTGGTCGAACAGGCCCTGCCAAGCGGTCAGCCCGGAGATCGGCAGTGCGGCGGCCAGGGTGTGGTCGACGTCCGCCGGCAGCGGCGCGAGATTGCGGGCCTCCACCGCGGTGTACTCGGCGAGCGAGCCGTTGCGGGTCCAGCCAACCAGGCCGAACACCCTCTGGCCGACACTCAAGCCAGTCGTGCCGAACCCCAGCTCTTCGACGACACCCGACAACTCGTGCCCGGGCACGCTCGGCGTCCGGTCGCGGCCTGCGCGATCGGTCCACGTGGCCGGCCAGTCCAGCTCTCCAGGGGTGAAGCCGGCGGCGTGCACTCGCACGATGACGTCGTTCTCGGCCGCGTGGGGGTAGGGCATGTCCGACAGGGACAGCCCGGCGAGACCGGCTTCACGGTCTCGGACAGTGATGGCTTGCACAAAGGTCCTTCCTGTGGTGGGGCGCTCGAGCGCGCAGCCCGTTCACGCGCAGGGCTCATCGCGGCTCGCCGGAGGAACGCAGCAGGTGGACGCGTGCCGTACGGCATGATCGATCTCATCTGCTCGCGAGCGTTCCTTCGTCTGTCCCGTTCGGGTTCTCATCAGGGAGACGAGGTGACCCCGCGGGTTGTGACAGCTCAGAGGTGAGAAAGCTTGTCCGGGTTGATGACCCTGCGGTACGTGGTGATCAGACCGGCTGTGATCTGCAGCGTGTCCACGGAGTAGACACGGCCCTCCCGATGGCACACCAGGGCGAGCTCGCCGCCGACCTCGACGAGGTCGATGCGGTCCGGACGCCACTGGCGGCCCACGCGCACCATCACCTCAGCGACGCGTTCACCACCGTGCACGGGCTTGCGCATCGCGGCGACCTTGCCGCCGCCATCGGTGACGTAGACGGCGTCCGGGTGCAGCAGCCTGACCAGGCCGGCCAGATCCCCGGCCTCGTAGGCGGCGCGAAAGGCCGCCAGCACACGTTCACGCTCCGCCTTCGACGCCTGCGGCGAAGACTGCTTGGCGTTGGCCACCCGCCGCCGCGCCCGCGAGGCCAACTGCCGGGCACCCGGCAGGGAGACATCCAGCACTTCGGCGATCCGGACGAACTCCAGGCCGAAGACATCGTGCAGGACGAAGGCCACCCGCTCCGGCGGGCTCAACTCCTCCATGATCAGGAGCATCGCCGAGCCGACGGACTCATCGACGAGGACCGGCTCGGATGCGTCCGGCCCCGTCAGCAGCGGTTCCGGCAGCCACGGCCCGACATAGGTCTCCCGGCGGAAACGGGCACTCTTGAGAATGTCGTACGACCGCCGTGCGGCCACCGTCACCAGCCAGGCCCGCAGATCATCGATGTCCCGCTGATCTGTTCCGGCCGCCCGCAGCCACACGTCCTGGGTCACGTCCTCGGCATCGGCCACACTGCCCAGCAGCCGGTAGGCCACGCCGAAAACCGCAGGCCGGTGCCTCTCCCATTCGGCTCCGAGCCTGTCCTCATGCTCAGACCGTCCAGGCGCGTTCTCGTTGCCCATACAGATGGCGACCTCCTCCAGCGTGCGGATCCAACGTAGTCATCTGGTGAGCGGCAGCCAAAGCACGAACCTCGCTCCACGTGGCGAGTCCTCGACCGTGAGGGGTGCCGTGGTGGGAGTGAGCGATGTCGCGGGAGATGGCCAGGCCGAGCCCGCTGCCGCCGGGATCGCGGCGCCAGTGGGGTGTCGGCAAGACTGCTGCCACCAGGCACACGCGATTGCGTTAGTGCAGGTCGGTCCTCTTGCTTCGCGGCCGAAACGTCCCGGAGCCTCTATAGCTGCGGCGAGGCCGAGCAGAGCGGTGACGCGGTCGATGGCCGAGGTGCAGGCGCGGTGGGTGTTGGGGTTGGTGGTGCGCGGGGTGGCGAGGAAGCCGTCGGCGGCCGCGGCGAGGCTGACACCTCCACCGCGAAAGGCGGCGGCCTTCGGCACGGCGCTCATGCCGGCCGCCGGGCGGCGGTCGCTGTGCCGGCCTGGGCGATGTACCGGATGACGTGCCGGAGTCGCGCACCGTCCCGGCGAAGGGTTCTCCTGGTCGCCGCGCGGCCATGATCGCTCATGTACGCGCTGATAATCCCTTATCCCGTACATGGGTCAGGACGATCTGGGCCCGATTCGGAGTCGGTGGATGGCTGTTCGACCGGGAAAAAGATCGGGCTGAGCAGGTGCTGTGTGCGGTCCGGCGTTGGCTGGTTGGCCAACAGGGGCAGGATCACGCGACGGAACTCGCTGATCATCTTTTCCAACTCGCCGCGGGTGAGCCAGACGGCGTGCTGCCGGTAGCCGACGAGGTCCGCCACCGGGTCGGCACCCTCGCGGTCGAGGTAGGCGTTGAATTCAGTGACCAGGACGGCCATCGAGGTGGCGAAGGTGCGCCGGTGGTCGTCGGGCGTCATGGCCGTGAGTGCATCGGCGTCGAGGACGGCTCGGTCGTGGCGTAGCCGGTAGCGGCGCTCCACCGCGCCGCGCACCCGCCTCTCGCCCGCCACTTCCAGGATTCCGCCGGCCGCGAGCAGGTCGACATGCCGATAGACCATGGCCTTCGAGGTGTCGGGGATCCGTGCGCACAGCTGGCCGGTGGTGAGTTCCCGCTCTCCGCGCATCGCGTGCACGATCCGCAGCCGCACCGGATGCGCCAGTAGCTCCAAAGTGTCCACCATGCAACAGTCTCATGGTGTGCTACCGTTCGCAAAATAGTAGAAAGCATGGTGTCGGAATGACCATGGAAACGGATCCGGTGGCGATCGCCACGGCGGTCGTCGAGATGGCGCGGAGTGGACGCTTCGCGGACATTGAGGCATTGTTCGCCCCGCCGCTGCGGGCGGTGGCCTCCGCTGAGATGCTGCAGGTCGCCTGGGAGAGTCAGCCTTCCAGGCTCGGGGCGATCTCCACGGTCGGGACGCCGATCAGCGAGCCGGCCCCCCAGAGCTGGGTGACCGCAACGGGGAAGACCGAGCTGGTCAAGGTGAGCGTCCCGGTGACCTACGAACGTGGCGGGCTGACGGTGGTCATGGCGGTCGACGAGACCGGCCTGCTGCAGGACCTGCGGCTCGCACCCCCACTCACCGAACCGTGGACGCCGCCGTCCTACGCCCGCCGCAGGAGATTCGACGAGCATGAGGTCACCGTGGGCTCCGGCGCTCTGGCCGTGCCCGGCACGTTGAGCTTGCCGCGCGGGCACGGCCCGTGGCCCGCAGTGGTGCTGCTCAGCGGCGGCGGGCCGTTCGACCGGGACGCCACCAGCGGCCCCAACAAGCCCCTCAAGGACCTGGCCTGGGGGCTGGCCGGCCGCGGCGTGGCGGTGCTGCGCTTCGACAAGGTGACCCACACTCACGCCGTCCAGGTGGCGGCAATCTCGGACTTCACGATGAGCGATGAGTACGTCCCGCACGCCGTCGCGGCCATCCGCCTGCTCCAGCGCCACCCTGCCGTCGACGCCGCGCGGGTGTTTGTCGCGGGCCACAGCATGGGCGGCAAGGTGGCCCCGAGGGTCGCCGCCGCCGAGCCGTCTGTGGCCGGGCTGGTGCTCTTGGCCGGTGACACCCAGCCCATGCACCAGGCCGCCGTCCGCGTCGTCCGCCATCTCGCCTCGCTCGATCCCGGCGCGCAGGCCGCAGTCGAGGCGATCACGCGGCAGGCCGCACGTGTCGACAGCCCTCAACTGTCGGCCGAGACACCCGCCGCGGAGCTGCCGTTCGGCTACTCCGGGGCGTACTGGCTCGACCTGCGCGGCTACGACCCGGTCGCGACCGCGGCCGCGCTGGACAAGCCGATGCTCATCCTGCAGGGCGGCCGCGACTACCAGGTGACCGTCGCCGACGACCTCGCGGGCTGGCAGGCGGGCCTTGCCCACCGCAGGGACGTCACCATCCGCGTCTACGACGCCGACGACCACCTGTTCTTCCCCGGCTCAGGCCCGTCCACGCCCGCGGACTACGACAAACCCCAGCACGTCGACGCGGCCGTGGTCACCGACATCGCCGACTGGCTGACACCGCGCCAACCGGCGCTCGCCCGGCTCCTGTCCACCTTCAAACGCTGACCACCCGACCCGACACCCCTCGCAGGAAAGGCACAGCAGTGATCCACGAAACCGCCGCGAGCACCTCCTCCACCTCCGCAGAACAACAGTTGGACTGGCTGCTCAAGGCGTCACTCCGGGGCCCGCTGCCGGACGGCGAGATCCGTCGGCACCTGGCCCCGGCCCTGCTGGAGGCGAGCGGCGGACCGGACGGATTCAACGCCGCACTGGCCGCAGCGGGCCCGCTCACCCTCCGCCAAACCCTCACGACGCAACCGGACCAGGTCCAGGCAGCCGTGCACGCCCACACCACCGGCTACCGCATCACGGTGCACGTGGAGGCGGCGGGGCGCGTGGACAACCTGCACCTGACCCCAGACGAACCCGAGCCGGCCTCGTGGACGGAGATCGACACACGGCTGGCCGAGCTGGGAGCACGCGTATCCTTCGCCGCGGCGCAGATTGAGCCGGACGGACAGTGCCGCATCGCGCACAGCCTCGACGCAGACACGCAACGCCCGGTCGGCTCGGCGTTCAAGCTGTACGTGCTGGGCGCGCTCGCCCAAGCCGTCGCCGAAGAGCGGCTCTCGTGGAACGAGCAGTTGGCCATCCGCGACGACTACAAGAGCCTGCCCTCGGGCACCCTGCAGAACCGCCCGGCCGGCACCATGCTCTCGCTGTCGGAATACGCCGATCACATGATTTCGATCAGCGACAACACCGCCACCGACCACCTCATCCAGCGGCTGGGCCGGGACGCGGTGCAACGCCAGCTGTCGCTGTTCGGCCACCGGCAGCCCGACGCGAACGTCCCGATCCTCACCACCAAGGCGTTCTTCCAGCTCAAGGCCACCCCGGATGGCAGTCGGCCGCAGCAGTACCTGGCCCTGCCGACCCACCAGCGCATCGCCGCGGTGCTGGAGCTGGAACAGCTACCACTGCCCGCAGTACACGAGACCTGGTCCCAACCCAGATACATCGACCAGATCGAGTATTTCGCCTCGCCGGCCGACATCTGCCACGCCTACGCAGGTCTGCTGCGGCTCGGCCAGCCCGAGATCCACCACGCTCTCTCGCTCAACGACGACGGACTTCACCTCGACGCCTCCCGATTCCCAGCGGTCTGGTACAAGGGCGGTAGCGAGCCCGGCGTCGTGACCCTGCACTACCTCGCCCGCACCACCGACGGCCGCGCGCTGGCCACCAGCCTCATGGTGTCCGACCCCACCACCGCACCCGACACGATCGACGTGGCGGCCAAAAGCCAGTCCATCATCCGGGGAGCGTTTCACCTCCTGGCCCTGCAACGGTGACCGCGTCACAATCCCCAGCCCATGGGACACGACGGTGCGGACAACCCACGCAAACTGACCGTCCGAAGTGCAGGTGGGCAACCGGGCGTACCTCCTTGCCGATCTCCCGGAGGCCCCGGCACACTCTCCTACCCCTCGCGGGCGAACACCCGCATCCGCATCCGCATCCGAAGAGGGCCTACCTGCACCGGAACGGCATCGCAGGTAGAAGTGCCCGTGTCGGCCGACCCCGACGCGTGGTCCACAGATTCACCTGGACCTCCTGAGCCCCGACGGCTGTCGGCGCGTTCCTCAACCGCCGATTCGGTCAGAAAGTCGATCTCCAGCATGGCGCCCATCCTGCCTCACGCCACGATCCGTAGCTTCCCATCGAGACGGCCGGACACCCAGGCCACAAGCGTGCGGTGGCCTCCCTGCGTTTAGCCTTCGTCGGAGAAGACCAGTTCATCGCGCGTCGCCACAAGTTCGGCAGGAGGCGGCTTGATGTCGATCGGGTCGCCCCAGCCGGAGAACCGCACATCGGCGGTCCTGAGACTGCGGTCTTTGACGTTCCAGGGGGGAGTCGGGCTCGTCATAGCGCGTCTGGCACCTGCGTATGAGCTGGTCCGTGCCGAGCCATAGCCGCCATCAGGTACTCCCGAGGGGCCCGGCGGCTTCAGCCGTCCGGGGAATCGGGAGCGGGAGGGCCGCCAAGGCCCGAACGTGCAGTGACCCGTCATATTCAGGCTTCAGAGATCTCCGCTCATCGCGTGCTAGATACGTGACGCTGTTATAATGATCGTGTGACTCGTCAGGTGCGTACCTCCCCCGGTGCGGCCTACGACCTCGGGTACCACGTGGTGTGGTGTCCGAAGTACCGCCGCCCGGTCCTTGGCGGCCAGGTGAAGACCCGCCTGGAGGAGCTGATCCGCGCCAAGGCCGACGAGCACGGCTGGGAGATCGTGGCGCTTGAGGTGATGCCCGACCACGTGCACCTGTTCGTCAAGCCGCACCCGAAGAACTCGCCGTCGTATGTGGCCAACCAGTTCAAGGGGTTCACCTCCCACCACCTGCGCGCCGAGTTTGCGCACCTGCGCTCCCGACTGCCCACGCTGTGGTCACGGTCCTACTTCGTGGCCACGGTCGGCGCCGTGTCCGCCGAGACGGTGCAGCGCTACATCGAGACGCAGTACGAGCGGGCACCCAAGGCAGGCGGCCATGCGTAGGTCGTACAAGTTCCAGTTGCGCCCCACCGCAAGGCAGGCCGTGGCACTGGCCGCCTGTTTGGAAGAGCACCGCACGCTGTACAACGCTGCTCTTGAGCACCGTCGTAGCGCCTACCGCAAGGCGGGTGTCAACGTCCGCTACGGCGACCAGTCGGCCGATCTGAAACATATCCGTGCCGACGACCCCGACGGGCACGGCCGGTGGTCGTTCTCCTCGCAGCAGGCCACCCTTCGCCGTCTTGACAAGGCGTTCAAAGCGTTCTTCGCCCGCGTCAAGGCCGGGCGCGCCCCAGGCTTCCCGCGTTTCAAGGGCCGGGGCTGGTTCGACACGGTCGAGTGGCCCAAGGACGGCGACGGCTGCCGGTGGGACTCCCAACCCGAGCACCCGGCAGCGACTTTCGTCCGTCTGCAGGGCATCGGTCATGTGCGGGTCCACCAGCACCGCCGCGTGCCTGGCATCGTCAAGACGATCAGTGTCAAGCGGGAAGGCGCCCGCTGGTTCGTCGTGCTGTCGTGCGATGAGGTGCCCGCACAAGCCCTTCCCGCGACGGGCGCGGTCGCGGGTATTGACCTGGGCGTCGCCTCGCTGGCCACGACCAGCGACGGCGACCACATCGAAAACCAGCGGCACCTTGCCACTTGCGCCGGCCGTCTGGCAGCGGCCCAGCGGGAGCTCTCCCGTAAGAAACGAGGATCCAAGCGGCGCCGTAAGGCCGTCGCACGGGTGGCGGTCCTGCACGCCAGGGTGCGGCGGCAACGCCTCGACTCGGCGCACAAGGCCGCGCTTGCGCTGGTCCGCGGCTACGACGTGATCGTGCACGAAGCGTTGAACGTCGCGGGCATGACCCGGCGTGCCGCGCCGAAACCGGACGGCGAAGGCGGCTACCTGCCTAACGGTCAATCGGCTAAATCCGGGCTGAACAAGAGCATTCTCGACGCGGGTTGGTCCGCGTTCCTGACGATCCTGTCACACAAGGCTGAAAGCGCCGGTCGACACCTGATCGCAGTGAACCCCGCCAACACCTCCCGCACGTGCTCGCGCTGCGGGCACTGCGCGAAGGAGAACCGCGTCGCCCAAGCCGCCTTCCGATGTACGGCGTGCGGGTTTTCCACGCACGCCGACGTGAACGCGGCGACCAACATCTTGAGGGCAGGGCTTGCCCTTCGTGACGCTGCGCAAGCGGCTTAGCGAGAAGCCGCTCCCTTCAGGGAGCGGAGGAGTCACAGCCATGATCCCACCGCCACCGAACTCGTAGACGGCCCGCGATCGGCTGGTGACGCGTTCTTCCTTTTTCGGCCCCCCAGACGATTCGATACACCGAGCTCTCCCGCACCCCGCCGTGACCGTTGAGTTGCCGCTTCAGCGCCGCGACCGGATCTGGACGGGTGGCGGCTTCGGCGTGCATGCCAGTGACCGAGACCGATGCTGTCAGCATGAGAGCCAGCCCGATCATCCATCGACCCATGCCCATGCGCTCCTCGCTCGATTCCGTGCTGTCCGGAACGGAGGCCGGGGAAGATCTTGGCGTATGAAGATCTCAACGTTGTTACGGCCGGATCTGTGAGCAACCGATGTGTCATGGGCCGCCAAACCCTGAAGATCCCTAGCCTGATCTTCTGTAATGCCGAAGCGTCTGGCGCGGATCTCTGGGTATGGAACGTCCGCCGCTTGGCATGGATGAACTCATCGAGCGCTGGACGGTGCTGAGCGATGAGGTGGGCCTGGTCGGTGCGAAGCAGGAGGGCACGCGTCTGGCCTTCGCGCTGTTGCTGAAGTACTTCACGCAGCACGGGCGATTCCCGCGCGGGCGGGCGGAGTTTCCTGGTCGACTACGTCGCGAAGCAGACCAAGACGTCGGCCGGCAGCTTGGGCCTGTACCGGTAACTCCTAGAAGTCTGTTGGAGGTTCGCTCGTGAACTGGTGGACAATCGGTGGCCTGCTGGTGGCCGCCGCCGGTGTGATCGAGTTCGTGCTGTTCCGCTTCGTGTTGCACGATCGGCCAGGCATCGCGTCGAAGATGCGATTCTTGATGATCAATGCCGGGTTCAACGTACTAGCCGGACTCGCCCTTGTCATCGTCGGCGAGTTCAGCTGACGGTCGACTTCCCCCGATCGGCTGGGTCGAGCGGTGCAGATCTTGGACGCTGTTGTGCGAGCTGGATGGGGACGAGCCGCCACACCGGCACGCCGCATCCCTGCGCGGGGGTTCAGGTGGCAGCCTCCCCGTCCCGGCGTCTCCGGATGCGGCGGGCGGTCCTGAACCAGGCGGGCACGTCCCGTTCGTCGTCGAAGCCGCAGGCCATATCGATCATGGAACGTGATCTTCGCCTCCGCCCTGGCAGGGCGATGCGTTCACGATCTGCCCAGCGAGACTCAGGCCCGCCCCGGAGTCGGCGACGGCCCGGCCGGCGTCCGTCGTACCTGCTCGTGCGACATCCCCACCTGGCGGCCGATCCGACGCAGCCCCCAACCCTCATCCCGAGCATCGGCCATCGCCTGCGCCGAGGCCGTCGCCACCACGCCCTCCAGCATCACCCGCAACTCCGCCAGCCTGGCCAGCCTGATTGCCGGCGCCACCCCCACCAGCTCCGCACAGAATCGCTCAACATCCGCCCGGACGAACGCGACACCCTCAGACTCCGCCATCGGGGCAAGACCGTTCGGGCGGCGGAGCCGGAGCTTGGCCAGGGCGGCCTCGAACTGGGTGCAGTCGACGATGTTGCCGCCGGTCAGGTGCAGGACCAGCGGCAGGCCGCGGGCCTCGACGAGCAAGTGCAGATTGGTGGTCAGCCCGCCTCGGGACCGTCCGAGCGCCTGCCGGTTTTTGATTGCTTCGTATCGATCGTCCCGCTGTCGTCCCCTTTTCCGGGCTCCGGCGGCGTGCTGGTGGGCGCGGGCGATGGTGGAGTCAATGCTGACGGTCAGCTCGACCTGGCCGAGGGAGTCGTCCTTGACCTGCACCTCCTCCAGCAGGCGAGCCCAGGTGCCGTCCTCTTCCCAGCGTTTGAACCGCTCGTAGCAGGTCTGTTAAGGGCCGTACCGCTCGGGAATGTCCCGCCACGGCGTCCCGGCTCGTAACCGCCACAAGATGCCATCGATCACCTGCCGATGATCGCGCCATCATTTGTCAGACGCTCCCTAGGCTCGTGGGAAGACAAAACTCTGACACGATGCAGTGTCGATGCGCCGCCCCCTTCCATCAGCGGATCGGCCATAGAAGGCGTTCGAACTCTCCCCTGCCTTCAGCGCGGTCGAGCTTCGTCGAGGTCGGAACGCCAGCGACGCTGGACGCGGTCGTACCGGACGGGCCCGAGCTCGAACTGGGTGAGATCAAGCGTGACGAGTTGCTGATAACCCTCTTCAGGAAGGTCGGCGTCCAGAACGATCTGCAGCCCAGTGGCAGGGTCTTGAAGCACGACTGGGGGGCCGGGGACGGAGTCGGGCACGGAGCCGCGGCCACCTATGACCGCGCGCACGGCCTTCTGGAGTCCTCGGTAGCCGTCATCGGCGATCTTGGTGCCCAGACCGCTCAGGAACGCCTGAAGCGGTAGAGCGGCCAGGATCAGCCACTCCAGTTGCTCAGGGCCTCGACGCGGGGGCAACATCCTGACCCGGGTGGATAGTCCCAGTGCGGTCAAGGCGGCCACGATCGGCTGTTCCTGCGCCGACGTGGCGTGCGGGGCGACGAAGATGTCGGCCTGTATGGCTTGGATCTCGGTCATCAGCTCCCCTTCCGGGATGGCAAATTCTCGATCCTCTGCAGCCCGTCGTCCCGGTTGGTGACGACGATGCCGGCCCGCACCAGAGCCTGGTCGGCTTCCGAGAGCGAGGAGAGGGCACGGCCGCTGGCGTATTCGACGCCCTTCAGTTCGAGCGGGCCGATGGAAACGTCGACGCCGCGATACACGACGATCTCATCGCCGCGGGCTCCCACGAAGTATTGGTTGGCGATCCAGTTGTAGGTGTTGTAGGCGACCCCGGTGATGGTGATCACGACGAGCGTGATCACAATGAGCATCCACCTTGATAAGCGCAGCTTGCCCCGTCCCATGTCCGGCTCCACGCTCACCCGCCGATCACCGGCGGGAGCGGACGTCGAGGGCTCCGGGAAGGGGGCATGGCCAACGTCGATTCGCGGGAGTTCCTGCCTTATGGGTGGCGGTTGTCCCAAACGGGGTGCGGTCACCGGAGGCCGAGAGGGGGTGGTGAGGTCGAACAGGTGGGCGGTGGAGGAGTCGAGCGAGCGCAGGTAAAGCACTGGCGTACCCCATTCCAGCGTGCCGGGCAGGGCCAGCCTGATGGCCTGGCGGGCCTCCATCACCGCGACGTCCACGGGCAGGTGTTCGGCGAGGCTCTCGTAAAACGCGTGGCCGAACTCGACAGCGGCTGGATCGGAGATGGGGTGTTGCATGGCCAGCACCGCCGGCATGCCGGTACGCATCAGCGAGCCCGCGACGCTGGAGAAGGCGTTGTCCTGGCTGGTACGGGCGGTCTCACAGGCGTTCAGCACCACCAGGCGCAGGCTGGGATGCCCGTTGAGCACCATGGCCAGGTCGTCCGCGCCCAGCCGGCGAGTGCCGCCATACTCGTCGGCCAGGGCCAATGTGCCCTGCTGCGTGGCCCCGTCGAAGCTTCCGTGGCCGATGAAGTGGAAGACGTGCCAAGGGCCGCCAATGGCCGGACGCAGTGCGCGGCGCAGGTCACGCCAGCTCTGCCCGGCCACCCAGCCCAACTCGATCCGGCCACGCGCCTGGAGCTCGGCCATGGCTTGATGCATGCGGCGGCGCTCTTCCTCCACCGCAACTGGTTGCTGGTCGTCCGGGCGGGCGATCATGCACAGAATCCGTAGGGGCCCAGCCACCTGCAGCGGGCGACGCGGGGCGAGCACCTGGGGGTGGCGCACCAGCGGGGACGCCAAGCATAGGTACGTCTCTTCGCCGGCGTCGTACAAGAACTCCCAGGGCAGGCGAGCCAGCGTCGGCGCGTTGACGTGCAGGATCATGCGGAGCCTTCGATCCTCACGGGCCGCGCGCTGTCGGCTGGCCAGCAGCAGCGCTCTCCCGTCGCCGTCGCGGGACAGCAGCGCGTCGAACAGCAGACGTCCGAGTCGCTGCACGGGGATCTCCTCACCAACCGCGCTGCGACGCACACGAGCCGAGGAGGCGATGACCGCGTCAGGGATACGCGCCAGAAGCTGCTCCAGTTCAGTCTGCGGAGGCAGGCGCAGGGGCGTCGCCGCCTCGCTGCCGTCAGGTGCCCGGACGACGACCTGATAGCCGCCGTGCTCGCCGTTGATCTCCACGTGGAAGTCGAGAACGGTCATCGCAGACCTTCCTGCTGCCCTTGGGGGATCACGGTCACGCACTCTGAACCATGCGTTTGGTCGTCATGTTCGGCTGTCAACGTACTGTCTGGCAAGCAGGATTCGCTCCAGGCCCCAAACGGCCGGCTCCTGGAAACCGCCGAAATCTGGCGACACCTGGCAGTGCTCACCGGCGGACGACTCATCAGGCAAGGTCCTGACCAGCGCGGTGAGGGCGCGTTCCCGCTCGAGGTCGCGCTGCTGCCGGCTCGGATCGGGGATGAGGGGCGGCATCCGGGTGCAGGCCACCCGGATGCGGTCACCGCCGCGCAGGTCCTGCCGCTGCTGTTCGCGGCGCACGAACAGGCTCGCCGCATTCGGCTCTGGTGCCACGCTCCAGTTCCTGCGGGACCGCGGCCCACAGCAGGTCAAGCACCTGCTCGGCCGTCATCAGGCGCGGCGGAAGGAACCGGGGGTTCGGCTCTGCTCCGGCAACCCGGAGTTCGACGTGGCCGCGCATGCCGCTCTCGACGCCTGCGCGACGCCTGCGTGACGCCCTCGTTCACTGGCGGCCGCTGCATGAGGACCATCTCGCACCGATCGCTCTGCCGGCCGATCCCCGGGCTGCCCACCTGATGACGCCGGAGCGCGGACGCGAGCTCCTGGCCACGGAACGGGGCTGAAGTCAGTGGCGGCCGTACGGGGTTCGTTCCGCGGTCCAGGCGTCGACCACCGCCATGAGGGCCGTGTCGATGTCGATGAAAACGGAACGTCACCATGGGGGTCCCATGGGAACGACAACTCGCGACAGTTGAATAGACACGCCCACCAGTACGGCGCCCCGGATCGGACATCCGCCCCCTCGGCGCGCGGCGGCCCCGACGGGGTCCTCGCGGTGCGGTAGCGTCCGGCGTCATGGTCGCGGATGTCTGGAACCGATTACGCACGGCCGCCCCGCGCGGCGCCACGGCACTGATCGCCGACAGCGCTCTGGGCGCGCTCTTCCTGGCCCTGTACCTGGCCGAACGGCTCGTGGTGGCCCCCCTGCCGAGCGCGAGCCTCCCGGCCGCCCTGGCCTGCGGGCTCGGCATCACAACCGGCCTGGCTCTGCGGCGCTGCACACCCCTCCCGGCCTTCGTCCTCGGCGCGACGGCCCTCGTCGCCGGCGTCATCGTCGCCGCCCCCAGCGTGCTCGCGCCGTACGCGAACCAGATCGGCGTGTACTCCGTCGGGCTGCACGCGACGCGGCGACGGGCTCGCTGGGGGCTGGTTCTCACGATCATCTACATAGCCGCCTACTTCGTGGCCGTCCGGCCCACGCCCCGGCCCGCGTCCATCGGCGGTGTGGTGTTCGTGTGGCTGCTGACCTGGCTGGTCGGGTACGGCACGGCGCGGCGGCGCGAGGAGCAACTCGCCGCCCGGCGGCTGATGCGGCGCCAGGCCGTCACCGAGGAGCGGGCGCGCATCGCCCGCGAACTGCACGACCTGGTCGGGCACACGGTCAGCCTCATGCTGGTGCAGGCCGGGGCAGGGCGGAGGGTGCTCGACCGCGACCCCGCCAAGGCCCGCGAACTCCTCCTCGGCCTCGAGCAGACCGGCCGCGCCGCACTCGCCGAACTCGACCGCGTCCTCGGCGTGCTGCGCCGCGACAGCCCGGGAGACGACGGCGAGACCGGCCAGCCCGGGCTCGCGGGCCTGCCCGAGCTGGCCGGGCGCATGACGGAGGCCGGGATCGAGGTCCGGGTCCAGATCGACCCCACACCGCCGGAACTGCCCCATAGCCTGGACCTCTCGGCGTACCGAATCGTCCAGGAGGCCCTCACGAACGCGCTCAAGCACGGCGACGCGACCTCCGCGACCGTCACCGTCCGCCACGACGGCGGTTCGCTCGACATCGACGTGCGTGACGACGGACGCGGGTCGCCTCCCGGCTACCAGCCGGGACGCGGCCTGCTCGGCATCGGCGAGCGGGTCGCCTTGTTCGGCGGCACCCTGTGGCACGGCCCGGCCGGCGCGGGCGGCTTCCGGCTGCGCGCCGTGCTCCCGTTGCCCACGACCTCCGCTCTTTCACCCGGGGGCGCCGCCGCCTCACCCGAGGGAGGCGGCCCGTCGTCCGGTGACGGCCCCTCCGCCGAGCAGGAAGGACCGGTGACATGACCGTCCGTGTGCTGCTCGCCGACGATGACGCGCTGCTCCGGGCGGGGGTGGCGGTCGTGCTCGCCACCGCCGACGGGATCGAGGTGGTCGGCGAGGCCGCCGACGGCCTGCGGGCCGTGGCCCTGTGCCGGTCCCTCGCGCCGGACGTCGTCGTGATGGACGTGCGGATGCCCGGCCTGGACGGCATCGAGGCGACCCGGCGCATCGTCGCGGCGGGGCTGCCGGCCCGCGTGCTCGTGCTCACCACGTTCCAGTACGACGAGTACGTATGGGGCGCGCTGCGCGCGGGTGCCAGCGGCTTCCTGCTCAAACGCGCCTCGCCCGAGCGGCTGATCGACGCCGTGCGCACCCTGGCCGCGGGCGACGCGCTGCTGGACCCCGCGGTCACCCGTGACCTCATCGGCCGGTTCGTGGCGAGATCGCCGGACGCGCCCGCCGCGCCGGCGCCCCACTGGTCACGGCTCGCCCAGCTCACCGAGCGCGAACGGCAGGTGCTGCGCCTCATCGCGGAGGGCTACTCCAACGAGGAGATCGCAGACCTGCTCGCGATCGCCGAGTCGACGGCCAAGACCCACGTGAAGCGCATCCTCGCCAAGATCGGCGCCCGTGATCGCGCGCAGGCGGTCGTCATCGCCTACCAGAGCGGTCACATGGGCGAGGGCCGTTCCTGAGCGAGGGCACGTGTCCCCGACGCGCGTCCGGGGTCGCGTACCCCCTCGGGGGTACGGGTGCTCACCCCGGCGGGGGGACGCTGCGCGGGCGGCCCGTCCGTAGCGTCAGCGGCCATGAAGGAATCCCTCAACGCTCCCGCCGGGTCGCCGGCCCGCCGCGCCGGTTGGGCGGCGATGACCGTCCTGGCCGCCGCTGTCGTCCTCCTGACGTCCCCGTATCTCACGCTCGATCCGGACGTCTTCCTGGAGCCGCAGAAGGCGGTGTACCTCGCCCGCCAAGGCTCCCTCTTCCTCCATGTGGCCGGTGGGGTGGTGGCGCTGGCGCTGGGGCCGGCGCAGTTCGTGAGCCGGCTGAGACGGCGTTTCCCCGCCGTGCACCGCTTCACCGGCCGCGTTTATCTCACGGGCGCGCTGGCGGCCGGGATCGGCGGGCTGCTGCTGGCGCCGACCAGCTATACCGGGCCGGTGGCCGCCCTGGGGTTCGGCACGCTGGCGGTGCTCATGCTGCTGACAGCCGTGGCCGCCTTCGTCGCCATCCGGCGTCGCCAGGTGAACCGGCACCGGATCTGGATCACCAGGTCGTACGCGCTCATCTTCGCCGCGGTCACCTTCCGGCTCTGGCTCATCGTGCTGCGCATGTCCGGGGTCCCGTTCGAGGACGCGTACGTGTGGGGCGCATGGCTGTCATGGATGACCAACCTGCTCGTGGCCGAACTGGTGATCAGGACGACCTGGCCCGCCGGTGGACGGCCCGTACGAACGGCGGGATGACCCCGGGAGCCTGCGTGCGGGCAGGTCCTCTTCGGGCGGGCGGCGGGTCAGAGCCTGACCAGCATCTTGCCGACGTTGCCGCCGCACATCATGTCTAGGAGCTGATCGAGCCCACCACCGCGATCCTGCCGCCGTGACGCAGGCGTCGATGGCCGCTGGCTCACGAGGGACGTCCGGTGTCGGCCGACCGCTTGACCGAGGATCTGTGGAGGGACAATCCACCGGGCAACCCCCGTCAACACGCTGCAGGCCAAGGTGTCCCAGCTGCTCCGGGCCCTGGAACAGGGGGAGCCGGGAGGCCGCGAGCTGGTGGCGTTTCAGGCGCGGGGCAGCACGGTGAGCACGACGACCCACCCTCTCGGCATCGGCGGACCGGCCGTGGCACCGCGCGCCGTACGGCATGAGCCAGCCGTCCGGGCCTGCCGACGCAGGCCCGCCGCCGAGCCCGGACACCGGGCCGAGCAACGAGGAATCCCACGACGACGCTGAGAGGCCCGCCGACGACAGCGGGCCAGCCGCGCCGCTGTACCCGCGGCGGTACTCCACGCCGACGCCCCCCGACAACGATGAGGAAGACGGCGCAGCTTGGTACGGCCCTGACACCTCGCGCATCGACTGGCGCGCGGTCGCCCCAGCCGCCGGTATCCTCTCGACCGCCATGGGCCTGAGCGTCCAGGCAGCCTGGCCAGACGCTCAAACCGAGGCGCAAGCAAGCCCGACGCCCACACAGGTCGCGACGCTTCGCTACGTCGAGACCCGCGAGACCACGCCGACGCCGCTCGACTCGGAGACACCGAGCGCCGGCCCCGCCCCAACTGCCCTGTCGCCCACGCCGGACAGCACGCGCAGGCCGCGTGAGCGGGCTGGAGAAGGTGAGATCCGCAAAGGTGACCGGCGCATGTCGGTCGAGCCCGACCCGCCGGCGGCCGAACAACAGCAGGAAAAGCCTCGCCCGAAGAGGACAACCAAGCCCCGCAGCGGGGGAGACCCCGAACGGCCCGGCGGGAGGACCGGCAGAGGCAGGAGCATTGACGCGCTCCCCGGCGTGAACGCCGGGGATTCAGCCTGTGCCGTGTGGTGTCACGCGGCACTTCTGTGGCTTCCTGTTTCATCGACCGTGCCCCCGCGCTCGCCCCGAGGAGCGGGCGCAGGGGACTTACCGGTCTCCGCAGGCGTTTTCCGTCTCCGCTTCCCGCCCATCTCAGGCACAGGTTTCCGTCCAGCGGCGACGATCCGGCGTCCCTCGGCCCGGATGTTGATCTCGGCATTGACATCCCGGTCATGGGTGACCCCACACGGGCAGGTCCACTCCCGTACCGTCAGCGGCATCTGCCCGGCCGGCGCCCCGCAGGCCGAACAGAG
>NZ_JBITJQ010000038.1:0-391 GCF_044460125.1 Nonomuraea sp. NPDC050153
AGCCTGTATCTGAAGAACAACCGCCGCATCCACGCGCTGATCACCGTCATCTGCCTGGCCCTGCTCATCTTCTGCCTGATCGAACGCCAGGTCCGCCAGGCCCTCGCCACCCGCGGCGCAACCAAGGTCAACGGCCTGTACGCCGGACGGCCCGCCGTCCCCACCGGCAAACTCGTCCTCGACGCGCTGACCGGCATCCGGCTGATCCCGGGCACCGGCCAGTCACCCCCGACCATCCCGCAACCCACCGATCTCCAACTCCATCTCCTGGACCTTCTCGACATCGATCCACGAGACCTACGCTGAAGATCACGCACCTGCGGAAAACGGGTCTAGCGGGCGACCGAGGCCTGGCCGACGCCGCAGCCCGCTTCCACGACCCCACACCACC
>NZ_JBITJQ010000038.1:487-122697 GCF_044460125.1 Nonomuraea sp. NPDC050153
CACCGCGCCTGCGCCCACCACCGCGCCTGCGCCCACCACCGCGCCTGCGCCCACCACCGCGCCTGCGCCCACCACCGCGCCTGCGCCCACCACCGCGCCTGCGCCCACCACCGCATCCATGGCCGCGCACCACCAGGCCCACAGCCGCACGCCCGCGCCATCGCGGTGCCCAGCCCGCGCGCCACCCGCGACATGGCCCGCGCGTCCCGCTACTCCGTCTCCTGCCGCGCCAGGCCCCCACCGCAGTCCATTGCACGCCGCGACCTTCTGCCCCGCCGAGCCCACCGCGCGTCGTACACACAGACCCCCTCGGCCCGTCCCTTGGCCCGCCCTGCGGCACGCGCATCGTGGCGCACAGCCCCAGCACCGCGCGTCGCGCTTTCGGAGCAGCACTGGCAATCGCGAGGTACGCCCCTTCAACCCGACCCCACCAGCGCACCTTGACCCCTCAAACGCTGCCAACGCAACCCGCAAGTCATCCACCACCTCGCACTCGCGCCCATCAGTCAGCCTTGCGAGCTTCCCCACCCGCCGGTTCAGGCGCCAGCCCACCCCGACCGGCCCCCGTGGCCCAACGCGCCGCACTCGCCGGCCTTCGGCACCACCGGCCCTCATCCGCAAAGAACCGAGGCTCGCGACCACCCACATCAGCGGCCCCCGACCGGATCCCACCCGCAAACCCGCGCCCATCCCCAAAAACCCATCCGACAGAGCCGTTCGCCACAGACTCACGTTCACCATTCCACCAGCCGAGCCGCCTACAGACCCGTGCCCATGACCCCATGGGCCGGGTCGCCGACCCGCAAATCCACGCCCATGACCCCACGGGCCGAGCCGCCCGCCCGCAGGCCCGCGCTCCCGCCACCGCTCCGCATCCACGGACTGGGCCACCCGCCTACAGACCAGCAGAGCCGAGCCCCATACCCCGCCCCAGCCCTGGATCCACAACTACAACTGCACTATCAACAACCGCGTTTTCCACAACTCGGCCCAGGCCTGCCCCATCATCCCCAGAACCCCGTTCGGTCCCACCCCCACCACCCCTCATCCGCGAAAGTCGGTGCCCAGACCCACACCAGGCCGACGACGGAGGTGGCACATGGCCGCGAAACACGACCAAGACCTCGGCAAACAAGGCGAACAGGTAGCGGTGACCTACCTGGAGGCGAAAGGGATGAAGATAATCGACCGCAACTGGCGCTGCCGCCACGGCGAGATCGACATCATCGCCGAGGACGGCCCCACCCTGGTCGTCATCGAGGTCAAAACCCGATCGGGCAGATCCCACGGCACAGCCCTGGAGTCCGTGAGCTCGGTCAAGCTGGCCAGGCTGAGGATGCTCGCGGCCAAGTGGCTGGCCGCGCAGCCGCGCACGTTCGGCGCCGTACGGGTGGACGTGATCGCCCTCGAACGCTTCGCCGGCGACTTCGCCCTGAACCACGTACGGGGGGCGATCTAGATGGCCGTGGCCCGCACGCGCAGCGTTGCCGTGATCGGCGTCGCAGGCCGCACCGTCGAGGTCGAGGCCGATGTGGGAAACGGCCTGGCCGGCATCCACCTCATCGGCCTCCCCGATACGGCGCTCAGCGAGGCCCGAGACCGGGTCAGGTCCGCGATGGTCAACAGTAGTTACCCCTGGCCCGACGCCCGCATCATCGTCAGCCTCTTCCCGGCCAGCCTCCCCAAACGCGGCTCCCAGTTCGACCTAGCGGATGTCAACATGTGGCATGCTTAACGCTATGCAACGTGACGCGATCATCTATGTCCGCATCTCGCGGGACCGTGTTGGCGCAGGTCTCGGCGTCGAACGACAGCGAGCCGACTGCGAAGCGCTCGCTGAAAGACTCGGATGGAACGTTGTGGCTGTCTATGACGACAACGACATGTCCGCGTACTCCGGCAAGCCTCGACCCGCATACAGGCGCATGCTCGACGACTTACGGGCAGGCGTGGCGACCGGCGTACTGGCCTGGCACACAGACCGACTCCACCGCAGTCCGGCCGAACTTGAGGAGTACATCCAAGTTGTCGAGCGATGCGGGGTGGACACTCAGACGGTCACGGCAGGCCAGATCGACCTCTCGACGCCGGCAGGCCGGATGAACGCACGGAACTTCGGGAACTTCGCACGATACGAGGTCGAGCACATGGCCGAGAGGCAGCAGGCGAAGAAGCGGCACAAGGCCGCCGCGGGGCAGTGGCTTGGTGGACGGCGGCCGTTCGGATATGAAGCTGACGGCGTCACCGCGCGACCAACGGAGGCGGCCGAGCTCGCCGCCAAGGCTGACGAGCTATTGGCGGGCGTGAGCATCAATGCCGTTGTGCGGGACTGGAACGCCCGTGGAGTGACGACCACAGCGGGTGGCCAGTGGACCGGCAACGCCGTGCGTCGCGTCTTTCTACGGCCACGCAATGCCGGGCTGATGGAGCATCGGGGCGAGATCGTAGGCAAGGCGGAGTGGCCCGCGGTCATCGAGGAGACGAAGTGGCGTGCTCTCGTGGCTCTGCTCAACGACCCATCGCGCCGAACCACGCCGGGGCCGCAACGTCGCTGGCTGGGGTCCGGCCTGTACGAGTGTGGGGTGTGCGGGGACTCTGGGGAGCATTCGACGGTCCTCGCCGCAACGGGAGGTCTGGGCACGAGCGAGGGGCGCAAGACAGTGCCGAGCTACCGCTGCTCGAAGAGCCGAGGCCATGTCGCCCGTAATCCCAAGCACCTCGACCGGTACGTGTCCATGGTCGCCGTCGAGTGGCTGTCGAGGCCGGACGCTGTCGAGGCGCTGGAAGGGCCCCGAGATGACCAGGCGGCCCGTGCCCGCATCCTGGAGCGCGAGACGCTGCGCCTCCGCGACGACGAGGCGGCCGAAATGTACGCCCGCGGCGAGATGACCAGGGCGCAGCTCATCAAGGCCAACCAGACAACCGCGCAGCGCCGCGCCGAGTTGGACCAGGCGGACGCTGCCGCCGCGCGCTCCACAGCCCTGGCGCCGTTCCGGAAGGGCGCACCAGCGCAAGCCGTGTGGGATGGACTCGACCTCGACCGCCAGCGCGCGGTTATCTCAGAGATCATGCGGGTGGTCATCCTGCCGAGCAAGCTTGGCCGGCCGGACGGGTGGACGCCCGAGTACGGCAAGGAATGGGGCTACTTCGACCCCGAGTTCATCCGGATTGAGTGGAAGGTCCCTGTCTAGCTTCTACGACGCCCGTCCGTGACTTCCGGGAGCAACCCGAGGTCACGGGCCTTTCTGATGTAGTTGCCTGCCATGCGAGGGCTGACGTCGAATGCGCGTTGGACAGCCTGTGTCGGGTTCTTGTCGGCGTGGGCCTCGTAGATGGTCGCTACCTCCTCAAGGAAGGCGGGGGTGATCTTCCTGGCACCCTTGCCCTTGCGCCTATCGGCGATCACGCGCTCAGTGTCGATCACGGCCTGCTCGCCAACCTCTTTTACCGCCGTCACCTGGCCGTCGCCCTCAAAGATGACGCGGGTGGCGAACAGGGCGAAGACGCGTTCCACCATCTCCGCGATGCTGATCGCGCGCATGTCGAGCTGCTTGACCTCTCGGCCCTCATCCACGCTTGCGATGGTGATCTCTCGGCACTGCGGGATGCCGTCGATGACCTCCATGCGTGCAGTGAAACATGGCTGCCCATCCACGCCAGGGAGCACCACATCTATGCGCTGTGGCACAAGACGGTCCCCGATTCGGACCGTGGGCGTTCTCGAGCTCGACTCGGCGTAGCCGCCGCCCTTGAAGTTCATGCGAGTCCGCAGCACCTCTCCAAACTAGCAGTTTCGACGGTCGGCATAATTGCCGATCTGACTCTGCACCAAACTATGCAACGTGCGATACGCTCGCCATGCACGCAATTCCCGCGTTGTGACAGGAGGGGCGTATGTCGCACGACTTGCTCTCCAAGGAAGTGGCCGAGCGGTTCCGTGTGGATCCATCCACCATCAGGCGGTGGGTCCACTCTGGGCGGATCAGGGGCCACCGCTACGGCCGTGACTGGCGGATCCCGCTCTCCGAGGTCGAGCGCCTCGAGGCTGAGGCGCGAGGGGAAGCCGCCTGATGTTCGACATGCACGCGTACGTCAAGGCGGTGGTGGATCAGGCGCCGCCGCCGAGCCATGAGCAACTTGCCCGTCTGCGGCTGATTCTCGTCGGCTCTCAGATCAGCGAGGAGGGCGCCGATGTCGCCGCCTGAAAACACGAAAGCCGCCCGGCCAGGGGCGGCTCTCGGAAGTGACCAGCAGGCCACTCAAGACACTCACACCGTACAGGCTGGTGCCGACAAGCGGAACTACTTCCCGCGGCAGCTCCCCATTGTGCGGTCGGCCACCGCGTTCCCTCCCGCGTGGGGCACCGTAACCACGCTCATCGTGCTCGACCAGCCGTGTGAGTGTGGTGACTGGCACAATCACAAGATCAAAGGGGCTACGCCCGCCCTTCTAAACCGCAAGGCCAGGTGCGGCAACAGGTACGAACTCGCCCTGCACCCGCCGCGTGTCCGCCGCGTTCGGAGGGCGGCGTGAACATGAAGCTTGCCGCCGCCCTGGCCATCATCGGACAGGGCGGGCGGGTCCTGATCTGCGAGCCGGGCGGTAAGGCGCCGGTGACTCGGTTCCTGCCGAACGGGGTCCTCAACGCCACGAACAACCCTGAGTTGGCCGCGCGGTGGTGGAGGCACGAGCCGAACGGGAACGTCGCGATGGCCACCGGTTACCCCGGGCCTGACGTCCTCGACGTCGACGTGAAGCCGGACGGCACCGGGTGGCCGGCGTTCAGCCGGTGCAAGGCCGCGGGCCTGCTGCCTGAGCCGTACGCCATCAACGGCACGCCCTCAGGCGGGATCCACGCCCTGTACGTCGGCACCGACCAGGCGTGTGGGTCGCTGCGCAAGCACCACCTCGACTTCAAGGCGGCAGGCGGGTACATCCTGATCCCGCCGAGCGTCGTCAACGGCAGGCCGTACACGCTTATCTCCGAGCGTCCCCACGCATGGCACCAACTCAAATGGACGTCAGTGGTGACGTTCCTCAACCCTCCCACTCACAGCGCGCCGAGCAGGCCCATCATCCTCCCCACCACGGGAACGGGCATCGACCACCTCGCCGCGTGGCTGGCAGGCAAGACCAAGCCGGGCAGGAATCAGGCCCTGTACTGGGCAGCGAACCGGGCAGTCGAGAACGGCGCCAGCGAGGCAGAGCTCCACGAGCTGTACCGGTCGATGCGGTTCGGCAACGGATTCGACGAACGGCAAGCTGCCCGCACGGTGGCCGACGCGTTCCGTAACAGCACCAGGAGGAGCGCGTGAGTCACCTGCGAGCCGTCGACAATGGCACTCCCGCCGACGACCTCGACGGAGCGGTGATCCTTGATCAGGTCGAAGGGTTCATCCGGCCGTACCTGGCGCTGCCCTCCGTTCACGCTCGCGTTGCGATCGTGCTGTGGACCGCGCACACCTACGCGGCGAAGGAGTTCTACGTCACCCCGCGCCTGATCCTCGACTCAGCGGAGGCCGGGAGCGGCAAGACGCGCGTGCTCGAACTGATGGCGCTGCTCGTCTACAAGCCCGAACTGCTGCTCTCGCCTACGACGGCCGCCATCTTCCGCATGCTGGCGGATGAAGAGGAGCCGATCACGCTCCTGTTCGACGAGACGGACGCCATCTTCAACGCCAAGACCATGGGCAACTACGAGGACCTGCGAGCCCTGCTGAATGCCGGGTACAAGCGCGGTGCGACCATCCCGCGGTGCGTCGGCGACGCGTCCAAGATGCGGGTCAACCGGTTCAAGGTGTTTGCCCCCGTCGTGCTGGCCGGGATCGCGGGCGGCATGCCGAAGACCATCACCACGCGGGCCGTCACGATCCACATGCGCAAGCGCGCCAGGAGCGAGAAGGTCGCCCAGTACCGGGAGCGAGACGCAGAGATCGCGGCGAAGCCGATCGTTCTCGACCTGGCCGCGTGGGTGACCTCAATCCGGAAGGAACTCGGCGAGGCCAGGCCCGTGATGCCCGAAGGGGTCGAGGATCGGCCGGCAGAGGTGTGGGAGGCACTGCTGGCCGTGGCCGACGCGGCGGGCGGGGAGTGGCCGGCCAGAGCACGAGCGGCCTGTACACACTTCGTTCTCGACGCTGCCGAAGCCCCCTTGTCGTTGGGCGAACGCCTGCTCGGCGACATTCGCGACGACGTGTTCACTGTGTGGGACAGCGAGGGCATGCCGGTGAAGATGCGAACCGGTGTAGCCACAGCGCAGATCCTCGCTCGGCTCACGGCGTTGGAGGAGAGCCCATGGGCAGACCTCTACGGCAAGCCGTTGGAGGCGGCCAGGCTCGCCAAGGAGATGAAGCGGTACCAGGTGTTCCCCAGCACCTTCCGCGACGAGTTCGGGAAGGTCGTCAAGGGCTACGAAACCGGTCCCGCCAAGAGCCGTACCGGGGAGCAGAGTCTCGGGTTGCTCGACGCGTGGGAACGTCACCTCCCGATTCAGGCCGACAGAAGCGGTAAAACCGGTAACAGCGGTAACTCCCCTGGTCAGAGCGTTACCCCTCCAAACCCTGTTACCCCTACTGCGGTAACAGAGGAAAACGCGGTAACGCGGTTGACCTGCGAAGTTACCGACGTTACCGCTGTTACCCCGAATACCACCGGAAGCGGTGCAGGCGTTCACGAGGGTCAACTCCAGGTGCCAGGCACGCCGCCGCCCGACCCTGCCCCCGAGCCCGTGCCGAGCAGGCCGCGGACCGCCCGGAAGCCCGCCAAGCGGAAGCTGCCCAAGCAGCGGTGCGAGCACTGCAAGACGTCGTACACCCCGCTCAAACTGCCGTCCAAGTACTGCCGTCCCGCGTGCAGACAGGGCGCCCTCATGAAGCGCAAGAAGGAGAGCTAGGCCATGCCATACCTGGTGATCGCCCGACGCTCACAAGGCCGATGGCGTGTCGAGCCCTGCCCCGGATGCCGGCGAGCCCACAACCACGCCAGCACCGGCCAGCAGACCGCGCGATGCGGCACCACGTACATCGTGGTCGGCCCTAGCGAGCCCACCAGCGTCCGCAAGCTCCCAACCGTGGGCGTGGTGCCCACAGACGGTGGAGACGACGCGGCATGAGCAAGCCGCAGCAGGGCGAGCAGATCCACGCTCGTACGCTCGCCCTGCTCGTCAACGTCGACCAGCTCCGCCGCCTGCGTTGGCGCTACGCCCACGATCCCGAGGTGTCCGCCGACCTCTGGAGAGTCACGGAAGCCCTGCTCAACTGGCATGCAGGTGGGACTGATTCCACCGAAATGGCCCCATCGGTCCCGCCTGTCTCACCATCGGAACTGACGGTCGCACAAGCCGCGGCCATCGCCGGCGTCAAGCCCAACGCCATCTATCGCGCCATCGGCGAAAACCGGATCCACGCGACAGAGCGACACGGGCGGTACTTCATCGAACGGGCGGAAGCCGCCCGGTATGCCAGTAGGAGGGCATGGGGTGGCAGGAACCAAGCGCACCGAGGATGAGAACCCGGTGCTCATGGCAGAGCAGGCGCTAGCCGACGCCCAGAAAACCGCAGCCGACGCTCAACGGCGCCTCGACGACCTCAAGCAGACGCTGATCGACCACGGCCACCAGGCCGTCACTGCGGAGCAGCTCGGCGCGGCCACACACGAGCTCGAACATGCGAAGCTCGGCGTGACGTCCGCCGAACTCGCTCTCAAGGGCGCCCATCGCGCGGCGCGGCTCCGCATGCTCGAAGCGCTCGCCGAAGAGATCACACACGACGCCGGTCAACATCCTGAGGTCACCGCCGCGTTCAACAAGATGACCGAGGGCGCAGCAGAACTCCTCGCCATCGCCGAACGCCGCTACGTCCACCTACACCGGTGGATAGGCGCCCTACAGGCCGCGGGTGTGCCCAGGCTCGACAAGTACGACAAGGCCCGCCAACTCCCGGACGGGACCATCACCACGCCGTACAACCACGTCACCGAGGAACACGCCTACCTCGGATGGGAGATCAAAGACGGCCCCTGGAACCAGAACGCCGTCACCGTGGCAGACCGGCGCATCGTCGACCACGGGCACGGGCTACTCCTCGCCGCCGCGGTGAAGCGAGCGTGCCAGCAGGCCGGCGTCAATCCGAAGTTCTTCGAGGACCAACTCGACGTCACACTCGGCGCCAACTTCGACCCGCTCGTCACCAACCCCGAACAGTGGATCGCCGCCCACTACTGAGGAGACCGGCCATGGAAGAGCCCGAGTACGACCCCCAACAGGACCCCATCCGCAAGACCATGGCGAACTACAACCGCCGCAAGAGGTGGATCCAAGAGGCGTCGGGAAACCTCACACCAGCGCAGTTGGACCGCTCGCTGCGCAACCAGGTCGCCAGCAACGACAGCGAATGACCGCTCGGTTTGGCCGCCGAGAGGAGGCAGACACGGGAGCGGCTTTCCTCCTTTCACCTCCCGCGTCGTGGCAGCCAGGCGGGCCGACTCTCCGCGATTGGGGAGTCGGCCCGCCATACCGTGCGACACAAACACGAACACCCGAGCAAGACCACCCAGGGGGCCACCCCCCTCGACCAACCCGCGGGAGCCCGGTCCGGCAATGCCTGGCTGGCCATGCGTGCCCGATCTTGCGTTTTTCGGCCGGTGAAAGGGATGTCAGATGACCAAGAAATCGACCGTTCCCGCTGGTCTGGGACCTTCGGGGGCAGAGTTGTGGGAGGACGTCACCGCGCTTGGGCCGCTTCCTCCGCATAAGCTCCGCATCCTGCTGGACGCGTGCCGTGAGGCGGACCTGGTGGACGAGTTGGAGGCGGCTCGGGTTGGCCGGCCGTTGGAGGTGAAGGGTTCGATGGGTCAGCCGGTGGCCGCCCCGCTGGTGTCGGAGCTGCCGAAGCACCGGGCGTTGCTGGCGTCCCTGCTGGGCAAGCTCGGCCTGCCGGATGAGGTGGCGGACGAGCGGCCGAAGTCGTCGAGGCGCTCTGAGTCGGCCAGGGCCGCGGCGCGTGCCCGCTGGGGCTCTGCTGGGGTGTCGGCGTGATCGCGCTTCCTGTGTCGTCTGACGGGCTTCCTGAGGGCAAGCCGGACGCGTACGGCGTCCGGTCTGTCGGCTATGACGTGCTCGACTGGGGTTCGGAGATGCTCGCCCAACCGGATGGGGATCGCGCCGGCGAGCCGTGGCAGTGGACGGACTCGCAGGCGCGGTTGATTCTCTGGTGGTACGCCGTCGACCATGCGGGGGCGTGGCTGTTCCGCCGCGGCCAGGTGGTGTTGCCGAAGGGCGCCGGCAAGTCGCCGATGGCCGCCGCGGTGTCGTGTGTGGAGTTGGCCGGGCCGGTGGTGTTCGACGGGTTCGACTCGGCGGGCGAGGCTGTTGGCAGGCCGCATCCGTCGCCGCATGTGCAGTTGGCGGCGGTGTCGCAGGATCAGGCGTACAACACAATGTCGCTGGCGCTGTCGATGCTCGGCAGCGGGCGTGCTGCGGATGAGGTCGAGGCGCTCGACTTGGGGTTGACGCGGGTCCGTACCCGGGCGGGGAAGCTTGAGCCGGTGACTGCGTCTGCGCCGTCGAGGGAGGGGCAGCGGTTGACGGCCGCGATCCTCGACGAGCCGCACTTGTGGACGCGCGCCAACCATGGCACCCGCTTGGCGGCGACGTTGCGCCGCAATCTGGGCAAGACGGGCGGACGGTCGTTGGAGACGACGAACTGTTGGCGCCCTGGCGAGGAGTCGGTGGCGGAGGAGACGGCCGCGTACGCCGATCTGATCGCTTCTGGTGGCGCAGTGGACGGCGGGTTGATGCGCTTCCACCCGAAGGCGGTCGTTTCGGATCTGGCGGACGAGCAGCTGCTGCGTGCCGGCCTGGCAGCCCTGTACGCGGACAGCCCGTGGATCAACATAGATCGGATCGTGGCGGAGGTGTACGACGTGAACACGCACCCGTCCGACGCCCGCCGCTTCTACTTGAATGAGGTTGCCGTGGCCGAGGACTCCCTGATCGCCGCGCACGAGTGGGATGCCTGTGAAAGCTCGGAGCGGTTGCAGCGAGGGGACACGATCACGCTCGGGTTCGACGGCGGCAAGAGCGACGACGCCACGGCTCTGGTGGCGATGCGGGTGGAGGATCGGCTGTTGCAGACGATCGGCATCTGGGAGCGTCCTGAGCCGCCGCACGATCAGGGCTGGGTGGTGGACCGGGACGCGGTCAACGACGCGGTTCGGCTGGCGTTCGACGCCTACAACGTGGTGGCGTTCTTCGCTGATGTCGAGCTGTGGCAGTCCTACATCGACACGTGGTCTGTCGACTTCCGGGAGCGGCTGCTGGTGTCGGCTTCGGCTGATTCGCCGGTCGGGTGGGACATGCGCGGCAGGCATCAGGCGTCGACGCTGGCGAACGAGCGGCTGGTTGCGGCGGTTCGTGACGGGCTGGTCAAGCACACGGGGGAGGTGCGGTTGCGTGCTCACGCGTTGAACGCGCGCCGCCGGCCGAACCGGTACGGCGTGTCGTTCGGGAAGGAAGCGCGCGGCTCCAAGCGGAAGGTGGACGGGTGGGCGGCGTCGGTCCTGGCTGATCTGGCGCGGCATGAGGTGGTCGAGTCGGGCAAGCTCGACGAGCCGAAGAAGAAGCGGTCAGGCCGCGTGTACGGGTTCAACTGACCAGGTTTCGAGAGTTTCGCGAGGCTCTACGCGCGCAGGCGCGCGAGGCGGACGGGCGAGCGACAATGGGTGTGGATGCTCTAATGCAGGTCAGCCCACCATCGGTTCGGATGCATGGTGGGCTGACCTGTGTAGTCCTGGCGCCCACACAGGGGGTGCCTCGATTTCGGCTATTCGACGCGCAAAGCCGTCCAGTGCGACGGGGTTCCTTCGTGCATTGCGTCGCTGCAGGTGCAATTGCCGCAACCGGGGATCATTTCGGCGTTCCTCCTCGCCTAGGGGATTGGGCCTTGTACCCACAGTGACATGCTCATACGCTGGCGTGCATGGTTGAGTTCCGTATCCCCGCGGCTGACCTGCATCTCGGCGATGAAGTCGAAATGTATGAGAAGGACCCGATAAATCCGTACTTCCGGAATCCGGGCAGCCCAGGTATTTACTGGCAGGTCGCTGAATTGTTCGATAAGGGTCTGCAGGAGTACCTCGACGAGAAGGACCTGCCGATCCGGCATGAAACGATCGGCGCCGTTCTGGTGCGGAAGCTCACCCAGGAGGACCTGGGGCTGCATGACACGGCGTGGCAGGCGATGCTGATCAAGATGGGTCTGTCTCTCGACGCCAAGCACATCACGCTGACGGTCCGTTCGAGCTTCATCAAGCATCACGTCGTCAGGGTGCGCCGGCCGGACTCGACCCCGGAGGCGGACCGGCTCCGCCAGCAGTTGGCCGCCGGGGAATAGCCCCCGTGGCACCTCGCGTAGGGGCTGGGGTGCCACGCGTGAGGGTGTTACAGGTCAGAGAGGGTGCCACGCACCGTGGCACCCTGCGTGGCCCCCGGGCGTGGCACCCCGTGGCAGCTTGATCAACAAGCGATCGTCGAGCAGCCCACGCGCAGCCGTGCGCGCGTCACGCCTCCGGCCGGTTCGGCATCAGGTAGCGCTGCGCCTCCTCGTCGTAACCGCCGAGCACGCCCGCCTGTACGAGCTTCTTCAGCGTCTTCTGCACCCACGCCCGGGACATGTCCGTGCTCTCCCACAGCGGCTTGAGGTCCCCTGAGGAGAACGACCGCGCCCCACCGTCCCACAGCTCCTGTAGCCGCTTCATGAGGGCCGCTCCGCGCTCCTCCGCCGTCATCGACTGGGCAGGCGGAGCGAACGTCAGCGGAGGCTCGCCCTCGTCCAAGTCGGGGATCTCGTCGTCGAGGTCGCCCGTCAACTCAGGGTCCGGGTCGTCAGTCTCCAGGTACTCGCTGCTCACGTTCCGCACCTCTTCATCTTCGTCGTCCTCCTCCAAATCGGCCGGAAGCGTGGCCACAGCCTGAGCGCCACCAGCAAGCCGGGACATCGCCGCGGTGGTCGGGTCCACCTGCTTGGCCGCCGCCGGCCACTGGGCAGCGTGGGCGCGCATAGCTGCGTTGGCGCGTTCGTCATCGAACTCGCCCTGGTCGTCGAGGCCCCACGCGTATGTGCGGAGCGGCATCGCGAACCGGCCTTCGCCGAGCGTGGGCGCGTCGAGGTAGGCCATGCCGGGCTGGCCGTTGGTCCACAGCTCGGGGCGGCATTCGGCATCCTGCTGCCGCTCTGACAGGCCGAATGAGGCGTCGGCCGCGTTCTCCACGCCGAAGCACATCTTCCCAAGCTGCCCTCTAACCAACGTGGGCATCTGCGTGTAGTCGCTGCGCTGCAAGCTCATGACGATCGTGCCGCCTGCCGAGCGGATCGCCTTGACCATGGACAGGAACGCCTCCTGTTCCTTGTCGGTGAGGCAGTCGAAGATGTCCGGGAACTCCTCCAGCCAGATCAGCCAGTACGTCAGCCCGCATCCGCGCTTCCACTTCTGCAGGCCCTTGTCGGCGAGGTAGTCCGTGCGCTCCTTCACCTTGGACTGCAGCTCGGCGAGCATCGCCTTGACGCCGGCCTTGGTCGTCTCGAAGCGGTGCAGCGACTCCTCCAGCGGGCCGAGCGTCTGCCGCCCCTTGGTGATGTCCGCGGCGAACACCGCGACGTCGTAGCGGGTGACGACCTCCGCGAGGAAGTTCCATGCGCCGCCGATCGACTTGCCGGCGCCGGTCTGCCCCATCATCTGCAGGTGGTGGCCGATGATCACATATTCGATCTCGTCGAGGTCCTGCCAGAGCCCGGGACGGATCGGGTCGGCGATCGACAGGCCAGGCCGGGACGGGCCAGGCCAGATGATCGGGTGCTTCATCACCCGGGCGTCACTGACGACCACCTTGGCCTTAGACGCGTCGTCGGGGTCGACGCTGGCCGTAATCGAGCCGGGCGGCAGGCCGATCCCGGACTCGACGTAGGCGACCTTCTTCTGCAGGTCTTCAGCGATGTGCCGCCCCTCCTGGAGCTGCACCTCGCCCTCGACCTTGTGCGCGGTGGCCTTGATGGTCTTCGCCTCGACCTCGTGCATGCCGGCCTTCTCGGCGCCACGGCCGAACAGGAACGCCAGCGGATCGGCGATAGCGCCGGGAGCGTCCCACCCCTTGACCCTGATCACGGTGCGGATGTTCCACGACAGCGCCATGGTGATCCCGCCGACGACGCCGAGCCGCCACAGGATCGGATGCCCCGGACCGGAGATGATCACGGCCACCGTCCACATGCCAGCGAGGAACGTGGACAACGTAGTGTGCGTCTTCCCCCACGGGCCCCGGGCGTGACTCTGGCCGTACGTGACGCCGGTCAAGACCAGGACGCAGATCGTGGTGAAGCTCGACCATCCAGCGATCGTGTCCGGGCTGTACAGGATGAAGTGCAGCGCCGCGGCGAGCCCGAACCCGAACACGCCGACCAGCCAAGGGGTGCCCAGAGCGACAAGCTTGGACACCTCCTTGGCTGCGACCTTGGAAAGGGAGGATTCGGTGTCGATGGACACGAGGTCCTTGCTGCGTGCGGTCATCAGTCGTCCTCCCAGTTGAAGGTGGACTTGCGCTTCTCGGGGTTGGCCTTCGGGAGCACGTCCACGAACTCTTTGCGGAACTGGGCGTGGAACTTCACGAGCTCGACGCCGGCGCCCTTCTGTAGCTCGGCGGCCCGCTTGAGCCGCTTCACCACACGGCGTGCCCGCCGCCGCACATCCGGGGCGCCGACCAGCGCCAGCAGCGGGTGGCCCTTGAACGAGCGGATCAGCACCTCGTACAGCTCGTCGGACCCGAGATTGAACTCTTCGCCCAGGTCGCGGCACAGGTCCCGACCCGTGCGGGCGTACTGCGTGATCGCCTTGGGGCCTTCCCACGGGATCGCCGACAGTTCGGGGATGCGGCTCCGGCCGGGGAAGCTGCTCATCGGCCCTGCTCCCACGTCTCGCGGATGACCTCGACAACCTGGCGGGTGAAGCGCGACAGGCGAGGCACGCCGATGTACGCGGTCACGAGCGCGTCGAGGGCGCCGAGCAGCAGTACCAGGACGTGCCCGAGGATGGCCAGCACGAGCACCAGGCCGACCGCGGCCCGGTACGCCAGCAGGCGCGCCAGCATCAGCAGGGCGCGCCGGTCGAGAGATTCGGTCATGATGTGGGGACCTCCACTGGTTGGGGGACCGGCGCCGGGTACGGGCTGCCAGGCATGCACCCGGCGCCGGGGTCTATGGGGGCTAGTTGTTGGCGAGCCCGGATGTCTCCACCAGGCCACCGAGGTACGCCTGCAGACGCCGGGCACGGTCTGTGCCGACGCTCATCCGGTCCTTGATCGTGCGCACGGTCGGGGGCTCGCCCTGCGCCACTTCGGCGAGGAAGGTAGCCACCGCGACCGGCCGGTAAGGCGCGTCGACGTCGGGCTCAGGTACAAGATCGGGCTGTACCTCGACCTTCGCCCCGTCGTCGTCGACGAGGAGTCGTTCCAGGTCCTCGTCAGTGAGGCGAGGCTCCTCTACCTGCACAGGTACAAGCGGCTCTTGTACCTGTGCAGGAATCGGAGTGGATTCCACTGCCGTTTCCCCAATTGGGGAAACCGTTAGATTCGAACGGTTTTCCTCGACCGTTACAGATGTAACGGCTGATCTCCGGATCAGCCCCATGAGCAGCTCGTACGAGAGCACCAGGCTTACGGCCGGCCACGCGGCCACGATCGAGCCGATCACGCCGTTCTCCCAGCCATGCATGACGTTCGCCGCCAGCGTTGCCAGGATGCCGAGAGCGAGCGTGAAGTACGCCAGCTTCGGCCTGCGAGCGCCGCGGCGGGCAGCGTCGAGCAGCACCATGGACGACGCGTAGACCAGGCCGTCGACCGTGAGCGGCACCAGCCAAGCCACCCAGCCCGTCTCTCCGTGAGCGACGATCACCTCGTACGCGTGCCTGTACGAAACGACCGCCGCCACCGCGGCGAGAATGACGACGACGATTGTCGTACTCCAGCGGATCACTCCGTCACCCCCAGGTCTGCCGCGGCCTGCCGGAACGCGGACATCAGGTCGTCGATCTCGCCTATCTCGATCGCCTCCGCGAAGCGGACCATGTCGAGGATCGCGGCCGGGGAGACGTCCAAGACGCCCTTGCTCTTGCCGCCCTCCCGGTAGCGGAGCCGCACGAACACCCGGTCAGGCGTGGCCCCGGTCTGCTCGACCAGGTGCCGCTGCATCTCGACACCGGCCACCGTCTGCCACCCGCTGCGGTGCTCCGACGGCGGCACGCCGAGCTGGTCGTGCTTGACGACGCACCAGTCCCAACGGCAGCCGTGATCCCGGATCAGCGTCATAGCGTCGTACAGGGCGTTCCCGAACATGAGGGCGCCCCGGTAGTCGAGGTCCCGGAGCGTGCCGCCGAGAACGCCGGCGTCGGCGGGGGACAGCCTGACCTCGTAGTGGCCGATGTCCATGTCCGGGTGACGCTCCATCAGGGCGTTGTCCTCGACGAGCACCTGCACGTAGTCGCGGTCACCAACGCGGATGATGTTGACCTCGATGTCCGTGCGCGCCGCGGGACCGTTGATGGAGTCGATGTCAGTGCGGCAGTAGCTGCCGTCTCTGGTGTGCAGGGACGTGCACCACGGGGCGCACGTCGGCAGCTTCGGGAACTGGCTCACTGCCCGCCCTCCCGGCCCTCGTAGGCGTGTACCAGCTCGAACAGGGCCGACATCGCCCTGCCCATGGCCCTGCCCCGCTCGCTCTCGTCGGCGGGCGGACGGTAACCGTGCTCTTCGAGGACGCGCGTCACGTCGTACAGGAGCCCGACCGTGAACCGTGCCTCGCCCGCGCTCACGCCGCACCTCCCCGGGTACGGCGGAAGTCGTCGAGGCGCACGACCGGCGCCAGCGTGGCCGGCGCCTGGTCGACGCCGAGCACGGACTGGATGAGGTCGTCCAACGCCATGGACACCTGGGCCTGGGCGGTCGTGCTGTCCTTCAGCCCCTGCATGAGCGCCTGCAGCGTCTCGACCGGAACGGCGACGGTGCGGCGGCTCACTGGGTCACCGGGCCGCGGCGGCAGGACAGGCAGGTGGGGTCGTCGCAGCGTCCCGCGTCGTCGAACGGCAGCACGGCCGGCTGCCACACGTCGGCGCTGCGGTCCGCGATCACCTTGTCGACCGCCGCGACGAGCTGGTCCTTCTCGCTGTCGGTGAACAGGCCCTCGTTCGAGCCGGCCATCGTCATCGTTGCCAGCGTGGGCAGGTCGAGGTCACGAGCGATCTGGATCGCCGCCATGTACCCGAACCTGAAGATGAGCCGCGACCGGTCCTGCTCGGGGTCGACGCCCTGGCGCCGCTGCAGGATGTCCTGCACGGCCAGCCTGAGCGCGTCGTGCTCGCTGTCGGTGAGGTCCTTGTCGCGCCAGTCGCCCTCAGCGGCGATGATCCGCCCGAGCGTCATGCCGACCTTGACCGCGTCGCCCAGGCTCAGGCCGGTGATCTGGTCGACGCCGAGCGTGTCCCGCATGGCCTGTAGGGCCGTGGCCGTGTCCGTGGTGGGCGTGGAAAGATTGTCCACGGGTCTCCTCCTGTTACAGCAGGTTGAGATCAAGGGCCTGTTCGGTGTTCCACCACCGGGCAGGCCCGTTTGGTTGGTCTAGCTAAGCCACATCTTGCCCTTCGCCCTTGCCATCGCCGTGGCCATTCTGAGCGCCGCGGGCGTGATCCCGGTCGACCGCATCGTGGAGCCGTTCTTCCTGGGCGAGCTGGGTCTCGACGGCCGTATCAGACCCGTACGCGGCGTGCTGCCCTCCATCCTCGGCGCGGCCAAACACGGCGACGTCACAGTCGTCGTCCCCTCCGCGAACTCAGCCGAGGCCGCCCTGGTGCCCAACGTCAAGGTGATCCCGGTGTCACACCTCCGCCAGCTCGTGGAGTGGCTGCGCAGGGGAGACGACGAGCCTGAGCCCCAGATCGAGGAACGCGCCGAGCCGCCCAAGCTCACCGATCACCCAGCGGTGGACTTGGCGGACGTCGTTGGCCAGCCGGTCGCCCGCCGAGCTCTGGAGGTGTGCGCGGCAGGTGGCCACAATCTCTGGATGCTCGGCCCGCCGGGCACCGGCAAGACCATGCTGGCCGAGCGTCTCCCCACCCTCCTGCCGGACTTGGAGCTCGACCATGCCCTGGAGGTCACGGCCATCCACTCCGTCGCGGGCGCTCTGCCGCCGAACGCTCCCATGATGAGCAAACCCCCGTTCGTCAGCCCTCACCACACGGCGACGTCCGCCGCGATCATCGGCGGCGGCAGCGCGATCGTACGCCCAGGGGCTGTCTCCCTCGCTCACAGAGGCGTCCTCTTCCTGGACGAGGCCCCGGAGTTCCCCCGCCACGTGCTCGACGCCCTCCGGCAACCTCTGGAGTCCGGCCGCGTGACGGTGTCGAGATCCGCGGGCTCGGTCACGTTCCCTGCCAGGTTCATGCTCATCCTGGCCGCCAACCCCTGCCCATGCGCCCAAGCGGAGGACCAAGGGGAGACCTGCAAATGCACCCCCACGATCAGGCGCCGTTACCTGGGCAGACTCTCCGGCCCACTCCTCGACCGCATAGACATGAAGGTCACCGTGGTCCGCTCGTCCAGACGCGAACTCCTGGCCGATCGCCAATTCGTCGAAACGAGCAAAACAGTGGCCGAACGCGTCCTCATAGCCCGCGAACGCGCAGCCAAACGCCTGGTCGGCACTCCCTGGCGCACGAACGCCGAGATCCCCTCATCCCTGCTCCACTCCGACTACCGCCCGTCCAACGATGCCATGAAACCCACGACGTCCTGCCTCGACTCCGGCACCCTCACCGCCCGCGGCCTGGACCGCGTCGTACGCGTCGCATGGACCCTCGCCGACCTGGCCAACAAGGACACCCCAGAGCAGGACGAAACAAACGCCGCCCTCAGCTTCTGGCTGGGCGTGAAGTCCTAACCGCCCACGAGAGAAGAAACCCCTACCTCCACCTCGCGCCCATCACCTGCCCCATTCTCACCACGGACGTACTTCCACCACCTGCCCATTGCCACCATGGGCCCGCGTCCATCGCCTGCCTCTTGCCTCCACGAGCGCACTTCCACCACGTCCCCCATCGCCCTCGTGGGCCCGCACCCCCATTGCCGCCGTCAGGCCGCTTCCACCGCCTGGCCCTTGCCCCCATGGGCCCGCTTCCACCACGTCCCCCATCGCCAAAAGCCCGCCCTCGCCCGGCAGCTCATGGGGCTGCTTCCACCACCAGCCTCATTGCCGCCGTCGGTCCCCATCCCCACCAGCGACCTCACTTCCACCACCTGCCCGACTCCCCGCCGCATCCACAGCGCACCCACCCACTCCCTGCCGAGCTCCGATCCACCCTCTGACCGCGCCCCTACCTGTCCCCCAGCGCAACCTCGTCCTGCGTCGCAACCGGGTCCCACACCGCACCGACTCCACACTGCCCAGCTCCGAACCACATCCGGGTCCGCACCGCGACCAGATCCTGATCCCGCTCGGCTCTGCACCACCACCCCAAACCCCGCATCCCCCAGGAGCCCTCATGCCCAGCTCAACCCCGGAAGCTGACACGCCCCTCACGTCACCGCAAGCCTTCACCTCCGATCTACCGCAGGCAGATGATCCACCAATCCCGCCTCCGGACAACACGTCCCCTGTACCTACAGAAACGGCCTCTACCAGCACACGCGCCAGAGCCGCCACGACCACCCGGACCGCCGGTACCGTCGCCGGCACTAGCACCTGCGCAAGCCTCGAAATGGCCAGAGAATCGGGCACCGCCGCTGATGCCCCCACGAGCCTCCCCACCTCCGGTGAAACCGGTGGCACCGTCACCGACATGGGCAATGACACCGCCACGGTCGCCTCCATGAGGAGTGCCAGCGCGAGCACAGCCCTGGACATCCCCACCGGCATGGGCGAGGACGCCGCCATCGCCACCGGCATCACTCCCGTCGATCAGCCGCTGCAAACACCCGAGCCCACCAACCATGTCCCAACGACCAGCAACACACAGCACGAGCCCCCAACCCGGCCCGAGAGCGAAGCCAAGAATCAACCCGTGATCAGCCCTCGGACTGAGCCCAAGACCCAGACCACGGCCACAACCTCGGCAACGCCCTCACTCTCACCTCCTCCCTCAGACACGCCCGCGACCTCGCCCTCAATCGCCCCGACAACCTCAACCCCGACTCCCGCCTCAACCCAGACCCCCACCTCGACCTCGACCTCGAGTTCGACCTCGACCCCCAGCTCAACCTCGACCTCGGCCCCCGCCTCGACCTCCACATCCATCACGTCCACCACCACGTCGGCCTCGATCTCGACCTCAACCGGGAGCGAAACTGAGGCCAGAGCCGCGCTCATGAGAGCCGCTGACGTCGGCGACCCCATCATGGGCCGTCTAGTGATGCAGTACGGGGCCTCATCGGCAGTGGAAGCGATCCGCGCTCGCACTCTGCCACCAGAGTTCGTAGCCCAGGAAACCAAGCGAGCTCAGGAAGCCCAACAAGATCGTCCCTCCGGCCTGACCGCTCGTCTCAACGCCTGGTACGCCCGCCTGGCGGCAGCCAACCCAGCAGCAGACCTCGAAACCGGAGAAAGGTCCGGAGCCCGACTGATCACTCCTGGCAGTCCGGAGTGGCCCACCCAACTGGACCAGCTAGGCCCCGGCCGCCCTCTCGGCCTGTGGCTCCATGGCAAGGCAGACCTGCGCTTCTCCTGCCTCAAATCTGTGGCGGTAGTAGGAGCACGAGCCGCCACGTCGTACGGCACTCACATCGCAGCCGAGTTCGGCGTCGGTCTCGGCGAGTCAGGCTGGACTGTCGTGTCAGGCGGGGCCCACGGCGTGGACGGCGCGGCCCACCGAGGAGCCCTGGCCGCCGACGCACCCACGGTGGTCGTCCTGGCCTGCGGCGTGGACATCTGCTACCCGGCGAGCCATAACGCCCTGTTCGCCGCCGTTAGAGATCGAGGCGTCGTGATCAGCGAATGCCCGCCTGGCGTCCACCCCACCCGAGCCCGCTTCCTCATCAGAAACCGCCTGATAGCTGCCTTGTCGAGAGGAACGGTAGTGGTGGAGGCCGCCCTACGCAGCGGAGCCCTCAACACAGCCACGCACGCCCTCTCCCTCAACAGACACCTGGCGGCGGTCCCTGGCCCGGTCACTTCCGGCATGTCGGCCGGCTGCCACAAACTCCTCCGTGACCGCAAAGCCGTCTGCGTAACTTCACCAGAGGAGATGATCGACCTTGTCGGCGTCATAGGCGAGGACCTGGCCTCTCAGCCCCGAGTTCCCGCAGTCCCCAGAGACAGGCTCAACGAACCCACTCGAAAGGTCCTCGACGCGATCCCCAATCGAGGTGGCGCAGGCCCTGCGTCCATTGCAGTCGCCGCAGGGCTGAGCCTGGATGCCACGTTGAGCGCCTTGGGCGGCCTAGCCGCCGCAGGCTACATCGAACGAACCACGAACGGCTGGCGCCTCCGCAAACAGACCGCTTCCTACCCCAAAGCCTCCGATTCCGCCGCCCTTGAACCCCCAGCCACCCCCGAACCCGATCCGTTCGACGACCCCCCGTTCCCCGACGACTTCCCCGAGCCAGAGCAGCACGGTTGGCATTAAGGCACGAACAATCCACATCTGAAGATGATCCGGGCCGAGAGGGTGGGGCCTCGCGCGTCACCCGCCCCGCCGCCTCGGGTCGAAGCAATGCAACGGCCGCCATGACCGAGAAGCCGCGGCCCGATCGGTGCAGAGCCCTCAGCCTGGGAGAAGGACCCGCCATACCGGCCAGCCACGCGCCAACAGCCTGCCGCGACGTTCGGAAAGAACACTCGATGCGACAGCCTTTAGGATCTGGGCGCCGGTCCATCCAAGCGTCGACGATAGTTAGCCAGGATTGGGTGCCGGTGGTCGTGTCCTGGACCGGTGTCTGCCCGGGCAGGACTGCTGGGCCGATGCGGCGAGTATCCATTCGGGACACGCCTCAGGCGACAGCCGCTGAGGCTTGGATGCAGGGCGAACATACCCCTACGGCCAGGCGTTGGTTGAGCGGTGAGCGTATGGGCGCCGCAGATCCCACCGCTTCTGGAACCGCTCTCAACCTCAGCACCACCCCGCCAGCCGTCCCTCGCGAACTCAACCACCACCCACCTTCAGGTTGTGCGTTCCTGCGGCCCGGGGGAGGAGACGCACGAACGTCCGAGAATCGGTGAGCACAACAGATGCCGAGGGTGGGTTCCTCAACGGGTGGGCGAACGGCGGACGCTTCAACTGATGAATGTCAGCGGAACGACGAAGATGTCGGAGAAATCAGGACGCGAGATGGTTTTGTCTCTGCAGGTCAGAGCATTGATCGCGGACCGTAACAAAGTCGGAGTCACCGATTCCAGATCCCCTTCGCGAATCACCGCCCGGGCGGCAGACTGATGTCTGCGGCCATCGCTATGCTCTCCTTCGGTCTCGACTTAGGCCCTCAAAGGATCAGGCGATGGCCGTCACCATTTCCAGCCCCTCCCTCTTGAAGTTCGCTTCCCATTGGTGAGCGGCCCGTCCAAGCTCGCCCCGGTCGGTCGTTGGCCACTGCCCCCGTCCTTAAGCTGAGGTAGTACCGCAAGTGGAGGCGGCACGTCTGTCGCCACGGTCCGCATCGGCGCGTCCAAAGCCAGAAGGCATGGCCAGGCGAACATGGTTTCTCTTCATAGCGCGGAGCTGGATCAGCGGGTGAGTCCTGCTTGACGTTCACGGGCGACCCGGCACAGCGCACGGCGGTTTCGCATGATCGTCGCTACGGGGTCAATATTCACACGTCGTCGGATGGGACGTAACCGTCGACAGCAGCCGGGGGACACGGTTGGCGCGGGCCAGGTCGACCAGCGTTTCCCCCGATCTTCTTTGGTCGCGGGCCCGAGGCGACGTGAGGTCCGGTCATGAGCAATCCGCCAGCGAACCTGCCGTGGGCTGAACTGAGGCAGGGCGAACCGGCCCCCGGTTGATCCCAGTCAGGCGAACCTGGCGCGGATAGTCCTGAGACGAGGTGAGCTCAGGACACGCCAGCTTGGGAGTGTGAGGCCCCCAGCGCGTCGTGAACCCGAGACGGGCGACTTCAGGTGTGACGGATCCCCAGATGGGTGGACCGCGGATGGCGCAAGCGTGCTGTGAGCCGAGGCGGGGGATCAGTGGGTGGCGGGCCTGGTGCGGGGTGGACTGGCGTACAGCGAACCTCGGGCCAGGTAGTCCAGCGTGCTAAACCCTGGGGGATGATCCAGGGCGTGGTGGACCAGCCATAGCGGCCCAGGGTGTGGGGAGCCAAGAGCCGGAGGGTCAGCGTGTTGGACCCCGGCTGGGTGGACCAGGAGGTTTGAGCTCGGGTGGGGGGACCAGGGGGTGTGAGCCCGGGGCGAGTGGACCAGTGTGTGAGCCCGGGGTGAGTGATGCGAGAGTGACGGACCGGCGATGGTAACGCCGGGAGGGCATCCCTTCTGAGGATCAAGGATGATCTCAGAACAAGTGCCGGCCAGCGGAGGAAGCGCAAGGTGGGCGGATCAGGGCGTGGCGATCCGGCGCAGGGATGAAGCGGTGTGCGGTGTGCGGTGGGCTCCAGGCGGCTGCGCCAAAGTGTGGCGCATCGGGATGGGCTGACCTGGGGTGACGCCGAGTGGGGGAGTGGTGCTTGGCCGTCAGTGGGCAGGGATGTCGGCTGTGGGAGTGGTGCTTGGCCGTTAGCGGGCAGGGATGTCAGGTGTGGGAGTGGTGCTTGGCCGTTAGCGGGCAGGGATGTCAGGTGTGGGAGCGGTGCTCGGACGTCAGTGGGCAGGGGTGTCGGGTGCGGGAGGTCCAGTCAGCGCGTTGTCCGTGGCCGTGCAACACGGACTTGGCCGTTGACACGCGTGTTGAACGACGTCGGCGCGACTGGGTTCCGGGGTTGTCAGGGGCTTCGGGGGTGGCCTTCGTCGTCGGCAGGCCATGTGCTCTGTGGAGGTGTGCGTGCAGGGGTCTCGGCATATCTGGAAGTGATGTGGCGGGGTCCGCAGCCGTGGCGGATGGGCGTGTCGGTTGGTGAGATCGACGCTTGGTTCGTGCTTGAGAGCTGCGGTGATGTTCTTACTCCGGTGGCTTTGGGTTGTTCCTGGGATGTCGTTGGGTTTGAGTGGGCAGCGAAGTAATCCTGCGTGCGTGGAACGTAGTGAGTGGGAGGGTTCTGGAGATGGGGGTTCTGGGATGAGCAGGGGTGCTGGCCGTGAAGAAGTGGTGGCGGAGTTCGGGCGGCATCTGCGGTTTGAGCGGGATCTTTCGCAGCACACGGTGAGGGCCTATCTGACTGATGTGAACTCCTTGCTCGATCATGTGGATGGGGGGCTGGAAGGACTCGATATCGGGGTGCTTCGGGAGTGGCTGGCGGAGCAGCATCGGGAGGGGAAGGCTCGCGCCACGCTGGCGCGGCGGACCGCTTGCGTTCGTACCTTTACCGCCTACTGCTACCGCCGTGGCTGGCTTGCCAGTGATCCGGGGTTGTTGCTCGGTAGTGCGAAGGCGGCTCGGCCGTTGCCTGCTGTTCTCGATCAGGAGCAGGCGCAGGCCGTCCTGGAGGTGCCCACGGCTGGGGAGCCCAAGGAACTTCGAGATCAGGCCCTTCTCGAGTTGTTGTATGCCACCGGTGTGCGAGTGAGTGAGTTGTGTGCGCTCGATGTCGATGACGTGGATCGGGACCGGCATGTCATCCGGGTTCTGGGCAAAGGGCGTAAGGAACGATCTGTGCCGTTTGGGCTGCCTGCGCTGCGGGCGGTGGACAGGTGGTGCATTCATGGGCGGCCGTTGTGGGTTAGGGCGCGGTCAGGGCCTGCGCTCTTTCTTGGGGTACGGGGCGGCCGCATCGATGCGGGGACCGTTCGGCGGGTCGTACATGAGCGGCTGGCTCAGGTGGACGGGGCTCCGGACATGGGACCGCATGGATTGCGGCACAGTGCGGCGACCCACTTGCTTGAGGGCGGTGCGGATCTGCGGAGTGTCCAGGAGTTGCTCGGGCATGCGTCTCTGAACACCACGCAGATCTATACGCATGTCTCGATCGAGCGGCTGAGGGCGGCTTATCGGCAGGCGCATCCGAGGGCCTGATGGGGATGTCGGAGATCGAGGACTCGAGTGCGTCGATGTTGTTCGGTCGACGGTGGTGACAGGGCTGTGTGTACGCCGGTGACTGGGTGCGTCGCTGGGTGAGCTTCTAGTTTCTGTCGGTCGCGGTTTTGCGGTGGCGGCCGGGCTTCGCGTTGGTGGTCGTGGTGCCGTTGGTCGGTGGGTCCTTCGCACCACGATGCCGGGTGTTGGTGTTCTCGGGCGGCTGCTCGTCTTCTGTGGTTGCCCGGTGTTGGCCTCTTCTTCGGAGGCGACGGGGCGTTGTTCGGGCACGTCTGTGGCTGCTGCGCAGGGCTGTGATCAGGAGGCCCATCCCGAGCAGTGCGCCGAGGCCGAGGCCGATGGCGGAGGTCGTGGTGGTGGAGGCCGAGCGGGGCAGGAAGTCGAACGTTGCGGTGGGGGGAGTGGGGTGGAGCTTCCGGCGTGAGGTGGCGGGAGTGATGGATTCCGCGGCTGCCATGGGATGGCGCTGGCTTGGGGCGCCGTCGTCACGGGTTGGCGATGAGGTGTCGTGGGTGGCGTCGGGAGTCAGGCTGTGGACGGCATGCGTGATCGAGGTAGGCGTTACTGGGGCGATGGTGAGGGCCTTTGGCCCTGCTGGTGGTGGTGCCGGGATGGGGGTGGTCGGTGATCTTCGCCTTCGTGGCTGGGTGATGAGCGGTTTGGTGATCCCGGTGCCTGGTGGTCGAAATGGGCGCTTGTTGGCATTCCGCGAAGAGTGCTCATCCGCTGGAGTGAGCGGGGTCCCGTCTTCGAGCCAGAACGGGAGGAGGCGGATGGGGGCCTGGCCCAGGAGCAGGAGGGGGTTGAGGTAATGCGTGCCGCGTCGGAGGCCCCAGTGCAGGCAAGACTCCTGGCAGTGACCTGGAGAGGCTTCTATGAGGCCGAGCAAGGATCCGGGAGTGACGGGTTGGCCTCGCCGTACGGATGCTTCGACGGGGAGGTACGTCGTGCGGAAGCCGCCCTCGTGCTCGATGGTGACCACACCTTTTCCCGCTACGGGGCCGGCGAAGCGGACAGTGCCGGGGCCGGCCGCCAGGACCGGAGTGGATGCGGGAGCGGCCAGGTCGATGCCGCGGTGTCCCGCGAGCCAGGGTTCGGGGGGTGGGGTGAAGTGGCGCAGTATGCGGGGATGTCCGTTCAGTGGCCAGCGCCAGGTGGGCGGAGATGCTCTTGCCGGGGAAGCAGGGAGAAGAAGGATCGCGGCTGTGAAGAGCAGTGTTATCAGGGCGCTTCGGGCTGTCGTGAAGGCCTGGCGAGTGCGGGGTGGTCCGGTTTCTTGTGGGGGTGTGAGGGGCCGGCGAGTGCGGGGTGGTGCGACTGCTCGGGGTGGATCGAGGAGGTGACGAGCTGGAGATGAGGTGGTGCGTTGGACCGACCTGGGGGAGTGATGGGCGAGCGGTGGTGGGGCGCTCTGTCCTGTCTCGTGGGAGTGGGGCGTTCGGTGGGGGTGGGGTGCTTGTTCGAGGTTGCCCAGGGTGGAGATGTCGAAGGAACGGCGGGTGTCGGGCTCGGTGGAGGGAGTGGGGCATCCCTCGGGCGTTGACGGTGTGACGGTGACTGTTGGCGCTGGTGGGCGAGTTGCCGGGGTGAGAGGGCGAGAGTTCATGGGCGCGAGTTTGGCTGAACGCGCCGTGGCGGTGAGGAGCCGAACGGGATTCTGGGGGTGGGGCGGGTCAGGAGCTGGTGGGCTGTGGATAACTGGCTGGACGGTGGCTTGGGCCGGGATGAAGAGCTGCGATGATGAGGCCAGCGTTGTTGGTCTCGTGCAGGTCAGCGGTGACGGACAGGTGCGGGGCGGCCTTGGCCGGGCGCTTGGGTGGGGGGACATCCGCAGCGTCTCGTAGAAGAACGCCGGTCTGGCGGTGCAGGATCAGGGTGCAGGAGATCTGCTCGGTTATCTGCTGCTTGCGTAGCCTGAGCAGGCTGTCCCGGACGGGTGTGGCGTGGTTTGGGGCTTGGGCGGCCGGCCGGCAGTTGTCCAGGGGGCTGCGGCGTAGGGCTGGCGCTTGGGTGGCCAGGAGCTGTTGTTCGGAATGGCAGCGGTGTGGACACTTGGGCGGTAAGGCGCCGCTCGTGAGTGCCGCCGGCTTGATGGTTGCGGTGCATCACCTTTGAGGACGTCGCTGGGGCTTGTTGGCTGGGATCGCATGGGGCTTCGGCTGAGGGACTGAGTGGGTTAGCGAGGGGAGTGGCGCTTGGAAGTGATCAAGGAATCTACGGTTTGAGACGGGGGCGGGTCGCTGCTGGGGCTTGCCGGGGGCGCGAGGTGTGGGCGCAGAGGGGATGTCCAGATCCAGACGGCGCTCAGTGCTATGCCTGCTGCGCAAATGAGGATGACCGGGCGTAGGCCTACGAATTCGGCGAGGATGCCTCCTGTCACACCACCGAGGGCCAGGACGCCCTGTACTGCGAAAGTCATGGTGGCGTTCACGCGGCCGCGGAGCTCTGGGGCGGTTTCGCGCAGGGCGATGGCGCCCATGCAGGTGGCGAAGGCTACGACGATGCCGCCTGTGACTGTTCCGGTCACTGCGAGCAGCGAGAGTTTCCACCACAGCGGGCCGGTCAGCAGGCCTACCGCGAGGATCTCGAGGGGGAAGAAGAGCACCGAGATGAGCAGGATGCGGTTCTCGCCGTAGCGCTTGGACAGGCGGGCGGTGACCCAGGCGCCCAGCAGGCCGCCGATGCCACTCAGGGCGATGAGGGCGCCTATCAGGGGCTTGGGGATGTTGAGCGTGTTCACCATGTAGAGCATGTAGATGGCCGTGTACGCCATGGCGAAGAAGTTGATCGTGACGCCTGCGCCCAGGAGAGCGCGGAGTACGGGATGGGTGACGCTGGTCCGCAGGCCTTCGACGACATCGTTCCACATGCCTCGGGAAGTCGCCGGCTCGTTCTTCTCCGGGGTGCGGATGGCGCGGAGCAAGAGGGCTGAGGTCAAGAATGACAGTGCTTCCGCCAGTACGGCCAGTGGGGCCGTAAGGAGTTGAACCAGGAGGCCGGCCAGGCTGGGGCCGCTGACTGAGGCCACCGAGTAGGAGGCGTGGAAGCCGGCCATCGCTTCGGTTCGCTGGGATGGCGCGACGACTGCCGCCACGTAGGGGAAGTTCGCTGCCTTGAAGAGCACTCCGGCTGTGCCGATCACCAGGGCCACGGTGATCAGCCATGTGACGTTGAGGAGGCCGAGGAGCCAGGCCACCGGGACTGTGGCGGCGGCTGCGCACGATACGAGTTCGCAGGCGATCATGAGCGGTCGATGTCGGGTGAGCCGGTCCGCGATGGCGCCTGACTGGAGACCGAACACGAGGGCGGGCACCGAGGCGGCCGCCGTCAGCAGCCCCATCTGGGAAGGGGAGGCTGTCAGCAGGGTTACCGCGGTCAGGGGGATGGCCAGCTTGGACACCTCCGAGCCGGTGACCGAGATCGTTCGGGCGGCCCAGAGGAGGCGGTAGTCGCGCTGTCTTCTGAGTGGGGTGGGGGCGTCTGATGGGCTGCGGTCATGGGGCGTGTGATGGTCCGAGCCGGAGCCGGAGCCGGAGCCGGAGCCGGGCCCGGGATCGGGATCGGGACCGGGACCGGGACCGGAGCTGGAGTCGTCGGCGGTGCCGTCCTGGGGTGCGTGATCGTGGGTGGGGGTTTGGTGTTGGGGGACGCGGTCGGTGCTGGGGGTGAGGGCGTGATCGGGTGCGCGGTTCTTGTGGGTGAGGTTGCGGTCAGGCATTCGATCCTCGGTCATGGTGCTGCGGGTCTTGGTGGTGGCTGGTTGATGGGGTTGGGCTGAGCGGGGTCGGCTGGAGCGCCGGGACTCCGGGTCGGGGATGTTGATCGGGGCCGCCGTCGTGCGTGGGCTGGGTCTTACGGTCGAGAGCGAGGCGGCTTGGTGGGTCCTGCGGGTGGGAGCGGGGTGGTCTGGGGTGGTTGGTGGGTGTTTTGGCTGGTGGGGGCGGAATTGAGTTATGAAGGGAATGCTTCACAACTATGAAGGTATCCCTTCATAGTTGTGAAAGCAATGCTTCAGATCTCGGGGTGGGTAATCTTGGCGACATGAGTGACGGGCTCAGTGATCCCAGGGCGATGCGGGCGCTGGCCCACCCGGCGCGCCTGATGATCCTTAATCGGCTGGGTCTCGAGGGCAGCGCCACCGCCACTGAAGTGGCGGAGATCGCGGGGATCACGCCCAGTGCCGCGAGCTATCACCTGCGCATGCTGGCCAAGTACGGGTTCGTGGAGGACGCGCCGCCGCGAGGTGATGGCAGGGAACGCCTGTGGAAGAGCGTGAACAAGCCGATCCGTGTCGGAGTCCAGCCGGGCGATCAGCCGGACGTGCGGGATGCCAAGGTGACGTTGATGCTGGCCTTTCGCCGGGAGGCGAACGAAGAGGCGGATCGCGCGCTGGCCGCCACAGAGAGGGAGTCTGACGAGTGGCGTGATGTCACCCGGTTCAGTCGGATGCGGATCAGGGTCGACCCCGAGGAGATGGCCCGGCTCAACGAGTCGATCGAGAAGCTGGTCGAGCCGTACCTCATCCTCAGTCGCGATGAGAAGGCCGCGCCGAGCGGGGCCAGGGTCTCCGAAGTGCAGGTGAACCTCTTCCCGGTCGCGCAGAGGCCGACGCCCGGGCTGCCGACCGAGGATCACGATGCGGCAGGGTGACGTGGAACTGTGGCCCGGTGTCTTCGGGGGTGAGTGGAGGGTCTGGTTGGGGTGGCCCGGTGTCTTCGGGGGTGGGCGGAGGGTCTGGTTGGGGTGGCCCGGTGTCTTCGGGGGTGGGCGGAGGGTCTGGTTGGGGTGGCCCGGTGTGCGTGGCCGTGTTCTGGTCTGTGGCCGTGGTGGCGGCCTTCTGAGTGTGAACTGCCGTGGGGAGGGCGTCCCGGAAGCTCTTGCCGTGCCCGGTCGCGACGGCGGCGCCGTATTCGCGCCATCGGGGGCGGTCGGCGACGGGATCGGTTGCTGATGGTTGAGGCGTGCCGAGTTGTGCCGGCTGTTGAAGCTGATGGGTGGCGTGTGTCAGGTGTTCATGATTGGGGGCGGTGGGGAGGGTGTGTTTAGTGCGGGATTGCCTGGATGGTCATGGTGGCGGGGGTTTCATGGCACCGGGCTGGACGTCTGATTGACGGCTGACGGTCAGGCTGGGCTGGCGTGGGAGGTAGACTTTTCGGTGGCCTGTGACCACAGGCCGACTTCGCATGCCCCACTGCGGACCGCGCCATCGGTCCGGGCCATGTGCCCGGCTGGCGGGGTTTCGGGGCATCAGGGCGGCAGACGACGCGCTGCTGCGGCACAACCGAGAACCGCGCCCTTCCGCAGGGCGCCAAGACCTGGAGGACCAGCACATGGCCCCCGTCGTCACCATGCGACAGCTGCTTGAGAGCGGCGTTCACTTCGGTCACCAGACCCGGCGCTGGAACCCGAAGATGAAGCGATTCATCTTCACCGAGCGCAACGGCATCTACATCATCGACCTGCAGAAGTCGCTCTCGTACATCGACCGTGCCTACGACTTCGTCAAGGAGACCGTGGCTCACGGCGGCACCATCCTGTTCATCGGCACCAAGAAGCAGGCTCAGGAGGCCATCTCCGAGCAGGCTGCCCGGGTCGGGATGCCGTACGTCAACCAGCGCTGGCTGGGTGGCATGCTCACCAACTTCTCCACCGTGCACAAGAGGCTCCAGCGGCTGAAGGAGCTCGAGGAGCTCGACTTCGACAACGTCGCTGGCTCGGGGCTCACCAAGAAGGAGCTCCTCATGCGCCGTCGCGAGAAGGACAAGCTCGAGCGCACGCTCGGCGGTATCCGTGACATGGGCCGTGTGCCCAGCGCGGTGTGGGTCGTCGACACCAAGAAGGAGCACATCGCGATCAGCGAGGCCAAGAAGCTTGGCATCCCTGTGGTCGCGATCCTCGACACCAACTGCGACCCCGACGAGGTCGACTACCCGATCCCGGGCAACGACGACGCCATTCGCGCCGTCGGCCTGCTGACCAGGGTCGTCGCCGACGGCGTCGCGGCCGGTCTGATGGCTCGCTCCGGTGCAGCCCGTGGTGACGAGAAGCCGGCCGCCGCCGAGCCGCTGGCCGAGTGGGAGCGTGAGCTCATCGAGCAGGGCACGGGCGAGGCTGGGGTCGAGGCGCAGGCTGAGGCCGAGGCGCCCGCCCCCGCGGCTGAGGCGTCCGCCCCTGAGGCCGAGGCCGCTCCTGTGGCTGAGGCCGCTCCTGTGGCTGAGGCCGCTCCTGAGGCTGAGGCCGCTCCTGAGGCTGAGGCCGCCGCCGAGGGCGACGCCGAGCCGCAGGCCTGACGTCAGCGCTCAGGTACCCGGGGTTCCCCAGGTACGGGCCCGTTCCGGCCGGGTGGGTGAAGAGTCCACCAGGTAGGGTGCGCGCCTCGCTCCGGTGAACGGCAGGACGAGGGATGTTCCTGGTCCTGCCGCGATCGGGCGAGGACGGGCCACCGACAAGTGAAGTGAACGGTTAAGCGAGGGGCCGCGGCCTCGCCAGGTGAGTGATCGCCAGGCGGGGACGTTGCCCAGCCAGGTAAGGGCTGAGAGCTGGGTTCGGATCGCCGGGCCAGGTTGAGGTCACGAGCCGGGCAGGCTGAGGCCACGGGCCAGGACCGAGGCACCGGTCAAGCTGAGGGCCGGGGACTGAGGGCGAGACCTGAGGGCCGCGGATCGAGGGCGAGGTCGGCGGGTGAGGCTGAGGGCGCGACATGGGCCCGAAGCTGAGGCCGTAAGCCGACGCCAGGGTCGCAGCCCCAGGCTGAGGCCGTAGATCGAAGTTCTGGGGCGTAGCTCAAGGGCTTGGGTCGTGGGCCGAGGTTTGGGTCGCGGTCTGGGGCCTGGTTGAGGTTTGGGCCGCGGGTCGGGGCTGAGGCTGTAGGTCGAGGGCTTGGGTTGTGAGCCGAGGTCTGCGGGCGAGGTCCAGGGCTGAGGTTGCGAGCCGAGCCCGGGGTTGGGCTCAGGCTTTCGGCCCGAGGCTGAGACAGGGCTCAGGTTTCGGCCCGAGGTCGAGGCGCTCAGGTTTCGATCTGAGGCTCAGGTTGCGGTCTGAGGCTGGGGCTGGGCTGAGGCTCAGGTTTCGGTTTGAGGCTGAGGTGGTGAGCTGAGGTCGGGGTTGCGATCCAGGGTTGGGTCGTAGGCCGGGCCGGTGGTGAGCCGGCCGTTCCGGGAGACCGGGGCGGGTGACCAGAGCCGAGGCTGAGGCCGGGTGGCACAGCGGGCCTGGGTGGTCAGCCGGGCCGGGGAGGGTGACTTTGCCCGAACCGGGCGCGGTTGGGTCGGCCGGGTGGCGTTGGTGCCGGCCGGTGATGGTCCAGGATGGTAAGCCAGGGCGAGGCTGGGCAGTATGCCAGGCGAGCCGGGCCCCGAACGCAAGACAGAGGCTGACGCAAGACAAAGGCTTTCGTACGGCAAGCGCCCGCCGTACGAACCAAGGGTGAGCAGGCGTGCCGTTGCTCACCTGATCCACGACGACGACGAAATCCCACAAGGAATAAGAGCAATGGCTTCCGTGAACATGGCCGATGTCAAGCGGCTTCGCGAAATCACCGCTGCCGGCATGATGGACTGCAAGAAGGCGCTCGAGGAGTCCGAGGGCGACTTCGACCGCGCGATCGAGCTCCTGCGCCTCAAGGGCGCCAAGGACGTCGGCAAGCGCGAGGCTCGTACCGCCTCCAACGGCCTGGTCGCGCTCGAGCAGGCCGGCGACTCCGCCGCCGCGCTGCTCGAGCTCAACTGCGAGACCGACTTCGTGGCCAAGGGCGAGCGCTTCCAGGAGCTGGCCTCCCAGGTCGTGGCGCACATCCTCGAGACCAAGCCCGCCGACGTGGCGTCGCTGCTCGAGTCGTCCTTCGACGGCAAGACCGTCAAGGAGCACCTCGACACCGCCAACGCCGCGCTCGGTGAGAAGATCGAGATCCGCCGCTTCGAGGTGCTCGAGGGTGGCTACATCGGCGCTTACATGCACAAGACCGACCCGGCGTTGCCGCCGACCGTAGGCGTGCTGGTCCAGCTCGACAAGCCGAACGCCGAGGTCGCCAAGGACATCGCGCAGCACGCCGCCGCGATGGCCCCGCAGTACCTCAAGCCCGCCTCCGTCCCCGCCGACGTGGTCGACAAGGAGCGCAAGCTCTTCGAGGAGATGACCCGCGAGGAGGGCAAGCCCGAGGCTGCCATCGGCAAGATCGTCGAGGGCCGCGTGAACGGCTGGTACAAGGACTTCACGCTCCTCCAGCAGGCCTTCGTCAAGGACAACAAGAAGAGCGTGGGCAAGTACGCCGAGGAGAACGGCGTCGAGATCCAGGCCTTTGTCCGCTTCAAGGTCGGTCAGGCTTAGGCTTAGGCAAGCCATCGGCCAGGCGGGCTCACCAGTCAAGGCGAGCCCGCCGGCCAAGGCAAGTGTCAAGCCGACAGCCCAGACTGACCCACCGAACGAAGGAGGCCGCCGCCGTGCAGGACCACCGGGAGCCAGCCCACGAATCCACACGGACGGCGGCTTCCTCATCTCAAAATCCGCACAGCCCGCTCAGATGGAAGCGGGTGATGCTGAAGCTGTCAGGAGAGGCGTTCGCCGGTAGCGAGCCGCTGGGCATCGATCCGGTGATCGTCGATCATCTGGCCGATTCGATCGCCGAGGCCGTCAAGGAAGGCGTGCAGGTCGCGGTCGTGGTCGGCGGCGGCAACATGTTCCGCGGCGCCACCCTGTCACAAGGAGGCATCGACCGCGCCAGAGCCGACTACATGGGCATGCTCGGCACGGTCATCAACTGCCTGGCCCTGCAGGACTTCCTCGAGCGGCGGGGCGTCGAGACGCGCGTCCAGACCGCCATCACCATGCAGCAGGTGGCCGAGCCGTTCCTGCCGCGTCGCGCGATCAGGCACCTCGAGAAGGGGCGCGTGGTCATCTTCGGCGCGGGGCTCGGCTCGCCGTACTTCTCCACCGACACCGCGGCGTCCCAGCGGGCCCTGGAGATCGGCGCGGAGGCGCTGCTCAAGGGAACGCAGGTGGACGGGATCTACGACTCCGATCCACGCAAAAATCCGGATGCGGTCAGGTTCGACCACCTTGACTACGGCGAGGTGCTGCTGCGCGACCTCGCGGTCATGGACGCCACCGCGATCAGCCTGTGCAAGGACAACGACCTGCCGATCGTGGTCTTCGACCTCATGGGCGAGGGCAACATCCTGCGAGCGGTACGCGGTGAGAAAATCGGCACGCTGGTGAGTCCCGCAGGCAAATGAGGGAGCGAGCCCGACACCGCCAGCTAGAAGACAGGGAGCCGCTGTGATCGACGAAACCCTCCTCGAAGCCGAGGAAAAAATGGACAAGGCCGTCTCGGTCGCGAAGGAGGACTTCGCGACGATCCGTACGGGCCGCGTCACCCCCTCGATGTTCAACAAGATCAACGCCGAGTACTACGGCACGCCGACGCCGATCCAGCAGCTGGCGTCGTTCCATGTGCCGGAGGCGCGCATGGTTCTCATCCAGCCTTTCGACAAGAGCTCGATGGGCGCCATCGAGAAGGCCATCCGCGACTCCGACCTCGGCGTCAACCCCACCGACGACGGCCAGGTGATCCGCGTGACGTTCCCGGAGCTCTCCGAGGAGCGGCGCAAGGAGTACATCAAGGTCGCCAGGAACAAGGGCGAGCACGCCAAGGTGTCGGTGCGCAACATCCGCCGCTCCGCCAAGGAAGTCCTGGACAAGATGATCAAGGATGGCGAGGCGGGGGAGGACGAGGTCAGGCGGGCCGAGAAGGAGCTCGACGACCTCACCCAGAAGCACGTCGCGAAGATCGACGAGCTGCTCAAGCACAAGGAAGCCGAGCTGCTCGAAGTCTGAGCGGCGCGCCGCACGGCGGATCGCGCTCAGCGGTTCACACCGACGGCGGCCTGCGTCCAGCGGTCCGTGCCTGTGACGGGCCGTTCGGCGGGCCGCCGCAGGCGGCGGGTCTTGAACGGCCTGCGCCTGTGACGGGCCGTTCGGCGGGCCGCCGCAGGTAGCGGGTCTTGAACGGCCCTCGCCCCGAGTGGCGAGGGCCGTGGCTCTTGGAGAAACTCTGTGGAAGAACGTACGGCCGGCAGCAGCTCGAGCGGCGACAGCCGTACCGGAAGGAACCTGCCGGCCGCGATAGCGGTCGGCGTGGTGCTGGGCGCGCTGGTCATCGGCTCGCTCTACACGATCAAGGAGCTGTTCCTCCCGGTGGTCGTGGGGGCCGTGGGCGTCGGCGTGCTGGAGCTGACCAAGGCCTTCGCCACCCGCGACATCAAGGTGCCCGCCGTGCCGGTGCTCGCGGGCCTGGTGGCGATGCACGCGGGCGCGTACTGGGGCGGGCCGACGTGGCTGCTGGCCACGTTCGCGGTGTTCGCGCTGGTGCTGCTGGTCTGGCGCATGTTCAGCGCGGGGACCGACGGTTACGTACGGGACGCGTCGGCCTCGATGTTCACGCTGTTCTATCCCGCGATGCTCGCGGCGTTCGTGCCCATCCTGCTGCGGCTCCCCGACGGCGACCACCGGGTGCTGATCTTCATCGCGGTGACCGTGGCCAGCGACATCGGCGGCTACTTCGCGGGCGTGCTGTTCGGCCGGCACAAGCTGACGGTGATCAGCCCGAAGAAGACCTGGGAGGGGCTCGCCGGGTCGGTGATCGCGTGCACGGTCGTCGGGGCGTGGCTGGTGGTCTGGCTGATGCACGGCGCCATCTGGCAGGGCGCGCTGATCGGCGCGCTGGCGGCGCTGCTGGCCACCGTGGGCGACCTGATCGAGTCGATGATCAAGCGGGATCTCGGCATCAAGGACCTGGGCACGATCCTGCCCGGCCACGGCGGCCTGATGGACCGGCTCGACTCGCTGGTGACGACGCTGGTGCCGGTCTGGCTGCTGATGACGCTGTTCTTCTAGTCACTGCTGCTGCGCCTCCATCGTCTCGACGGTGACCGGCGAGAGCCAGAGCCACCGTACGGCCTCACCCCCGAACGCGAATCCCGACATGTCTGGCATGTGGGGTGCGTTGGCCAGCATCAGGACACCCGAATACCGCGGTCCCAACGGGAACGTCGAAGCCTCGTGATACCACTTCGCCGTGTGCCCGTGGCCGAGCCACGTGACAGAGTGCCACGGATACTGCGACAGCCACACCAGGAGCAGCGCCGCGTCGCGCGGGTCCTCGCGGGTGGCCACGGCCAGCTCGATCCTGGCGTACGCGCCCGGTTTGTCGATCCACTGCTCGACCGTGGGCATGCGCTGGCAGCTCATCCCCACCGTGGACAGCACGGTGTAGGCGCGGCTCTCGTGCGGTGGCCGTTCGGTGATCCCGACCGTCGGCAGCCGCTCGCCGCTGGCGTCCCAGTAGCGTCCCGCGGGGCCGAGCGCCCGGTCCAGGTGGCCCATCACGAACTGCTGGAACGACGGCCACGACCCCTCGCTGTGCCGCCAGCCCCAGTAGGACCTGGCATTGGAGATCCGGGGCCGCAACCCTTCGAGCGCCTCCGACAGGGCCCACGCGAACGGCGACTCGCCCACCGCGTCGCGGGCGTAGCCGGGCATGCCCCTGCTCATGTCGGCCCAGCCGGGGATGACCGCCAGCAGTTCCTCGTCCTCGTACAGGGCGACGCCGTCGCCCTCCTCGAACCACAGCGCGGTCAGCTGCCCGAGCGGCCTGCGGCCGTCCGGATGGACGGTGTTGGCCCTGGGCATCAGCGGCGGCAGGCCGGCGTTGAGCCGGGCCAGGTCGACCAGGGCCGGGGCGGGGCGATGGTTGGCCAGCCAGACGGCGCCGTACACCGCGCCGTCCGGCGAGCACAGGTAAGCTACCGAGGAGTCCTCGTCACGCTCGACCACGAGCGTCCGGCTGCCGTACGGGTTACCGACGGCGAGAACGACCTCGGCGCCACCCTCGCCAGATGCCGACCGAAAAATGGCCATACGAGATGACTGTAGATCCGGGGTATCCATGACGCGAGGAATGCCACCTCCGATCCGAACGTTCATTACCCTGATTGACAGCCACTCAAAGCAAAGGCAGGAACGTGTCCCAGCCCCCAGGCCAGCTCACCTTCGTCGCGCCCCGGCGGGCCAAGCCCGCACGGCACCTGGCGGACCTGTCGATGGCCGACCGGCGGGCCGCGGTCACCGAGCTGGGGGAGAAGGCGTTCCGTGCCGACCAGCTCTCGCGCCACTACTTCGAGCGCCTCACCACCGACGTCGGCGCGATGACCGACCTGCCGGCGGCCTCCCGCGAGAAGCTCGCCGCGCTCCTGCCGGACCTGCTGACCTCGGTCAAGGAGCTGACCACCGACGGGGGCACCACGCGTAAGACGCTGTGGCGGCTGTTCGACGGGGCGCTGGTCGAGTCGGTGCTCATGCGCTATCCCGACCGGGTCACGATGTGCGTGTCCTCGCAGGCCGGCTGCGGCATGAACTGCCCCTTCTGCGCCACCGGCCAGGCCGGTCTCACCCGCAACATGTCCACCGCCGAGATCGTCGAGCAGGTCGTCGCCGGTGCCCGTGCGCTGGCGGCCGGCCAGGTGCCCGGCGGGCCCGGCCGGGTGAACAACGTCGTGTTCATGGGCATGGGCGAGCCGCTGGCCAACTACAAGCAGGTCATCGGGGCGGTGCGGCGGCTGGTGGAGCCCGCGCCGCACGGGCTGGGCATCTCGGCCCGGGGCGTCACCGTCTCCACCGTCGGGCTGGTGCCCGCCATCGGCAAGCTCGCCGACGAGGGGCTGCCCGTCACGCTGGCGCTGTCGCTGCACGCGCCCGACGACGAGCTGCGCGACACGCTGGTGCCGATCAACACGCGGTGGAAGGTGGCCGAGGTCCTCGACGCGGCGTGGGCGTACGCGGCGAAGACGAAGCGGCGGGTCTCGATCGAGTACGCGCTGATCAAGGACATCAACGACCACGAGTGGCGGGCAGACCTGCTGGGCAAGCTGGTCCGGGGCAAGCTGGTGCACGTCAACCTGATCCCGCTCAACCCGACGCCCGGGTCGAAGTGGACGGCTTCCCGGCCCGAGGACGAGCGGGCGTTCGTGCGGCGGCTGGAGTTCCACGGCGTGCCGGTGACGGTACGCGACACGCGCGGCCGCGAGATCGACGGCGCCTGCGGCCAGCTCGCGGCGGCCGAATAACCTGCCGCAGCGCGCCTTCCAGGGAAACCGGTCAGTGAGGGGCGATCGAGCGGGTGACGAAGCCCTCGATCAGGTCGGTGATCATGGCGGCGCCCCGGCCGTTCAGGTGGACGGTGTCCGTGGTGAGCTGGAGGCCGCGGCTCCTGGAGATGGCGTCCAGGCTGCGGCCGAGCATGAAGTGCTGCATCGCGGCCGTCTGCGCCAGCCGGCCCTCCGCCTGGTAGTGAGTGCCGGGAGCCCGGCCCCGCTCCTCCAGGTACGCGGTCATCCGCTCGTTGAGCGGCAGGTACGCGACGCCCTCGGCCGCCGCGACCCGCCGGACGATCTCGCTGTACTCGGCGGCCCGCAGCACCGGCACCGAGCCGAGGTCCTCGCCGATGACGGGCAGGGAGAGCAGCGCCACGCGGGCCATCGTCTCGTCCTGGAGGCGCCGGGCGATGGTGGTCAGGTTGGCGGCGTAGCCCTCCGCGGTGGGGTCCGCGGAGAGCTTCCAGCGTTTGCGCAGCGTCTTGGCGAGTTTCCCGCTGAGCGTGGAGTTCGCGTCGTTCGTGCCGATCAGTACGGTCACCACGTCGGGGTCCTGGCTGACGACGTCGCCGAGCCGCTTGACCGTCTCCGACGACGGCTCGTAATTGACTCCGGCGTTGATCACGGTCGCCTCGGGCAGTCGCGAGCGCAGCATGGCCACGTAGTCGGCGCTCACCTGCGCGCGGGTGATGCTGTCACCCAGACAGATCATTTTCATCGTGTCTCCTCTAGGGTGAGTGAGTGTTCACTAACCTACCCTACGGCGGAGCCACACGTACGCCCCGAGGCCGATCAGACACCAGACCAGGGAGATGGCGGCGAGTTCGGGGAACTGGTCGAGGAGGTGACCCGAGTTCGCCGCCTTCATCCAGGCGATGAGCGGGACGCCGAGCCAGTGCACGGGCGAGATGCTGAGCAGCAGCATCGCCAGGAACCCGAGCAGCAGCACCATGATCGAGACGGCGGGGGAGCGGATGACCGCGCGGCTGGTGAGAGCGCCGAGCGCGGTGCCGGTCAGCGCGGCCAGGCCGTACAGGGCGAGACCGGCGGCCAGCACGCCGGGCGAGGGCGCCTGGCTCACGCCGAGCAGGAGCGCCGCGCCCATGCTGAGCGCCGCGAACGCCACACACGTCCCGAACGCCGCCGCCAGCCCCGCCGCCACCTCCCTGCCCCAGCCGCCCGCCTGGACCGCGGACAGCTCGCGTTGCTGGTCGGGCTCGGTGTCGAGGAGGCTCCTGGCCGCCCAGGCCAGGATGGGGATGATCAGTACGGCGCCGTCCGTGAAGACCGAGGCCTCCGCGCCGCGCGGCGCCCGGCTGCCGTGGAGGATCGCCAGCATGGCCAGGGCCAGGAGGAGCGCCTGGAACACGCGGTGCGAACGGACGTAGGCGGCCAGCCGGAACGCGGCCAGGGCGATCATCCGGACTCCTCGATCTCGCGGGCCTGGTAACCCTCGCCGCGCATCCTGGCGAGGAAGTCGTGGAGTTCGGGCGCGGGCACCGTGACGGCCACGACCGCCTCCCCGTCATCCAGAGGTCCGGGGGCCGTCGTGCCCTCCTTGAGACGGCCGTCCACCAGCGACCAATGGCGCATCGCGGGCAGGGATCGCAGGCCGCCCTGGTGGTCGCTGACGATGACGATGCCGCCGCGCCCCGCCACCTCGCCGGCGATCGAAGGCAGCGTCTCGCGGGTGTCCGCGTCGAGACCGGCGAACGGCTCGTCCAGGATCAGCAGCCCCGGCTCGGACATCAGCGCCTGGACCAGCCCGACCTTGTGCGCGCTGCCCTTGGACAGCTCGCCCAGGGCGACGGTGAGGAGGTGGCCCATGTTCAGGCGCTCGGCCCACGGCTCCCAGCGGGCGCCCCCGCGTACCCGGGACATGTGGCGCAGATAGGCCGTCACGGTGAACGGCTGGGCGGTGGGGAAGCGGTCGGGGGCGAAGCCGACCACCGCGGGACGGCCGGCGACCGAGCCGGTCGTGGGCCGGGTGAGGCCCGCCAGGAGGCGGAGCAGCGTCGACTTGCCTGCTCCGTTCACGCCGGTCAGCTCGATCACGTCGCCGGGGGCGAGCTGGGCGTCGGCGTCTTCGATGACGAAAGAATCACGTCTTCGGTAGCGGAAAGAGACCTTGGACAGACGCATGGTCCTGTAACGCTATATGTCGGGTCGCTTCGTCATGATAAAGAGCCTCACAATGGAGGCACCCCAGCACGTTCTCAAGAGGAGTGGGCTTGAATCGCTTTCCACGCGTCATGGGTATGCGTTCAGGCTATGACCCCGCCGAAGTCGACGCCCTGATCGGGCGGATCGAGTCGACCCTGGGCAGGGGCATGCACACTTTGGAGCCCGTCACCGCGGACGACGTGCGGCGGGCCACCTTCCGCGCCAAGCGAGGCGGCTATGTCGAGACCGCGGTCGACTTCGCCCTGGAGGCGTTCGTGGTGGCGCTGGAGACCCAGGCCATGCGGCCGGTACGGCTGGCCCTGGCCGAGCCGACCGGCGAGATGCTGCGCGAGGAGTGGTTCGAGACCCAGGCGACCCGCGTCGAACGGGTGGCCTTCCGCCCGGCTCGCATGGGCACCGGCTACAACGAGGACGAGATCGACGCCTTCCTGGACCGCATCGTGGCCACCCTGCGCGGGACGACCGACTTCCCGGTGACGGCCAAGGAGGTGCGGGAGGCGAGGTTCTCGACGGTGCTGTTCCGGTCCGGCTACCTCATCGCGGACGTTGACTCCTTCCTGGCCGGCATCGCGGACGTGCTGGAACAGCGCCGCTAGGCGTTCTCGACCACGGAGAGCAGCCCGCCGAGGTCGGGCAGGTGCCGCTGGATGATCTTCTCGTCGGCGGGTGCCTCGCCCTGGCGGTTGATCCACACGCGCGGGATGCCGAGACGGTGCGCGGGGACCATGTCGTGGAAGTAGCTCTGCGCCACATGAACCCATCTGTCCGGCTCGTACGAGCGCCTGAACGTCTCGAAGTGCGCGTCGGCCGGCTTGTACGCGCCCACGTCCTCCGACGTCAGCACCGCGTCGAACGGCACGGGCAGCCGCCGCCGCGTCTCGGCGATGAGGTCGCGGTCGCAGTTGGTGAGCAGCGCCAGTCGCCAGCCCGCGCCGCGCAGCTTCGACAGCTCGGCGCCCACCTCGGGGAACACCGGCCAGTACGCGAGCGTCGTGGCCAGCACCGAGGCGTCGTCCTCGTTGAGCTCCACCTTCTCGTCGGCGCAGGCCCTGCGGAGCGCCTTGGCCAGCACGTGGCGGTAGCGGAGCGTCGGGGACTCGGCCTGCACGGCGTGCTCGTGCCGGTTGTACGCCTCCAGCAGCCGCGCGCCCTGGCCCGGCGCGATCAGCTCGGCGCTGGTGCGGATGCCGTGCCGCCAGTCGACAAGTGTTCCGAAGCAGTCGAACGTTACCCATCGCATAACTCTCATAATGAGGGCCATGTCGATATCCGTGCGTCCCATTCAGCCGCAAGATCTCGCGAACGTGACCCGGGTGCTGACCGAGAGCTGGGGTGGCTCGACCGTGGTGGCCCTGGGCCGCGGGGAACTGGTCGACGCCGCCGCCCAGCCGGGCTTCATCGCCGAGATCGCCGGCGAGCCGGCCGGGATCATCACCTATGCCCGGCGGGGTGACTCCGTGGAGATCATCACGATCGACGCCGTGATCCCGGGCAAGGGAGTGGGGGTGGCGCTGCTGGACGCGGTACGCGCCGTCGCGGCCGAGAGCGGCGCGGCCCGGCTCTGGCTGATCACGACCAACGACAACACGCACGCTCTGCGGTTCTACCAGCGGTACGGCTTCGACCTGATCGCCCTGCACCGCAACGGCGTGGACCGCGCGCGGGAGCTCAAGCCGGGCATCCCCGCCGAGGCCGACGGCATCCCGATCCGGCACGAGCTGGAGCTGGAGTTCCTCCTTTGACACCCTGAGGCGCTGTTGCGGGCCGGGCGCTTCACATGGTCGCGGGGGCCGCCGGAGGAGCCGGTGGCGGAGCGAGAGTGACCGGGCCGGCCTCGGCCCGGGGTCTCCGCAGCAGGGCCACGATCACCGCGGTCACCGGGGCGGCCAGGAACGCGCCGATGACGCCCCAGATCAGGCTGCCCACCGCGATCGCCACCAGGATGACCGCGCCGGGCAGTTCGAGAGCCTTGCCGTAGATCTGCGGCGCCAGCACGTGCCCCTCGATCTGCTGCACCGCCACGGTCACCCCGACCACGATCAGCGCCACCAGCCAGCCCTTGGCCACGAGCGCCACCACCGCGGCCAGCAGCCCCGCCACGAACGCCCCCACCACCGGCAGGAACGCCCCCACGAACGTCAGCACCGCCAGCGGCAGCGCGATGGGCACTTTCAGGATCCACAGCGCCATGCCGATGAAGAACCCGTCCACCGCGCCCACGATCGCGACCCCGCGGATGTAGCGGCCGATCACGGAGAAGATCAGGTGGCCGGTCTCGGTGACGCGCTGCCTGGCGGGAGCGGGCGTGAGGCCCACGCACCAGCGGAAGAGCCGGTCGCCGCCGTGCACGAAGTACACCGACAGGACGAACGCCACCGCCGCCCCCACCACGATCTCGCCCGCCGTCCTGACCCCGGCCAGCGCGCCCGTGGTGATCTGGCGGCCCTGGGCGGACAGGTACTCCTTGGCCTGCTCGGCGAGCTCACGCGGGTCGATCCCGAACCTGGAGGTCAGGTCGTACAGGTTGTCGAGCACCTTGCCGACGCTGACCCGCAACTGCGAGACGCTCTCGACGGTGGGCGGCACCAGCAGCGCGATCAGCCCACCGGCCAGCACGAGCCCGCCGACGAAGACGATCGCGGTGGCCAGGGCGCGGTTCAGCCCGCGCGACCTGAGCCAGCGGGTCGGGGGCAGCAGCAGCGCCGTGATGAACAGGCCGACGACGATCGAGATGGCCACGGTGCCGACGTGGTTGAGGCAGAAGCCGGCCACCGCGATCAGCGCGATCCAACCGAGCAGCCGCCACGGCCCCATCCCATGCCCCCTATCGTGCCTGGTCAGAGGCCTTCCCCTGGGCGGTGGCGGGCAACCCTGGTCAGGCGGGCGGCGTCAGGTGGAGGCGCTGGGAGCGCTTGTTCTCCTCGTACGTCTCCCGCGCCGCGCCGACCGTGCTGCCGACCTCCGCGACCGGCACGTCCCACCACGCCTCCGAGGAGGGGGCGTCGTCCACCATCGGGTCGGTGCGTACGTAGATCACCGTGGTCCCGGTCACCGAACGGGCCTCCTCCAGCGCCTTGCGCAGGTCGGCGACCGACTCCGGGCGCAGCACCGTGGCACCGAGGCTGGCAGCGTTGGCGGCCAGGTCGACGGGCAGCGGCCCGCCGTCGCGATGCCGGTACGACGTGCCGAGCCGCTCCGCGCCCACGCTCTCCGACAGGCGGCCGATGGAGGCGAAGCCGGAGTTGTCCACCAGGACGACCACCAGCTTGATCCCCTCGGAGATCGCGGTGATCAGCTCCTGGGCCATCATCAGGTACGAGCCATCGCCCACCAGGACGAACACCTCGCGCTCCGGCACCGCCATCTTGACGCCCAGGCCGCCGGCGATCTCGTAGCCCATGCAGGAGTAGCCGTACTCGACGTGGTAGTTGCCGGGCCCGCTCGGCCGCCAGAGCTTGTGCAGGTCGCCGGGCATCGAGCCGGCCGCGCACACCACCACGCCGTCCTCGGCCGCCGCCGCGTTGACCGCGCCGATCACCGCGGACTGCGGCAGCGGCGAGCCCTCCAGCGAGTACGCCCGGTCCACCGCCGCGTCCCACTCCCCGGTCAGCCCGGCGGCCCGGGAGCGGTAGTCGTCGGGCGTGCCCCTCCAGCCCGCGAACGCCTCGACCAGGTCCGCCAGCCCTTCCCTGGCGTCGGCGACCAGTTGCAGGCCCGACAGCTTGGCGGCGTCGAAGGCGGTGATGTTGAGGTTCAGGAAACGGGCGTCGGGGGCGAAGATCGTCCGGGAGGCGGTGGTGAAGTCGCTGTAGCGGGTGCCCACGCCGATGATCAGGTCGGCCTCGCGGGCCAGCGTGTTGGCCGCCGTGGTGCCGGTGGAGCCGATCGCGCCCATGGCGAGCGGGTGCCCGTAGGGGAGCGCGCCCTTGCCGGCCTGCGTCTCGGCCACGGGGATGCCGTAGGTCTCGGCGAAGATCCGCAGCTGCTCCGTGGCCTCGCTGTAGATCGTCCCGCCGCCCGCGACGATCAGCGGTCGCGCGGCCGACCTGACCAGCTGGGCCGCGCGGTACACGGCGGCCGATTCCGGGCGCGGCCTGGGGACGTGCCAGACGCGGCGCGCGAACAGCTCGTCCGGCCAGTCGTGGGCCTCCGCCTGCACGTCCTGGGGCAGCGCCAGCGTGACCGCGCCGGTCTCGGCCGGGTCGGTGAGCACGCGCATGGCGGCCAGCAGCGCCGACGGGAGCTGCTCCGGGCGGTTGATCCGGTCCCAGTAGCGGGAGACCGGCTTGAAGCAGTCGTTGACCGAGATGTCGTAGGAGCGCTGGTCCTCCAGCTCCTGCAGCACCGGGCCCGCCACGCGGGTGGAGAAGATGTCGCCGGGCAGCAGCAGCACGGGCAGCCGGTTGATCGTCGCGCCCGCCGCGCCCGTGATCATGTTGGTCGCGCCGGGGCCGATGGAGGTGGTGCAGGCCAGGGTGGCCAGGCGGTTGCTGGCCCGGGCGTAGGCGGCGGCCGTGTGGACCATGGCCTGCTCGTTGCGGCTCAGGTGGTAGGGGAGGTCCTCGGTGGAGGTGGCCAGCGCCTGACCGAGCCCGGCGACGTTGCCGTGTCCGAAGATGCCCGAGCAGCCGCCGAAGAACCTGCGCTCCACGCCGTCGCGCTCGCTCCACTGCCGGGCCAGGAAACGGACGACGGCCTGGCCGACGGTCAACCGCATCATGAGGTCCTCCCGAACGGCGGTCTTGGGTCTGCGGGCTGGGTTTCCCAGGAGGAGCGGATCCAGGCGTGGCGGGGATCGTCGCAGGTCATGCGCGGTCCTTCCGTACCAGTGCTGCGGCGTTGTCCACCGCGGTCGCGACGTCGTCGTCCGGCGGGTAGAGCAGGGCGCGGCCCACGACGAGGCCGCGGACCCCGGGCAGGCTCAGGGCGCGGTCCCAGTCGGCGTAGGCGGCATCGATGTCCGGCGGGTCGCCCCCGAGCAGCAGCGCGGGCAGCGTGGTGGCGGCCATCACGCGCTCCATCTCCGCCACCGCCGGGATCTTGAGCCAGGTGTAGGCGGAGGTGGTGCCGAGCGCCTGGGCGACGCTGATCGCGCGGATCACGGCCTCGGGCGACAGGTCGTTGCGGAGCACCCCTGACTCGGAGCGCCGCGCCCAGAACGGCTCCACCATGGCCGGCAGGCGGTGGCGGGCCAGGTCGGTGACGGCCCGGGCGCAGGACTCCAGGGTGGACACCGTGGCGGGGTCGGCGGGGTCGATGCGGAGGAGCATCTTGCCGCCGTCCAGGCGCATCGCGTCGATCGTGGCCGCGTCGAAGCCGGTGAAGCGGTCGTCCACCTCGAAGACCGAGCCCAGCAGGCCGCCCCGGTTCATGGAGCCGAAGGCCAGCTTGCCCTCCAGGGCGCCGAGCAGCAGCAGGTCCTCCATGACGTCGGGGGAGGCCAGGATGCCGTCCACGCCGGGTCGGGAGAGCGCCACCTGGAGGCGGTCGAGCAGGTCGGCGCGGCTGGCCATGGCCAGCGGCCGCTCGCGCACGGCCAGGGCGCCACGGGCCGCGTGGTCGGCGGCGATGATCATCAGCCGCTCGCCCGCGCCGGGCAGGCCGCGCCGCTGCCGCCGGGCCGCGGCCTCGGCGATCTCCTCGGGACGGGTGGCCCGGATCTGGGTGAGCCGCTCGTAGCCGGAAGTCCTGGGCAGGGTGAGGTCGCTCAAGAGCTTGCTCCGTTCAGCAGGGGCAGGGCGAGGGCGCTCAAGAGCCCGCTCCGTTCAGCAGATCTTCCACCTCGGCGGTGGACGGCATGGCGTCGGCGCAGGCCAGCCGGGCGGCCACGAACGCGCCCGCCGCGTTGGCGAAGCGCACCGTCCGCTCCAGCGGCCAGCCGCGCAGCAGCCCGAGGCAGACCGCCCCGCCGAACGCGTCGCCCGCTCCGATGCCGTTGACCACCTTCACCTCCACCGGCTCTGCCACCACGCTCTCCTCAGAGGTACGCGCGAGAACCCCTTCAGGGCCCATTTTCACGATCGCGACCTTCATCCCCGCGTCCAGGAGCGCCTGCGCGGCGGCCTCCGGGTCGCGCACGCCGACCGCGTTCTCGACCTCGTCCAGGTTGCCGACCGCGACGTTCGCGTACGGGAGCGTGCGTCGCACGGCCTCCTGGGCCGCCTCCCGCGACGTCCAGAGCGACGGCCGCCAGTCGAGGTCGAACACGGTCCAGCCCGACGGGCGCGCCGACAGGGCGGCGGCGTGGGCGGCGGCGCTCGGCTCCTGGCTCAGCCCGGTCAGCGAGAACCAGAACAGGCTCGTCTCCGCGATGGCGGCCAGGTCGAGATGGGAAGGGGAGATCCGCAGGTCGGGTGGATGCTCGCCACGGTAGAAGTAGATGGGGAAGTGGTCGGGCGGGAAGATCTCGCAGAACGTCACGGGGGTGGGCGGGCCCTCGATGGTGCGTACGAAGGCGTCGTCCACGCCGAACCCGCGGATCGCCCCGCGGACGAACTCGCCGAAGGGGTCGGCCCCCACCCCGGTGATCACGGCGGAGCGCAGCCCGTGACGTGCCGCGGCGACGGCGACGTTGGTCGGGCTGCCGCCGAGGAACTTGCCGAAGGACTCGACGTCGGCCAGGCCGACGCCGGTCTGCAGCGGGTAGACGTCGACGCCGGAGCGCCCGAACGTGATCAGGTCGTACAAAGCACCTCCAGGACGGAGCTTACCTTCGACACCATGGCATATTGTCATGACATTCGGATGTCCGCTATGTAACCTAATGTCCCTCGACTCAAACCCTCGCGACTCACATCGCGTCATGTCGGACGGTTAGCTCCCGCCCTGGTGAGCAAAAACACAGCATGAGGGCCTCTTCCTGAATTTTGGCCAAGCCTTTACGTCATATGGATGTCATGACATATTGGCCCATGGTGTCACCTCCTTACGGACATGCCGGAGGGTTTGCATGGCATTACGGAAACGCTCGATGAGTGTGGTCGCGGTCATCACCGCGGCCGGGCTGGGGCTCGCCGCCTGTGGCCAGTCGTCCGGAGGCGGGGGCGGTGACGCCATTGAGCTGACGATCGCCCAGAACGCCATCGCCGGCGGCAAGAACGCGGCCGCAGCCAACTTCATCATGAACTGGGTGATCCCCAAGTTCGAGGCGGCGCAGAAGGCGAAGGGCAAGAACGTCAAGGTCAAGTTCGTCCCCAGCGGGGTCGACGACGAGCAGTACAAGACCAAGCTCTCTCTCGACCTCAAGTCGGGCAAGGGCGCCGACGTGATCGACATCGACGGCATCTGGGCCGGCGAGTTCGCCGAGGCCGGCTACATCAAGCCGCTGGCGGACCTGGTCGGCGCGGACGCCGACAACTGGGACGGCTGGGCGCAGATCCCGCAGGCCGTGCAGGGCCTGGCCACGTTCAACGGCAAGAAGTACGCGCTGCCCGTCGGCACCGACGGCCGGGTGCTCTACTTCAACAAGACGCTCTTCCAGAAGGCCGGGCTGCCGGCCGACTGGCAGCCGAAGAGCTGGCAGGAGATCCTCGACGCCGGCACGAAGCTGAAGTCCTCCGGCGTGCCCGTGCCGATCCAGATCAACGCCGGCACCGCGATGGGCGAGGCCACCTCCATGCAGGGCGTGCTGCCGCTGCTCGCGGGCGCGGGCGGCGAGGTGCAGAAGGACGGCAAGTGGACGGGCGCCGCGCAGCCGCTGAAGGACGCGCTCGGCCTTTACCAGAAGATCTATGGCGGCGGCCTGGGCGACCCCAAGCTCCAGCAGGAGGCCAAGGGCCGCGACAAGTCGTTCCAGCAGTTCGCCGCGGGCAAGATCGGCATCCTGATGGAGGGCGACTACTTCTGGCGCGGCGTCGTCAACCCCGCGACCGGCGTGGCCAAGATGGCCGACCGCGACCAGGTCGTCGGGTACGCCATGATCCCCGCGATGGAGCCCGGCAAGGGCATCCGGGGCCAGGACTTCGTCAGCATGTCGGGCGGCGCGCTGCGTGCGGTGAACCCCAACAGCAAGCACCCGAAGGAGGCCTTCGAGCTGGCGGCCTTCACGCTCTCGCCGGAGGGGCTGAAGGAGGAGACCAAGGACGGCAACGTCCGCATCACCCCCCGCACCGACGTCAACAAGGAGATCCTCGCCGGTGAGCCGCTGCTGACCTACATCTCGGAGAAGGTGCTGCCGCTGACCGCCTACCGGCCGCCGGTGGCCGTCTACCCGCAGGTGTCGGTGGCGCTGCAGGAGGCATCGGCCGCGGTGGTGGGCGGCACGGCGCCCGACCAGGCGGCGGCCGACTACCAGAAGAAGCTCGAAGGAATCGTCGGTGGCCCTGGCAACATCGCCTCCTGAGGCCACGAAGGAGGGCACAGGGGCCGCCGCGCCGAGCCGCTACAGCTCGGACGCGGCGGGCCTGGGCAGGCTGCGGGCAGGGGTCTTCGTGGCCCCCGCCCTGCTGCTCGTCGCCGCCTTCCTCGTCTTCCCCGCGCTCTGGGTGCTCTATCTCGCCCTCACGAACTACCGCCTGACCGGTGCCGCCGCCGCGGAGCCGCAGTTCGTGGGGCTCGCCAACCTCATCGACGCGGCCGCCAACCCCGAGTTCTGGAGCTCTACCTGGCTGACCGTCGAGTTCGTGCTGGGCTCGGCGGTGATCGGGCAGGTCGGGCTCGGCTTCAGCATCGCCTGGCTGCTGCGCGACCGGCGCGGTCCGCTGAAGCGGCTGGTCGAGGGCCTGGTCATCCTGGCCTGGATCCTGCCCGGCGCGATCGTGTCGTTCCTGTGGGTGGCGCTGCTCGACCGCGACGGCGGCACGCTCAACGCGCTGCTCGGCATCGAGGGCTTCGCCTGGCTGCTCGACCACCCCATGCTCTCGATCATCGTGTTCAACACGTGGCGCGGCACCGCGTTCTCGATGATGCTGTACGGCGCCGCGCTCGGGAACGTGCCGCCCTCGCACCTGGAGAGCGCCCGCCTGGCCGGGGCCTCCGGCTGGCAGCAGCTCAGAGACGTGGTGTTCCCGCACATCAGAGGGCACGTCCTGACGAACCTGCTGCTGATCAGCCTGTGGACGTTCAACGACTTCACCCCGTTCCTGCTGACCGCGGGCGGCCCCGACGGCAAGTCCGAGGTGCTGGCCGTGCACGTGTACAAGGTCGCGCTGCAGAGCGGCGAGCTGGGTTACGGCGCCGCGGTCTCCGCGATCATTCTGCTGATCAACCTGGTCGTGGCCGTGTTCTACCTGCGGCTGCTCCGGAGTAGGAAATGACGCGTTTCGTGCTGGGCCGGATCGGCTTCTACACGCTGATCGCGGTGCTGCTCGCCTTCTTCACGATCCCGCTGCTGTGGCTGGTGACGGCGCCCTTCACCTCCGACCCGACCTACGAGGTCAAGGTCCCCGACTTCACCCTCGACAACTTCAGGGCGGTGGCCGAGCATCCGTACGCGCTGCCGTCCCTCTACAACTCCCTGGTGCTGTCGGTCGGCACGGCCGTGCTGGTGGTGATCCTGGCGGCGCTGGCCGCGTACGCGCTGAGCCGGGTGCGGCTACCCGGCCGGGACGCGCTGCTGTACGCGTTGCTGCTGCTGTCGTCGATCATCACGGGGACGGCGGCCATGGTGCCGCTGTTCCAGCTCGCGGTGGAGCTCAACCTCATCGACTCGCAGCTCGGGCTGATCCTCATCCTGACCGGCGGGCTGCTGCCGGCGGCGATCTTCATGCTCAAGGACTTCATGGACTCCACGCCGAAGTCGTACGAGGAGTCGGCCCGGGTCTTCGGGGCCACGCCGCTGCAGATCGTGCGGCACGTGGTCGTGCCCCTGGTGCGGCCCGGCCTGGCGACGGTCGGGGTGTGGGCGGTGGCCAACGTGTGGGGGAACTTCCTCATGCCGTACCTGCTGCTGAGCGACGTCGAGAAGCAGCCGGCGGCGGTGATCACGTACACCCTCTACACCGAGGGCGGCCAGGCCAACCTCAGCATGTTGTCCACGTTCGGCCTGCTGTACTCGATCCCCGTGGTGCTCATGTACCTGTTCGTCAGCAAGAAGTACGGCTTCCGCTTCCACGGAGGGATCAAGCGCTAATGGCCGGAATCGAACTACGCGGGCTGACCAAGGTCTATCCCGGCGGGGTCAAGGCGCTCGACTCGCTCGATCTGGTCATCCCCGACGGCGAGTTCTTCGCCCTGCTCGGCCCCTCCGGCTGCGGCAAGACCACGCTGCTGCGCACGATCGCCGGGCTGGAGAGCGCCACCGGCGGGGCCGTGGTCATCGGCGACCGGGACGTGACCGGCGTGCAGCCCGGCGGCCGGGACGTCGCCATGGTCTTCCAGGACTACGCGCTCTTCCCGCACATGGACGTCACGGACAACATCGCCTACCCGCTGCGGATCAAGAAGGTCGCCAAGGGCGCCCGCCGCGACAAGGCCGTCGAGGTGGGGGCGCGGCTCGGGCTCGAACAGCTCATGGACCGGCGGCCGGGCCAGCTCTCGGGCGGGCAGCAGCAGCGGGTCGCGCTGGCCAGGGTGATGGCCACGCAGGCGCAGGCGTTCCTGTTCGACGAGCCGCTGTCCAACCTGGACGCCCGGCTGCGGCTGGAGGCGCGTACGTTCCTGAAGAAACTCCAGCGCGAGCTGGGCGTCACCACCGTATTCGTCACCCACGACCAGGCGGAGGCGCTGGCCATGGCCGACCGGATGGCCGTCATGGAAGCCGGGCACATCCGGCAGATCGGCACGCCGGCCGAGGTCTTCCAGCGGCCCGCGAACACGTTCGTGGCCGGATTCATCGGCTCGACACCCATGAACCTGCTGGACGGCGTCGTACAAGGTGACACGCTGGACGTGGCAGGGTGCAAGGTGGCGGTCCCGGCCTCGGCCGAGGGTCGGCTGTCCGACGGGGAGAAGATCGTGTACGGCGTGCGACCCGAATACCTGGCCTACTCGCGCGAGCCCGCGGAGGGCGCGCTGGGCGGGAAGGTGGCCATCGTGGAGAACCTCGGCGCGTCCCACCTGGTGACCCTCGACGTCAACGACGTGACCGTGCAGGCCGTCGTGCCCGAGGGCAGCGAGCCCGAGATAGGCGACGACGGCTACGCGGTGCCCCGGCGCGACCGCGCCCTCGTCTACCGGGACGGAGAGCTCGTGTGAGGGGTCACTGGAGCCTGGACGACCGGCTGGAGCGGATCCTGCGCGAGGTGCCCTTCGAGGTGCCCGCGGGGGCCGCCGCCGTGACCGTGCGGCTGGCGTACGACCGGTCGCAGGGCGTGATCGACCTCGGGTGCGGCTCGCCCGGCGGCTTCCGCGGCTGGTCGGGCGGCGCGCGTGACGAGTACACGATCACCGCGGACTGGGCGACGCCCGGCTACCTGCCCGGCGAGCCGGAGGCGGGCACGTGGCACGTGTGGCTGCGCCTGCACCGCATCCCGCCGCAGGGCCTCGACTACACGCTGGAGATCACCACCTCCGACGTCATCCCCGCCGAGCCGGTGGCCGCGGAGCCGCCGCACGGGGAGCGCCCGCCCCGGCGGGACATCCCCGCCGTCGACGGCCTGCGCTGGTTCGCCGGGGACTTCCACGCCCACACCCTGCATAGCGACGGCAGCCTGACCGTCGCCGAGCTGGCCGAGCTGGCCCACGGGCGCGGGCTGGACTTCCTGGCCGTCACCGACCACAACACCGTCAGCCACCACCCCTGGCTGGACAAGATCGACCGCGAGATCACGCTCATCCCCGGGCAGGAGGTCACCACCGACCGGGGCCACGCGAACGTGTTCGGCGAGGTCGGCTGGGTGGACTTCCGGCAGCCGGCCGACTCGTGGGTCGAGCACGCCGAGCGCGCGGGCGGGCTGATCTCGATCAACCACCCGCTCGGCGGCGACTGCGCCTGGCTGCTGCCCATCGCCCGGCGGCCCCGGATCGCCGAGGTGTGGAGCTCCGGCTGGTGGGACCGCCGCTGGGGAGCGCCGCTGGCCTGGGCGGACGCCTGGCGCGACGACGTGATCGCGATCGGCGGCAGCGACTTCCACCGTCCCGGCTCCGACGGCCTGCCCGGCGCGCCGACGACGTGGGTGCTGGCCGAGGACACGAGCACGGTGCTGGACGGCCTGCGCGCCGGGCGCGCCGCCGTCTCCACCGGGCCCGACGGGCCGCTGCTGGTCAGGCTCGGCGACGAACTGCTCGCGCTGGACGCCGACGGTCTGGTCCTGGTGCGCCCCGACGGCGGGCGGCAGGTCGTACGCGGTGAGCGCGTATTGCTGGCGGCCATGGACGGGCCGCACCGGTTGGAAACCTATGAGAATGAGGTGATCGCGCTGTGCGAGTGAAAGTCGCGAACGCGCCAGTGAGTTTCGGTGTCTTCGAGCTGGCCACCGAGGCGCCGCCGTTGAGCGCCGACGAGATGGTCCGCGCGCTGTCGGAGGCCGGGTACGAGGGCATCGACACCGGGCCGATGGGCTACCTGGGCACCGGGTCCGAGCTCGCCGACCGGCTGGCCGGGAACGGGCTGCTCCTCGCGGGCGGCTGGGTCGACCTGCCCTACAGCGACGCGGGGGCCTACGAGGCCGCACGGCCCACGCTGGAGGCCGCGCTCGACGTGTTCGCCGCCGCGCCGCCGGCGCCCGAGGGGTTCGAGCCACGGCCCACGCTGGCCTGCTCGGGGTCGCCTGAGCGGTTCGCGCGCCCCGGTGGGAGCGTTCCAGGATTGCCCGCCTCCGAATGGGCGGGGTACGCGGCCCGCGTGCAGGAGGCGACCGACCGGTGCCGCGAGCGCGGGTTCGAGCCCGCGTTCCACCACCACCTCGGCACCTACGTCGAGACCCCCGACGACGTCGAGCGGCTGCTGGAGCTGACCGACACGCGGCTCTGCCTCGACACCGGCCACCTGCTGCTGGCCGGGGGCGACCCGGTGACGGCGCTTCGCGACTGGTCGGACCGGGTTGAGCACGTGCACATCAAGGACGGCGACACGAAGATCCTCGCCCAGGCCCTGGCCGACGGCGTGGACCTGCGTGAGCTCATGGGGCGCGGCGGGTTCGCCCCGCTGGGTGACGGCGAGCTGGACCTGCCCGCCGTGGTGCGCGTCCTCGGCGAGATCGACTACGCGGGCTGGGTGATCATCGAGCAGGACACCCTGCCCGGCCGCCGCACCGTCGCCCAGAACATCGCCGACCAGGCGGCCAACCGCCGCAGGCTGGAGGATCTCGGACTGTGAAGATCGCGCTGGTGGGATGCGGCGCCGTCACTCAGGCGGTGTACGTGCCGCTGCTGTCGAGGCGGCGCGACCTGTTCGAGGTGGTCGCGGTCTGTGACCTGTCGCGAACGCTCGCCGACGCCGTGGGCGAGCGGCTGGGCGCCACCGGGCGCTTCACGTCGGTGGCGGAGCTGCTCTCGGCCGGGGGCTTCGAGGCCGTGCTCGTCCTGGCCTCGGGCTCGCACGGGGAGACGGTCGGCCGGGCGCTGGCCGGCGGGTACGCCGTGCTGTGCGAGAAGCCGCTCGCGCTCACCAGGGCCGAGGTGGCCGCCCTGCCCGAGGGGCAGCTGATGGTGGGCTACATGAAGCAGTACGACCCGGCCGTGCGCCGGGCCGAGGAGCTGCTGGCCGAGCTGGGCGGCCCGGAGGCGATCAGGTCGGTCGAGGTGACCGTGCTGCATCCGAGCGGGGAGTCGCAGCTGGCGTTCGCGAACCTGACGCAGGCGCGGGACGTGGACCCGGGGCTGCTCGGCTCGCTGCGCGCCGCCGAGCGCGACCTGGTCTCGCGGGCGCTGGGGGAGTCGGCGCCGGAGCAGGTGCGGGCGCTGTACGGGGTGGCCCTGGGCTCGATATGCCACGATTTGTCGCTCTTGAGGCGCTTTACAGGGTCGCCTGACGAAATTTCGTACGTTGAGACGTGGGGACCCGCGCCCGGGTCCATCGAGATCACCGGGCCCCTGCCCGCCCGGGGGCGGTTCTCGATCCGCTGGCACTACCTGGAGGACTACCCGGCCTACCGCGAGACCGTGGCCATCCACCACGACAAGGGCTCGCTGGAGCTGGTCTTCCCCTCGCCCTACCTGATGAACGCGCCCACCACGCTCACCGTGGTCTCCGGCGCCGAGAGCCGCACGGTGTACCGCGACGTGACCGAGGCGTTCGAGGTGCAGCTGGCCGCCTTTCATGCTTTCGTGAACGATGGCAAGCCGCCCCTCACCGACGTGGGCGGCGGGCTGGAGGACATCGTGACCGCCCAGCGGATCGCCGCTCGTTACGCCGTACAGCACGATCTGCCTGTCGGAGGGGAAGCGCATGAGGGCTGAGATCGTCGTCGTCCCGCACACGCACTGGGACCGGGAGTGGTACGAGCCGTTCCAGCGCTTCCGGCTGCGGCTGGTCGCGCTGCTGGACGAGGTGCTCGACACGATGGAGCGCGAGCCCGCCTACCACTTCACCCTCGACGGGCAGCTGGCCTGCGTGGACGACTACCTTGAGGTGCGCCCCGAGAACCGCGACCGCATCGCCGCGCTCGTCGAGTCGGGGCGGCTGGCGGTGGGGCCGTGGCAGATCCTGCTCGACGAGTTCCTGTGCTCGGGCGAGAACATCATCCGCAATCTCGAACTGGGCATGAGCCGGGCCGACAAGCTCGGCGGGGCGATGCCGGTGGGCTACCTGCCCGACATGTTCGGGCACACGGCGCAGATGCCGCAGATCCTGCGCAAGGCCGGGCTGCTGCACGCCTGCGTCTACCGCGGGGTGCCGTCCTCGGTGACCACCGACGCCTTCGCCTGGGTGGCGCCGGACGGGACGGCGCTGCGTACCCAGTACCTGCCCGCGGGCGGCTACGGGAACGGGGCGCACCTGTTCTCGGACTCCACAGGGCTGGCCGAGCGGGCGGCGGGATTCGTCAAGACCATGCGGGAGTGGCACGGGCCCGAGGGGGCGCTGCTGGCCATGTACGGCACGGACCACTCGGCGCCGGTGCGCGGGCTGCCGGAGATGGTGGCGGCGATCGGCGCCCGGATGGACACCCTGTCCGGCTATATCGGGAAATACTCCGGTGAGGTGGACGGGCTGCCGCGCGTCGCCGGCGAGCTGCGCTCCCACGCCCGCGCCAACATCCTGCCCGGCGTCATCTCGGTCCGGGCCCACGTCAAGCAGGCCATGGGCCGCGCCGAGCGGATGGTCGAGCGCTACGCCGAGCCGCTGGCCGCGCTGTGGGGCGGCGAGTGGCCGGGCCGCTTCCTCGACATGGCCTGGTGGCGGCTGGTGGACGCCGGCGGGCACGACTCGGTGACCGGCTGCGGCGTCGACGACACCGCCCAGCAGGTGGCCGCGCGCATCGCGGAGGCCGAGCACCTCGGCCAGGCCGTGCGCGACATGGTGACCGCCCGGCTGGCCGGTTCGGTGCCCTCCGACGGCGTGCTCGTCGTCAACCCGACGCCCGCCGCGCGCAGGGGCGTCGTGGTCGTGGACGTGGCCGGCGTCGACCCGCTGACCGGCCCCTCGGGCGCGCCGGTGCCCACGCAGCCGCTGGAGTACGCGCCCACGCTGCTCCTGGACGAGGAGATGGACGCCGCCACGGCGCTGACCTTCGTCCACGGCACCGAGCTCTACGGGCAGCACATCACGGCATGGTCGGTGGAGGACGGGACGCTGACGTTCACGGTGGCGCGGGAGACGTCGGCCGTGTTCGACCTGGACGACCTGCGCGCGGCCACCGCCGGCGTGCGGCGGGTGCGCATACTCGCCGAGCCCAGGCGCACGGTCGCCGCCCTGGTGGAGGTCCCGCCGCTGGGCCACACGAGCATCCGGCCGGCGCCCTACAGGCCGTCCGCGGGGGAGGACCGGCCGGCTCTGACGCCGGTGCGCGGCGGCGCGGAGGTGCTGGACAACGGCCTGCTGCGGGTCACGATCGCCGGCGACGGCACGCTGACGCTGGTGGGCGCGGACGGCACGACGGTCACGGGAGCCGGCCGCATCGTGGACGGCGGCGACGTCGGCGACACCTACAACCACGCGCCCCCGGCCGACGACCTGATGGTGTCCGAGCCGTCGTCCGTCGAGACGGAGCTGATCTGCTCGGGTCCGCTGGTGGCGGCGGTGGACGTGCGGCGTGCCTACCGGTGGCCGGCGTCAGGGGACGGGATCGACGGCACGCCCGAGCTGCCCGCCCCCGCGCGGTCCGCCAGGACCGAGGAGATCGTCGTCACGACCCGCGTCGAGCTGCGGGCCGGCGAGCCGTACGTGCGCCTGCGCGTCGAGTTCGACAACCGGTGCGCGGACCATCGGGTCCGGCTGCACGTGCCGCTGCCCGCCCCGGCGACGGAGTCGCACGCCGAGGGCCAGTTCGCGGTCGTCACCCGCGGGCTGACCTCGGAGGGCGGCTGCGGCGAGACCCCGCTGCCCACCTTCCCCGCCTCCTCGTGGGTGGCCGCCGGAGGCGTGGCGGCGCTGCTGGAGCACGTGACGGAGTACGAGGTGGCGGACGGCGAGCTGGCCCTGACGCTCCTGCGCTCGGTCGCCTACCTCTCCCGCAACCGCAACGCCCTGCGCCCCGAACCGGCCGGCCCCCAGCTCCCGACCCCCGCCGCCCAGTCGCGCGGGATCCGCTCGGTGAGCCTGGCGCTGATGCCGTACGGGGAGTCCTGGCAGGAGGTCGTGCCGCAGGCCGAGACCTTCCGCCACGACCTGCTCGTGGTGCCGGGCCAGGGCGGGCGCGCCCTGCCGCTGCCCGCTCCCGCGTCCGGGCTGTCGGTGACGGGGGACGGCGTGGTGATGACCTCGCTGCGGATGCGTGACGACCGGCGGGAGCTCAGGGTCGTGGCCCTCACCCCGGCCGCCACGGAGGCCGTGATCGAGGGCGCCTTCACCCAGGCCTGCCACGCCGACCTGCGCGGCCGTCCCGGTGATCGGCTCCCGGTCGCGGACGGCGTGCTCCGCCTGGCGCTGAAGCCATGGGAGATCGCGACGGTCCAGCTGTCCGGCTAACCGCCGAGCCGCCTCAGCGCCTGCTCGCGCGCCTCCCTGGCGAGGTCCTCCTCCGCCCGGGGCAGGCCGAGCGACAGCGCCCGGTCCAGGTCCGCCAGCGCGCCGCGGAAGTCGCGGAGCGCGATCCGGACCTGGCCCCGGCCGTAGAGTGCCCGGGCGGCGTTGCGGTCGAGGTCGAGCGCGTCGTTGTAGGCGGCTTCCGCGTCCGCGGGCGAGCCCGCCCGCCAGATCGCGTAGGCCAGGAGCGTGCGGGCGGCGACGTCTCCCGGCATCCTGGCCACCGCCTGCCGGCCCAGGTCGACCGCCTCGTCCGGGCTGCCCATCGACAGGCAGACCTCGGCGAGCGCCGTCAGCACCCGTACGGTGGCCAGGGCGTCCTGCTGGCTCTCGAACTGCGAGCGTGCCGCGGTGAGCGTCTCCCTGGCGGCCTCCAGGTCGCCCTCGACCCTGGCGACCTCCGCCCTGAACGCCAGCAGGTTCGCGAACTGCCGCTCGTCGCCCTCCTCAAGGGAGCGGTCGGCCGCCACTTCGGCGAAGCGGCGGGCCGAGATGAAGTTGCCCTCGCCGAGCGCGGCCTCGGCGGCGGCGCGGAAGTCGGCGGGCGAGCGCCCCTGGGGCAGGCCGCCGACCGGCTCGACGCGCTGCTCGCGGTTGGCGGTACGGACGGCTTCGACCAGCCGTTCCTGGCCGAGCTGGTACCACAGGCTCCTGGCGCGCTGCTCCTCCGTGAGGATGTGCCGGGCCACCAGGGCGTCCACCACGGCGTTGGGCATGTCGGCCGTCTGGGCCAGGCCGCGGTAGGCGGTGCCGCGGGTGCCGCGCTCGGTGACGAAGGTCGACTCGATCCAGACGCGGAGCTCCGGCTCGGGCACGCCGGTCTCCACGCTCACGTCGCGGACCGCGCGGTCGAAGTAGGCGGCGAGGATCCCGGCGAGGTCGCCGAGCTGGGCGAGCAGCCCCTCGGTGATCGTGTCGTCGGAGTCTCCGAGGCCCGACCAGAGCGCCGCGCACGCGATCTGCAGCTCGAAGGGCGACACCCGCTCGCTGACGATCTCGACGCTCTCGCCCAGCCGGTCGGTGTAGGTCGTCTTGCGCAGCCGCTCGACCAGCTGCTGCGCCACGCCGGGCGCGTAGTGGCGGCCGCCGGCCGAGGCCGGTCCCGTCACCGCGGCCACCGCGGAGGCCCGCTCCAGACCTTCCAGGCGCACGTAGGCGAACGGCTGGGGGCTCAGCAGCCCCTCGTAGCCGCTCAGCGTGGCGAGCTGGTCGTCGCGCACCACGAGCAGCAGGTTGAGCGGCAGGTCCCGCAGGGCCTGGGCCAGCTCGCCGATGAGGCGGTCCCGCTCGGTCAGCCGGGCGGGGAAGGCCGTGAACAGCTCCTCCAGGTGGTCGATCGCGGCCAGCACCCGGTGCGGGGAGGCGCCGGCGACGATGTTCTCCAGGGCCGAGCTGAGCGACTGTTCGGGGTCGGGGGTCTGGCGGGCGGGGGTCCAGCTGCTGATCAGGGTGAAGCGGTAGCCGCCGGGGCCGGACGCGTGCGCCAGCGGCCAGGTGGGCTGGTGGATCAGCCGTCCGACGGGGAGCACCAGCGTGCGCGGCTCGTCCTGGAGCAGCGGGAGGACCCCGGCGTGCAGCAGGGACGTCTTGCCGACGGCGGCGGGGCCGTGCAGCACCACCACGCGCTCGGACAGCCAGGCGTCCCGCAGGTGGCGGGCCTCCTCCGACCTGCCGTGGAACAGGGCCGACTCGGTGCGGCGGAAGGGGCGCGGGCCGACGTACGGCTCGGTGGGATTGCTGGTCATGGCGTCCCCCGGAGTCCGGCGGCCAGCTTGTCGTTGAGCGAGCGCGGGGTCTCCCACAGGATGCGGATGCTCTGGGCCTGGAAGTAGCGCTCAAGGTATTGGCGCTCGTCGGCGGAGTGGTCGTCCGGGTTGAGCTGGATGCTCACGTGCTCCCTGCGCATCGTGCCGGGCAGGCCGTGCAGCAGGGTCCTGAACATGACGTGGAACGTCCAGTCGCGCAGGCCGTACCCGATGAACAGCAGCGCCTTCGTCCGCAGCGCGGTGCGGACCGGGAAGGGCAGCAGCGTCATCGGATGGCCGCCGCGGAGGGGAGCGGACGACGCGTTGGTGTGCCTGCCGTCCTGGGCCAGCCTGACCAGGAAGTCGAGGTAGTCGTCCTCGATGAGCACGATCGAGTGCGGCTCCTGGTGATGGCCGTGCAGGTGGAACACGAGTGGCCGCTCCACGCATGGGGCGAAGGCTGGTTCACGAAAGGGGCTCCCGGTCCAGTCGTCGGAAGACATCGCATACCACGGACATAAGTCCCAAATGGGCTGTTTTCTCGCCTGCTGTAGCGCCAGGAACATGAAGTCGTCGTAGTTCGTGGTGATGTACAGGGGGAGAGGGTAGCGGGCCAGCACGGCGTGCACCGGGAATTGATCTGTCCCGTCGGGCGGGGTGGCGTTGGCGAACTCCGCCTTCAGGAATTCGCGTTTCGTCCGGGTTGCGTCGCGATAGACCATCGTCGTCGCGTATTGCATCACGCGTGCCAGGTTGTCGGAATCCGCGTACGGGTAGTTGATCTTGCCGGCCCATTTCGCCGCGAGCTGGCCACCGAGCGGGAGCCGCTCCGCGCTGGCTCCCGCGCCGAGAAAGGGGATGCAGTCACCATTGTTGAGATCCCCGATCAGCAGATCCCAGGCGGCCTCGTTGTCGCGGTCGATGCCACCGGCGTGCACGCGTCACCGCCTTCCGGGTCGGGGCGGCGAGGTGCGGAACCCTTCAGAGGTTCCATGAAAGGGCCGCCGCAGTCAATAGCCGTGAATGGCCGCTTGGTGGCGCTGGATCATCTACGACATAAGACAATATATAGCGTTAATCCCGACAAAGGGCGCTTTATGTGGCAGGGTAAACCGCCATTAAGGGCTGTCCGCTTCAAGGAGGAAGCGGCTCTTTCCATGGCGTGCGGACGGGACATGCGGCGGGCAGATATCGCATTAGGATCGGTGGCGACAGCCGAATAGCGACCAGGCGGTGATCGTGATGGAGGACGTCGCGCGGCCAGAGCGCCGCCCCACCCTCTGGGGGCGGGAGATCCCGTTCCGCAACCGCTGCTTCACCGGTCGCGAGCGTGAGCTCGCCGAGCTCCACGGCCGGCTGGCGCAGCACTCGACCGCGCTGGTCGGCCAGCCGCCTCAGCCGGTCTACGGCATGGGCGGCATCGGCAAGACCGAGATCGCCGCCGAGTACGCGCACCGCCACGCAGAGGAGTACGACCTCGTGTGGTGGATCAGGGCCGAGCAGGAGGAGACCATCGTCAACTCGCTGATCGGGCTGGGTCGCAAGATGTCCCTGGACGGCTTCCGCCCCGACGATCGCGACTACTCCGCCAAGCTGGTCCTGTCCGCCCTGACAGGTCGCGAGCTCTACGACCGCTGGCTGCTGATCTACGACAACGTCGAGAGCGCCAACGCGGTCCAGCACTACCTGCCCAGCGGCGGCGGCCACGTCATCATCACCACGCGCGACCGGCACTGGCGGCGGGCGATGGGGCTCGACGGGATCGAGGTGGGGGAGTTCCTTCCTGAGGAAACGGTCAAGTTCTTCCACAGGCGGGTGACCGCCCTGGCCGAGTCGGGTAGGTCCGGCTCCGTGGAAGCCGAGGCCGATGCGAAGGACCTGGCCAATGAGCTGGGAAACCTCCCGTTGGCCGCCGAGCACGCCGCCGCGTACCTGAACGAGACCGGCACCAGCATCTCCGAATACCTCCAGCTGTTCCGCGACAACGCGCACGCGCTGCTGGCCAGCTCGGTCGACATCAAATACCCGCAGACCGTGGCCACGACGTGGAGCGTGTCGCGCAGCAGGATCTCGCCGGAGGCCGACGCGCTGTTCAAGCTGCTGGCCAGCCTCTCCGCCGAGCCGATCGCCGAGGAGCTGCTGGTGCAGCCCGCCGTGGCCTCGAAGCTGCCGGAGCCGCTCGACCGGGTGCTGAGCGGCGTGACCGAGTTCCGCAGGGCGGCCAGGGAGCTGGGCCGCTACTCCATGCTCAAGCTCGACGGCGTGCGCAACGTCGTGCAGCTGCACCGCGTCGTGCAGGCCGTGACGAGAGACCGCCTGGTGCGCGAGGACCCGGAGGCCGCGACCCGCTACCAGGAGGCCGCCCACCTGCTGCTGGCCGCCTCCGATCCCGGGGCGGTCGACCGCGAGGACAGCGAGCAGATCTACCAGCGGTCCCTGCAGCACCTGGTGCCGTCGCGGGCGGTCGAGTCCGGCGACCGCCTGGTGCGCAAGCTGATCATCAACCAGGTCGAGCAGCTCTCCCGCCGTGGCGGCCACCAGGAGAGCCTGCGGATCGGCCGGCCGACGCTGGAGCTGTGGCGGCAGAGGTTCGGCCCGGACGACAGGCAGACCCTGGCCCTGGCGGTCCAGGTCGGCAACGCGCTGCGCACCGCCGGCCAGTGGGAGGAGAGCCTGCGGCTGCACGCCGACACCCTCCAGCGGCTGCGCGACAACTTCGGTGAGATGGACGCCGTCTACCTGAGCTGCGCCCGCGTGCACGGCGTCGGGCTGCGGCTGCTCGGCCGCTACGCCGACGCGCTGGAGAACGACCTGACGCTGCTGCCGCTCTTCGAGCGGCAGCTGCGGCCGGACCACCCGGACACGCTGCGGATCCGCGGCCACGTGGCCGTGAGCCTGCGCTGCCTGGGCCGGTTCGCGGAGGCCCTGCGCTACGACGACGAGACGCTGGCCGAGCGGCAGCGGATCTTCGGCCCGGTCGAGCACGCGACGCTGAGCTCGCAGTTCGGCCGCTCCCGCGACCTGCGCGGGCTGGGCCGCTACGAGGAGTCCCTCGACCTGATCAGGAAGATCAGCAACGTCCTCGACCACCGCAACCAGCCGTGGAACCAGTTCCGGCTGCTGGTCGCCATCGACTTCGGCGTGGCACTCAACCGGGCCGGCCTCTACGAGGACGCCTTCGTCCAGGGGGTGAAGGCCTGGGAGCGGCACAAGTCGATCCTCGGCAAGGAGCACCGCCAGACGCTGCAGTCGGCCACCAACCTCATCAACGACTACCGGCTCACCGAAGACCTGGCCGGCGCCCAGCGGGTGGGCGAGGAGACGGTGCTGAGCCTGGAGAAGGTGGCCGGGCCCGACCACCCCAACACGCTGGCGGCCGGCAACAACCTGGCCCTCGTGCTGCGCGTCAGGAACAATCCGGGCGGCGCCCGCGCGCTGAGCGAGCGGGTGGCCGAGGGGATGAAGGCACTGCTGGGCGACACCCACCCCAACACCCTGATCGCCGTGCACAACCTGGCCAGCGACCTGGCCGCCCTCGGCGAGGTGGGGCAGGCCCGGAGGCTGGGCGAGACGGTGCTGGAGCGCAACCTGAAGACGCGCGGCCCCGACCACCCCAACACCCTGGCCGCCATGGCCAACCTGTCCCTCGACCGCAACGCCGACGGAGACAAGGACGGCGCCCAGAGCCTGCGGGAGAAGATGCTCGACGGCTACCGGCGCTCGATCATGCCCGACCACCCGCACGCCCGGCTGGCCGCCCAGTACGGCCGGGTCAACCTGGGCATCGAGCCCATGAACGACTAGATCGAAAACCCGGGATTGGCGCGCAGCCAGCGTGCTCGGTGCTCGGCCCGGAGCTCGGCTGCCCGCCGCTCGGCCGCGGCGGGCACCGGTTCGGTCAGCCACTCGCCGAGCCGGTCCAGCAGCCCGTTCACCAGCACCTCGCCCGGCCCGGTCAGGCTCCCCGAGCCGGTCACGCTGGTCAGCGCCTCGAACGTGACGGCCCGGCGGTACGCGAACTCGGCCTCCGCCCGCTCGTCGGCCGGGCTCGCGCGGGGTTCTCCGACCGGGCCGGCGTGGCGTTCGGGGTCCGGGCTCTCGCGACGCTCGCCGGCTGAGCTCGCGTGGCGTTCGGCGCGCCAGAAGGCGGTGATCGCGAAATTCGCGAAGCAGCCCTGCAGCAGCGCGCCGAGCGGTCGCGGGTCGGAGCGCCAGGGCGCGTACCAGCGGCGTTCGTCGCCGGGGTCGGTCAGCTCGACCACGTCCTCGACGGCGCCGAGCACCAGGTGCCACACCTCGTGGACCAGGCTCTCCGCGAAGGCGACCGGGTCGGGCGGCGGCGACAGCGCTATCGCCCCGTACGCCCAGCCGGACGTCGCGCTGGCGGGCCGGACCCGCTCGCGGCCCTCCAGCGGCACCAGCGTGGTGAGGACCGCCGCGATCGTCTCGGCGGCGTGGTGGTGCCGCTCGCACAGCACCCGCCAGGCGTGGCCGAGCTCTCGCTGCCACCACACCGGGTCCGCCTCGCCCCGCCTGCCGAAGCCCGCCAGGTACGGGTCGACCGCGTCGAGCCTGACGGCCAGCTCCAGCCCGTTGACCCGCGCGTGCAGGGAAGGGATCGGGACGAGGCCGGACTCCGCGACCGTGCCCAGCCCTGGGACGGGGCCGGACTCCGCGACCGTGCCCAGGCCCGGGACGAACGCGCCGGGGCGCAGCGGCGGTCGCCGGCCGGCCCGCATCGCCGCGCCGGCGCTGAAGGAGACGAGATATCCCAGGTCCGGCTCCTCGCCGTCGCGCAGCCGCCGCAGGCAGTCGACCGCCCAGCAGCCCACCTGGGGGAGCACCAGCAGCTCCGCCATGAGGCGGGGATCGCTCTCCTGCAGCTCGGCCAGCGCGCGGAACGCGGCATCGGCGGGCGTCCCGCGCACCTGCCGCCGCACGGCCTCCACGAGCAGCTGATTCCTGCGTAGCTGGATCTCCCGGAGCCGGGTCAGCAGCTCGGAGGTGAGGTCGTCGCCGGCCAGGCGATGGCAGATCTCGTACGTCTCAGCGGTCGAACACTCGTTCAGCCATCGCACGGGACGGCACCGTTGTTGGAATCCTCCTGCCACAGCCGATCCCACGGCCCCCTTCGCCCGAGGATCTTGCTCACCAGCGTGTCGAGCGTGGCGTCGTCGAGTTCGGTCAGTTGGAGCAGCGTCATGTCAGTCAGCTCCGCAAGCCCGGTGCCAACCGCGTGAGCCGGTTCCCCCATAGAGAGTCCCTCCTAGGCTGCTGCCGAGATGATACGACGGCGCTTTGTCCGAATGAAATGCCGGTGAATACGGCGCGGTTTTCGGCCGGTGCCAAACTCGCTGTTTACGCCGCTTGTCAGGGCGTGCTTGTGGCCAGCCACAACAAACACCGGGTGACTTCGTTGGCTCTACAATTGCCGCAGGTCGGAGGCATGACGAACACTGGGCCGCATGAACCTTGGCCCTGTCGACTCCTCCCAGGTACCGCGCTTCGCGGGGCCTGCCACCTTCGCCCGCCTGCCCAGGCTCGATCAGGTCGAGCGGGCCGACGTGGCCGTGGTCGGCGTGCCGTTCGACGCCGGGGTGTCCTACCGGCCGGGCGCCAGGTTCGGGCCCGCCGCGGTCAGGGAGGCCTCCCGGCTGCTGCGGCCGTACCACCCGGGGCTGGACGTCTCCCCGTTCGAGCGGGTGCAGGTGGCCGACGCCGGTGACATCGCGGCGAACCCGTTCGACATCGGCGCGGCCATCGAGAGCATCGAGGGCGCGGCGGACTCGATCGACGCCAGGCTCGTCACGATCGGCGGCGACCACACGATCGCGCTGCCGCTGCTGCGGTCCGTGGCCAGGAAGCACGGCCCGGTGGCGCTGCTGCACTTCGACGCCCATCTCGACACCTGGGACACCTACTTCGGCGCCGAGTACACGCACGGCACCCCGTTCCGGCGGGCGGCGGAGGAGGGGCTGCTGGACACCGAGGCCCTCAGCCACGTCGGGATCAGGGGCCCGCTGTACGGCAAGAAGGACCTTGAGGACGACCGGCGGCTCGGGTTCGGCATCCTGACGGCGGCCGACGTGCTGCGGCGCGGCCTCGACGAGGTGATCGACGCCCTGCGGCAGCGCATCGGCGGCCGGCCCCTGTACGTGTCCGTCGACATCGACGTGCTGGACCCGGCCCACGCCCCGGGCACGGGGACGCCGGAGGCGGGCGGGCTCACCAGCCGGGAGCTGCTGGAGATCCTGCGCGGCCTGGCCGGGTGCGACCTGGTCGGGGCCGACGTCGTCGAGGTGGCCCCGGCGTACGACCATGCGGAGATCACCTCGATCGCCGCCTCCCACGTGGCCTACGACCTCGTCAGCCTGCTGGCGTTGCAGGAGAAACCATGAGCCTCACCGAGATCGAGACCTACGGGGTCGAGCGCATCCCCGACGCGGACCGCAACGCGCGCCCGATCGACCTGTTCCGGCTGGCGTTCGGGGGTGCGAACACGTTCGCCACCTGCGTGCTCGGCGCCTTTCCCATCCTGTTCGGCCTGTCGTTCTGGCAGGGGCTGGCCGCGACCGCGCTCGGGCTCGTGGTCGGCGCGCTGATCCTGGCGCCGCTGTCGCTGTTCGGGCCGCTCAACGGCACCAACAACGCCGTCTCCTCCTCCGCCCATCTGGGCGTGCACGGCCGCGTGGTGGGCTCGTTCCTGTCGCTGCTGACCGCGATCGCGTTCTTCTCGATCTCGGTGTGGTCGTCGGGCGACGCGCTGGTCGGCGGCGCCCACCTGCTGGCCGGGCTGCCCGACTCCGACCTGTCGTACGGCGTCGCGTACGCGCTCTTCGCCGTCCTCGTGCTGATCGTCTGCGTGTACGGCTTCCGCTTCATGCTGTTCGTCAACAAGATCGCGGTCGCGGCGGCGTCGCTGCTGTTCGTCCTGGGGGCGTTCGCCTTCGCCGGGGATTTCGACCCGTCCTATCCGGGCACGCTCCCGGCCGGCGACCCGCTGTTCTGGCCGTCGTTCATCGGCGCGGCGCTGATCGTGCTGTCGAACCCCGTGTCGTTCGGCGCCTTCCTGGGCGACTGGTCCAGGTACATCCCGGCCGCGACGCCGAAGTCCCGGGTGATGGCCGCGGCCTTCCTGGCGCAGCTCGCCACCATCCTGCCGTTCTTCTTCGGCCTGGCCACCGCCTCGATCGTCGCGACCAAGGCCGCCGCCTACATGGACCCGGCCGCCCCCAACTACGTCGGCGGGCTGCTGGCCGTCTCGCCCGGCTGGTACTTCGTACCCGTCTGCCTGATCGCCCTGATCGGCGGCATGTCCACCGGCACGACCTCCCTCTACGGCACCGGGCTCGACTTCTCCAGCGTCTTCACCCGCTTCTCCCGGGTGCAGGCGACGGTGTTCATCGGCACGCTGTCGATCGTGTTCATCTTCGTCGGCCGCTTCGCCGCGAACCTCACCCAGAGCATCTCCACGTTCGCCACCCTGATCATCACCTGCACGGCGCCGTGGATGGTGATCATGATGCTCGGCTACGTGACCCGCAGGGGCTGGTACGACCCCGAGGCGCTCCAGGTCTTCAACCGGCGCCAGCGCGGCGGCCGCTACTGGTTCACCCACGGCTGGAACTGGCGCGGGCTGTCCGCCTGGCTCATCTCGGCGGGCCTCGCGCTGCTGTTCGTGAACCTGCCGGGCCAGTTCGTCGGCCCGCTGGGCGACCTGGCCGGGGGAGTGGACATCTCGCTGCCCGTGGGGCTGGCCGTCGCCGGCGTGCTCTACCTGGTGCTGCTGACGGCGTTCCCGGAGCCACGAGCGGTGTACGGGCCCGCGGGGCCGCGTATTGTGCGTACGGCGGACACGCCGATCCTGCCCATCGTGGAGACGGCGGGCTAGCGAGTGCCCCAGGAGTAGGTCTGCTTACGCAGTTTCAGGTACACGAACGACTCCGTGGCCCGCACGGCGGGGATCGCGCGGATTTTGCTGAGAATTTCCAGAAGGTGCCCGTCGCCCTCGCAGACCACCTCGACGATCACGTCGAAGGAGCCCGCCGTGAGCACCACGTAGTCGATCTCGTCGATGGCCGCCAGTTCGTCGGCCACCGCCTCCAGGTCGCCCTCGCAGTTGATGCCGATCATGGCCTGCCGCGGGAATCCGAGCGTCAGCGGGTCGGTGACCGCGACGATCTGCATGACGCCCGCGTCCTGCAGCCGCTGGACGCGCTGACGCACGGCGGCCTCCGACAGGCCCACCGCTTTCCCGATCGCCGCGTACGGCATGCGCCCGTCGGTCTGGAGCTGCTCGATGATCTGCTTGGACAGATCGTCGAGCACCACCGGCCCGGCATTGGCGTTCGTGCGGCGTACGCGGGGCGGCGTCGTCATCGACGGAATCCTCCTACTGGTCCGGCGTTACGGGTGCGTTCCCGCTGAGTTGCCGTCCTGGTGCGACATGTTGTCAGTTCCTGGCGGCCTGTCAAGCGAATTCGTAGCAATTTGGTATCTTCACCACGAAATCCCTTGTCGAGATGCATCCACTCTGTAAGAGTCGCGGCATCTCAGCCACCCACTTGGAGGGCGCATGATCCGTCTGCAGAACTTCATCAATGGTGAGTTCGTGGACGCCAAGAGCGGCAAGTTCTCCGACATCATCGACCCGTGCACGGGCGAGGCCTACCTGCAGGCCCCCGTCTCCGGAGCCGAGGACGTCGATGCCGCCTTCACCGCCGCGGCCGCCGCGTTCGAGTCGTGGGGCAGGACCACGCCGGGTGAGCGGGCCAACCTCCTGCTCAAGGTCGCCGACGCGATCGACGCGCGGGCCGATGAGATCAACGAGGCCGAGTGCCTCAACACCGGCAAGCCGCGGGCCCGGATGGCCGAGGACGAGACCCCGGTCGCCGCCGACCACTTCCGCTTCTTCGCGGGCGCGGCGCGCACCCTGGAGGGTCCCACGGCCGGCGAGTTCCTCGCCGAGCACACCAGCGTCATCCGGCACGAGCCGATCGGCGTGATCGGCCAGGTCACGCCGTGGAACTACCCGATGATGATGGCGGTCTGGAAGATCGCCCCGGCCCTGGCGGCCGGCAACACGATCGTGCTCAAGCCGTCCGACACCACCCCGGCCTCCACGCTCAAGCTGGCCGAGATCCTCGGTGACGTGCTGCCCGCGGGCGTCTTCAACGTCGTCACCGGCGACCGCGAGACCGGCGCCCTCGTGGTCAGCCACCCCACCGCCTCCATGGTCGCCATCACCGGCTCGGTCGGCGCGGGCATGTCGGTCGCCAAGAGCGCCGCCGACGACCTCAAGCGCGTGCACCTGGAGCTGGGCGGCAAGGCCCCGGTCGTGGTGTTCGAGGACGTCAAGGACCTGAGCAGGGCCGCCGCCGACATCGCCACCGCCGGCCTCTACAACGCCGGCCAGGACTGCACCGCGGCCTGCCGGGTGCTGGTGCACGAGAGCGTGCACGACGAGTTCGTGGCCGCGCTCACCGAGGCCGCCGCCGGCACCGTGACCGGCGACCTGGACAACGAGGACGCCCTCTACGGGCCGCTCAACAACGAGAACCAGCTCGCCAGGGTGCAGGCCTTCATCGACCGGGTGCCGGCGCACGCCAAGGTCCTCACCGGCGGTCACCGGGTCGGGGAGAAGGGCTACTTCTTCGCGCCGACGATCGTCGACGGTCTCAGGCAGGACGACGAGATGGTGCAGAACGAGGTCTTCGGCCCCGTGATCACCGTCCAGACGTTCACCGACGAGGCCGACGCGCTGGCCAAGGCCAACGACGTGAAGTACGGCCTGAGCGGCTCGGTCTGGACCGCCGACCACGGCCGCGCGATGCGCATGTCCAACCGGCTCGACTTCGGGGTGGTCTGGGTCAACACGCACATCCCGTTCGTCTCGGAGATGCCGCACGGCGGCTTCAAGCACTCCGGGTACGGCAAGGACCTGTCGGTGTTCGGCCTGCACGACTACACCAGGGTCAAGCACGTCATGCACTACATCGGCGAATAGGACAACTGCTGGGATGACTGAGCTGAATGCGATAGAGCTTGAGGACGTCGTCAAGGAGTACCTCTCGCATGGCGAGGTCGTCCAGGCGGTCAAGGGTGTCACGCTGGGCATCGCCGAGGGGGAGTTCTTCTCCCTCCTCGGCCCGTCCGGGTGCGGCAAGACCACGACCATGAGGATGATCGCCGGGTTCGAGCCGCCCTCGAAGGGGCTGGTGCGGCTGCACGGCAAGGACGTCACCGACGTCCCGCCCAACAAGCGCGACGTCAACATGGTCTTCCAGTCCTACGCGCTGTTCCCGCACATGAGTGTCTGGGACAACGTGGCGTTCGGGCTGAAGCAGCGCAAGACGCCGCAGGAGGAGATCAGACGGCGGGTCGGCGAGATGCTGGAGATCGTCGACCTGACCGGCAGGGAGAAGCGCCGGCCGCGCGAGATGTCCGGCGGCCAGCAGCAGCGCGTGGCGCTGGCCCGCGCGCTGGTCAACCGGCCGCGGGCGCTCCTGCTCGACGAGCCGCTCGGCGCGCTCGACCTCAAGTTGCGCCAGGCCATGCAGATCGAGCTCAAGCGCATCCAGCGCGAGGTCGGCATCACGTTCGTGTACGTGACCCACGACCAGAACGAGGCGCTGACCATGAGCGACCGGATCGCCGTCATGAACGACGGCCTGGTCGAGCAGCTCGCCGGGCCGCGGGAGATCTACGAGCGGCCCGCGACCGCGTTCGTGGCCGGCTTCATCGGCACCTCCAACCTGCTCACGGGCACCGCGAACGGCGGCGTGCTGGAGATCGGCGGCGGCCGGGTGCTGGTGCCCGGGCGCGACGGCGAGGTCACGGTGACCGTGCGGCCCGAGAAGATCACCATCGACACGGAGGAGCCCGGCGAGGGCCTGAGCGCCGTGCGCGGCACCGTCGCCGAGGTGGTCTACCTGGGCACCTACAACAGCTACGCGGTGAGTCTCGCTGACGGGGCCGGCGCGACCGAGCGTAGCGAGGGCGCCAATCAAACGCTGCACGCCGGTGATGATCGTTCCGCCGCTCGCGGCGGAACGATCATCACCGTGTTCCAGCAGAACGCGGTTGACGCGACGGCCACGGCGGAGCGGGGGGACTCCGTGTGGCTGTCGTGGCAGGCGCAGCACTCATATGTGATTGGAAGTTGATAGCACCTCATGAACCACCCCATGCCCCGCTCCCGTCGTGATTGGTCGTGTGTAACACGCAGGCAAGCACTGCGCATCGCCGGGTTCTCCGCCGCCGGGCTCGCGCTGGCCGCGTGCGGCGTTCAAGGTCAGAAGGCCGCGCCTCCCAAGGCCGACGCGGTCAAGGACTACTGGGCCAAGCAGACCAAGCACGGCAAGGTCGTCTTCGCCAACTGGCCCGAGTACATGCCGGAGGACCAGGCCCCGCTGAAGAAGTTCCAGCAGGCCACCGGCATCTCGTACGAGTACAAAGAGGTCATCCAGGAGAACGCCGAGTTCTTCGGCAAGGCCGACCCCGTGCTGCGGGCGGGGCAGTCGCTGGGCTACGACATCGTCGTCATGACCAACGGCGTCCAGCTCCAGCACATGATCGAGCTGGGCTACGTGACGCCGCTCGACCACTCCCAGCTGCCGAACTTCGAGGCCAACGCCGGTCAGAAGTACAAGGAACGGGCCTACGACCCCGGCAACAAGTACACGGTGCCGTACACGTCCGGGGTGACCGGGATCGCGTACAACACCAAGTACGTCAACGAGGACATCACCAGCATCGAGTCGCTGTTCGACCCCAAGTACAAGGGCCGGGTCGGCATGATGGCCGACGCGCAGGAGATCGCGAACTTCGGCATGTTCGCGCTGGGCATCGCCCCCGAGAAGTCGACCGAGGCGGACTGGAAGAAGGCCGGGGAGAAGCTCAAGGCGCAGCGCGACGCCGGAATTGTCCGGAAATATTACGATCAAAGCTACATCGACGCTGTGTCCAAGGGCGACGTCTGGCTCAGCATGGCCTGGTCGGGCGACGTCTTCCAGCGCCAGCTCGCCGGCGAGCCCGTCAAGTTCGTGGTGCCCGAGGAGGGCGGCACGATCTGGACCGACAACATGCTCATCCCCAAGAACGCGGCCAACCCGGTGGACGCGCTCATGCTCATGGACTACCTCTACCAGCCGGCCGTGGCCGCCGAGCTGGACGAGTTCATCCAGTACGTCACGCCGGTCCCGGCCGTGCAGGACCTGCTGCGGGAGAAGGCCAAGACGGCCAAGGGCAAGGACAAGAAGTCCCTCGAGGACATGATCAACAGCTCGCTCATGTTCCCCACCGAGGCCGACTACGCCAAGCTGCACAACTACACCCAGCTGACCACCCAGCTGGAGCAGGTCTTCAACCCGATCTTCCAGTCCATCACCCAGGCATAGCGCATGAGGCGGCTCACCCCCTACCTGCTGGCGCTGCCGAGCTGGATGTGGCTGGCGATCTTCCTGGTCGTGCCCATGGCCGCGATGGCCTCGGTCTCCCTGCAGACCGGCAACGCCATCGACGGTTTCGCCATGACGTTCAGCTTCTCCAACTACAGCGACGCGCTCGGCAGGTACAGCACCCAGCTGCTGCGCTCGCTGCTCTACGGCGGCCTCGCCACCCTGGCCATGCTGGTGATCGGCTACCCGGTGGCGTACTGGATCGCGTTCAAGGGCGGCACGCGCAAGTCCGTGTACCTGTTCCTGCTGTTGCTGCCGTTCTTCGTGTCGTTCGTGCTGCGTACGATCTCGTGGAACTTCCTGCTGTCGGACAACGGCATCCTGTTCGGCACGCTGAAGGGCTGGGGGCTGCTGCCCGAGGACTTCCACGTGCTGGCCACGACGGTCGCCGTGGTGGGCGGGCTGACGTACAACTTCCTGCCGTTCATGATCCTGCCGATCTACGTGTCGCTGGAGCGGGTGGACCCGCGGGTGATCGAGGCGGCCCAGGACCTGTACGCGACGCGGGCGGCGGCCTTCCGGCGGGTGGTGCTGCCGCTGTCGCTGCCGGGGGTGTTCGCGGGGGTGCTGATGACGTTCGTGCCGGCCACGGCCGACCCGATCAACGCCCAGATCCTCGGCGGCACGTCCAACACGATGATCGGCAACATCATCCAGACCGAGTATCTGACGAACCTCGACTACCCGACCGCCTCCGCCCTGTCGTTCACGCTGATGGCGGTGCTGCTGGTGGGCATCTTCGTCTACGCCCGGGCGCTCGGGACGGAGAACGTGCTGGAGGCGGCGGCCCGATGAGAGGGACCAGGCTCGGCGACCGACTTCTCCACATCTACACCTGGATCATCATCCTCTGGCTGTCCTCGCCGATCGCCGTGATGATCCTCTTCGGCTTCAACGACAAGAAGAGCAAGTCGAACACCTCCTGGCAGGGCTTCACGTTCCGCTGGTACGCCGAGCTGTTCGACATCTCCGACCTGACCGTGGCGCTGAGCAACTCGCTGGTGATCGCCGCGGTCAGCACCGTCATCACGGTCGTGATCGGCACCATGCTGGGGCTGGCGCTCGGGCGGCACCGCTTCCGCGGCAAGGGGGTCACGAACTTCCTCGTCTTCGCCGCCATCTCCACGCCGGAGCTGGTCATGGGCGCGTCGCTGCTGTCGCTGTTCGTCTCGGGGAACGTGCCGCGCGACGCGAACACGATCATCGTCTCCCACGTGCTGTTCTCGCTGTCCTTCGTGGTGGTGACGGTACGCGCACGGATCGTCACGCTGGACCCGTCGCTGGAGGAGGCGGCCAGGGACCTCGGGGCCACGGCCTGGGGGACGTTCCGGCAGGTCACGCTGCCGTCGATCATGCCCGGCGTGCTGGCGGGCGCCATGTTGTCGTTCGCGCTGTCCATCGACGACTACGTGGTCACCAGCTTCGTCAACGGCTCGACCGTCACCTTCCCGCTGTGGATCGTCGGTGCGGTCAAGACCGGTATCCCACCCCAGGTCAACGTCATGGGTACGCTGATCTTCGGCGTCGGGGTGCTGATCGCGATCGGAAACGCGGTGGCGGCGCGGCGCCGTACCTAATAAACCTCCACGAACTTCGTAGGGAAGTGGGATTTGTGGATCCGCTGAAGGCGCTTGCTGACGCGGAGCGCAAGCCGTACTGGCTGGACAGCCCGGCCAGACCCGAGCCGCGACCGCGGCTCGACCAGACAACGAGCGCCGACCTGGTCGTCGTCGGCGGAGGATTCTCGGGGCTGTGGACGGCCCTGATGGCCAAGGAACGCGATCCGTCCCTGGACGTCGTTCTCCTCGAAGGACGCAGGATCGGCTGGGCGGCCACCGGCCGCAACGGCGGGTTCTGCATGTCGACCCTCACCCACGGCCTGGCCAACGGGATGGAGCGGTGGCCGGACGAGATCGGCCGCCTGGAGCGCATGGGTGTGGCCAACCTCGACGAGATCGGGCAGACCCTGGAGCGCCACGGCATCGACTGCTCCTTCGAGCGCACCGGGGAGCTGCACGTGGCCACCGAGCCGTGGCAGCTCGACGGGCTGCGCGAGCACCTGGAGCTTATCTCCGAGCTGGGGCTCGACTACGTGCCGCTCGACCAGGAGCAGGTGCGCGCCGAGGTGAACTCGCCCACCTACCTGGGCGGGCTCTGGGAGCGCAGCGGGTGCGCCATGCTCGACCCGGCGCGGCTGGCCTGGGGCCTGCGGGAGGCGTGCCTGCGGCTGGGGGTGCGCGTCCACGAACGCACCCCGGTCCGCTCGCTGCGCGACGACGGCACGACGATCACGCTGCGCACGCCGTACGGCGCGGTCGAGGCGCGCCACGTGGCGCTGGGGACCGGCGTGTTCCCGCCGCTGCTGCGGCGGCTCAAGCACTTCGTGGTCCCCGTGTACGACTACGCGCTGATGACCGAGCCCCTGACCGACGTCCAGCTCGCCGAGGTGGGCTGGCGCAACCGGCAGGGGGTGGGCGACTCGGGCAACCAGTTCCACTACTACCGGCTGACCGACGACAACCGGATCCTGTGGGGCGGCTACGACGCCGTCTACTACAACGGGGGTCTGGTCAAACCCGAGTACGAGCAGCGCGACGAGACGTTCGTCAAGCTCGCCGAGCACTTCTACGACACGTTCCCGCAGCTCGACGGGGTGCGGTTCACCCATCGATGGGGTGGGGTGATCGACACCTGCAGCCGGTTCAGCGCCTTCTACGGGCAGGCGCACGGCGGGCGGCTGGCCTACGCCACCGGCTACACCGGGATGGGCGTGGGCGCCACCCGCTTCGGCGCCAACGTCATGCTCGACCTGCTGTCGGGCGAGAGCACCGAGCGGACCGAGCTGCGGATGGTCAAGGAGAAGCCGATGCCGTTCCCGCCGGAGCCGGTGCGGTCGGGGGTCATCCAGCTCACCCGCTGGTCGATCGCGCAGGCCGACCAGCACCAGGGCAAGCGCAACCTCTGGCTGCGCGCGCTCGACCGGATGGGGCTGGGGTTCGACTCGTGATCCTGACCACGCGCGTCGAGTTCGTGGTGGACGGCCTCACGCTCGCCGGGGACCTGCGGGTCCCCGGCGGCGTGGGGCCGCGCCCCGGGCTGGTGTTCACGGGCCCGTTCACCGGGGTGCGCTCCCAGGTCACGGGCCTGTACGCGGAGCGGCTGGCCGAGCGGGGGTACGTGACGCTGGCCTTCGACCACCGGAACTGGGGGGAGTCCGACGGGCTCCCGCGCAGGGAGGAGGATCCGCAGGGCAAGCTGCGCGATCTGCGGGCGGCCGTGTCGTTCCTGCGGTCGCGGGCCGAGGTGGACCCTGATCGGATCGGGGCGGTGGGGGTGTGCTTGGGGGGCGGCTACGCGCTCAAGTTCGCCGCCTTCGACCCCCGTGTCCGGATATTTGTCGGTATAGCGGGCGCGTACAACAACCCGTACACCATGCGTTCCGGCATGGACTACCAGTCCGCACTGGCGGGCCTCACGGACACCCTCGAACGCCGGGACCAGGGCGGCGCCGTGGAGTACATCCCGGCCGTCTCCGCCCTGCCCCCGGGGGAGAGCGAGGCCGCCATGCCGGGCGACGAGCCGTACGCGTACTACGGCACCTCCCGAGGCGCCTCGCCGCACTGGTCCAACTCGGTGACCAGGGCGAGCGTGCGGGAGCTGGTCACCATGGACAACATGATGGGCGCGGACTTCCTGTCACCCAAGCCGGCGCTGATCGTGCACGGGGTCATCGACCGATTCTGCTCACCGGAGGGGGCCGAGGAGGCCTTCCGGCGCCTCGACCAGCCGAAGCGGCTGGTCTGGGTGGACGCCAAGCAGCACATCGACCTGTACGACCGCGAACCGTACGTCACCCAGGCCATCGACGCCACCACCACCTTCCTCGCCGACCACCTCTGACCGGATCGGCAAGGTCGTGTGAAGACTTGACCAGAAAGGCACCGGACACGCTGGCCTGATCCACAGGGCATGACATCCTCGCTTGCGCCCCCCGACGATCTCTCGGAGGGGTGGCGCGTGCGTACGAGGTGGATGGTTGCCTGGTCGATGCTGCTGCTGACGGCGGGATGCGGCACCGAGCAGGCAGCCGTCATCCCCGCAGCGGCGAAGCCCCCGGCGAAGGTGGGCCGCTGCATCCTGAAGATCCCGTCCCCGCGCGCCGGAGCCGAGGCCCGCGCCCAGCTCGTACGCGACCTCGCCGCGTACATCGCCACACGCCCGGGCCGCATCGTCTACGGCGCCCTGGACCTGGCCACCGGGATCCATTTCGGGCAGGGAGCGCACGAGCACGACCTCATCACCGCCAGCGGCTCAAAGGTGGACATCCTGACCGCGCTCCTGCACCAGCGCACCGGCGAACTGGACGAGGATGAACGCGACCTCGCCACCCTCATGATCACGGAGAGCGACAACCACGCGGCGGACGCCCTGTGGTCCCGCGTCGGCGCCGGCTCCGCGATGAGTGCCTTCTACGCCGGCGTGGGCCTGACGGAGACCACGCCGGGACCCTCCATCTACTGGGGCGGCACCCTCACCAGCCCCACCGACCGCATCCGCCTCCTGAAACTGCTGGTCAGGGGCGGCAAGGACCGCAAAGGCGACCTGACCGCAGCCGACCGCCGGTTCGTGCTGGGCCTGATGTCCCGCGTCCAGAAGGACCAGTCATGGGGCGTCAGCGCCGCCGCCCGCCCCGGCGACCGGGTAGCCCTGAAGAACGGCTGGACCCCACGCCCGTTCATCTCCGGCACGTGGGCCATGACGAGCTACGGTCGCATCGAGGGGCCAGGCCGCGACCTGCTGCTGTCGGTGCAGACGGACCACCAGCCGGGGCCGGAGACGGGCACCGAGACCATCGAAGGCGTGGCCCGCCGAATCGGCAACCGCCTCGACTCCCTCGCCCCGAACATCACCCGCCCCTGCACCGGCAACCCCACCGCCTGACCATCCGCGCGATACCGCCGACACGGCGGGTCGTGGTGTGGTGTGCGGACGGCGACAGGAGCGATCCCAACCGCCGTGCCCGTCTACCGGGCTCGGCCTGACAGTAGTGCCGCCCAGATCGCGCGAGCTTCAACAATTGAGCACTGGTGGGTCTCATGCACCACATCTCCGATTTCGGCCTGCAGGGTGCGGCGGATGAGGGTCTGACCGCCGCCCTCGCGCAGTTCGTAGAACACGGCCCTGCATGTGCAGGTCCACGCCACGACGCGGACGCGATCCGAGGCACCAGATGGTTCCAGCCACGTGAGCCGGACGTGACCACGTTGGGCCATGGGTACGTGCGGACTCAGGCAGCCTTCGCCGACCGTCATGACGCACCAACAGCCACGATGCTCGGCGCTTCACGGAGTTCGGCGTAGCGATCAGCGATCCTGCGTGCGGCCCGCTCCGGCTCGAACGCGGAATGATGTGCGTACAGCCAGCGGCCAGTCTGGGAGCGGCGCCCCGTCCACCACCGGTACCAGAGGCCGTCAGTCCACACCACGAGCCCGGTCCACACCGACACCAGCGCGAGGCCGCGCCCTTCGTGGACGTCTGCGGAGATCCCCATGCGCGCCAGGGCCGCACGGAGTTCGTTGGCGGTTTCCAGCGCAGACAGAGGTCGTACGGGGTCGAGACTGGCCGGTTGACGCGGCTCGGGGCAGCAGGCGCACCGGCTCCACGCGTTTCTCTCTTCGTGCCGCATGCGACGTTCCCTCCTGTTGGGGGACGTGGCCTCAGGTCATGCCACGCAGGAGGAACCGTAGGCGCAGGTCAACAGAGGAACCCGCACGGTGGTGAAGGTCAAGAAGCCGCACAAAAGTGCGGGTCAGACGATGCCCGCCCGGCGAGCCAGCCCACGAAGCTGCGGGGTGCTGGCACGGTGCTCCCGCTTGAGCAGTTGCGTCAGCAGTTCGCGGGGACGGCCGCCGTAGCGAACGAGTTCGGGCGAGAGCCGTTCGGCTTCGACGAGCATGTTGACCGACGCGGCGTCCTTGCGCTGCAAGGCGTAGGCACGGGCGAGGTCCAGGTGCACTTGGGCGCGACGTCCTACCAGGCCGTGAGAGAGCTGTGCCAGGTTGAGGGTTTCGCCCCTGCCGATCGCCTGCTTGGCGTCGCCGAACTCGACGGTCGCCGAGATCTCGTGAATGGTCACGTTGGTTGTGCCGAAGGCGGTCCAGAAGTCGTTGCGGTCTTCACCGAGGGTGTCTGCGATCTGCCGTGCCTGCGCAAGGAAGGTGCGTACCGCGGCCTGGTCGTACGCGGCAGCGGCAGCGGTGACGGCGACCAGGTAGAGCGCACCGACGATGGGCAGGCTACGCGGAGCGGGGCGTCTGGTGGCGCGTTGCAACGCGTCGGCCGCCTGGAGAACCAGGTGCAGCGCGCGTTCCGTCTCACGGAGCCGTACGAGGACGTAGCCGAGGCGGTAGGCGCTCACGGCGGCGAGAAGGGGCCTGTCCGCTTCTTGCGCGGTGGCCAGCGAACGGTCGGCGGCCACCCAGGCGAGTTCCGCTTCTCCCACGCGGCGCAGGGTCGTTGTCGCGGAGTGATAGGTCAGCGAGCGGAGGGTCTGGTACGCCCGGCGCTGGGCGGCGGGGGCGTGTCGGCTGCCCAGTTCGGTGGCCACGATCAGGCGGGGCAACCGCCTGCCCACCTCGTCGTAGCGCGTGGCCTGGTAGAGCCGGTTCACCCGGCGGATCTCGTGCCGCAGCCACACGACGCTCTCCGGGGAGCCCTGGGTGTGCTGAGGGTTTATGAGGGAGGAGAGGCCGTCGTAGCCCATCATCGCCTGCCGGATGGCCGATGCTGCCTGGTAGCGCGTCATCGCGTTCGTCTTCTTCACGGTGAGTTCGTCCACGGGCAGGCCGAGGATGTCAGCGAGGGCGTTGAGCACGGTGTGGTTGTCCACGGCGCGCTGCCCGCGCTCCACCTGGCTCAGCCAGCTCTCGGAACGGCCGACCAGACCGGACAGGACCGCCTGGGACAGTCCACGGCGACGGCGTGCCCGAGCGATCCGCTGCCCGATCTCCCTGCGGGCGTCCATGCCATCACCCCTGTGTCTGTCGCTCCCCGACCACGGCGTGCAGCTCCTGCATGATGCGTTCCCAGGATGGCATGCGGGACTGCGGCGGGGCGGTGGGATCGAACAGGACCCGCACGCCCATCTCCCGGAGGGTTTCGAGACTCCGCTGGAACGCGGGGTGCCGGGCGAGCGCGTCCTTCAGCAGCGGCACGGCCACGATCGGGACGCCGAACCCCATCACCTCGCACAGCAGTCCGACTGCGAAGGTGTCGGCGATGCCGTTCGCCCACTTGTTGATCGTGTTGAACGTCGCAGGAGCGACGATCACGGCGTCGGCGGGAGGGAGGCCCTTGGGATCCTGCGGCATGCGGTATGTGCTGCGGACCAGGTCACCGGTCAGACGCTCCAGCTCTGCGACGTTGACAAAGCGTTCGCCCATCGGCGTAGTGACCACGTGTACCCGCCAACCAGCCGCCTGAGCCATGGCGACCAGGTGATGGAGATCAGCGGCGGCGGGTGCGGCACAGGCGATCACGTAGAGGACACCGCGTGTGCCCTCGTGGGGTTCCATGCTCGTGATCCTAATGATCCGCTCTCGGTGACCAACCTGTGAATTCGTCCAGGGCATGCGAGCCAACCAGCGGGGATGACGTCGCTCGACTTCGGCCGAGCCCGGCTGTACTTCTCCGGGCCGAGGAAGGGCGCATGGGGACTGATCCGTATCCCGGGTGATCGGAAGGAGTGTCTTCGGCGCTGTTGAGGATGTCTCCGCCTCTGCGATGCAGAAGATGCGCCGATGTCCGCTGGGCGTGTGTTCGCCGTTGTCGTCGACGCTCGCGGCAGGCGGGCTCGGCGCGTATGGTTCGCCTGGCCCAGCACTGGCCGGCGCCGGGTCGGCGAGAAGTGGGACGGTGGAGTTCGGCGCCACGTGAACAGTGCTCAGCACGGCGTTTCGGTACTCGGCCGGCGACCGGGGGCCTGTGTTCGATGGAACGGCGCCTTGGGCTTTACCGCATGTTTGCTGGAGTGTTCGGGGAACTGCCAGAGTGACCAGGTGCCTCGACTTGTTCCTGAATTGATCTGCTCCGACCTCCAGGCCAGTTTGGCCTTCTATCACCTGCTGGGCTTCAAGATTCGCTACGAGCGTCCGCAGGAGCGATTTGCTTACCTGGAACGTGACGGAGCGGACCTGATGTTGGAGCAGCCGTTGAGCCGGGACCGGCTCTACCCGCGTGCGGACCTGGACTACCCCTACGGGCGTGGGATCAACCTCACTGTCGAAGTGGATGACGTAGACCAGATTCACAGCACACTGCTTGCTGCGGGCTACGAGATGTGGCTGCCGTTGGAAGAGCGCTGGTACGAGCGCAGCGTCGACGCCGTGGGTGTGCGCCAGTTCGCGGTGCAGGACCCGGACGGTTACCTTTTGCGCATCTCTCAGCACCTGGGGACCCGCTCTCGATAGCCACCACGTCATGTCGCGGCTTTGGCGCGGTCGCGTCCTCGCGGTGGTAGGTAGCCGGCCGCCGGTCCGGCCGCCTGGCCGGATCCGGTGGTGGGGCGGATACCGAGCGGGTCGAATTCGTGTTGATCGTTTTTTGTCAAAGCATCGACAGCCCAACGTGGAAGCGTGCGGTAATCGGGGTCGCGTCCGAGGGGTGCGGGGACCGGCAGAGCCCCGCCGGGGGTGTGGGGGCTTGCCCCCACAGGGCGCTGCCCGAGCCTCGTAGCGCGACTCACTGCGAGGACCGGGCAGTTGGGGGTCGAAGGGGGCTTCGCCCCCATGGAGGCGCTGCCCGAGCCGGCGCACGGCGCGCAGCGCTCCCACCGTGAGGACCATGCTGTGTCCCCGGGTCGAGGCCCACCACTCGTTGAATATCGGGCAACTGGCCGATCCTGATCACAGATCTGCCGATTCCCCATAAGATGCGGATATAGGTGAGGAAGGGGTAGCGTGACCGAGCGTGAGCGGCCTCCGGGGAAGATCGATCCGACCGTCCCCACCGTCGCCCGAATGTACGACTATTTCCTGGGCGGGAAGGACAACTTCCCCGCCGACCGTGAGGCCGCCGAGAAGATCCTCGAGCTGAGCAGCCAGGGCGGCGCGAACGTTCGGGAGGTCGCCCGGGCGAACCGGGGCTTCCTGGTCCGCGCCGTGGAGGCGGTGGCCAGGGCCGGCGTGCGGCAGTTCCTCGACATCGGCACCGGCCTGCCGACCCAGGACAACGTGCACCAGGTCGCGCATCGGATCATCCCCGACGCCAAGGTCGTCTACTCGGACAACGACCCGATCGTGCTGGTCCACGCCCGGGCGCTCCTGGCCGACAACCCCGACACGGTGATCATCGACGGTGACGCGCACGACCCCAAGGGGCTCCTGGCCGCCGCCGCCCACCACCTCGACTTCAGCCGGCCTGTGGCGATCCTGGCCGTCGCGTTGTTCCACTTCTTCGGCGACGACGACGAGGTGGCCGGCATCGTCCGGGCCCTGCGTGAGCCGCTGGTGCCGGGGAGCCACTTGATCGTCTCGCACGCGTACGTGGAGAAGGGCCAGAGCACCCTCGACCGGAGGATCGGGACCGAGGACGTCTACCGGCGTACGACCTCCGGCGCGCTGCACTGGCGGGACCACGACATGGTGCGCACGTTCTTCGATGGGCTGGAGCTGCTCGAACCCGGGCTCGTGCCGGTGCAGAACTGGCGCAACGACGACCCGTTCATCGCCCCTGGCCTGGAGAAGGGCGGCATCCTGGGCGGCGTCGGCCGCGTTCCTCAGTCTTGGAGCCGTTGAGGGGCGAAGGGCTGCCCGAGCCCCCATCGCGCGTAGCGCCCCGGGTCAGGCGTGGGTCAGGGTCTCTTCCGGGATGACCTTCGGTACGCCGCGTAGGCCGATCAGGGCCAGTAGGGCCACTATGACCAGGAGGGCCGAGGTGACCAGCGCGGTCAGGTGCAGGCCCTCGATGAAGGCCGTCTGTGCTGCTCGCATGAGCTGACTCGCCTGCTCCGGTGGCAGGGTCGTGGCTGTGCTTACCGCGCCTGCGATCGATTCCCGGGCGGATCCGACGGTGGAGAGGCCGGTGGGGAGTTGGAGGTTGGTTCGGTAGGCGGTGTTCAGGACTGTGCCGAGGATGGCGATGCCCAGCGCGCCGCCCAGTTCGAAGGCCGTCTCCGAGACGGCGGCGGCCGCTCCCGCGCGCTCCCTGGGGGCTGTGGCGAGGACGTTGTCGTTGTTGACGGTGAAGGTGAAGCCGATTCCGAGTCCACCGATGATCATGATGGGGAGCAGTACGAGGTAGTCGAGGGAGGGGCCGAGCGTGCTGTAGTAGAGGAACGCGCCGGCGTTCAGGGCCAGGCCCAGGGCGACCACGCCGTTCCTGCCGAGGCGGTGGATCAGCTTGGCGGCCAGGATGCCGCCCACGGCGCCGCTCAGGCCGCCCGGCAGCTGCGCGAGCCCCGCCTGGAGCGGTGACCAGCCCAGTACGAGCTGCAGGTACCAGCCGAACAGCAGCATCATGGCCGACATCGTGAAGATCGCCAGCAGGTTCGTGACGATGGACGCGCTGAACGCCCGCCGCGCGAAGAGCCGAACGTCGATCAGCGGCTCGGGCAGCCGCATCTGCCGCCACACGAACAGGCCCAGCAGCACGGCTCCGCCCGCGCCCGCCGCCAGCACGTCGGCGTGCTCCAGGCCCTTGTGCGCCGCCTCCTTGACCGCGTAGACGGCCGTCACCACGCCGGCGAACGAGAGGGCGACGCTGACCAGGTCGAGCCGGCCGGCATGCGGGTTGCTGGACTCCGGCAGCACCAGGATCCCGCCGACCAGCACCAGCACCATGATCGGTACGTTGATCAGGAAGACCGAGCCCCACCAGAAGTGATCGAGCAGGAGCCCGCCCACGACCGGGCCGATGGCGAACCCGGCGGCGCTCATCCCGCTCCAGATGCCGATGGCCGCGGTGCGCTCGCCCGGGTCGGTGAACACGTTCCGGACGATCGACAGGGTGGACGGCATGATCGTCGCTCCGGCCACGCCGAGCAGGGCCCTGGCCGCGATCAGCAGCTCGGCGTTGGGCGCGTACGCCGTCACCACCGAGGCGGCGCCGAACGCGGCCGCGCCGATCAGCAGCAGGCGCTTGCGGCCGATGCGGTCGCCGAGGTTGCCCATGGTGACGAGGAGGCCGGCCAGGGCGAAGCCGTACATGTCGCCGATCCAGAGCAGCTGGGTGGAGTTCGCGCCGAGGTCGGTCACCAGCCTGGGCAGGGCCAGGTGCAGGACTGTGAGGTCGAGCGAGAGGAGGAGGGTGGCCAGGCAGGCGATGGCCAGGCAGGACCATTTGTTCTTCATGCCGTCCACTGTCGGGAACGCGGCTGACGGCCTGCCTACCGCTCGCTGACCGTCCCGCCAGCAGGCCCGGCTGACCGCGCGTTCACCTCGTCGAGGGTGGCGGCGATGCGGGCGCGGGTGTCCTCCGTGCTGTACCAGTCGGCCGGGACCTCGTCCCGCGCCTGGACGAGCAGCGTACGGGCCTCGTCCAGGTCCCCCTGGAACAGCGCGACCTGCCCCAGCCCGAGATGCGCCCACGCCATCGTCTCCGTCGAGCCGTTGCGGCGCGACATCTCGGCCGCGCGCAGGTAGTCGGCCCGCGCGCCCGCCGCGTCGGCCAGACGGAGGCGGGCGTCGCCCCGGCGGCACAGGGCCTCGGCGACCTCCGTCTCCGCGCCCAGCTCCATGGCCACCGCCAGCGCCTCGTCGGCCAGGGCGCACGCGGTCGTGAAGTCGCCCTGCGCCTGGTACAGGGAGCCGAGGCCGGACAGTGTCATCACCATGCCCCATCGCTCCCCGATGGCCTTGAACGAGGCCAGGCTCCGCTCGAAGAGGTCCGCCGCCTCGTCGATCCGGCCGGCCGACTGCAGCAGGAACCCGACACCGCTGTACGACAGCGCCTCCTGCCACGGCTGGAGCTCCTCGGCGCGGTCGGCGAGCACGGTGTAGACCTCGTCGTACTCGCCGGGCGGCCCCGTGTAGGCCGAGAGCAGCATCATCAGGAACTCCAGCCGCGTCGGCAGGTTGTACGGCGGCAGCAGCTGCCGCGCCTCCGCGAGCCGCGCCCGCAGCTCCTCGTCGATGCCGCCTGTCCACGCGCTGATGAGCACGCACATGACGTACTCCTCCTCCATGCCCGGCGGATGCTGGTAGCCGAGCGCGGCCGCGAGGTCGGCGGCGAGGTGGGAGCTGGTGACGCGGTTGCCGCGCATCCACCAGTAGCAGGCGCAATGGGCCAGCAGCCGCAGCCCCAGCTCCAGCCGCCCGGACGCGGTCGCCCAGCGGATCGCGGCGTCGAGCTCGTCGCTCTCCCCGTCGAGCCGGACCAGCCATTCCAACTGCTCGTCGGTGCGCAGCCGCCGGTCGGCGGTCAGGGCCAGGTCGAGGTAGTGGCGGGCGTGCGCCTCGGAGATCGACTCGGCCTCGTCCGACTCCGCCAGCCGCTCCGCGCAGAACGCCCTGATCGTCTCCAGCATCCGGAAGCGGCCGTCCACGAACTCCACCAGCGACTTCTCCGCCAGCGAGAAGAGCACGTCCTCCGGCAGCCCGCACACCTGCTCGGCCGCCTCCGGCCGGGCGCCGCCCACGAACACGCTCAGCCGCCTGGCCAGCCGCTGCTCGCTGTCGTCCAGCAGGTCCCAGCTCCACGCGACGACCGCGCGCAGGGTCTGGTGCCGGGGCAGCGCCGTACGGCTGCCCCTGGTCAGCAGCCCGAACCGGTCGTCGAGCCGCGCCGCCACGTCGGACACCGTCAGGGTGCGCAGCCGGGCCGCGGCCAGCTCGATGGCCAGCGGCAGCCCGTCGAGCGCCCGGCAGATGCGTACGACCGCCGCGGCGTTGCCCGCGTCGACGGCGAAGCCCGGCCGGACGGCGGCGGCGCGGTCGGCGAACAGCCGGACCGCCGGATAGTCCAGGAGGTTGCCGGCCTCGGGCGGCGGCAGCCGCAGCGGCGCCACGGGCAGGATCGACTCGCCGGTGATGCCGAGCGCCTCCCGCCCGGTCACCAGCACGCGCAGCTCGGGGCAGGAGGCCAGCAGCAGGTCGGCCAGCTCGGCGGTGGCCGCGACGACGTGTTCGCAGTTGTCGAGGACCAGGAGCAGCCGGCGGTCGGCCAGCGCGGTGACGAGCCTGGTGGCCGGGTCCACGGTGAGCCGGTCGGGGGTGGGCGGGGCGGCGCGGATGTCCAGGGCGGACAGGACGGCCCCGGGCACGGCGGCGGCCTCGGTGACCGGCGCGAGCCCCACGAAGCACACGTCGACGGGCTCCCGTTCGGCCGCCTCGGTCGCCAGCCGCGTCTTGCCCGCGCCGCCGGGGCCGATCAGCGTGACGAGCCGGTCGGTCCGCAGCCTGGCGGCCACCTGCTCGATCTCCTCGACCCTGCCGACGAAGCTGGTGAGCTGGGCGCGCAGGCCCTGCCGCTGCCGGGCCACGGAGGGGACGGGTGCGCCGAGCGAGGGGTCGGCCCTGAGCACGGCCAGGTGGGCGGCGGCCAGCTCGGCTCCCGGCTCGATGCCCAGCTCCTCGTCCAGGAGCTTCCTGGCCTCGTCGTAGACGGTCAGCGCCTCCGCCTGCCGGCCGCCGCCGTAGAGGGCGCGCATGAGCTGGGCGCGCAGCCGCTCGCGCAGCGGGTGGGCGGCGGCGAGCTGGCTCAGCTCGGGGACCAGCTCGCGATGCCGGCCCAGGTCGAGGTCGGCCTGCACGCGGTCTTCGACGGCGGCCAGCCGGAGTTCGGCCAGGGCCGCTGCGGCGGCCTCGGCGTGCGGGGCGTCGGCGAGCGGCGCGCCCCGCCACAGCTCCAGCCCCTCGCGCAGGAGCGTGGCCGCCCGGCCGGGGTCGCCGCCGGCGAGGGCCTGCCTGCCCTGCCGCGCCAGCAGCTCGAACCTCCGCGCGTCCACGTCCTGGGGGTCGGTCACCAGCCGGTATCCCGCCGGATGGAACTCCACCAGATCCCTGCCCAGCGCCCGGCGCAGCCTGGACACCTGCGACTGCAGCGCGTTGGCCACGCCCTCGGGCGGCCTCGGGCCGTACATGCCGTCCACGAGTTGCTCGCCCCCGACGATGCGGCCGGCGTGCAGGGCGAGCAGCGTCAGCAGCGCGCGCACCCGGGGACCGCCGAGCGCGACCGGCTCGCCGTCCTCGCCCAGCACGGTGGTGGGCCCGAGGATCTGGAAGCGCATGCGTCGATTATCGCGGCTGCGGCAGCAGCGCGCTGATCTCCGCGTAGGTCGGCACGTGAGGGGCCTGCCTGCCCTGGGCGGCGAACACCGCCGCGACCGCTCCCCGCAGCGCGGCCCGGTACAGCAGCGATCCGGTGCTCACCCTGGCCACGCCGGCCTCGGCGAGCTGGGCGAGGGTGGGACCGTCCGGCTGGTGGAGGACGTTGAGGGGGAGCGGCGTGCTCGCGGCCACCTCGGCGATCTCCCGTAGATCGCTCATACCGGGCACGAAGATCCCGTCGGCGTGGCCGTAGGCGGCCACCCGTTCCCGCGTGTCGCCGGTCTTCAGCCAGTACGTGTCCGTACGCGCGTTGACGAACACGCCGTGGCCCTTGGCCGCCTCGATGATCCGCTGGTGCAGCTCGATCGGGCGCAGCGTGCCGTCGGGGCGGCCGTCCTCCAGGTTGACCCCCGCGACCCCGAGCGCGGCCAGGCCCGCGACCAGGTCGGACACCTCGGCGGGGTCGTCGCTGAACCCGCCCTCGATGTCCACGGTGACCATGACGCCCAGGTCCTTGATCGATTCGGCCAGCTCGATGGTCTCCGCCCGGGTCGCGCCGGCCGCGTCCGGTCTGCCGTACGCGGCGGCCACGCCGAGGCTGGTCGTGCCGATCGCCGGGAAGCCCTCCCTGGCCAGGAGGGCGGCGGAGCCGTAGTCCCAGGCGTTCGGGAGCAGGAGGGGGTCGCCGGGGCGGTGCAGGTCGTGGAAGTTCATGAGCGGCTCTCGTCGAGAAGGGCGTCGAGCACGCCCGCGGCCAGCGCGAGCGCGTGGGCGGGCCCGGGGCAGGGGCGCACGCCGTGACCGAAGGTCAGATGGGGAGTACGGCCGCGCGAGAGGTCGAACCGGTCGGGATCGGCGAACACGTCAGGGTCGCGGTTGGCCGACACGAGGTCGATGGTCACCTCGTCGCCGGTCCGCGGGTCGAGCCTGCGGCTGGCCTTGAGCGGCGGGTCCTGCCTGAGCGTCTCGTGCAGCAGCGCCTCGGGGTCGGCGCCGGGCTCGGCGTGCCCGAGGGCGTTCTCGATGAGTGCCTCTGTGGCGGCGTGTCCCTGCAGCAGCAGGGTGATCTCGGGGATGGTGGCGTGTTCGAGCAGTTCGGCGACGGCGGCGTCGGCCCGCGGGCTCTCCTCGCCGGACAGGTAGCCGGACGCGGCGGCGGCCACGGCGCTCGTGTCCTTCACGCCCAGCGCGGCGCCGAGCACGGCCGTGGGGACGCCCCGCCACTGGCCGCCCCGCTCCAGCGTCATGGCTCTGGCCGCCGGTCTCAGTTCGGCGGGGTCAACGGCGGCCAACCGCTCCTCCAGCAGGCGGCGCCGCCCGGCGTGCGTCTCCCCGGTGCTGAACCGGGACACCTGGGCGCGGAGCCAGGCCAGCGTGCCCTCCTCGGCGTCCTGTCGTACGGGAGGCGGCACGTACCTCGGGTCGGCGAGCACCGCCTGGGCGGCCGCGTGGCGTGTGATGAGCATGGTTCCACGCTAGAACGGGGTGATTTCGTCGCGGATCGAAGGATGGTGGCATCAGGCCGCCAGGCGGTCGGACTGCTCGGGGCGTTCCGGCTCGGCCGGGACGGTCCGGGCGGGCACGGCGGAGCACTTCGCGACCGACGCCAGCGCCATGGCGATGAGCAGGGCCATCTCGGCCAGCACCACGCCCCGCTCCAGCGGGCCGTAGTAGCCGGCGCCGCCGATCAGCGGCGAGGTGATGGTGGCCGGGTGGGCCGCCAGGTAGAAGGCCAGCACGGCGGCGGCGGTCACGCTCAGCGCCCGGACCGCGTTCCACCGGGGCGCCGCCGCCCGGCCCCTGGCCAGGGTCCAGCCGGCGACGGGCAGCGAGGTGAACACGACGGCCGCCGACCACCGGTGGATCTCGCCGGTCAGCGAGCCGATCTGGGAGTTGCCGGGGTCCGTCGGGAAGATCGCGCTCATCATCAGCCCCGCCGCCCCCGCCACCAGCAGCACCCTGGTCGCCGCGGTGCGCACCGGGTCGCTCGCCGCGAGCCCGTACGCGAGGCACAGGCACGCCCCCGCCAGTGCCAGCATCCCCACGAGTACGGGCACGAGCCCGCCGGAAACCAACGCGTAGTCGCTGAGCAGCGGCTGTGTCGGCAGGGCGACCTGCGCGTACGCCAGCGCGCACGCGGACACCACGGTGCCGGAGACAGCGCCCCAGGCGCTCTGGATTGGGGTCATCGGGCCACCTCATCGTAGATCTGCTCGAACCGGGCCAGCGATGACCGGTCGTCGTGGGTGAGCGCCAGCTCCCTGCTGGCCTTGCCGAGCCTGACCCGCAGGTCGTCGTCGGTGAGAATGTTCGTCAGGTGCCTGGCCAGGGAGATCACGTCGCCCGGCTGGAACAGGTATCCGTTCTCGTTCACCAGGTGCGGCAGCGCCATCGCGTCGGCGGCCACCACGGGCAGCCCCATGGCCATGGCCTCCAGCGTGGCGATGCTCTGCAGTTCGGCGACGCCCGGCATGGCGAACACGTCGGCGGCGGCGAACGTCTGGGGCATGAGCTCGTCGGGCACGAAGCCGAGGAAGGAGACCCGCTCGCCGACGCCGATGCGGGCGGCCAGCCGCTCCAGGTCGGCCCGCTGGTTGCCCCGGCCGACGAACACCGCCTGGGCGTCGGTCTGGTTCAGCACGAGGGGCAGCGCGCGGACGATCTCGTCCAGGCGCTTCTCCTCGTCCAGGCGGCCGACGAACAGGACGGTGGGCCTGTCGGGCAGGTCGAACAGCTTGCGCGCCCATGCCTTGGGCTCGGCGCGCGGGTGGAACCTGGTCAGGTCGATCCCGCAGGAGACCGGCTCCACCTCGCGGGCGAAGCCCTGGTCGGCCAGCAGCTTGGCGGCCAGCGGGGTCGGGGTGGTGATGCGGTCGGCGCGGTTGAAGATCCGGTTGAAGTCGCGCCACGCGATCCGGCCGGCCTTGATCCGGAGCCGCTCGGGGATGTGGCAGAACTGGAACAGGTTGTCGGGCATGAAGTGGTTGGTGGCCACGATGGGCACGCCCGCGCGCCGGGCGGCGGCGAAGGCGGCCCGGCCGACCACGAAGTGGCCCTGGGCGTGCAGCACGTCGGGACGGATGTCGGCGAAGAGCCGGTCGAGCCTGGACGGCACCGTGAACCGCATCGTGGGGTGGACCAGCAGCGGCGCGGAGCGCAGGCGGTGCACGATCACGTCGTCCACGACGTCGGCGGTGGGCGGGCCCACGTCCGACTGGCAGACCACGTGCACCTCGTTGCCGCGTGCGGCCAGGCCGGTGGCCAGGCGGTGGGTGAAGTAGGCGGCGCCGTTCACATCGGGCGGGTAGGTGTCGGTCGAGATCAGGATCCGGCGAGGCCGCTCGGGGGCGGGGGCGGGGGTGGAGGCGGTCTCGGCGATCTTGGGGAGAGAACGCAGGGGCATGGCCATGGAAGTGACTCCGGTTTCACGAAGAGGTGGGGGAATGAGTCGGGGGAGTGTTGCGGGACTCCAGCGGGCTGGTGCGGGCCAGCGCGACGGTCCCGGCGGCGGTCAGGAGCGCCGCCGCGATCGGCACGATGCCGGTCGGCAGCGGCTCGTCGAGCAGCAGCGCGCCGAACGCCACCGCGGTCAGCGGGTCGGCGATCTGGAGGGAGGCGAACGAGACGCCGAAGTGCCCGACCGCGTAGGCGCGCTGGAGCATGACCAGCGCCAGCAGCAGGGGCACCGGCAGCGCCAGCACGTACCACCAGTTCCAGGTGCCGTCCAGCAGCACGCGCATGAGCGTGGCCGTGGCGCCGTACAGCACGCCCGAGCTGGTCGCGAGCAGGGCGGCCCGGCCCGCCGGCGAGGCCGCCTTCGAGGCGGCCCACAGCAGGACCGCCGCGACTCCGGCCACGCCGAGCAGCGTGAGCACCCCGTCCGGGCCGAGGTAGGTGGGACCTTGGGCATTGGGGACCAGCAGCACGATCCCGATCAGCCCGGCCGCCACCACGCCCGCGGCCGCCAGCTCCTTGGGGGAGGGCTTGCGGCCGTGCAGCGCGGCGGCGATGGGCAGGGCGAACAGCAGGCTGGCCACGCCCATCGGCTGCACGATGGTCAGTGGCCCGAGCCCGAGTGCGACGATGTGCAGGCCGCCCCCCGTCAGAATGGACGCGCCGCCGAGCAGCCAGCGCGGGTTGCGCAGCAGGGTCAGCAGTCCTGGCTTGGCCGACCCGACTGCTTCGAACTGCTGCAGAGCGGCTCCGAGCGCGAAGAACAGCGAACCGACCAGGGCGATCGCCGCGGCCAGCACAGTCATGCGCACTCCTTTCAGACGGATAGTTGCCAGACAGGGTCAAACGGACGTGTCCGCGGGAAGACGTTCTGGGGAAGCCTGGATGGCGCGTCGCTTCCTGGCCCATCTCACGAGCTCGACGAGCCCCGTGATGGACAGCGCGATGCCCAGGCCGAGGAACAGGCCCTTGATCGGGTCGTTCTCGAAGGCCATGCCGCCGAAGAAGCCGATCAGCCCCGAGTACACCGCCCACGAGCTCGCCGCTATCGCGTCGAAGAACGTGAACGAGCTCAGCGGATGCCGTACGGCGCCCATGGTCAGCGTGGTCGCCGTGCGCCCGCCGGGGATGTACCTGGCCACGACGAGGACGAGCCCGCCCCGCTCGGCCAGCGCGTCGCGCGCCCAGACGAACGCCTTCTTCTCCCGCAGCCTGCCGGCGGACTTGTTGCCGATCAGGTAGGAGATGTGGTCACCGGCGAAGGCGCCCAGCGCCGCCACCACGATGACCAGGGCCAGGTTCGTCTCGCCGGAGGCGGCGAACACCGCGGCGGTGATCACCGAGGTCTCGGCCGGCACGATCGGGAAGAACCCGTCGAGCAGCGCGAGCCCGAACAGCGCCGCGTATAACCAAGGTGACGACATCACCTGCTGGACCAGGTCGAGAATGGCATGCGACATGAGCGTTACTCCGATCGTCAGGGCACCCACACAGCGTGTCCGTGCGGGACGGCCCGGGACATCGGGGATGCCCCGGGTCGAACGCGGACCCATCCCTTATGCGGATCAGGGCCGGTACCCCATGAAGGTAGAAACTCCGCAGGTCACGGCACATCGGACGATCGGCACGCATCACCCCCTACTTTCGTCGGGGGCTCGGTTCCGACCTCCGGGTGACACCATCGATCAAACCGGTTTCCGCAGGAGGAAACAGGAGTGGAGGTAGGCGCTTTCGGGGTGGGGCTAGCTCTACCGCGGGAGTGGGAGCCGCCCTACCCTGACTTTCGTCAGGGTCAGCGGCTGACTTCCGGGGGGACCCGCGGGTTCGGGAGGCGGCTACCGTCGGTGCGGTGAGAAGTCTTCGCCGGGAGAGCCGCCGCCAGGTGGTCTACGACCTGCTGCTCTGGGCCGTGCTCGGCATCTTCGTGGCGGCCATGGGCCCCGACCCGTTCGTGGATCCGGCCGCCTTCGCGATGGTGAGCCTGCCCAGGATCGGGCTGGCCACGGTCGCGGTGCTGGTGGGCCGCCGCCAGCCGCTGGCCGCGCTGGTGCTGCTGTTGCCGCTGGGGCCGTGGCAGTTCAGCGAGGGGTTCGCGACCGTGGACCTGAGCTGGCTGCTGCCCCGGCGCAACGTGAAGATCCTGCCGCTGCTGGCCACCTCGCCGTTCATCATGTGGTACGCCTACCTGACCGGGCGGCGCCTGGCCGCGCTCTGGCCCGCGCCGGCCGCGTTCTGCCTGATCTCGGCCGTCGGCGTGGGCGTGGTGCTGGCCAAGGGCGGCGATCTGGCCCTGTGGGTGTCCATGGTGACCGCGCTGCTCGGCACGTACGTGGTGCCGTACCTGCTGGGGCTGCTCAGGCGGAGGCTGCTGCAGGGGCGCACGCAGGCGAGGCTGTCGGCCGAGGCGCAGGCGAGGCTGCGCGAGCGGGCCAGGATCGCGCGGCAGATGCACGACTCCCTCGGCCACGACCTGGCCCTGATCGCGGTGCGGGCGGCCGGGCTGGAGGTGGCCCCAGGGCTGGCCGAGACGCAGGTCAGGGCGGCGGGAGAGCTGCGGCTGGCGGCGGCCGACGCCACGGACCGGCTGCGCCAGATCATCGGGCTGCTGCGCGAGGACTCCGACGAGGCGCCGCTGTCACCCGTGAACGAGGACGTGACCGAGGTGGTGCGGCGGGCCAGGGACTCCGGCATGCCGATCACCCTGGACCTGGCGCCGGGGCCGGTGCCCGCCCTGGCGCATGCGGTGGTGCAGGAGGGGCTCACGAACGCCGCCAAGCACGCCCCCGGGGCCCCCGTCGCGGTGCGGGTCTCGCCGGAGCGCGTCACCGTGCGCAGCGGCCGGCCGCGCGCCCGGCCCCTCGCGCTGCGCGGCGGGCTGGGGCTGGCGGGCCTGCGCGAGCGCGTACGGCTCGCCGGGGGCACCTTGACCGCCGGGCCGGTCGGCGACGGCTTCGAGCTGGACGTGAGCATCCCCCGAGCGGAGGACGAGGATCCCCCGCGGTTCGGGAGGGGGCGGAGCTGACCGAACGGTCAGGTGTGGGCGACGTGCAGCCGGCGGAGCACCCGCTTGAAGGCGAAGATGGAGAACGCGATCGCCAGCCCGCTGATCACGGCCACCCCTGACGTCCTCAGCACCATGAACCCGCCGAGCGACCCGGCCACGTACTCGTGGATGGCCAGGGCGATGCTGAGCGTCGAGTTCATGAGCAGGACGAACGCCCACAGCAGCGTGATCCTGGCGAAGAACCTGCGGACCCGCTCGTGCTTGAGCACCGCCGAGGGCAGGTGGATGTAGTCGAGCGTGAGCTTCTGCACGAGCGGCTTGTTGAGCCGGACGGAGGCGAGGAACGCGATGCTGATGCAGATCGTGCCCATCTCCGGCTGGATGAAGAACCACATCCACGTGCCCGTCCAGAACGCCACGAGGGCCCGGACCGTGATCGCGAACGCGGCCAGGAACATGGTCGCGGGCACCTTGACCCGCCTGATCAGCCGCCATGCCACCCCGATGTAGACCCAGGCGACGGTGGCGATGAGTGCCCCCTTGAATCCGAGGACCATCATGGCCAGGTAGAACACCGCCAGCGGCGCCACGACGCCTTCGAGCAGCCTGGGGGCCGCCTGCCGGGCGAGTGCGGTGAGGCGTGGAAGGTGGACCGGGGGATGGTTCAAGGCTGCTCCGCAGATTGGCCGACGATCAGCGTCTACCCGGGGTTCGGGGGACCAGGCTTTCCAGATGGACCGCTCGCCGTAACCAGTACGGCATCACCCGCGTTCCGGGAAGCACGCCGGTGGCTTACCGTACCCGAGGAGAGGTGATGCGACTGCCTCTTTTGACGCGTTCCATCTGTTTCCACGAAAACAGCGGGGTCTTACGGCAGGCTTTCAACCGAGTGACGAGGTGGCGAGCTTCGCGCCGAATCCGAGGAACAGAGCGCCGACCCCGGAGGTCAGACCGGCGCTGAGCTTCCTGCGCCGGCTGAACTGGTTGGCCAGGAAGGTTCCGCCGAAGATCAGCGCCGTCAGGTAGAGGAAGCTGAACACCTGGATGACCGCGCCCAGGATGAGGAACGACAGCGCGGGAGTCGCGTAGCCCGGGTCGACGAACTGGACGAAGAACGAGACGAAGAAGAGGATGGCCTTCGGGTTCAGCAGGCTGATCACCAGGGCCTTGCGGAACGGGCGCGGCTGGCGCTCCATCTTGGCCTGCGGCTTCTCCTCCTCGGTCGCCTTCCTCGATCGCCAGGCGCCCCTGATCATCTGGAAGCCGATCCACGCCAGGTAGCCGGCGCCGGCGTACTTGACGATCGTGAAGAGCAGCGGGTTGGAGCGGAGCAGGGACGCGGCGCCGGCGGCGGTCAGGAACATCAGCACGGTGTCGCCGATGAAGACGCCGGCCGCGGCCCGGTAGCCCTGGCGGACGCCGTTCTGGGCGGCGTAGCTGAGGACGTACAGGGAGTTCGGGCCGGGCAGCAGGATGATCAGCAAGGCGCCGATGACATAGGCCCAGAAATCAGTGATGCCGAAGAACATGCGTCGTACTCCAGGGGGAGAGCTAACCGCACATCACGATATCTCGCCCGATGCGTACCAGATCCCGCCGTGTACCTGCCTGTAGCCGAGCGCCCGGTACGTCGCGTCCACCAGCGCCTGGCCGCGCGCGTTGATCCCGAGTCCGATGCCCTGCTTGTTCATCGAGTAGCCGAACGCCAGGCGGGCCGGCGGGTCGCAGAACCCGACCGATCCGCCCATGCCCACGTGGCCGAACGCGGTCGTCGACAGCAGCGCGCCCTCGCTGTCGGCGGGCGGCAGGTGCCGGTTGTCGGCCGCCTTCACGAAGCCGAGCGAGAACCGCGACGGCACCGCCAGCACCGCGTCGGTGCCCGCCGAGACGGTGATCGACATGTGGGCCAGGTGCTCCCCGTTGATCAGCTCGCCGCCGCCCAGCGACAGCGGCCGGTACATCCCGGCCAGGCCGCGGGCGTTCGTGATCGCTCCGATGGCCCCGAGCTCGGCCGCGTGCGCCGCCCGGCTGTCCGACTCGCCGGGCGTCATGTAGCCGCCCTCGTTCGACAGCAGCAGCGCGGGCATCGAGGCCGGGTCCGTGAACGCCTTGACGTAGAAGGAGGGCGGCGCCTCGGGCGGATCGGCGGGGATCGTCGGGGCGACCCTGTCCTCGTACTCCTCCGGGAGCCCCAGCCAGAACTCCAGCCCCAGCGGCTCGGCGACCTCCTCGCGGAAGAACGTCCCGAGCGAGCGCCCGCTCACCCGCCGTACGACCTCGCCGACCAGGTAGCCGAACGTCAGCGCATGGTATCCGTGCCGGCTGCCCGGCTCCCAGAACGGCTCCTCGCCCGCGAGCCTGTCGGCCATCAGCTTCCAGTCGTAGAACGCGCCGGGCGGCAGCTTCTCGCGCAGCACGGGCAGCCCGGCCTGGTGGGCGAGCAGGTGCCGGACGAGCGTGCCGCCCTTGCCGTTGGCGCCGTACTCGGGCCAGTAGCGGGTGACCGGGGCGTCGAGGTCGAGCTCGCCGCGTGCGGCCAGGATGTGGGCGCAGAGCGCGGTCGCGCCCTTGGTGCACGACCAGACGTGCCCGATGGTGCCGCTCTGCCACGGCACGCCGGGCGCGGCCTCGCCGCCCCACAGGTCGACGACCACCTCGCCGTCGACGATCACGCACACCGACGCGCCCACCTCGCCGCGGCGGGCGAGGTTGCCCTCGAACTCCTCCGCGACCTGGGAGAACCGGGAATCGCAAGTGCCCTGCACGCTCATTTCCCGAATCCATCACGAAAGGCAGGCCCTGTAAACCTTTGAGCTTTACCCCTCAATACCTATTCGTTTACCATGGAATACAGGCGGGCCCGCTGATGCGCTGGGGCTGGCGGTGCTGTTGTCCGGTGGGTTCGCCGTTCGAGATGGGCGCGGTTCGCGTGGCTAGGGGTGGCCGCGCGGACCGCGCCCTTGACCGTTCACGTCAATTTGGGTCTTGTCCTCGGGTGGAGGTCCGATCTACGCTCCTCGTACTCGTTAGTAAGGTTTCCTAATGAACGAGTGAGGAGCTCACCCCCATGCATCGATCCGTGCGGCTCGCCGCCATCGCCGCGATTGTCGCCGCCTCCTTGCAAGCAGCCCCGGCCCAGGCCGCGACCACGTACGAGGCCGAGAACGCCACCGTCTCCCAGGGCGTGGTCGAGTCGAACCACGCCGGCTACAGCGGCACCGGATTCGTCAACTACGACAACACCACCGGTTCGTACGTCGAGTTCGCCGTCGACGCTGCCACCGCCGGCCCCGCCACCCTCACCCTGCGGTACGCCAACGGCACCACCACGAATCGTCCGATGACCATCGCCGTGAACGGCACCGCGACCGCCAAGGACTTCCCCGGCACCGGCGCCTGGACCACCTGGCAGGAGGCCACGGTCACCACCACGCTCAACGCCGGGACCAACACCGTCCGCGCCACCGCCACCACCGCCAACGGCGGCCCGAACCTCGACCGACTGGTCCTCGGCACGTCCTCCGGCACCGGCACGCCCGTCCAGGCCAACGGGCAGCTCCAGGTGTGCGGGGTCAGGCTCTGCAACGAGGCCGGCAAGCAGATCCAGCTGCGCGGCATGAGCAGCCACGGCCTGCAGTGGTACTCCCAGTGCCTCAACACCGCCTCCCTGGACGCGCTGGCCAACGACTGGAAGGCCGACGTCCTGCGCATCTCCATGTACATCCAGGAGGACGGGTACGAGACCAACCCCCGGCTGTTCACCGACCGGGTGCACAACCTGATCGAGCAGGCCACGGCCCGCGGCATGTACGCCATCGTCGACTGGCACATGCTCGACCCGGGTGACCCCAACTACAACCTGGCGCGGGCCAAGACGTTCTTCACCGAGATCGCCCAGCGGCACAACGGCAAGAACAACCTGCTCTACGAGATCGCCAACGAGCCCAACGGCGTCTCCTGGTCCACCATCCGGAGCTACGCCAACCAGCTCATCCCCGTGATCAGGCAGTACGACCCGGAGACCCCGATCCTGGTCGGCACCCGCGCCTGGTCGTCCCTGGGCGTCTCCGACGGGGCGACCGAGTCGGAGATCGTCAGCAACCCGGTCAGCGCCACCAACATCATGTACACGTTCCACTTCTACGCGGCCTCTCACGGGACCGAGTACCTCAACACCCTGTCCAGGGCCGCCGACCGGATCCCGATCTTCGTCACGGAGTTCGGCACCCAGACGGCCTCCGGGGACGGGTCGAACAACTTCACGCGGTCGCAGCAGTACCTCGATCTTCTGGCGCAGAAGAAGATCAGCTGGGTGAACTGGAACTTCTCGGACGACTTCCGCTCGGGGGCCGTCTTCACCGAGGGCACCTGCCCGAACGGCACCTTCACCGGCACCTCCCGCCTCAAGCCCGCCGGCGTCTGGATCCGCGACCGCATCCGCACCGCCGACGACTTCTGACCCGCCCCCTTTCCCGATCCAGCCAGGGTCCTCCTCGGACCCTGGCTGTCCCTTTCCACCCCCAACCCGCCTGGCAGGCGGGGCGCGGGTGGTGGGGGCAGGGCAGGATGTGACTTGTGCGGATATGCATTCTGGGGCCGCTGGAGGTCGAGGGCGACGGGGGGCCGATCGCGGTCGGCGGGTTCCGGCTGCGGGCGCTCCTGGCCGTGCTGGCGCTCGAAGCCGGCCGTACCGTCACGGCCGAGCGGCTGATCGACGCCCTCTGGCCGGACGACCCGCCCGCCAACGCGGCCAACGCCCTCCAGACGCTGGTCAGGCGGCTGCGGGTGGCGCTGCGGCCGTACGAGGTGGTGGAGAGCAGGCCGGGCGGGTACGCGCTGGCCGTGGCCCCCGACGACGTGGACGCCCTGCGGTTCAGGCGGACGGCCGGGAACGGGAACGGGCTGGAGCTCTGGCGGGGGCCGGCGCTGGCCGATCTCACCGCCGTGCCGCTCCTGGCGAACGCGGCCGCCGCCCTGGAGCAGGACCGGCTCTCCGCCGTCGAGGCCCGCGCCGAGGCCGGGCTGGCGGCGGGCGCGCCGGTCGATCTGACGTCGGAGGTCGCCGCGCACCCGCTGCGCGAGCGGCTGGGCGCGCTGGCCATGCGGGCGCTCGCCGCCGAAGGGCGGCAGGCCGAGGCGCTGGAGCTGTTCGAGCGCACCCGCCGCCTGCTCGCCGACGAGCTCGGCGTCGATCCCGGGCCCGAGCTGCGTGCCGCCCATCTGGCCGTCCTGTCGCAAGAGATCCCGGCACGTCCCCCGGCCCCACCGGTCCAGGTCCGGCCCCAGGCCCAGGGCAGGCAGCGGGGCAACGTACGGACCCCGCGGACCAGCTTCATCGGCCGTGAGGCCGAGCTGGCCCAGCTGGGCACCCTGCTGGGCCGGGCCAGGATCGTCACGCTCGTCGGCCCGGGCGGCGCGGGCAAGACCAGGCTGGCCACGGAGGTGGCGCTCCGGTCGGCCGAGGCGGTCTGGATGGTCGAGCTGGCCCCGGTCAGCGACCCGGCCGACGTCCCGGGCGCCGTGCTCGACGCGCTCGGCCTGCGTGACGACCGCCCGCCCCACCGCGTGCCCACCGAGGGGAACGATCCGGCGGAGCAGGTGGCCGAGGCCCTCTCGGGCCGCCCCGCGCTGCTCGTCCTGGACAACTGCGAGCACCTCGTCGACGCCGCCGCCGAGCTGGCCGAGCGGCTGCTGACCGAGTGCCAGGACCTGAGGGTGCTGGCCACCAGCAGGGAGCCGCTCAACCTGGCGGGCGAGCACCTCGCCCCCATCCCGCCGCTGGAGCCGCCGCCCGTCGGTGCGAGCGCCGAGCAGGCGGGGACGTACCCGTCGGTCCGGCTGCTGCTGGACCGGGCCGGTGCCGCGCGGCCGGGGTTCGCCGTCGACGGCGGGAACGTGGCCTCCGTGGTGGCGCTCTGCCGCAGGCTGGACGGCATGCCGCTGGCCATCGAGCTGGCCGCGGCCCGGCTGCGCACCATGACGCCGAGGCAGCTCGCCGACCGCATCGACGACCGGTTCAAGCTGCTGACCGGCGGCAGCAGGACCGCGCTGCCGCGCCAGCAGACGCTCAGAGCGGTGGTGGAGTGGAGCTGGGAGCTCCTGGGCGAGCAGGAGCGGGTGCTGGCCAGGAGGCTGGCCGTGTTCGCGGGCGGGGCGACGCTGGAGAGCGTCGAGGCGGTCTGCGGGGGAGCGGCGGACGTGCTGGGCGCGCTGGCCGACAAGTCGCTGGTCCAGGTCTCGGCCGAGGGCCGCTACTCGATGCTGGAGACCATCCGCGCCTACGCGCTCGAACGGCTGGCCGAGGCGGGCGAGGTCGGCGCATACCGGCGGCGGCACGCGGCGTACCTGCTGGACCTGGCCGAACGGGCGGTGCCCCGGCTGCGGACGGCCGCGCAGATCGCCTGGATCGAGCGGCTGTCCCCCGAGCGCGACGACTTCGCCGCGGCGCTGCGGTACGTCATCGACGAGCGGGACGTGGAGTCGGCGCTGCGGCTGTGCGCGGCACTGAACTGGTACTGGTGGATGACCGGCTACCGGAAGGAGAGCGCGACCTGGGCCACGCAGGTGATGGAGCTGGCGGGAGAAGAGCCGCCTCCCGGGCTGGCCGAGGCGTACGCGGCGTGCATGTTCGCGTACGGGGTGGACAAGTTCGGCACGATCGTCAACGACCGGCCCGCCATGCTGGCGCTCTCGGAGCTGATGGACCGGCTGATCGCGCGGGCCGAGCGGGAGGGGCCGCTGCATCCGATGATCAGGCTCAGCAGGGCCGTCATGGCCGCCGCCTCGGGACGCGACGACCGCGCCGCCGAGCTGATCGAGGAGTACATCGCGAGCGACGATCTCTGGCTGTCCAGCTCCGCGCTCATGGTCGGCGGCCGGATGCGCAGCGAGGAGCGGCTGGAGCGGTCGGTGGCCGGGTTCAGGCAGCTCGGGGACCGGTGGGGGCTGACCGAGGCGCTGCTGGGCCTGGCCGAGGCGCGGGCCGCCAGGGGCGCGCCGGCGGACGACCTGATCGCCGAGACCTGGTCGCTGACCAGCCGCTGGGTCGGGTCGGACGAGGCGATCTCGACGCTGCTCAGGCTGGCGGAGCTGCGGTTGCGCACCGGCGACCTGGACGGCGCGCGCGAGGATCTGGCCAGGGCCAGGGCGAGCATGGACGGGGAGACGACGGCGTTCACCCGGCTGATGCTCGGCCTGGCCGAGGCCGCGTACGTCTGTCATCTCGGCGACCTGGACCGGGGCCTGGAGATCTACCGCGGCCTGTTCGCCGTGCTCGCCGAGGCCCCGCCGATGGTGCAGCTGGCCGCCTCGCTCAGGACCGCGTACGGCCGGGCGCTGGTGCGCGGCGGCGATCTGGAGGCCGGGCTCGAACAGCACCGCCTGGCCCTGGAGGTGCTCGGCGAGACCAGCCCGGACCGGCCGCTGCTGTCGCAGGTGCTGGCCGGGTTCGCGCTGGCCGCGCAGGCCGCGGGCGACCAGGAGCGGGCGGCCGTGCTGTTCGGGGCGTCGTCGGCGGTCGAGCCGCACGACATCTCGCCCGACGCCGTGGAGGGGGCGCGCATGGCCAGGGCCGCGCTCGGTGACGGGCACTACGACGAGCGCTTCGCCAAGGGCGCGGCCATGTCCCGGCAGGAGGTCTACGGGATGGTCGGCAGCACGACGTAGGAGGGGCCGTGCAGCGTGGTGGTGCCCTTGTCCATGTTCCGCCCGAATCGGGGGAAGTTGGAGCCCGCCACGTCGATCCTGATCCGGTGGCCGGGCAGGAAGGCGTTCGAGATCGCGCCGAGCTGTACCGTCACCTCGCGGACCTCGCCGGGCACCAGGTCCGTCAGCCTGGCGATGCCGTCGGTCAGCAGCTCGGCCCGCCCGTCGGGGTGGACGTCGATCAGCTTGGCCGTCACGTCGGCGCTCGCGGCGGTCGAGGAGACCCGCGCGACCAGCTCGACCGGGCCGCTCACCTCCACCCGCTCGGCGAGCGGCGCCGTCCGGTGGCGCAGGACGTCGCCGCGCCCGTCGAGCGGCCGCTGGTCGAGCGGGCCGAACGCCTCGAACGTCATGACCGCGCCGCCGACCGTCGGCACCGGGTCGCCGGGGTCGCTGACGAACTCCGCCGCCCCGCCGGCCCCGGGCGTCGTGCCGAGCCCGCCGTCGAAGCCCAGGTGGTACGGCACGCGCCTGGCCCGCCGGATGGGCCAGTCGTCCTCCTCGCGCCACGCGTCGTCGCCCATCACGAAGATCTTCACCTTGGCCCGGTCGCGCGGCGGCGCCCCGCGCAGCCAGTGGCCGAACCAGTCGAGGTGCGCCCCGGTCCAGTCGACCGCCTCCTGACCGGCCTGGTCGCCGTAGTCGCGCCCGCAGATGTCCCGCTCGTGCGTGAAGTGCGTCCATGGCCCCACGATCAGCCGGGACTCGCCGCGCAGCCGCTCGTAGTGCTCGATGGAGCCGTCCCGGAAGTAGTCGTACCAGCCGGTGCTGACCAGCGCGGGCACCTCGACGTCGGCGTGCCGGACGATCCCGTCCCGCCAGAGCGGGTCGAGAGGGTCGGGGGTGTCCATCCACGCGGAGTAGAAGGGCACCAGGTCCGCCAGCAGCGGCTGGTCGCTGAGCGGCAGCCGCTCCGACAGCTCGCGCAGGCGCTCGTCGAGCCCGTGGGGCAGGCCGATGGCCGCCAGGTACCTGGCCTTGTCCTCCTCCGTGGCCGTGCCGAGCGCGATCCTGCGGTCCAGCTCGTCCACAGCCAGGACCATCGCGCTGACGGTGAGGATGATGTTGAGGTTGGGGACGCCGCCCGGCTGGTAGACGCACTCGTACAGGCCGGCGGGGGAGACGTGCGGCGCGATGGCCTTCAGGCCCTCGGGGCGCTCCTGGGCCGCGAGGAGCTGGGTGATGGCCAGGTACGAATCCCCATACATCCCGACATTTCCGTCGGACCAGGGGGCGGTCGCCGCCCACCGGACCGCGTCGTAGCCGTCGGCCGCCTCGCCCCTGATGAACCGGAACTCGCCCTGCGAGGCGCCGGTGCCGCGGACGTCCTGGAGGGCGACCGCGTACCCGGCCGCCACCAGGCGGGGCACGTCGAGGTGGAACCCGGGGCCCGGTGCGCCCCGGCCGTACGGGGTGCGCGACAGCAGCACGGGGAAGCGCCCGCCCTCGGCCGGCCGCCACAGCGTCGCCACCAGCTCGGCGCCGTCACGGGTGGTCATGGTCTCGGTGGTCTCGATCATCGGACTCTCCTGTTGTAACTACGAAGGGCGAGGGGGGCGAAGAGGGCGAGCAGGGCGGCGGTCCAGCCGAGCGTGATCCACACGTCGGAGGCGTGCAGGCCGCCGGTCAGCAGCCCGCGCAGGGCGCCGGCCAGGTGGGAGACGGGGTTGACGCCCATCCACCAGCTCAGCCAGCCGGGCATGTCGGTGGCGGGGACGAAGGCGCTGCTGCCGAACGTGAGCGGCAGCAGGACGGCCGTCGCCATCCCCTGCATGGACGTGACGGACTTGGCCACCAGCCCGATCCAGGCCGAGCCCCAGCTCAGCGCCATGGCCAGCAGCAGCACCAGCCCGAGCCCGGCCAGCGCGCTCAGCGGGCCGGTCGTGACGCGGAAGCCGACGGCGTACCCGACGACCAGCGACATCGCGATGGTGATCACCAGCGTGAGCAGGTCCGCCAGGATGCGGCCCGCCAGCGGCGCGGACCTGGCGATCGGCATGGTCCTGAACCGGTCGAACACGCCGTTGCCGATGTCGGTGGCCAGGTTCATGCCGGTGGTGATCGTCGACATCAGCGCCACCTGGACGAGCACGCCGGGCAGCATGTACGCCACCGCGCCCGCCCGGTCGCCGCCGGCCGCCCCGCCGAACAGGTACACGAAGATGACGATCATGAAAACGGGCTGGAACAGCAGGCCGAAGAGCTGGCCGGGATGGTTCTTCAGGGGGATCAGGCTGCGCCAGGCCAGCGTGAGCCCCTGGGAAAGCGCGGTGGTCATCGGGGGTCTCCGGTCAGGGTGAGGAAGACGTCGTCGAGGGAGGGCAGGCGCAGGGCGTGCTCGGCGAGCACGATGCCCGCGCCGTCCAGGTCCCGTAGCAGGGCGGGCGGGACGGCCAGGTCGTGCACCGGAATGCTGACCACGCCGTCGGCGGCCTTCGCGCCGAGGATGGTCTCGGCCTTCTCCAGATCGGCGGCGCGCAGCGGCCGCACGTCGAGCCGGTGCCCGCCCGCCAGCGCCTTGAGCTCCGCGGGCGTGCCGGACGCCGCGACCCGGCCCCGGTCGATGAGCAGCAGGTCGTCGGCGAGCTGGTCGGCCTCCTCCAGGTACTGCGTGGTCAGCAGCACGGTCACGCCGTCGGCGGTCAGCTCCCTGACCATGTCCCACAGCTCGCCGCGGGCATGGGGGTCCAGGCCGGTGGTCGGCTCGTCGAGGAACAGGATCCGCGGGCGGCTCACCAGGCTGACGGCCAGGTCGAGGCGGCGGCGCATGCCGCCCGAGTAGCCGCTCGCCGTGCGGTCGGCCGCCTCCTCCAGGCCGAAGCGGGCCAGCAGTTCCTTGGCCCTGGCCCTGGCCGCCGGCCGCGACAGGCCGAGCAGGCGGCCCATCAGCAGCAGGTTCTGGGTGCCGGTCAGCTTCTCGTCCACCGAGGCGTACTGGCCGGTCAGGCCGATCAGCTCGCGGACCTTTTTCGCCTGGCGGGTGACGTCGTAACCGCCGACCAGGGCGCGGCCCGCGTCGGGGGCGGCCAGGGTGGCCAGGACGCGCACCGCCGTGGTCTTGCCCGCGCCGTTCGGGCCCAGGACGCCGAGCACGGAGCCGGTCCTCGCCGCCAGGTCGACGCCGTCGAGCGCGCTCTTGTCGCCGTATCTCTTGACGAGCCCTTCGGCTTCGATCGCGTACTTCATGCCTCCAACGGTGTCCGGGCCCGCTGGCATCCACCTGGCATCGACCTGTCAGGGGGATGGTGCCTGTCCGTAACTTTGGGCCTTTCCTCCGGGAGGCAACGTCTTCAATCTCGGGTCAGGCGCCGGACACCATCCGATCCCGAGCGCCCGAGGAGGACGAGGTGCGACACCGATTAGTCATCCTGCTGGCAGCCCTCAGCCTGATCAGCCTGACCGGCATGACAGGGGCGGGCGCCACCGCGGAGCCCCCGGCCAACAAGCAGTACCGCGTGCAGGGCCCGGCGGACGCGCGCCAGCGCAGCGCCGTCGCGGCCACCGGAGCGGCCATCGAGGAGGTGGCCACGGACTCGGTCCTGGTCACGGCCACGGAAGCCGAGGTCTCCGCCATCAAGCGGCTCGGCTACCGGGTGGCGGAGGTGCCGCGCCCGACATCCCCGTCCGGCGTCGAGGCGCTTGACTTCCCGCCGGCGGACTCGGGCTACCACAACTTCGCGGAGATGACCGCCGACATCAACGCCCTGGTGGCGGCGCATCCGAACATCGTCAGCCAGACCACGTACGGCACCTCGTACGAGGGCAGGGCGCTGCGCCTGATCAAGATCAGCGACAACGTGGGCACGGACGAGAGCGAGCCCGAGGTGCTCTTCACCGCGCACCAGCACGCCCGCGAGCACCTGACGGTCGAGATGGCGCTGTACATCATGCACCTGCTGGCCGACAACTACGGCACCGACGCCCGGATCACCAACCTGGTGAACACCAGGGAGATCTGGATCATGCCGGACCTCAACCCGGACGGCGGCGAGTACGACGTCGCCACCGGCTCCTACCGCTCCTGGCGCAAGAACCGGCAGCCGAACTCCGGCTCGTCGGCCGTCGGCACCGACATGAACCGCAACTGGGCCTACAACTGGGGCTGCTGCGGCGGCTCGTCGGGCTCGACGTCCAGCGAGACCTACCGGGGCGCGAGCGCCGAGTCGGCGCCCGAGGTCAGGGCGGCGGCCAACTGGGTGCGCAGCCGGGTCGTCGGCGGCGTGCAGCAGATCAAGTCGCACATCGACTGGCACACCTACAGCGAGCTGATCCTGTGGCCCTACGGCTACACCTTCAACGACACCGCGCCCGGCCTGACCCAGGACGACCGGGACGCGCACGCCACGCTCGGGCAGAACATGGCCTCCACCAACAACTACACGCCCGAGCAGGCCAGCGACCTCTACATCACGGACGGGACCATCGACGACTGGATGTGGGGCGTCTACAAGATCTTCAGCTTCACGTTCGAGATGTACCCGACCGGCTCGAACCCCGGCTTCTACCCGCCGGACGAGCAGATCGTCCCCCAGACCACCCGCAACAGGGAGGCCGTGCTCCGCTTCCTCGAATACTCGGACTGCGTCTACCGGATCATCGGCAAGGAGGCCCAGTACTGCGGCACCGGCAACCCGCCGATAACCGTCTACTCCGACACGTTCGAGACGGCCACCGGCTGGACGGTCAACCCGTCGAGCACCGACACCGCCACCACCGGCCAGTGGGAGCGCGGCGACCCCGAGGCCACCACCTCCAGCGGCGCCAAGCAGCTCGGCACCACGGTGAGCGGCACGAACGACCTGGTCACGGGCCGCCTGGCGGGCACCGCCGCCGGTGACTTCGACCTCGACGGCGGCATCTCCTCGATCCAGTCGCCGCCGATCACGCTCCCGGCCACGGGAGCGCTGAACCTGTCGTTCTCGTGGTACCTGGCGCACGGCTCGAACGCCTCCAGCGCCGACTACTTCCGGGTCCGGGTGGTCGGCAGCACGACGACCACGGTGTTGAACCAGGCGGGCGCCGCCAGCAACCGCAACGGCGCCTGGGCCACCGCGACGGCCAGTCTGAACGCGTTCGCGGGCCAGACGGTCCGCATCCTCATCGACGCCGCCGACGCCTCGGGCGCCTCCCTGGTGGAGGCCGGCGTGGACGACGTCAAGATCACCCAACAGCCGTAGACCGCTCCGCCACTCCGCCGCACAGGATCCCGATCCTGTGCGGCGGAGTCATGTTTGGGTCTTGTAAGGACGGGCTGTCAAGGCTACGATCGCGACAACTCTTAGGAAACTTTCCTAAAAGTAAGCCTCCATCGCCGGACTGCGCATACACCCCCCAAGGGCCCGTGCCCACCTCCACGGGCCCGTGCCGTACGGCTTGCGCTCTCACCCCCCGGTGCAAGCCGTACGGCACGTCACCCCTGAAGGAAGAACTCGTGAGACCTCGCGCGATCCTCCTGGTGCTCTCCACCCTCGCCCTCACCCTGTACGCCCTCCCGGCCCAGGCCGCCCTTCTCGCTCCCGGGGCCACCGCGACCTTCGTCAAGGTCTCCGACTGGGGCTCCGGATTCGAGGGCAAGGTCACCGTCACCAACGGCACCACCACGGCCATGAACGGCTGGAACGTCCAGTTCGACGTCCCGGCCGGCTACTCGATCCCGTCCGCGTGGGACGCGGTCATGTCCCGCAGCGGGCAGCACTACACGTTCACCAACCCGAGCTGGGCAGCCACGCTCGCGCCCGGGGCCAGCGCGAGCTTCGGCTTCAACGGCAGCCCCGGCAACTTCCCCGGTATCACCGGCTGCACGCTGAACGGGGCCTCGTGCGGCGGCTCGACGGCCGGGGCCCCGGGCCGGCCGGGCGCCGCCTCGGCCACCGCGACCGCCAGTGCCATCTCGCTCACGTGGGGGGCGTCCTCGGGCACGGTGACCGGCTACCGCGTCTACGAGGGCAGCGCTGTCAAGGCCACGGTCACGGGCACCTCGGCCACGATCGGCGGGCTCGGCGCCTGCGAGACCCACACCTACGCGGTCAAGGCGTACAACTCCGTCGGGGAGTCGGACGCCGGCGACCCGGTCACCGCCACCACCACCGGCTGCACCGGGGGCGGCGGGACCCTGCCCAAGCACTTCCTCACCGGCTACTGGCACAACTTCGCCAACGCCGCGGCCGAGCTCAAGCTGTCGGCCGTCCCCAACGAGTACGACCTGATCGCCATCGCGTTCGGCGAGGCCACCGCCACTGCGGGCGAGGTCGTCTTCGCGGTCGACCCCGGGCTGGCCTCCGCCGTCGGCGGCTACACCGACGCCCAGTTCAAGGCCGACGTGCAGGCCCTGCACCAGCGGGGCAAGAAGGTCATCCTGTCCGTGGGCGGCGAGGCCGGGCGCGTGCAGGTCGCGAGCGCCGCCGCCGCGACGAAGTTCGCCGACACGGTGTACGCGCTGATGCAGTCCTACGGCTTCGACGGCGTGGACATCGACCTGGAGAACGGCCTCAACGCCACCTACATGGCCCAGGCGCTGCGGGCGCTGCGCGCGAAGGCCGGCTCCGGGCTGATCATCACGATGGCCCCGCAGACCATCGACATGCAGTCGACCGGGGCGGAGTACTTCAAGCTCGCCCTGAGCATCAAGGACATCCTCACGGTCGTCCACACGCAGTACTACAACTCCGGGTCCATGCTCGGCTGCGACCAGGCGCAGGCGTACGGGCAGGGCTCGGTGAACTTCATGACCGCCCTCGCCTGCATCCAGCTCGAGAACGGCCTGCGCCCCGACCAGGTGGCGCTGGGCCTGCCGGCCGGGCCGGGCGCGGCGGGCGGCGGCGTCGTCGCGCCCTCCCTCGTCAACCAGGCGCTCGACTGCCTGGCCAAACGCACCAGTTGCGGGACCTTCGTGCCGCCGCGCGCCTACCCGGACATCAGGGGCGCGATGACCTGGTCCATCAACTGGGACGCGAGCAACAACTGGTCCTTCTCCAAGACCGTCAAGCCCCATCTCCAGGGAATGCCATGAAATTTCGCAGCAAACTCATCGCATTACTCGCCGGGATCGCCCTCGCGCTGACCGGCGCCGGATTCACCGCCACGCCCGCCGCGTTCGGGGCCGTCCAGCAGCTGGCCGCCGCCTGGGCCCCGTGGACCTCGTACGCCATCGGCGCGGTCGTCACCTACAACGGCGTCGACTACGTGTGCATCCAGGCCCACACCTCGCAGCCCGGCTGGGAGCCGCCCAACGTGCCGGCCCTGTGGAAGGTCGGCTCGGGCGGCGGCAACCCCGGCGCGCCCGGACAGCCCGGCTCGATCAGCACGTCCGTGACGAACTCCAGCATCTCGCTGAGCTGGGGCGCCTCGTCCGGCACCGTGACCGGCTACCGCGTGTACGAGGGCTCGACCCAGCGCGCCCAGGTCACCGGCACGAGCGCGACCGTCTCCGGGCTCGGCACGTGCACGACGCACACCTACACGGTGAAGGCGTACAACTCGGCAGGCGAGTCGGCCGGCCGTGACGCGACCGCCACCACCACCGGCTGCACCGGCGGCGGCGGGACCAAGATGCCCGGCGCCCCCTACCTCTACATGGGCTGGGGCGACCCGCCCAACCCCGGCACCGTGATGGACGCGACCGGCGTCAAGTCGTTCACGATGGCGTTCATCCTGTCCGGCGGCGGCTGCAGCCCGGCATGGGACGGCAACCGCCCGCTGACCGGCGGCGCCGACCAGCAGGCCATCAACACGATCAAGTCGAAGGGCGGCAGCGTCCAGATCTCCTTCGGCGGCTGGCAGGGCAACAAGCTCGGCCCCAACTGCTCGACGCCGCAGGCGTTCGCGGGCGCGGTGCAGCAGGTCATCAACGCCGTCGGCCCCGCCGTCGTGGACTTCGACATCGAGAACACCGACGAGTTCGAGAACTACACCGTCCAGGACCGCATCCTGAACGGCCTCAAGATCGTCAAGCAGAACAACCCGAACGTCAAGGTCGTCGTCACCTTCGGCACCTCCAGGACCGGCCCCACCGCGCCCGGCGTGCGGCTCATCAACCAGTCCAAGGCGCTCGGCGTGCCGATCGACAACTACACGATCATGCCGTTCGACTTCGGCGGCTCGAACATGTACCAGGACACGGTCAACGCCTCCGAGGGCCTGAAGAACGCGTTGAAGAGCGCGTTCGGGTGGACCGACGCCCAGGCGTACGCGCACATGGGCATCTCGGGCATGAACGGCCTGTCCGACCAGCAGGAGACGACCTCCCCGTCCACGTGGACGCAGATCCGCGACTGGGCCAACTCGCACGGCCTGACCAGGCTCGCCTACTGGGCCGTCAACCGTGACCGCCCCTGCCCGGGCGGCGGCGTGGTCTCCAACTGCAGCGGCATCTCCCAGGCGAACTGGGAGTTCACCCGAATCACCGCCGGATTCTGACCCGCTGAGCGGCCCGCCCCCCGCGCCGGGGCGGGCCGCATGGAGGCATCGCATGAATCTCCGAGGACCGCTCGCGCTCGCCCTGGCGCTCGTCGCGTTGCACGCCACCCCGGCGGCGGCCGCCAACGTCCTGGCCAACCCCGGCTTCGAGTCCGGCCTGAGCGGCTGGACGTGCGGCGCCGCGTCCGGCGCGCAGGCCGTGTCGTCGCCCGTGCACGGCGGCGCCCGCGCGCTCCAGGCCACCCCGCAGGGCAGCGACTACGCCCGCTGCCAGCAGACCGTCACCGTGCGGCCGAACACCGCCTACCAGCTCTCGGCCTGGGTCCAGGGCAACTACGTCTTCCTCGGCGCCACCGGCACCGGCGGCACCGACCCCCAGACGTGGGGCGCGCCGGGCGCGGCGTGGAGCCAGCTCAAGACCTCCTTCACGACCGGCGCCTCGACCACGTCCGTGACGGTGTACGTCAACGGCTGGTACGGCCAGGGCGCCTATCTGGCCGACGACGTGGTGCTCGACGGCCCCGGCGGCACCCCGGACACCCAGGCCCCGACGGTGCCCGGGAGCGTGTCCGTCGGCGGCGCCACGAGCTCCAGCCTCACCGTGAGCTGGCCGGCGGCCACGGACAACGTCGGAGTGGCCCGCTACGAGGTCTCCCGCGACGGCGGCGCACCGGTCGCCGTCACCGGGACGAGCCACCAGGCGACCGGGCTCGCCGCGGCCACCACGTACCGCTTCAAGGTCCGCGCCTGCGACGCCGCGGGCAACTGCTCGGCCTACACCCCCGAGTCGAGCGGGACCACGACGAGCGGCGGCGGGGGCGGCGGCGGTCTGCCGAAGCGGGTGATGGTGGGCTACCTGCACGCCTCATTCGCCAACGGATCCGGATATATCAGGATGAGTGATGTTCCGAACGAGTGGGACATCATCAACCTCGCCTTCGGCGAGCCCACCTCGGTCACCTCGGGCGACATCAGGTTCCGCCAGTGTCCCGCGGCCGAGTGCCCCAACGTCGAGTCCGAGGCCGACTTCGTCGCCGCCATCAGGGCCAGGCAGGCGCAGGGCAAGAAGGTGCTGATCTCGATCGGCGGCCAGAACGGCCAGGTCCAGCTCACGACCGCGGCGGCACGCGACAAGTTCGTGGAGTCGGTGTCCGCGATCATCGACCGGTACGGCCTCGACGGCCTGGACGTCGACTTCGAGGGCCACTCGCTCTACCTCAACCCCGGCGACACGAACCTCGCCGCCCCGACCACCCCGGTCGTCGTCAACCTGATCTCGGCGCTGAAGACGCTCAAGAGCTGCTACGGCGCCAGATTCGTGCTGACCATGGCGCCGGAGACGTTCTTCGTCCAGCTCGGCTACCAGTTCTACGGTCCGGGCCCGAACGGCACGGCCGACAGCAGGAGCGCCTCGTACCTGCCCGTCATCCACGCCCTGCGCGACGACCTGACCCTGCTCCACGTGCAGGACTACAACTCGGGCCCGATCATGGGCCTCGACGGCCAGTACCACACGATGGGCGGGCACGACTTCCACGTGGCCATGACGGACATGCTGCTGGCCGGCTTCCCGATCATGGGCAACGCGGGCAACGTGTTCCCGCCGCTGCGCCAGGACCAGGTGGCCATCGGGCTGCCCGCCTCCCCGAACGCGGGCAACGGGTTCACCACGGTGGCGGAGGTGCAGAAGGCGTTCGACTGCCTCGCCAAAGGGACCAACTGCGGCACCTACCGGCCGCGTGGCGTCTACCCGAACCTGCGCGGCCTGATGACCTGGTCGATCAACTGGGACAAGTACAACGGCTTCGAGTTCTCCCGGAGCCACCGGGCGTACCTGAACGGTCTCACGTGACGAGCTGCGTGGGCTTGAGCGGGATGCCGAGGCCGGGCGGCCGGTAGGTGGGCAGCGCCTCGCCGTACTCGTGCATCCAGGCGTGGTCCACCAGCAGCCGCATCCGCCCGCCGCCGGGCGGGCCGCTCTCCTGCATCGGAGCGGCCCGCGCGGCCAGGCGCGCGACCGCCTCCGCGATCAGCGCGGTGTCGGGCGGCGACAGGTCGCAGTGGTCGTCCGGCCCGATGAGCAGGTCCACGTCGGGCGGCAGCGGGTAGATCGGCCGCGGCAGGGCCAGCACGCGCGGCGGCGGCGCCATCGGCCAGCCGTCGCGCACCGCCTCCAGCAGCACCGAGCGCGCGGTCCGGCGCGCGAACAGCCCGTCGGACAGCGCCCAGCTCAGCGCGCCCACGTCCGCGCGGTCCTCGCCGCAGGCGTGCAGGCACAGGTACGGCACCAGCGGGATCCCGGCCCCGCTCGCCTGCGCCCACCCGGTGCCGCAACCGGTCAGCACCAGCAGCGCCAGCATCGCCCGGTAGGCGGTGTCGGCGTGCGGCGTGTCGAGCCGCCCCGGCACGAGCAGGCAGCGCCCGCCGGTCTTCTCCGCCGTCACACCGAGCTCCCGCGCGATCTTCAACGCACGCGACGCCGCCACCCCCGTGCACGCCTCCTGCCAGGCCGGCGTGTACGGCTCGTCCGGGTCCGCGTACCCGGACGGCCACACGCCGGGCAAGCCCGGCCGGACCACCCCGTACACGGCCAGCAGCAGGTCGAACACCGTCGTCACCAGTTCGTCGCCGTCCCGCAGCACCGGCACGCCCCGCCGCAGCACGCCCGGCCCGTCGTCGAAGCGCGGCAGCAGCACCTCCACCGCCTCGCCGCCGTACACGCTCAGCCGGTCACACCCGCGACCCAGCATCCCGCCCGGCACGTAGCCGTCCTCGCGCTCCCGCAGCCGCACCAGCAACGGCAGGTCCGTGCGCTCCATGGCGTGCTCGGCGAACGGCGTCCGGTCCAGGAAGAACTCCTTGAGCAGCACGTGCCCCATGGCCATCGCGAGCGCCCCGTCCGTGCCGGGGCGCACGACCAGCGTCTCGTCGGACAACCGCGTCGGATGCGTGCCGATCGCCACCACCTTCTGCCCCTTGTACCGGCCGGCGATCACCCAGGGCGTGTCCGGCGTGCGTACCAGCCGGTTGTTCTCCCCCCACAGCAGCACGTACGCCGCCCGCGCCCAGTCGTCGGCCCCCGGGCCCGGGAACCGCGGCCCCAGAACCTGCTCCGGGGCGCACGGATGCTCGGTCAGCACCGCGCCGCCGAGATCTGCGACGAGCCCCGCCAGCGGCGAGGTGGACAGCGCCGCCACCCGGTCGGCCCCGTGACACGCGGCGGTGTGCACCATCGCCGCCGCCGTCAGCTCGGCCGCCGTGGCGTCGTCGAGCGGCACCCGCCGCTCTCCTCTGAACGGCCGATATTGCTGAGAATTCCCTGTGAGTTTCGCCCAGGCGGCAACCGGGTCACGGACCCCGTCCCGCACTTCGAAATAGAGCCTGACCAGTGCCTGGTTGACCTGCGATCCCCCCATGGAAAAAGTTCAACACAGAGGGTGATGCTCTATCGCCATACGTATCGGCATGTCGGGGATAAGAATTGGAAGCCCTGGTGGCAGCACTGCCGGTGTTGCGGCAGGCTAGAGGCCGCCATGGATTACGCAGTTCTCACGGGGATAGTCCTCGCCGCCGGTATCGTGCTCGCTCTCGTCGCCCAATGGCGGGATTGGCGACCACCGCTCGTCGTCGCCATCGTCGTCGGCGTGGCCGTGCGCCTGCTGATCATGTACACGTCGGCCATCGATTCGTGGCAACCCGTCGACTTCATGGAGAGCTTCAAGCCCGCGGGCGAGGCCGTGCTGCGCGGCCAGGACCCGGTGCTGGCCAGCGAGGGCGGCTGGCACTTCCTGCCGACCATCCCCTACGTGTACGGGATCCTGCTGTGGCTCGGCATCCCGTGGGAGTACGCCGGGCGCCTGGTCACCGTGGTCGCCGACATCGCGCTGATCCCGCTGGTGGCCAAGCTGGCCGGCGGCCCCAAGGCGTCGCTGCGGGCACTCCAGTACGCGCTCAACCCTCTCGCCCTGATGATCGCCGCCATCCATGGCCAGGTCGAGCCGGTCGCGCTCGTGTTCGGCGTGGCGGCGTTCGTGGTCGCCCGCGGCCCCGGCGCGATGGAGCGTCCCGGCATCGCGACGGACGTGGTCGCCCGGGTGCGCGCCGGCGTGGCCGCGTACGGCGTGCGCTCCTCGATCCCGCGCGTGATCGGCCGGGGCGGCATGCTGCACCGCGCCCTGCTGCCGGGCCCCGACGACCGGATCGACCTCAAGCGGGGCGCGCTGGCCGGGGTGCTGATGGGCCTGGCGCTGTGCGCGAAGAGCTGGCCGATCTGGCTGATCCCCGGCATGCTGCTGCTCCTGCCCAACCTGCGCTCCCGGGTCGCCGCGCTGTTCACCACCGGCGTCGTGCCGCTGTTCTTCCTGGTCACGCTGCCGGTCTTCGCGGGCACGTCCCTCAACCAGATCCCCGCGGTCATCAACACCATCCGCGACATCCGGCCCATCGTCGGCGAGTGGGGCTGGACCCCCTGGTTCACCGGCGGCGACTGGGCGCTGCGGCCCGAGCTGGCCTCGTTCGGCACGAACCTGATCTACCTGTGCGTCATCGCCGCCGTGCTCTACTGGCGGCGCGCCGACCCGGTCGACATGACCACGGCCATCCTGCTCGTCTTCATGGTCGTGACGCCCCGGCTCGGTGCCCAGTACCTGCTGTGGTTCATGCCGTTCCTGGTCGCCAGGCCCACCAGGTTCGCCTGGCCGGCCATCGTGGGCGTGTCGATCTGGTCCGGATACGGCTACCTCTACATGACGCAGTTCGACGTCAACAGCTGGTGGTACCTGCACCAGGACTGGTCGCGCGCGTCGATCGTGCTGCTGCCCATCCTGGCGCTGGCCATGCCCTGGGGCCGCCGCGTCGCGGCCACGGCCCCAGGACTGGCTCCCCTGGCCGGCCCTTCGGACCGGGCCAGGGTCAAGTCACCCGCATAGGCGCTCCCACAGGATGATCCACTGGTCGGGGTGGACGTGGGCCACGACGGTGTCGCGGGCCACGCCCGCCGCCTCCAGAGCGGCGTCCACCCCCTGGTGACGGGTTCTCAGCGAGGCGCGCACCGAGCCGCCGACGCCGCCGAAGCCCAGCTCGACCAGCTCCTGGTAGGAGCGGCGCCCATGAACGAGCCCGGGCGCGAGCGGCACGGGCCTGCGCTGGACGCGCAGGATCGCCGAGTCGACGGACGGGACGGGCCGGAAGCTGTCCCTGCCGATCGTGTCGCCGAGCCGCCAGTGGAACCACGGCCACGACTCCACCGTGACCAGGCTCCAGCGGCCGTAGTCGCCCGAGCGCTTGCGGGCGTACTCCCGCTGGGTGAGCAGCGTCGCCGAGGTCAGCTCCGGTGCCCGCAGGCACCAGTCCACGATCTTCGACGTGATCGAGTACGGGATGTTGCCCACGACCGCGAACGGCTCGCGGGGCGCCCGCGCGGCCGTGAAGTCGCCCCTGACCACACTGATCCTGGGATCGCTGCGCGTACGGGCGGCCAGCCGCCCGGCGAGCATCGGGTCGATCTCGTAGCCGACGACCCGCGCGCCCGCATCGGCGAGGGCGAAGGTGAGCACACCCTCCCCGGCGCCGGGCTCCAGCACGAGCCCTTCGGGCGCGGCGGCCTTGACCATCAGATCGAGGGCATGCCTGTCGGTCAGGAAATTCTGCGAGAGCGTACGCCTCGACCGGTCTTTGGGCGTGCGACCGCCGCCGCCATTCCTGGCTTTACGCTGAGTATGCGAATAGTTTCCGTGCGCGAAATTCTGCGCCACAGCACTCGCCCTTTCGGGTCCTCGAGATTGACAGGTCTCGAAGGGCCCTGGGCTCGCGTGCGGACGCTACAGCCTCAGGTGATCGCGTCCGCTAGCGGGCCAGAGCCCGGCCGCGGCGGATGCGAATGAAAACCTGGCAGGTGAACATGCATGTCATGCCGGCCAGAGTAGGCAGTGGCCCGCCGTCCGGGCAACGGAATTAAATCGGGGGCGCCGTGCGCGCTTTGAGCCCGCTTTGAAGTGGCTCGGGTAGACCTTTAGTCATGGACCGACCGGCCAGGGTGCTCGTCGTGGACGACGAGCCGAACATCCGCGCCCTGCTCTCCCAGACGTTGCGGCTGGTGTCGTTCGAGGTCAGGACCGCGGAGACGGGTGCGGAGGCGGTGACGGCCGCCAGGGAGTTCGACCCCGACATCGTGGTGCTCGACGTGATGCTGGAGGACTTCGACGGGTTCGAGGTCGCCAGGCGGCTGGGCGAGCGCATCCCCGTGCTGTTCCTGACCGCCCGCGACCGGGTCGAGGACCGCGTCCAGGGCCTCACGCTGGGCGCCGACGACTACGTGGCCAAGCCGTTCAGCCTGGAGGAGGTGGTGCTGCGCATCCGGGCCATCCTGCGCCGCAGCCGCTCGACCCCCCGCAACGACGTGCTCCGCTACGCCGACCTGGAGCTGGACCCCGCGGCCCACCAGGTGTCCCGCGCCGGCGTGCCGGTGGACCTGTCGCCCACCGAGTTCAACCTCCTCGAATATCTCCTCACCAACGCCGGCAGGGTGGTGAGCAAGGCGCAGATCCTCGACAGCGTCTGGCACTACGACTTCGACGGAGACTCCAGCATCGTCGAGTCGTACGTCTACTACCTGCGCAAGAAGATCGACAAGTGGGAGCCGCAGCTCATCCACACCGTGCGCGGCGTCGGCTACACGCTGAGGACCCCGAGGTGAGGCCCGCCACCTGGACCCTGCGCACCCGCCTGGTCATGGCCGTGCTCGGGGTCGCCACGCTCGGCCTGGTGCTCTCCACCGTGGCGGGCGTCGTACTGCTGCGCGGCAGCCTGACGGACCGGGTGGACAAGCAGCTCGAACAGCTCACCAAGATGGCCACGATCAAGAACGGCCAGCTCTTCGGGTCGATCCGGACGCTGACGGCGTCCCCGATGAACGACGTCGTCTCCGACGTGCTCACCAAGCGGGTCGCCGCCATCCAGCAGATCATGGTGTTCGGCTCAGACGGCACGCTGCAGTACAGGTTCGGCGGCGCCGCCGACCAACCCGGCCCCGTCGTCGACGAGGGCAGGATCGGCGAGAACTACACCGCGCCGGGCACCTCGGGGCCCTCCTGGCGCGTGCGCGCCGTGAAGGGGTCCGACGGCAGCATCCTGGTCTTCGCCCAGTCGCTCGCCGAGGTCGAGCAGACCCAGACCTCCGCCATCGCCATCTTCGTCGCGGTCGGCGCGTTCGTGCTGCTCCTGGTCGGCCTGGCCGCCGGCGCCCTGGTACGCCTCGGCCTGCGCCCGCTGACCAGGATGGAGGCCACGGTCGGTCACATCGCCCGCGGGGACTTCGACCGCCGGGTGCCCGCCGGCGACCCGCACACCGAGCCCGGCCGCCTGGCCCGCGCCATGAACGTCATGCTCGACCGCCTCCAGTCCGAGATCGCCGCCAGGACCGACTCCGAGGCCCGCATGCGACGCTTCCTCGCCGACGCCTCCCACGAGCTGCGCACCCCGCTCACCTCCGTGCGCGGCTTCGCCGAGCTGCACCGCAGGGGCGGCGACGCCGGAGAGGCGATGCACAGGATCGAGGACGAGGCCGCCAGGATGGGCGTGCTGGTCAACGACCTGCTCACGCTGGCCCAGCTCGACGAGGAGCGCCCGATCGAGCGGCGGCCCGTGGACCTGCTGGAGGTGGCCGCCGACACGATCCGCGACGCCCGCGTACGCGCGCCGGACCGGCAGGTCAGGCTCGCCGCCCTCGACGGCCCCCTCGCACCCGTGACGGTCACGGGCGACGACGCCCGCCTGCGCCAGGTGGCCGCCAACCTCGTCGGCAACGCGCTCTGCCACACGCCCCCCGACGCGTCCGTCACCGTCAAGGTCGGCGGATCGGACGGCCTGGCCGTGCTGGAGGTGTCCGACACCGGGCCCGGCGTGCCGCCCGAGCACGTGCCGCACCTGTTCGACCGCCTCTACCGCGTCGGCCAGGGCAGATCCAGGGCCGACGGCGGCGCCGGGCTCGGCCTGGCCATCGTCTTCGCCATCGTCCGCGCCCACGGGGGCAGCGTCGAGGTGGACACCGCGCCGGGCGAGGGCGCGACGTTCCGCGTTCTCCTACCTGGCTCCGAGGCGGCTCCCAGCCCGCTTTGAACGGCGCTCGGCACATTCGGAGGCATGACAAGGACACTCATCGCGACCGCGTTGCTGGCCGCGTTCGCCGTCGGCTGCGGCAGCCAGCAGGGCGGCACGGGAGTCGCCTCCGTGGCCGTGGACTCCTCCGCGAAGCCCTCCGCGAGCGCCGCCCCGACCGGCACGACGGACCCGCAGGAACAGGGCAGGAAGTTCGCGCAGTGCATGCGCGACCACGGGATCCCCATGGAGGACCCCGACCCGGACGGGGGCGGCGGCCTCCAGGCGATCGGTGAGAACGCCGACAAGAAGAAGGTCACGGACGCCGTCGCGGCCTGCCAGGCCTACGCCCCGTTCAAGGACCGCAAGAACCTCGACCCGGAGCAGGTCGACCAGCTCCGCGAGCTGGCCAGGTGCATGCGCGAGAACGGCGTGGACTGGCCCGACCCCAACCCCGACGGCAGCTTCTCCAGCGACACCGCGCTGAAGCTGGACCGGAACGACCCCACGTTCAAGAAGGCCTTCGAGGTCTGCGGCAAGAAGTTCCCGAAGCTGGGGGAGCGGAAGTGACGCAGGTCAAGGAGCCCGCGGCGGCCGCACGCGCGTTGCCGCCACGCCGTCGCCGCCCCCTGCGGGCGCTGGCGTGGACGGGCGGCGCCGCGCTGCTCGCCGCCGCCGTCGCCGCGGCCGCGGTGGGCTTCGGCGGAGACGGCGCCGGTACGGCCGCCGCCACCCGTACGCCCCCGGCCACCGCCAAGGTGACCCGCACGACCCTCACCGAGACCAGGACCGTGGACGGCACCCTCGGCTACGGCGACACCCTGACCGTCACCAGCAAGTCCCAGGGCACGATCACCTGGCTCCCCGGCGAGGGCGCCACGATCACCCGCGGCCACGGCGTCTACAGCGTGGACGCTGACCGCCGCCCCCTCCTGTACGGGACCATGCCCCTCTACCGCACCCTGGAGGACGGCGTCGAGGGCAAGGACGTGGAGCTGCTCGAACGCAACCTCAAGAAGCTCGGCTACACCGGCTTCGACGTCGACCGCGAGTTCACCTGGGCCACCAGGGAGGTGGTCGAGGACTGGCAGGACGACCTCGGGCTCGACGTCACCGGCAAGGTGCTGCCGGGCGACGTCGTGATCGCCGACGGCCCCATCCGGGTCGCCGACCTGAAGAAGGCGCTCGGCGACAGCGCGAGCGGCCCCGTGCTGACCGCCACCGGCACCACCCGCCAGGTGCTCGTCAACCTCGACGTGGCCGACGAACACCTGGTCAGAAAGGACATGAAGGCCACCGTCGAACTGCCCGACGGCACCGAGACGAGCGGCCGGATCACCGGTGTGGGCAAGGTCGCCAGCGAGACCGGCACCGGCAACGACACGACCACCACGGTCGAGGTCAAGGTGTCGGTGCGCGGGCTGAAGAAGTCGTACGACGCCGCCCCCGTGGACGTCACGATCGTCTCGGAGCAGCGCGAGGACGTCCTGGCCGTGCCTGTCGGCGCGCTGTTCGCGCTGACCGAGGGCGGCTACGGCGTACAGGTCGTCGAGGGCCGGGCCACCCGCTACGCGGCGGTGGAGACCGGCATGTTCGCCGACGGCCAGGTCGAGGTCACCGGCGTCCAGGAGGGCACGACCGTGGCGGTGCCCAAGTGATCGTCGAACTGCACGACGTGAGCAAGGACTACGGCGACGTGGCCGCGCTCCGGGGGGTCTCGATGGGCATCGAGCACGGCGAGCTCGCCGGCATCGTCGGCCCGTCCGGCTCGGGCAAGTCGACCATGCTCAACATGATCGGCACCCTCGACCGCCCGTCCGGCGGCCTGGTCCGCATCGCGGGGCACGACGTGGGCTCGCTCACCGACAGGCAGCTCTCCGCGCTGCGCGCGAACGTCATCGGCTTCGTCTTCCAGCAGTTCCACCTGGCCGCCGGGGTCTCCGCGCTGGACAACGTGGCCGACGGCCTCCTGTACGCGGGCCCGTCCCTGCGGGAGCGGCGGCTGCGCGCGTACGGCGCCCTCGAACGCGTCGGCCTCGGACACCGGCTCGGCCACCGCCCGCACGAGCTGTCCGGCGGCGAGCGCCAGCGCGTGGCCATCGCCCGCGCCGTGGTCGGCGAGCCGCGGCTGCTGCTGGCCGACGAGCCCACCGGCAACCTCGACTCCCGCTCGGGAGCGGGCGTGATGGAGCTGCTGCGCGAGCTGAACGCGGGCGGCACCACCGTGGTCGTCATCACCCACGACCGCGACATCGCGTCCTCTCTGCCCAGGCAGATCGAGATGCTGGACGGTCGAGTGGTCGATGGAGTTCGGACATGAGCATGCTGGTGGCGGCCCGGATGCGGCCGCGTGACGTGATCAGGGTCGGCGGGGCGGGGCTGCGGGCCAGGCCGCTGCGGGTGTTCCTGTCGGCGCTCGGCATCGCCATCGGCATCGCCGCCATGCTCGGCGTCGTCGGGATCTCCGCCTCCAGCCAGGAGAACCTCAACCGGCAGCTCGAAGCGCTGGGCACGAACCTGCTCACCGTCTCGCCCGGCCAGACCCTGTTCGGCGAGAGGTCCCACCTGCCCGCCGAGTCGGAGGGCAGGATCGGCCAGATCGGCCCGGTCACCGCCGTCACCGCGACCGGCACCACCGCCGCCAAGGTCTACCGCAACGACCACATCCCCGAGGCCCAGACCGGCAGCGTCTCCGTCACCGCCGCCCGGCTCGACCTCATCGAGGACGTCGGCGCCACCGTCGTCAGCGGCGCCTGGCTGAACGAGGCCACCCACCGCTACCCGGCCACCGTGCTCGGCGCCAAGGCGGCCGACCGGCTCGGCGTCGTCCAGGCCGGTCCCGACCAGCGGGTGTGGCTGGGCGGGCAGTGGTTCACCGTCGTGGGCGTGCTCGCGCCCGCGCCACTGGCCCCCGAGCTCGACACGGCCGCGCTGGTCGGCTGGCCGGTCGCGGAAGAACGGCTCGGCTTCGACGGGTACGCGACCACGATCTACACCAGGGCGCAGGAGCAGCACGTCGCCGCCGTCCGCGACGTGCTGGCCGCCACCGCGAACCCGGAGACGCCCAACGAGGTCGAGGTGTCGAGGCCGTCGGACGTGCTGGCCGCCAAACAGGCCACCGACGCCACGCTGAACGCGCTCCTGCTCGGCCTCGGCGGCGTCGCCCTGCTGGTCGGCGGCGTGGGCGTGGCCAACACCATGGTCATCTCGGTGCTGGAGCGACGCGCCGAGATCGGCCTGCGCCGCTCCCTCGGGGCCACGCGCGGCCAGATCAGGGTGCAGTTCCTCGCCGAGTCGCTGCTGCTGTCGGCCGTCGGCGGAGTGGGCGGCGTGCTGCTCGGCATCGGAGTCACGGCGGCGTACGCGGGTTTCCAGAGCTGGCCGGCGATCGTGCCGGTCTGGGCCATGCTCGGCGGCGTCCTCGCCACGCTGGTCATCGGCGGCGTGGCGGGCTTCTACCCGGCCGTGCGGGCCGCGCGGATGTCGCCGACGGAGGCCCTGGCCACTCCGTGAGCTTGTCCGATTTCGACAAGAGACGGCCCCCGGGAAGGAGTAGCTTCGCCGTCATGGATGTGATCGACCGAGCAGAGAGATATTTGCACCTCCACGGCCGCTTGATCGACAGGTTGCGGTTCGCGGCGCTGTTCCGGGACGGGCCCCGCGAACCGGTGCTCGACGTGCTGCGCTGCTACCAGAACGCCGACGGCGGCTTCGGCAACGCGCTCGAACCCGACCTGCGCGGCGCGGGCAGCCAGCCGGAGCCCGTCGAGGTGGCCTTCTGGATCCTGGACGAGCTGGACGCGTTCGACTCGCCGATGGTGGCCGCCGCCTGCGACTACCTGACCGCCGTCAGCACGCCCGACGGCGGCGTGCCGTTCGTGCTGCCGTCCGTCCGCGACACGCCCCGGGCCCCGTGGTGGGAGACCCCCGACGACCCGCCGGGGAACCTCATCCCCACCGCGTCGATCGCGGGGCTGCTGCACAAGCACGGCAGCACGCATCCCTGGCTCGCCGCCGCCACCGACTTCTGCTGGTCGCGGATCGCCGCCCTCACCGAGACCAGCCCGTACGAGGCCCGTGCCGCCGTGACCTTCCTGGACCTGGTGCCGGACCGCTCCCGCGCGGAGGCGGAGTTCGCACGGTTGCGTGACGCCCTGCTCGCGACCGTCTCCTTCGATCCCGGCGCGCCCGGGGACGCGCACTTCCCCCTGGACTTCGCGTCCTCGCCGCTGCGGCTCCCGATGTTCACGGAGGACGTCCTGGACGCCCACCTCGACGCCCTGATCCGCGCGCAGTCCGACGACGGGGGCTGGAGCGGGAACTGGCCGATGTGGACGCCGGTGGTGGAGCACGAATGGGGCGGCTACCTCACCGTGGGACGGCTCAACACGCTGCGGGCGTACGGGAGGCTGCCGGGCTTCTGACAGAGAGCCTGTCACTGCCGGTGGGTCTGCCGGTGGGTCTGCCGGTGGGTCTGCCGGTGGGTCTGTCGGTGGGGCGGAGTACGTTGGGGGCATGTACGTGGAACGGCCTCCGACTGCCGACCTCGCGGGCCGCCTCGCCTGCGTGTGGCATCAGGTCAGCGAGGCCGACGTCACACAGCTTGTGGTGCCCGACGCCTGCGTCGACCTGATCTGGGGGCCGGAGGGGCCGTTCGTGGCCGGTCCGGACACCGGGCCCATGCCGACCTCGATGGCCTCCGGCGACACGTTCGTGGGAGTCCGCTTCAGACCTGGGGCGGTGGGCGACCTCTTCGGCGTCCCGCTCCAGGAGCTGCGCGACCAGCGCGTCCGGCTGTCCGACCTCCCGTTCCAGATGCTGCGCGACCAGCGCGTCCCGCCGGCTGGGGTCCCGTTGTCCGGGCTTCAGGCGTCCGATCTTTCGCCGGCTGGGGCCCCGTCGCCGCGTGTCGCGGACGCCGTGTCCTCCCGGCGGCTCGACGCGATGCTCGCGGCGGTCAGGGATCGTCTGGCCCACGGGGCCCCCGCCGATCCCGCGGGCGCCGCCATCGCCGGCGCGCTCAGGAAGGGCCGCACGGTCGGCGAGGTGGCGTGGGACCTGGGGTTCAGCGAGCGCCACCTGCACCGCCGCAGCCTGGTCACGTTCGGCTACTCGCCCAAGACCCTCCAGCGGATCGTCCGCTTCCAGCGTGCGCTGACCCTGGCCCGCGCGGGCGTCCCGCTGGCGGAGGTGGCGGTCACGGCGGGCTACGCGGACCAGGCGCACCTGTCACACGACGTCAAGCGGCTGAGCGGGGTGTCCATGCGCCACCTGCTCTCACCCGCGGGGTAGCTTGCCCGACACCAGCGTCCGCGCCCACCCGGCGGCCGGATCGCTGTCGATGAACAACGCCCGCGCCAGCAGGCTGAGCGGAATGGCGAGAAGGGCCCCCAGGGGTCCCAACACGAAAGTCCACACGATCAGCGAAAGAAACGTCATCGTCGTCGTCAGTCCAACGGCGTCCCCCAGGAATTTGGGGAGGATGAACGATTGCGTGACGACATTGGTCACGGTGTACGCGGCGACGACGAGCAACATTTTCTGCACCCCGCCCTCCAGCAACGCGAGCATGGCGGGCGGCAGCAGGCCGATGATGAAACCGATGTTGGGGATGTAATTGGTGATGAGCGCCAGCACGCCCCAGAGCAGCGGGAGCGGCACGTCCAGCAGCGACAGGGCGATCACGTCGAGCACCGCGTAAATGATGCCGAAGACGGTCGAGACAATCAGATAGCGCCGCGTTTTGTGCGCGAACGTGGCCAGCGCGGGGACGATCTGCTTCCCGTCGCCCGCGCCGGAGGCGAGAATTCTCGCGGTCACCGGCGCGTCCAGACACATCGCCAGCAGCAGAACGACGATGAGAAACATCGACGACAGAATGGCGATCACGCTGCCGAGCAGAGCCTGCGCGAATTCCACGATCTTGCCGGGGTCGAACGCGGCCAGCCCCTTGTTCAGCACGTCGCCGCTGACGCCGTGCGCGCTCGCCCAGTGCTGCGCGTCGGTGAGCAGCCGCTGGAACTCGGAGGTGTAGGAGGGCAGCAGCGCGGCGAGCTGGGCGGCCGCGATGACCAGGATGCCGACCATGCCGAGGAGCACGAGCACCACGATGAGGAACGGCACCGCGACCTGGAGCCAGGTGGGCGCGCGCCAGGCGGCGAGCCTGCGACGCACCGGGGAGACGGCGATGACGAGCACCAGGGCCAGCACGATGGGGCCGGCGATCGACGCGACCTCGCGGATCCCGTAGAGGACGATCACGGCGGCCGCGATGCCCACCAGGATGATGAGCGCCCTTGGCGCCGGTTGCTCTCGCACGGACGGTACGTACCCCTGGCGGACGCGCGCATCATCGATTTGACGGTTCCCGGAGGCGTACATAGAGTTCACCAGTCCCGCGAGGGCGGCGCTTGATCGTCGATCTCACTCGGGGGCGACCTCCCTTCCACTCCGGTGCGAGACGTACGCGTCTGGTTCTGTGGGCTGGTAAGTTAGAGGGGTTGTCCCGGAAACGGGGCGGGTCTTAATTTCCGCAAGTCGAGCAAGTCCGGTCAATTTGACAGGAACTTGAACG
>NZ_JBITJQ010000039.1:0-115377 GCF_044460125.1 Nonomuraea sp. NPDC050153
GCAGGGGGAAGCCGGCCGCGCACTGCATGATCCCGGACGTCAAAGACTCAGGTCACGAACCTACAGCCGCGAGTCGCGAGTTAACCAGCAGGATCGTGCTGGAGGCCAAACGCGGCCGCGTACGCCGCAAGGGCGGCACCATCGACTGGATCCTGTGGCAGTCCGGCCCCGCCCGGCTGCTGCCCCGCTTGCTCGCCGGCCGTACCCGCGGCCCGGTCTTCCTCACCGACCGGCGCCCAGGCCCGGCCCGCACCCCCGCCGGAGCCGACCTGTGCCCGGTTACCGGCCGTGTCCGTCTGTCGTACGAACGCGCCGAGTACCCGTTCAAGCAGGCCACCAAGGACATCGACCCGACCGGCGCCGGCTACACCCTCCACCAGCTGCGCCACTCCCGCCTGACCCACCTGGGCGAGGACGGCTGGTCCGCTTCCATGCTCATGGCATTGTCCGGCCACCGGAACCTGCGTACCCTCGGCATCTACGTCCAGCCCAGCACCGAAGCCGTCGCCGCCGCACTCGCCGAACACGACCCCGGTCGCCGACGACACTGACCACGACCTCATACCGCCAGCAGGGTGATCGCATCGCATGCCTCCTGACCGAAGCCCGATCCGGGTTCAGCGGGTCTCCCGCCTGCGCCGGTGGTGGACCCGCATCACCACGCCACACGCCCCGTTGCGCCTCGTCTACCACCCGTCCACACTTCCGGCCGGCCTGCGCGAAATCTACGTCTACGATCCCGGCGACTACGACATCGCCCGCCTGGTCTGGCAGGTATGCGACGCCTGCCGCTGCGGCAGCATCAACAAGATCTCCATCGACCAGGAATGGCAGCGCCAAGGGCTCGGCCGCCGCTTGATCCACCGTGCGCTGCGCGACGGGCCGGCGTATGCCTGGGTCACCTCAGGCCAATCTCCAGAGGCCAAGAAGTTTCTTCCCGATCATGAGCGCGGAGGCGGGAGCAGCCTTCCCCCGCACGGCCCGTCATGTCCCCATACCGGGCTCGACCGGGAAGGCCTTGCTGCCGAACGCATCCCGCCACCGCGCGCGGTGATCGAGCACGACATCTGACCCGCGCCACGTCATGGACAACGCCGACCACCAGTCCGCCGCCTCATCCCCAGCAGGTGCCGAGGCTGCCGCGCCTGACTACACCGTTCCTCAACGCCAAGACGGCTGGCCCAACTGGCTCGGCCGCCGCCTGATGCGCAGCTCCGACCGAGCGAAAATCCGTGAGGCGCTCGAGACTGGGCTACCCGACGGACTCCTCACCGTTCCCGGCCCCTTCCTGTGCTACCTCACCATCGACGGCCTGGACCGCGTCACCGACCAGCGCAAGCTCATCCGGCCCCGTGATCAGGCTCAGGGCCGCCTACCGCTTTCAGCTGCTCGAGTAAAACGCCGAGGCTGGTCCCGCGCTGAGGCTCTTGCGACGGTGGCAGGTCGGCGATCGCGCCCACCAGGAGTGGTCCGTCCAGCAGGTCGGCGGTGAACGTCACGCCGGTGAGGCGGGCCGCCATCGCGAACATCCGCGCGAGGCCATGTCTGGACAAGTCGTCGTAGCGTTGGTCCCAGTCCTCATCTGAGCTCTCCTCGAGAGGCAGGCCGAACTCGCGCATGAGGCCGGCGAGCCGGTCGGTGTCGGCACCGGAGCGATGCTCGGGAGAAGTCGGGTCGAAAGCCGTGAGCACCATGCCGTCCGCGGCGTAATGGAAGTAGTCGCAGGCGTAGTCATGCCGTGAGACGGACACCACGTCGGTGCCGGCCGACAGCCGCGCCAGCGTCGGGTTGTCCGTCCCCGACCAGCCCATCGGTTCCACCGCCGCGCACCCATCGCCGGTTGCGACCACTCCGACATAACCACCTCCGTCACCACCCTCGGTCACCATCGTGAAGTCGGAGACCGCCAGCTCCAGGTCGGCGAAGCTCATCTGCGTGCTTGTGCGGGCGCCGAACCTGCGCAGTACTTCGGCCGGGTCGAGCCCGCGCAGCAAGGTCACGCAGTAGATCTCGCCGAGCAGGTTGCCCCGATCGTCGTACGGCGATTGCAGCCAGCGGAACGGCGTCAGCGCATCGATTGTCATGTCGCGATCTTGGCAGGCCCTACCGACAAAGTCAGGCCGACTTCGCCCTTCCGCGCGCACCTGCTGTCCGAGAGCCGGCCTGTTGCCGCCGGAATTACGGAAAGTCACTACCACGGCCCTCGGCATCGAGAACTTGCGAAAGTTGAATAGGTGGCTCCACCAGTACGATCCCCCGGGTGGGGCGCGGGAGATCACACAGTTGATCCGAGCCGTTCGCCGCGGCGTCGATCACCAGAACGACGCTCGCGGCTGCGGTGGTCCGCGCTCTTGACGTTCGCCCACATGGAATGTGCGCGTGTGACATCATGACGTTCATGATCAACTTCTCCTGGTATCGCCGATTCTGCGACGAGTCCAGTGCCGCCTTCAGGAAATTGGGCCTGGTGGACGAAGAGCAGTATGCGCGCGCGATGCGTGATACGCGGACCGTTCCGCTCCAGGTAGGTGATCAGATCGTGCCCGCACTCTGCCCGATCGAATACGCGACCGGTTACGACGGTCCGCGCACGCGTAAGCTGACATCGCACGACGCCACATTCCTCCTCACCGTTCCTCCCGCGCTTCTCTCGGGACTCGATACGGAGAGTCTGCCAGCCGAGTTCGCCGTGCTCGTGGAGAGCGACCATGCCGACACGAAGACCTATAAGGAGGAACTCAGGAAACGCTTTCCCCAGTCGACCGCATGCGATTTCGCGGATCCACGCGCGCGCGCCGGTGCCGCCTCGATGATCGCATATGCGGCGACGTTCCGCCCACGCGAGGATGCCGAACCGAAGGGCGAAGAAGGAGCCGTCCTATTGGACGCGCACGCTTTGGGCGGCGATGCGTGCCTGGCGAACGAGCTATGGGATCTCTATAGTGGCCGTTTCATGTGGCTCGGAGAGCACCATCCCGTCTCCATGGAGGAGTCGCAATCATTCTTCACCGCCGCCCTCTTCCACGGCGACACTCGAACGCTCGTGAAGTTCGAACAGAACCGGCCGGTGTGCGTAGGTCTGTTCATGGAGGGCCTCGATCATTGCGATTGGCTCGCGCCATCATTCCGGCAGAACCTCCAAGGACAGGCCGCGGCCCGGAACGAGGGCATCCTCTATTTCTATGGCATCGCCAGCAGCGCCCGGGCGGGCGAGGCGTACGCGGAGGACGTCATGGCGCTGCTGGGCAAGGTGATCTGGGAATCCGGCAAGGCATGCCGTCTGGTGTTCGAGTCCACCAATCTGTCCAGCGACTACATTCCCGTCCTTGTCGAACGTCGCGCACAGGAGAGCCCTTACATCGACTTCACGCCAGGAAGCGTCGCCGCGCTCGGGCGAGTGGACTACTGGTATCTCACGGTGAACGGATGGTGTAGCGCTTGAGCCTGCCGGCGGGACGCAGCCTGTTCTTGTGGAAACGCAGGCCGTCGATGCCGAGGTCCTGCTCCAAGTTGATGAACCGCAGGCCCTTATCGGCAAGGTAGCCGAGAACGGCATGGTAGGTCGCGTCGAACAGGCCGTTGATACCTCGATCGTACTTGAGGTGATTGACGATCGCCCAGCCTGGTTGCGGCGGGAGATGAAAGACGGCGAAGCTCACGAGCTTGCCGTCGATCCACAGGCCGACGCACTCGAACCCGATGACCGTAGCGAGCGAGAAGGCGCGCTCTGTCGCGCGACGCTCCATGTCGTCCGGGTCATTTCGCAACCCACCACCATGCCGTCGCCATTCGTCCAGGCGGTTGAATATCAGGTGCTGGGACGCGGTGTCGCTCGGGTCGATCACGTCCAATCGGGCCCGCCCGTCATGGCGGCGCCAGAAAGCACGGTTCTCCTTTCGGAGCCTCGCAAAAGAGCTGTCGGACATCTTCAGCGCCATCGCGATGTCGAAAACGTAGTCGCTGCTGGCTGGATCCTCCACTACTTCGGCATTGCCCCGAATCCGAATCTCGCGTGTCGCACATTCAGGAACCATGCTCAACTCATGGGCGATGCCGTGCCGCCCTTGGAACGCGAAGACGGACCGCGCGGCCTCGTCACAGCCATCGACGCCCAACAGCGTGTAGGACTTCCGGCCTTCGAACACATTGGTGAACCGTAGGATCAGGCAGTCGCCGCGCGTACTGACCTCCAGATCGTTCTCCATGTCCAACCATATGAGCAGGTTGTTGAAGCTGAAATCGGCATACGGCTCGACCTGCCTGTAGGTGGCCACATAGCGCTGCTCATCGCCTGCGGTGAGCCGCCGGAAGGCGGGGAAGGAGGGGAAGATCACATAGGTGCTAACGATCAAGGCATGGAAGAGATGCGTTATGGTCGCCTCCTCGGAGCGGTGTAAAAGGCTCAACGAGGCAGGTGCCGTGGGCTGATCTTAGGCGGCAGCCGTCTCGGGTGTCGAGTCGGACGATGCAGTGGCCGCCGGGTGCAGCGGGGTGGGCGGGGACAGCAGGGCGCGGCGCAGGTCCTGCAGGGTGCGCAGGCCCTTGCTGGTCATGGTGAAGCCGCGCCAGCCGCGGGCGGCGCGGTTCAGCACGGCCCAGACCAGCGAGACACAGTTGGTCTCGCCGGGGAAGCGGCCGATGACCTTGACGCGGCGGCGGGTCTCGCCGAAGGTGCGCTCGATGAAGTTGGAGTGGCGGATGCGCTTGTGGTGCTCGGGTGGGAGTAGGTAGGTGGTCAGGCTCTGCCGGTCGGTCAGCAGGCTCTTGACCGCGGCCGGGTAGCGTCCTGCCCACGTCTGGGCGAAGGCGTCGATGCGGGCCTGCGCCCACGCCACCAGGTCCGGGCCGGGCTCGATCTCCTTGTCGTCGTTGTTCAGGCTGCTGGCGTCGAAGATGTTCCAGAAGGCGGCCTTGACCTCGGCCTGGTCGCCGGCACTGACCTTCGACAGGACGTTGCGGCATTTATGGATCACACAGCGATGCCGCAGCGAGCGGGGAAAGACCTGCTCAGCAGCGGCGATGAGACCGGGCGCGCCGTCGGAGACGACCAGGAGCGGCGGACGCAGCCCGCGGGCGGCCAGATCGGTCAGGAACAGGTAGTCCAGTTCGACCGCCGACAGGTCGCGCCGGCTCCAGGCGTCGTACTCGGCGACGATGGCTTGGCAGATGGTCGAGACGGTCGACTTCGACAGGGCTGCCTCGGGGCCGAGCGCGTCGGCCAGGGCGCCTTCGACGTCGCGTACCGACAGGCCGCGCACGAAGGAGGCGATGACCAGGGTCTCCAGGGCGTTGGTGCGGGTCACGCCGGCGCCGAACAGGCGGGAGGCGAACGCTTCGGTGGTGCCGCGCAGCTTCGGCCGGGCGATGGTGACCGGCCCGGTGGTGGTCTTGATCGTGGTCGGGCAGTGTCCGTTGCGGTGACCGGGCCGTACGGCGTGCGCCTCGTCGCTGCTGCTGGTGGCGGCGTTGGCGCGTTGGTAGCGGGCGCGGCCGAGGAAAGCGTCCACCTCGGCTTCGACGGCGGTCTGGATGATCAGGCGGGCACCGAGACGGGCGACGTCCTCGATGACCTCGACCAGGTCACGACCTTCGGTGAACAGGGCGTCGATCTCGGCGCGGATGGCCTGAACGGGCGGTAGTGTGCGTGCCACGAGCGTAGGTCCTTGCGTAGTGCGAACTTTGGACGGTTCAGCACGGCAACCTACGCTCGTTCTCTTTTACACCGCATCTCGGACGCGACCTGCAACCGCGAGGTGATACCTCAGTCTTTCAAGCTCTGTAGCGGCGGTCATGGACGGCATTTTATGGGGTTGGATATGTCCCCGGCGGGATTGGTCACGTGCCGGCAGAGACCCAGCCGGAGTGTGTGCCAGTCGTTGTAATTGGTGTACTCGTAGTCATTGATACCGTCGGCCTTGGGACGGAAGTACAACTGAGTCTTGACAGAGCCCGACGCGTCGAAGGCCGAAGCGAACAGAGCGCGAAGATTGGTGTCCGCGCCGGGTTCGAAGATCAGGTCGACGCCGTAGGAGAGCAACCACGCATTGTCGAATGCTGCTCTGACCCCTACCTTTTCCGGCTGATCCGGGCCTTTCTTGTAGGTCATCAGCATCGCCAGCGGACCCGGCTCGTTTCCAGCCGCCATCGTCGGATATACGAGATAGAACCGTCCGGGATACTCGGAGGCCGAGCCGGAAGGCTGCCAGGCCGTCGCGGGGCGGCCGTAGAGGGGCTGGGCGCCTTCGATCACATCGGTCATACGCCAGCGGTCGGCAGTTTCATCGTAGGCGTACACGACCGGCACGCCGTTCCGCACGTCGTAGGTGAAGGGCGCGAAGATCCCGTAAAGCGCCTTTACCCCTGGGGCGGAGGGCAGAAAAGTGTAGGCAAGTCCTGGTGACGCGTTCACGTTGCTGGTGAAGGTCGCCCCGGAAGAGCTTCCGTCCTGGACACGGAGATACTTCTCACCTGTCCAGCCGATGTAGGTCACCAATCGGTTCTGCATGAGACGATGCACGGGGTTCTTGTACACCAGATAGACGTTCGACCCGTCGCCTGTGGCGGCAAGCGACGGCGGGCCGAGTCCGACGCCCCCGGGGACCTGTTCCCGGCGGCTCCACTGGTAGCCCCCCGCTGCACTGTTGATCCGCCGCTCCCAGATCTTGCCGGAGCCGTCTATCGTGACCACCAACACCTGCTCCGCGCTGGAGCCGTTGAAGCGGACTCTGACGCGCTCGGCGTCGACTCCTCCATCGGCCGCCATGTCGGTCCGGCGAACTTCCTGCCATCTTCCGCAACCCGTGCCGATCTCCTGGCAGTCCCACGGCGAGGTCGAGTAGGCGTACCACAATCTGCCGCCGTTGACCCAGAAGGCGTACAGCCTGTTCCCGATGCGGGCCAGCGCCGGTGGCCGGCTGGTTCTGCCATTCGCCGCCGCGCCGGGTGTCACCGACGCCTTCAGCGGGACTTGATTGTGCCTGGTGTACTCGCAGTCCCCGCCCGGCTGATAGTTGGCATAGGCCGGCACTGTCGTGCCTTGCGGCGCGTATTGCCCATCCCTGTTCCAGTCGACATGTCCCTGGGCCTGGTCCACTTGATAGCCGTAGACGGAGCTCAGCACATCCATGTACCTCACGGACGCGGGGCTGTCCGGACTCTTCACCGCCTGAAACTCGGAAAGCCGGGCATTGTTCAGTGACGGTTGCTGCCGTCCGTCCGAGAATCCAAATCGTGAATCACCGTAAAAAGCATAGTTCATCACGCTGGGATAGTTCGGCTTGCAGTTGACGCCGCGCGCGGCCTGCGGGGCACTAAAGGGTGCCGCATGGTCCAGGCCCATGCTGTGTCCGGTTTCATGTACAGCGTTGCGCCCGTCCAGGAAATTGTACGAAGAAGTGAACCCCTCGCCGGTGCTGCCGCCACCCGTTCCGTAGGAGAGGGCGTATCTGAATATCCCGCGGCGAGCCTGTAGCATGTTCTTCTTCCAGGAGTCCTGCGCTCTGACTCCTTTCCAGAAGGTGCCGTCGGTGTGCTTGGTGACGCCGCCGTCATCCTTGTCCCCCTGGATGGCGTCGACGGAGGTATAGCCTCCCCAGTCTCCGTGAATCGTCACCTCGTCCGGGTTGAGCGCCGCCGCACCGGTGTCTATGTGCACGCTGATCCCGGGCCGCAGGTCAGGATTACGCACCGCCCGTGCGTTGTTGCTTTGATCCGCCGGATCCGTCGTCAGCCCGTCGCCGAAGACGACCGCGAATTCCCGTACGGCCGCCGGGGACATACGAAGCTTGACCGCGTCCAGGTTCTCCTGCTTCGTGCGGCGCATGAAATCGGCTTCAATGAACAGATCCTTGTGGCGAGGGTTGGCCCCCCAAACAGGCAGCGGCTGCGAAAGGCCCAGGGGATGAGCGCGGCCGAGAACCTCCCAGCCGTCACCGATACCGTCACCGTCAGTATCCCTCGCCTCAAATGCGCAATTGTGATTATCGCGGTGATCCCGGGGGTTGAGCGCCGCGCAGGTGCCCAATTCTCGTTCCAGCTCACTTCCCAAGCCGTCCTTGTCCGGATCATGCCCTGCCAGTGCGACGTCGTTGCGCATCACACGTACCGGTCCGCCGGGAACGGTGGGCACCACCCAATCTCCGGTCGGAGCAGGCTGTGGAGTACGGACGTGGATGAGCTGCGCCACCATGACCGTCCGTGCCGCGATCGCGTCCGGAAAAGCCATGCGTGGCCCCATGCCGGCGGACTCCGTTGCCTGCTTGTCGATACCGAGGCCGTCGTTGGAGATGAGATACAGCCCGTGGCTGGAACGGTGCCGGTTCTGATCGCCTCGCCTGGGCAGGACTGCTGTGGCGATCTCCTCTGCGGCGCGAAGGTTCGCCAAGTTCACGAACGCTCCGCCCACCGCGGCCGCCGGTGCCATCGGGACGCCATCCTTGTAGATGACCGCGCCGCCTGTGCTCAGTCCGTTCCGGGCGCGTACCAGCAGCCGAAAGGCTCCGCTGCCGGCTGGGGTGTACGTGATCCTCGCGGCTCTGTTGCCCGCCCCGTTGTCATCCACCGCCACCTGCCTGCCATCCGCGTCGAACAGGTGCAGCACAGGGTCGCTGCCGGGGGTCAACCTTCTGGTCTCGTAAGTCACCGGCGCCTGGGCGGTGAGTTGGAGACCGTAGACGGTAATCGGTGTGTCTTCCCGTTCGAACACCATCTGGACGGCAGCCTCGGTCGGGTTCGCCCACAGTGGCCGGACGACTGCCATGATCAAAGTGGCTATGAGTGCAACGCGAAAGAATTCCCGAGATGTACACATTTGCCGCATCTTTTCGATAGACGTGACAGGGGCCGGGCCCGTATGCCGTTACGTGGCGGCGAATGGAAAGGTTCCTGGATTACGTTCACGCGGTGACGTCGCGTGGGATCATCCGAAAACAGAGTGGGTGCTTCAGTTTCTCCCTGTCCTGGACATCAGGCATACCTATTGATCAGCTTAGATGCCTGATGCAGCCGAACTGAATCCAAGGGAAACCAAATTCGCTTTACGGAACTCCGCGGACGGTGGCCGGCACCTCATCCGGATTCGAGCCGTCGATCGCGCCCCCGACAAAAACGATCGATGCCCGAGCCGCGCGCGTTCGGGAACAAGGCTTCCTGAGCGCCGGCACAACCCCGGCGCCCGCTCTCCGATCCGCTACGCCGGTGCTCGGGCGGCCGGGGTGGGCAGCCGGTCGCTGACCTGGAGGACGAAGTCGCGCAGCGCGTCGCAGGAGTTCCACACCGGCGAGCCGCAAGGCAGTCACGATCCGTCCGGCGTGGTGTTCACCGTGCTGGCCGCGTTGTCGGGGATGGAACGTGAGTACATTCGCGACCGTACCTTGGAAGGCCACGAGAGCGCCCGCAAGAATGGCAAGGCCATCGGCGGCGCCACCGTCACCGACGAGGCCATGCTGTCCATGGCGCTGCATCTGCGCGACCAAGACCTCAGCTTGCGCGAGATCGCCTCCCGCCTGGTCATTACCCAGGGCGCCAAGAGGGGCCGGCACCCCTCCCCGGCCACCGTCATGCGCATGCTCCGCGACCACGACACCAGCATCGCCGAACTCGACGCCAGAGCCGACGATGCGAGCAACGGCCGTAGTCCCTCCCCTGAGGAGACGCCTTGCGGATCGTGGCCGGTCGGTTACAGTTTGGGTGTTCTGTTCTTTCGGGGGTTGGCCTTCTGCGAGGCGCCAATGGCCTCGATCGACCGGACCGTCTCGATGTGCGTGTGCGACCACAGCGCGGCCAGCTTCTCCGCGGCCTCGGTCGAGGGCAGATGCGTGACCAGCCAGCGCAGTTGGCGGCCCGGCTCGCGCAGGGCGCGCAGCCGGACCCACTCGGGGATGGCCACGCTGATCACCAGCGCCACGTATCCGAGTACCGTGACGGCGCCGGCGATGAGCAGGCCCGTGGTGCCCTGGCTCGCCGCGGCGGCGTTCAGGCCGGCGGCAGCGGCGATGGCCGTGATGCGGTGCCCGGTGCCCGGATTCATCGTGGCCTCCGGACGTGAACGCGCCGGTGTGTCCCAGTACAGAGCATGGGAGTCCTCCTCGGGCTCGAAGCCGTGTGGAGGCACGGGGGACGATCATCGGAAATCTCCCCCTGAATTACGAAAATCTGTTGGGCGAATTTTTCGGTGCCCGCCTTGCCGTGGCTGGAGGTGCGGCGATGTCCGATGAGCTGATCACCGGCCTGTCCGACCTGGACTGGCAACACCTGTCCGACGCCGAACTGGTCCAGCGGGCCCGAGCCGCCGACGCCGCCGCTGACCGGCAGGCGGGACTGGCCGCCATCTTCGCGCGGCATCATCGCGCCGTCCTGGCCTTCTGCGGCGGGCGACTGCAGGATCCTCATGCGGCTGCCGACGCGGCCGCCGAGGCGTTCGCCCAGGCGTTCGCCGAGCTGGCCAGCCTGCGGGAGCCGGAACGGCTGCGCGGATGGCTGATCGGCATCGCCCACAACCAGTGCCGGGAGCAGTGGCGGATCCGCGACAGGACCGCGCCCCTGCCGGAGCACGAGGACGCCGAGCAGGAGGCCGACGCCTACGACAAGGCGAGCAAGCGCCGCAGGGCCCAGGTCGACCGGATGTTGGACACCGTGGTCGCCACCTTGACCGACAAGCAGCAGCAGATCTTCCGTCTGGCGATCCGTGACGGCCTGACCGGCGCCCGCCTCGCCGCCCGCCTGGGCACCACCTCCGCACAGGCCAGCCGCCTCGCCTCCGAGGTCATCACCATGACCTACAAGGGGTTCGGCGCCCTGGTGCTGGCCCGGGAAGGCCGACGGTTCTGCGCCGATCTCGCGCGCATCCTCGACCAGGCCACCAGCCAGGCGGACGACTTCGACCGGTTGCTGCGGCAGCGGATCATCCGCCACCTCGACATCTGCAAGACCTGCGACAACTGCACGGTCTGCAACGTCCAGCGCGAGCGGCTCGTCCGGCCGTACGCGCCCGCGCTCATCCCCGTCCTGACAGCACCCGTGGTGAAGGACCGGGTCAGCGACAAGATCCGCATCCTGGCCGCCGTTCCGCTCGTCCCGCCGGTCGGCACCGATCGGGACGGGGACGACGATCCGCTTCCGGTGAGCCTGCTCGGCGCGGAGAGCCCGGTCGAGGCCGCCCCCGCACCCGGCGGCAGAGCAGAGAAACCCGCTGAAGACGAAGCCGCCGCCACCGATGACGGCGCCACCGATGACGGCGCCACCGATGACGGCGACGACGATGACGGCAACGGCGGGGCGATCGTGGCAGGAGGCGCGGGCGGGAGTGTGAGCGGCGGCGACCGCTCCGGGCCGGGCCGCGGCCGGGGGCGGCGCTCGCGCAGGCGGCGCAGGATGACGGCTCTCCTCCTGCTGATCCTGCTGCTTCTGGCCGGTGGAACCGCAGGCTGGCGGCTGTTGCACGACGACACCCCCGCGCCCGTGCCCGCCGCCGCGCCCGCCGAAGCGCCGAGCGCGCCACTGTCCCTGCCGCCCATCGTGACGCAGATCAGCGGAACCTACACACTGGAAAGACGGCTGGTCTCGTGCACCTACACGGAGGGGTGCGCCAAGACCCTCATGCCGATTCGCGTCAACTGCGCCGCCGATCAGTGCGTGATCCTCCGGACCGACGGAGTCTGGCACGAAGCCCACCCTCTGTCCTACGACGGCCGCGACGCGCTGCGGGCGGCGGGCCGCGACGATGGGGCGGCCTTCTGCACCGAGAACAACGCATCAGGGGGCAAGAGCCGCTACGACGCCGCAGGCACCACGATCGTTGTCGAGCTCACGGTGGACTCCTGGACGGTCGGCCCCGATCGCGTACGGCGGCCGGACACGCTCCACGGCACCTACCGCATGGCCAGCCCGCCGTCGAAGCATTGTGACAAGGCGGCGAAAGGGGCCTACGACCTGTCCTGGCAGACCCCCAGCATCGCGCTCGGCCGTCCGGCGACCGCGAGCGGCCAGGCGGACACGGCTCTGGCGCCGGCCGCAGCGGCCGACGGCGAGGTGGGCACCTACTGGGAGAGCGCCAACCACGCGTTCCCGCAGTGGTTGCAGGTGGACCTCGGCGCCGTCTCCAGCATCGGCAGGGTGACGCTGAGGCTGCCGCCGTCCTCCGAGTGGGCCTCCCGTACGCAGACCCTGTCGGTGCTGACCAGCATGGACGGTTCGGCGTTCACGACCGTCGCCGAGTCCGCGAACCGCACGTTCACGCCGGCCACCGGCAACACCGTGTCGATCACCGTGCCGCCGACGAACGCGCGCTACGTGCGGGTCGACGTCACCGCCAACACCGGCTGGCCGGCCGCGCAGGTGGCGGAGTTCGAGGTGTACCCGAGCGGCCCCGTGCCGGAATCGGCGACGCTGAGGGCTGGGCCGCCCTCGCCCGCGTTCGCGGTCCAGGCCCTTGGCAGGACCAGCCCGGCGCAGGCCGTGACGGTGGTCAACACGGGCACCGCGGCCGCCTCCATCGCGGGCGTCTCGGTCAGCGGCGATTTCCTGCAGACCAGCACCTGTACCGGTTCGCTCGCGGTCGGGGCGTCGTGCGTGGTCCGCGTCAGGTTCCGCCCGGCGGCGTCCGGCAGGCGTACCGGCTCGGTGATCATCACCAGCAGCGCGGCCAACAGCCCGACGACCATCAGGCTGTCCGGCATCGGCGCCGGTGCCGCCGGTACCCCGAGTTTCCTCTCCCCGCGTGCGGCCAGAGTGAAGATCACCGAGCGCCTTACCATCAGGGTGAAGCCCGTCGAAGGCTCTGCGGGCTACCTCTTCGGCTTCTTCCAGCGCGGCAAGATGGTGTGGGAGAACCAGCGGGACGAGGGGCATCTGTCCGGCACCGAGTACGTGATCGAACCTGGCGGCGAGGCTCACACGCACCTGCGAAAGGGGGCGCTGGAGATCTGGGCCAGGGCGCTCGTCGACGGCCAATGGAGCGAGGCCCGCGTCATCACGATCACTCTGGTGTGATCAGGGTGGGGGCGCGCGAGTTGTCGGAGGACCGCGTACGCCTCGGCGCGGGCACTCTCCACGGCGCCCTCGACCGTCTGACCCGGCCCGCCACCGTGGTGCGCCCCCCTGCGGAACCGGCCGGCCGACCTCATGGTCAAGGACGCCAGACGCCGGTAACCGCAAGTGCGCACGTTCGATGTGATATTGCTCGGCCACATTGCGTGATCTTGCCGTTTGATCGATGATGACGGCTGTGCGCAGGCGTGTGCTGATAGGGGCCGGAGCGGTGGTCGCGGTGGCGGCCACGACGGTGCTGGGTTTGTACTTCGTGCGGGTCGGGTTGGACGAGGCCGACAAACTGGCCAGTGTGATCGGGGCGTTCGTCGGCTTGGCCGGTCTGGGAGTGGCGGTGTACGGGCTGATCGCCGATCGGCGAAGCGGCGGTGGCGGGCAGGAACCGCCGCCGGTCGCTGGTGGCGGTAGCGGCGAGGAGGGTCCTGCCGCCGTGGACGCGGCGGTCGATGTGCGGCAGCGGGCCAAGGCGTCAGGGAGCGGCCGGGTGTATCAGGCCGGGCGCGATCAGACCATCAACGAGCGGTGAGGGCGGGCCGCGAGGGTGAGCCAGCGCGCGACCGCGTCGGGGTTCGCACGGGTGTTCCAGGCCGCCCGGGACATGATCGTTTACGAGGGCGGGGAGCCCTATCGGCTGGCAGCATGGCCGACGCGGCAGGCGGTGCCGCCGGCGGCTCAGGCACGGGCGCAGCCCAGTGTGCTGCTGCGGGCATCGAACGGGCTGATCGATTTCATCGGGCGCGGGCGCGAGGTGGAGGAGCTAGAGGCCTGGCGGGAGGGGGCGGCCGCGGATGGGAAGGCCGGCGCCGGGGCGGCGGTTCATCTGATCCACGGTCCGGGCGGGCAGGGCAAGACCCGGCTGGCCGGGCATGTGGCGGAGCTGTGGCAACGCCAGGGCTGGGTGGTGCTGGCCGCGCACCACCGGCGCGACCGTTCGGCCGCCGACGCTTTGCCGGTTCCGGCGCTGGATCAGGTGCCGGGAGTGCTGGTGGTGGTCGATTACGCCGAACGCTGGGAAACGGCCGATCTTTTGTCGCTGCTGGCCGACACTCGAGTCGGCCCGGGGATGGGGGATGGATTGCCGGTACGGGTGCTGCTGCTGGCGCGCCCGGCCGGCACCTGGTGGCAAAGTCTGGAGGGGCGGATCCAACGGGATGTGCGCCTGGCGCCTACCAAGTGGGAGCTGGGGCCACTGGAGGAGGATGCGAATGCGGCCCTGACCCGTACCGCCTTGTTCACCGCCGCCCGGGACCGTTTCGCCGACCTGTTGGGGATGCCGGGCGCTCGCGGCGTCGAACCACCGCAGGCGCTGGCCCGCCACGAGGCCTACCGGGTGGTGCTGACGGTCCACATGGCCGCGCTGGCCGCGGTGCTGGCCCACGACAGCGGCGAGGATCCTCCCGCCGATCCGGTGAGGGTGTCGCACGTCCTGCTGGCACGCGAGCGCGACCATTGGGAGGCGATGTCCGCCCCGACGCGGGAAAAGCCGCTGGCGACCACGGCCGATGCGATGGGGCAGGTGGTGTACGCCGCCACGGTGACCGGGCCGCTGGACTACCGCGACGGTAAGTCGGCCCTGGAGCGAGCCGGGATCGATTCCCATCTGGCGAGCGGGCAGCTCCTCAAGGACCACGCCGTGTGCTATCCGCCGGTCGGCCCCGCGGGCGGGCAGCGAGCCGGCGTCGATGCGGTCACGGTGCTTCAGCCGTTGTATCCCGACCGGCTGGGGGAGGACTTCATCGCCCTGGCCACCCCCGGCCACCCTCATGAATTCCCGGCCGACCCCTGGGCCGATGACGCTGCTGCTCGGCTGCTGGCCCCGACCGATGAACTCGCGGATCCCGATAGCCGGCCCGGAGGGCGAAGCGGTGTTCCGGTTTGGGCTCGCCACGGCGTGACCACGCTGATCGAGGCTGCCCGCCGGTGGCCGCACCTGGCCCACGGCCAGCTGTACCCGTTGCTGGCCGCCCACCCTCACCTGGCGTTGCACGCAGGGGGCGCTGCCTTGGCCACCCTGGCCGCCCTGAGGGGGATCGATCCAACCCTGTTGGAGGCGATCGAGGCTGTTCTGCCGGCCGACCGGCACATCGATCTGGATATCGGCATGGCCGCGCTGGCCGAGCGGCTTGCCGAGCACCGGCTGGCCACCACCAGCGACCCCGAGATCCGCGCCCGCATCCACGATGACCTGGCGGTCCGTCTGTCCTACGCGGGCTTGCACTCCCGCGCGCTGACCGCCGGCCGCCAGGCCGCCCAGATCTGGCGCCAACTGGCCGAGCTCCACCGTGACGCCTACCTGCCCGGCCTGGCCGACTCGTTGAACAACCATGCCGTCTGGCTGGTGGAGATGGGGCGGCGGGACGAGGCGATGCCGGTCAGCGAGGAGGCCGTCGCCCTGTACCGGGAGCTGGCCGCGCTCAACCGCGATGCTCATCTGCCCGGCCTGGCGACGTCGTTGGCCAACCATGCCGCGCGGCTGGCGCAGGTGGGGCGGCGGGACGAGGCGGTGCCGGTCAGCGAGGAGGCCGTCGGCCTGAGCCGGGAGCCGGCCGCGCTCAACCGGGAGGCGCACCTGCCTGACCTGGCGATGGCGTTGAACAACCATGCCGTCTGGTTGGCGGAGGTGGGACAGTGGGACGAGGCGATGCCGGTCAGCGAGGAGGCCGTCGCACTGCGCCGCGAGTTGGTCGCGCTCAACCGCGATGCTCATCTGCCTGGCCTGGCGACGTCGTTGGCCAACCATGCCGCGCGGCTGGCGGAGGTGGGGCGGCGGGAGGAGGCGGTGCCGGTGAGCGAGGAGTCCGTCGTCCTGTACCGGGAGCTGGCCGAGCTCAACCGCGGCGCCCATCTGCCCGGGCTGGCCGACTCGTTGAACAACCACGCCGCTTACCTGGAGCAGGTGGGGCGGCGCACCGAGGCGGTGCCGGTGAGCGAGGAGTCCGTCGTCCTGTACCGGGAGCTGGCCGAGGCCAACTGGGACGCCTACCTACCCGGCCTGGCCCGCTCGTTGACCACCCACGCCGGCACCTTGGCTCGGGTGGGGCGACGGGAGGAGGCGGTAGAGGTCAGCGAGGATGGCGTGCAGCTGTACGGTGAGCTGGCCGAGCTCAACCGGGACGCCTACCTGCCCGATCTGGCCCGTTCGTTGACCAGCTACGGCCGCCGGCTGGGGGAGGCCGGGCGGCGGGACGAGGCGGTGCCGGTCAGCGAGGGGGCCGTCGGCCTGTACCGGGAACTGGCCGAGCTCAACCGGGACGCCTACCTGCCCGGCCTGGCGATGGCGTTGAACTATCGCGCCATCCGGCTTGCGGAGGTCGGGCGGCGCGATGAGGCGACGGCGGTCGGCGAAGAGGCCGTCCGCCTGTACGGCGAACTGGCCGAGCTCAACCGGGAGGCCTATCTGCCCTACCTGGCTGCCGTATTGACCAACCATGTCGGTTACCTCGCCCGGGTCGGGCGGCCGGACGAGGCGGTGCCGGTCAGCGAGGAGGCCGTCGGCCTGAGCCGGGAGCTGGCCGCGTTCAACCGGGCGGCCTATCTGCCTGACCTGGCGATGGCGTTGAACAACCACGCCGCCCTGCTGGCGGGGTTCGGAGGGCGGGACGAGGTGGTGCCGGTGAGTGAGGAGGCCGTCGGCCTGTACCGGGAGCTGGCCGAGCTCAACCGGGACGCCTACCTGCCCGACCTGGCCCGCTCATTGACCAACTACGCCACCTACCTGGCCAGGATCTGGCGGCGGGACGAGGCGGTGCCGGTGAGTGAGGAGGCCGTCCGCCTGAGCCGGGAGCTGGCCGAGCTCAACCAGGACGCCTACCTGCCCGGCTACACGCGCAGCCTCACGGTCTTCGGATATGCGCTGGTGGAATGTGCCCGGTACCGGGAGGCGGTCGCTCCCCTGGTACAGGCATTTCTCGTCGAGGAGGAGCTGCCGGAGTACGCGCAGGACAATCTCGGCACGATCGCCGATCTTTTGCGTCGCGCGTACAGAGGGGATGTCGTCGCGGTGACCGAGGAGGTCGAGGAGATCACGGGTGAGTATGTGCCGGCTTGGATGAAAGAACCACCCGCCCCTTTCGAGGATGATGAATGATCACCTGCCCCGATCGGGCGGGCGGCGTCACCTTGGTGAAGGAGTTCTCAATCGCCCCGTCCGCCGGCGAGCCAGAAGGCGTTGTGCGCGCCGAGCGCCGGAGCCTGCTTCGGCAGCGAGTTCGCGGAGATCGACCAGTCTCCCCGCCGTCCATGCCTCATGTGTACGGATCGGTCACGGTCCGCGCCGGGGCCGGGCTCATGACCCGGGTTGCCCTGGCCGGCTACTCCACGGAGAAGGTACAGCCCATACAACTATCGCTGGGGTGGAGCCCTGGTTCGATCTGAACGCCGACGGGCTCAAGGACCCCGGGACCGTCACCACCGCCTGGATCCCGCTGCGCGGGGCGATTCTGGGCTGCTGAACCAGCGATGCGGGCGGGGCCCCCGAGCACCTGCAGCTCATCGTGGCCAGGACCCGCCACAAGAGCCCCCCGCGCCGCCGTGCGCTACGTCAAACCCGGCGCCGAAGCCATCGCCAAGGTCGCCGAGGTCCTGGCACCCCGTCGCCGTACCCAGTGCCCAGCGCGTTTCCCAGTCGGTGCGTACCGCACGGCTTGGCGCCGATACCCGCGAGTACAGTCCCGGCCCCGAGAACCGCCCCGCGGGAAGAGCCGACCTGGGCCCGCTGCCCGGCGCTGGGGCGTGCGCCCGGAGCACGGCGCGATGCCCGCGGTCGAGATGGACCTCACCCTCGGGCGGCAGGGCCCTCCCGCCTCGCAGGACTCTCCGTACGGTCGTGGCTTCACCGTGATCCGATTGCGGCATGATCTGCTGGCATGAGGAAAACGATCTCTGTCTTAGTTGTTTGCGGCGCCCTCCTTGTGGGAACGACCCCGGCCCAGGCCGCGCCCACGGACCCGGTGCGCGCGCTGAAGTCCAAGCTCATCCCCGGCCACGGCGTCCGGTACACCGAGATTGCCGACTGGTCCGACGGCACCGAGACCTCGCAGGCGTACGACACGAAGGGCGTCCTGCAGTTCGGAAAGACGGGCCTGGCCGCCTACGACATCGCCAGCACCGCGTATGACGACGAGAAGGACCGCGTCATCTACAACGGCAAGGCCACGTACTACTCCGGCGGCCTCGCCGAAGACCTGCCCAAGGGCAAGACCTGGCTGAAGGTCCCCGGCGGCGGCGGCATGCCCAGCGAGTACGACCAGGTCCTCAACCCCACCGAGCCCACCACGCTGTCGGCGCTGCTCAAGAAGGGCAGCAGGAGCGGGAACACGTTCACCGGCACGATCACCTTCAAGGACCTGCGCAAGGCATCCGCCTGGTTCTCCCGCTCGGACCTGCGCTCCTGGGCCTCGGACACAGAGGTCTCCTACAAGCTGACGCTCAACTCGGCCGGGCTGGTCAGCAAGCTGTGGAGCTCGTACACGGCCAAGGGCGTCTCGAAGGGCTTCGAGGAGTTCGAGGACAGCACCGTCATCGTGGACACCCGCTACACCGGCTGGGGCGCCAAGGTGTCGGTCAAGACGCCCAACCCCAAGACCGTCACCGAGTGAGCTTGTTCCGGGCGGCGCCGGCGTAGACGCGTACGGCGCCGGCGCGGTCGACCGGCTGCGCGCCGACGGCGTCCCGGTCAAGGACGGGGACGCCGCCCGGCTGTCTCCGCTCGGCCGCGCTCACCTCAACGCCCTGGGCCACTACTGCGACCCATCCCTGCTCCGCTCTCCAGCGCGTGGGGGTGGCAGCCGGAGGTCCAGTTTCTTGTCGCGCGCGAGCCGGTTCGCCACCTCGTTGAGCCCGACGCAGACGTCCTTGATGTTCTGGTGGGCCTTGTCGCGCTCGACGATGATCGCGGACAGCAGCAGCGCGGTCAGCGCCGCGGAGCCGTTGAAGGCCTGGAGGACGACCATGTTGAGGAAGAGGTCGTGCTGGGAGAACGAGCCGGAGTGGTGCACGGCGGAGACGATCGCCACCGTCGTCGCGATCAGCGCGCACGCCGCGGTCCCGAGGAGCTGGAAACGCAGCGCGGACCAGATCAGGAAGGGGAAGACGAGGAAGAGCAGGTTGATGGGGCCCGCGGTCGCCACCAGCGTGACGAGGAAGGTGCCCAGCAGCAGCGCCGCCCCTTCGACCCAGCGGAGCGGGTGGGCGTTCCACGGCATCCGGGTCGTGCGGCTCGCGAGCAGGAGCGGCGTGACCACGAGCACGCCCATCGCATCGCCCGTCCACCACACCGACCACGCGGGCCAGAACTCGCCGGGCCGCAGCGCGCCGGCGAGCACCAGCGAGCCGGCACCCACGGTCGCGCTGACCAGCATCCCGCCGAAGGCGCCGAGGAACACCAGGGCGAGCGCGTCGCGCAGCCGGTCCAGTTCGATGCGGAAGCCCACGCGTTCGAGCAGGAGGTAGGCGCAGATCGGCGCGAGCGTGTTCCCCGCGGAGATGCCCAGGACGGCGGCCATCGTCGGCCCGATCGACACGTTGACCAGGAAGGCGCCGAGGGTGATGCCCGGCCAGGTCCGGAGGCCGAGGAGGAGCAGGGCGGCCAGAGCGATTCCCGTCGAGGGCCACAGCGGCGTCACCTGCCCTCGGACCAGCTGTAGTTGCAGTCCCAGTTTGGCGGCCACGAAATAGGCGGTCGCGACGGCGAGGATTTTCACGGCCGTCATGGCATGGTCCCGTAGCCCATAGTCGACGGTGACAGCCTTCATGGGAACACCTCCGGCCCCACCGAATCGGCGCCCGGTCTAGCGCGTACCGCGGCAAGAATAGTCTCTGCCCTCACCTGCCCGTTCCGGCCTTTGGCATGGCATGACCGGCCCTGTTTCAAAACTAGTCATAATCCCGCCAGATGGGACCAAAATCCGGGTAATCGACATATACGTCAAAGGCGATATCGATATAGAAGAAGGAAAGGATGTGCCGTCGCGGCGAGATTCTTTTTTATCCGGGGTGTCTCATGACGGGTCCGACAAGGCCGTCGGGAGGGACCGGGGCTGCCGAGCTTTGAGCGTCGGTGGGTCCTAAGAGTGGGGCGAGGAGCGGTGTCGCAGGTGGGCGGTCAGCGGTAGTGGGTCAGGCCGTCCGCCAGTTCCTCCGCGTCGCCGTCCCGGTGCGCGTCGAGTGCCTGCTGCAGTGCGAACGTGCCGCGGATCGCAGCGACGCGGGCCGCCGTCTCGGCGTCGGTCCAGCCGCCCAGCGCGAGCACCCGTTCCAGGAACGCCTCTCCGTGGCTCGCGGCGATGGCCGCGAGGTCCTCGGCGGGGTCGCCGATCGCGACCTCGTCCCAGTCGATCACCCCGCCGAGCCGGGGCCGGCCGCCGTCGAGCTCCCACAGGACGTTCTCGGCGCCGAGGTCGCCGTGCGCCACCGCTGTGGCGACGTGGGGGAGACGGGAGGCCGCGGCGAGCTCCCGCTCGGCTCGCCGGCGTCCGGCGCCGGACATGAGCCCGAACAACTCGGCGCGGACGTCCGCCTCGAAGCGCCGCCACCGGTCCTCCGGCGTCCGCGGCAGCGCCGCCCGCGCCCGCTCGTCGGCCCCCGCCCGGGCCAGCGCGCCCAGCAGTTCGGCGTACTGCTCCGCCACCGCTCCGGCCACCGCCGGGTCGTCGAGCGCGCCGCCCTCCAGCGGTGCGCCGGGTACGCGGCTGAGCACCAGGTACGGCGCCTCGCCCGCGCCCTCGAACAGCGGCAGGGGGATGCGGAAGCCGAGGCCGAGCTCGTCGAGCACGCGCAGCATGGCCGCCCGCCGGGGTAGCCGGACCGCCGCCGCCTCGGTGCGGGGCAGGCACACGACCCGGTCCGAGCCCATCACGACCCGGTGGAACTGCCCTTCGCGGACGGGGAGGGATCCGGATGCGGTGTCCCGCGTCAACCAGCTCAGTGGATCATCCATTCCCCCAGCATGGCGGCAACGTCTCCCGAACGCCGAACCGGCTGGGGGAGGGCGCGGCGGCGGCCGGGTCTCAACGCGTTCGGCCCGGTGCTCGCGTCGCGGGCACCGGGACGAGTGGGTGATGTGGGGTTGATCAGTGGTCGTGGTGGAAGCCGTGGTGGGGCCAGGTGCCGACGAAGTTGCCGTTGCCGCTGGTGGGCCAGTTGCGGTGTCTCCAGTGCTTGTCGCCGTGGCCTCTGTCCCAGCCCCAGCCCCAGCCGCCGCCGCCCTTGCAGGCCTCGGTCTCGCGGGTCCCGGCGAACACCCCGTGGTGGGTGACGTGGTGGTAGGTGAGGTTGTCATCCACCCCGAGGCTGCAGTGCATCGAGTCGTGGCTCTTCGAGGTGTCGGCCGTGGCGGGCGCGGCGCTGCCGTACAGTGCGGTCGCGGTGAGCAGCGCACTGCCGACGGCGATGAGGCTATTCCTCATGATCTCCCCCTGTAATCACGAAGTGACATCGGAGATCACTATACGTAGCGATCTTGGGGGACGGGTGCAGCGCCACGCCCCCGTTTCGATCAACAGGCCGCCGTTGGCCAGCAAACTCGGACGTACGGGGAACCAGGTCTTTTGTCCCGTATGCCGGGCCCACTCTTGTGATCTACATTGTAAAGGCGCCGGGGTCAGGAAGATCGCACAGCTGCCAGATACGCGTGGATCGCGTCGCGGTTGCGGGAGAGGCACTCGATGCGCTGCTGGATGCGGTCCGCCTCGGCCTCCAGGAGGTCGGACAGCTCCGGGGTGAGGCACTGCGGGTGCAGGTGGATCTCGTCCGGCTTGTTCAGGAACGGCAGGATGCGGCGGATGATCTCCGTGGTGAGGCCGGAGTCGAGCAGCCCGCGGATCTGCTGCACCCGGTAGACGGCCGACTCCGGATAATGGCGGTAGCCGTTCTCGGCGCGCTCGGGGTGGAGGAGCTCCTGCTCCTCGTAGTAGCGGAGCATGCGGGTCGGCACGCCTGTCAGTTGCGACAGTTCACCGATCTTCACGGCGGGGCCTCCCGGCTTGCCTTCACATTGATGTGAAGGTTTCAGCATATTCGACATGTCTGGTGCGACGATCGCCGACGCCGTCCGCGTCGGGAGAATGCCGTGGTCGGGGCTGCTGGCGCTGTTCTCGGCGGCGTTCACGGCGGTGATGACGGAGCTGCTTCCCGCGGGGTTGCTGCCGCAGATGGGTGCGGCGCTGGGGGTGCCGGAGGGGCGGGCCGGGTTCCTGGTGACGGCGTACGCGGTGGCGTCGACCCTGTCGGCGATCCCGTTGACGGCGCTGCTGCGCGGGCTGCCGCGGCGGCCCGTACTGGTGGGCGCGCTGGCGGGGTTCGCCCTGTTCAACATGGTGACCGCGCTCTCGTCGTCTTATGCGGTGACCTTCGGGGCGCGGGTGCTGGCCGGGGTCATGGGCGGGATCCTGTGGGCGATGCTGGTCGGGTACGCGGCGCGGATGGTGCCGGTCGAGCGGCGGGGGCGGGCCATCGCGATCGTTTCGGCGGGGGTCACGGTGGCGCTGTGCGCGGGGATTCCGGCGGGGGCGGCGCTGGCCTCGGCGTTCGGGTGGCGGGCGGCCTTCCTGGGGCTGGCGGTCGTGGCGGTCGCGCTGGTGGGGTGGGTGCTGCGCAAGGTGCCGGACTTTCCCGGTGAGGCGGCCACGGCGCGGGTCCCGTTGCGGAGGGTGGCGGTGCTTCCCGGCGTCCGGACGATCCTGGGGGTGACGGTGCTGGTGCTGGTCGGGCATCAGGTGATGTACACGTACCTGGCGCCGTTCGTGGCCTTCGCCGGGCTGGGGCGGACGAGTGTCGTGCTGCTCGTGTTCGGGGCCGGGACGGTGGTGGGGATCTGGGTCACCGGCGTGGTGATCGACCGGTTCCCGCGGGTGACGCTCGTGGCGGTGCTGGCCGTGGTGGCGGGGGCGATGGTGGTGCTGGCCGTCTCCGGAGGGCCGGGCTGGGCGCCGCTGGGGGCGGTCGGGCTGTGGGGGGCGGCCTTCGGCGGCGTGCCGACGTTGCTGCAGTCGGCGCTGGTGGACGCCTCCGGGGCGGGGAACGCGGACGCGGCCACGTCCATGCAGACGACCGGGTACAACGCGGGGATCGCCGCGGGGTCGCTGGCGGGCGGGCTGGTGCTGGAGGGGGCCGGGGCGGGTGCGCTGCCGTGGACCTCGCTGCCGCTGGTGGCGGGGGCGCTGGTGATCGTGGTCGCGGCGCGCCGGCGTGCGTTCCCCGGCCGCCGGTCCTAGATGCCGTGCCTGGCCAGGGGCTCGACGAGTTCGCGCTCCTCGTACGACAGGTGTGACAGCAGGCTGTCGGTGAGCAGGTCGACGGTGTCGCGCAGGTTGTCCAGGCCGCCCGGTTCGCCGACGAGTGAGACGAGGGCGCGGTCGACGCGTTCGAGGATCTTGTGGATGGCGTGGTGCTCTTCCTGGAGGCGGTCGAGCACGGGCGCGAGGCCGGGCTCCGTGCGGCGGAGGTGGGGGAAGACCATCGCGTCCTCGGCGGAGTGGTGCATGGTGACGAGGCGGCAGTAGGACTCGCAGTAGGCGCCGAGGGTCCAGTTGTTCTGGCGCATGGTCATGGTGTTGATGTGCGAGCGGGCGGTGCCGGCGTCGATCGCTCCGGAGGCCACCTGGTCGATGAGGTCGCGGAGCTGGGCGAGCTCGGCGCGCAGGTGGTCGTGGACGTCGATGAGGTGCCGGCCGTTGGCCTGTTCGGCGGGGGAGTAGCGCCGGGTGGGGTCGGGGGCGGGGCCGGTGGGGCGGGTGGCCTCGTCCCAGACGCGGACGTCGGTGAGCCGTACACCGTTGTCGGGGGTCGGGGTGACGGCCAGGCCGGGACTGGGTGCGGCGGCTGGCGTGTGCGGGGTTGTGGTGGTCCGTGCCTGCGGGTCTGCGGCGCCGGGGGTGGCGGCTCGCGCATCCGGATCCGCGGCCTGTGCGGCTGCGGCTGCGGGGGCGGCGCTCTCGGCGGTGGTCGGCTGGCCGGCTCGGGCGCGTTCCGCGGCGACGAGTTCGCGTACGGCCGGGGCGGTCTCCTGGGCGAAGCGCTGGAGCCGGCGGGCGTCGTTGGCCGCGAGGATGAAGACGCTGACGCCGTACGTGAGGGCGATCTCGGCGAGCTGGGCGGGAGGCAGTTCCTCGCCGAGGTTGAGCAGGCGGCGGATGTCGCGGGGCGAGCGGCCCGCCTCGGTGGCGGCCTCGTCGATGACGGTGTTGCCCTCGCCGATCTTGCCGATGTTCTCGAGGTAGGGGAGGGAGGGGAGCCAGCCGTCCGCGAGGCGGCCGGTCATGCGGAGCATGCGCGGCTTGTACGCGCCGAGCCAGATGCCGATGTCGTGGGCCGGGCGCGGGCCTCGCGGGGCGGTGACCTGGTAGTGCTCGCCGTGGTGGCGGATGTTGCCCGGGGCGTCGGTGTCCCAGGCGGCGCGGATGATCGGGATGGCCTCCTCGAGCGCGTCCACGGCCTGGCCGGGGGTCAGGCGCGGGGCGCCCATGGAGGCGATGGCGTCCCGGTATCCGCCGGAGCCCAGGGCGAGCTCGAAGCGGCCGTGGCTGAGGATGTCGAGGCTGGCGGCGGCCTGGGCGAGCATGGCGGGCGGCCGGAGCGGCAGCGGGTGTACGTTGCCCGCCAGCCGGATGGTCTCGGTGGCGGCCGCGACGTAGCTGAGCAGGGTCCAGGTGTCGAGGAACGTGGGCTGGTACGGGTGGTCCGAGAAGGTGACGAGGTCGAGTCCGGTGCGCTCGGCGAGCTGGGAGAGGGCGACGACGGTGTCGGCCTGGGAGGCGGAGGGCGCGAAGCTGACGCTGAAGAGCAGCTCGTGGCCGTAGTCGGGCATGGGTGGCTCCTTGGATGTGCCGTTCGCCGCCGGACTCTAGTTGGTAGTGCGAACAGTTGGTAATGAGAACTAAATTAGTTCGTATTGTGAACCATTGTCAACTAGACTGGATGTCGTGGTCGCGACGTTCACTACCGCTCTCGTACGGCTGGGGCACCTGGTGCAGCAGGTGTTCGGTGACGTCGGCCGGGAGCAGGACCTGACGCCGCAGCAGGCGCAGCTGCTGTGCCTGCTCGTCGGCGGGCCGGTGGGGATGACGGAGCTGACGCGCGCGCTGCACCTGGAGAAGTCGAGCCTGACGGGGCTGGTGGACCGGGCGGAGCGGCGGGGGCTGGTGGCTCGTACGCGTGACCCCCGGGATCGGCGGGCCTGCCTCATCGAGCTGACCCCTGAGGGGGAGCGCGTCGGGGCGCTGGCGCACGACGGGGTCGCGGCGCGGCTGGAGGCGCTGACGGGGGAGCTGCCGGAGGCGCACCGGGAGCTGCTGGCGTCGGCCATCGACGGAATCCTGATCGAGTACGCCTCCGCAACCGGTCGCCCCCTCCCGGCTCGCGCCCCGACGCCAAGCTCGTCCGCGCGCGGTTGCTGAAGCGGGCACGCGACGACGCGGATCGTCGCGCCGCGCGGCTCTACCTCACTGAGGAGGCGGTGGACCGTCTGGCGTCCTGGAGCGCGGCCGGGGATGAGGTGTTGGCGGCGGCGCTGCTGCGCCCGGACGAGGCCGATCGGCGGGCGCTCGGGCAGGCGATGTCCGTGCTGCGCCGCCTGCCGACGATCCTCGCCGTGCGCTCAGCCGCCAACGTACGGGGCGAGCGCTACGGCGAGGAGGCCACCCATGAGCCCGAGGTTCTTGAGGAACTGGATGCGGTTGGTCTTGCGTGCCTGCGGATCGGTTTCGGCCCAGAACGCATGACCGGCGAGCGTCGTCGGGATCAGTGAGATCACCAGGCCGACCGCCGCGACCTGCCACAGCACGCCGGTGGCGACGCCGACGCCGCCCGCGACCATCGCGACCCCGTTGAATCGCACCGCGATGTCCGGGCGGGGGATGCGTAGCTTGGCCGCCATCGCGACGCGCGCGCCGGGCGCGGCGACGGCCTCGTAGCCGAGCCAGATGAAGGGCAGGCCGATGGCGATGCAGGCAAGCCGGAAGGCGATGTCCATGGCTGAACTCCTGAAGGTGTGAAGGGAGCGGGTACTACTCGCAGGCGGTCATCGCCTGGATGTCTGGGGAGAGGACGTGGCGGGTGTCCGGACGTCACCGCGACGAGGAGCAGCCGCAGGGACCGTCGTCACCGCATGCGTACGGTCCTCACCCGGGGTGCGGCACGTGGACCGAGTTCCGGAGCGCGGTGAGCACGTGCCGGATCATCTGGCCCGGAGTGTTGGCCTTGAGGAAGGTCGAGATACCGCCGTAGGTGAGTTCGAGGACGATTCCACCGAGGTCGAGCGCGCTGATGAGCGGCTCGCGGCCGGGGAGGAGCTTGCTCTGCAGGAGCGCGCCGGCCTGTTCCCACTGGCTCACGAAGAGCTGACGGTGCCGATCGCTCAGGGTGCCGTCGCGCTGCGCACGGCGCATGAACTCGATGGCGATGATGCCCCACTTCTGCTCGCTTGCACGGGAGTCACTCCACCGGGCGACGAGATCGATCACCTCGTCTGGATCCGTGACCTCGCGAAGCAGTTGGGAGAGCTCGTCGACGTCCTGGCCGGCATTCCCTTCGAGCAGCTCCAGCAGGATCTCCTCTTTGGAGGAGAAGTTCGAATAGAAGGCTCCCTTCGAGAAGCCGGCCTCCTCGGCAATGCGTTCGACCGAGGCGCCGTCGTAGCCGTCGCGCGCGACGACGTCCAGCGCCGAGAGAAGAAGCTTCTCCCGCGTGAGTGCCTGCTTCTGCTCTCGCGTCAGCCGAGCCATTGATACTTCACATCCGTTCGGTTGTTCGTGCGTTGTGCGTGTGTGTACCGCTCCTCCTTCACCGGAGGCATTATCGCGGCAACCTCTGCTGCCGCCCGCCCGGCTCACAGCGTAAGCCCGGGCGGGCGGCTCGATTCAGCCGGCCATGCCGGCTTCGGAGACATTGATGACGGAGTCGCGTGCCACCCAGCTCTTACCGTCGAACTCGTGCAGCTGGTACTGGTGAACCAGCCGGCCGTCCTTCTCGCCGGTGAGCGAGGCCTGATCGATCAGCAATGGGTTCTCCTCCTGGGAGAGCGAGTCCCACGCGGAGAGGAAGCCGTCGCTGCTGATCTGGTCTGCCGAGCGGAGGGCCGAGACGATGGCTGCCGCCAGCCCGTAGCCGGTGAGGGTGAAGGTCTGGCCGGCGTCCGCGGACGGAGCGTACTTGGCCATGTCGGCCCGGTACTGGGCCAGCGCCTTGTCGTCGCTCAGGGCGGGGTTCTGGGGATCCTTGAACCACTGGTACGAGAGAGCTTTGACGACGTTCTCCGCGCCGGCCGGCTTGACCGTGCTGGCGAAGTCGGCGTACGGGCTGCCGATGAAGATCGTCGGCTTGTACTTGATCTGGCCCATGTAGGACAGCAGCGCGCCGATGGTCGGCGGGCCGTGGGTCACGACCAGCACGTTGACCCCTGCGGCCTTGAGCTCCGTCACCTGGGACGTCAGATCCCCCTGGCCCGGCGGGACGCGGATGGCCTTCACAGGGGTGATGCCGGCCGCCGCGAGCCCGGCGAGCTGGCTCTCGGCCAAGGCGTTGTTGAATCCCAGGAAACCGACGACGGCCTTGGGAAGGTTCTTCGCGATGTACCGCCCCTGGAGTTCACCCTCCCAGGCGATGTCCGGAACGAAGGCGCGCGTGTACCGGAAGTTCTTGACGTCGCTCAGCTCCTTCTCGCCGCCCTGCACGATCTGGGCGACGTGGGCCGCGTTGAGCGGCGGCCGCGCGGCGACGGAGATACCGCCGAAGTTGATGACGATCGTCGCCTTGTCGCGCTCGGCGAACTGCCTGTTGTTGGACACCATGCGGGCAGGGTCGAAGGCGTCGTCGACCACCTTGAAGTCGATCTTTCGCCCGTCGACGCCTCCGGCGGCGTTCACGGAATCGAAGTACGCCTTGGCCCCGGAAGCCGAGGCGCCCGCGGACACCAGAGGGCCGCTGAGCGGGTAGCTGGCCCTGATGACGATGTCGCCGCTGCCGTCCGCCGTGCCCTGAGAGGGCGCTGCGCGCCCGGAGCATCCCGACACAACGACCGCCAACGCCGCCATGGCCATGGCCATGGCCTTCTTGCTTCTGTAGCGCACCATGGGAATCCTCTCGGTGGGGGGGTCTACGTGAGGTCGGACATCATCTGCTTGTCGGGCGCTGCCTCGCCGGCACGGCGCGCATGGGGTCCGCGCGCCGGAGGCACATCCCCCTGAGACCCGGTGATGCGGCGTGCCAGACGCGAGAGATCACCGACGAGGCCGGACGGCGCGACGATGAGGGTCAGGACGAGGCCGCAGGCGTAGACGAGCTGGGACCAGTTGCCCGCGGACTCGCCGCCTACGACGGTCTCGGCCAGCTTGGGGAGATAGATCACTATCGCCGCGCCGACGAGGGCGCCGGCCCAGGTCCTGCTGCCGCCGACGACGCTCGCCGCGAGCAGCGTGATCGAGAAAGGCACGAGATAGCTGTCCGGCACGGCGATCGCCGCGACCAGCGCGTAGAACGCGCCCCCCGTTCCGGCGACCGCCGCGCTGACGGCGAAGGCCATGAGCTTCGTGCGGTTGACGTTGACCCCGTTCGCGGCCGCCAGGAGAGCGCTCGTGCGGACGGCCGCGAAGGCCCGGCCGAGCCGGCCGGTGATCAGATTGCGCAGGGCGAGGAGGGTCAGGGCCAGCGCGAGGAGGCAGACGAGGAAACCGAACTGCGCTTCGGTGAGCCCGCTCCAGTCCGGGGGCCGGATCGGGGAGCGTGCCATGAAGATGCCGAAGGTCCCACCCGTGATCGGCTTGAGCCGGATGAGGAGCAGCGGGAAGATCGCCGCCACGGCGATCGTGAGCAGCCCCAGATTGGTCCCCCCCATGGTGAGCCCGAGCACGCCGAGCAGCAGGCCCAGGGCCAGGCACACGGCGCCGCCGGCGAGGACCGCGGCCCACCACGGCCATCCGTACGTGGCCACGAGAATGATGGCCGCGTAACCGCCCAGCCCGAAGATGGCGCCATGGCCGACGCTGATCTGGCCGGAATGCCCCAGCAGGAGGTTCAGCCCGGCGACCGCCATCGCGATGGCGAGCATGCGTGTGAGGTCCAGCAGGTCGTAGTCGGAGACGGCAAAGGGGACGACGGCACCGATCACGAGTGCGGCGGCCCAGCCGATGGGGACGGCGCGGCGCAGGTGCGTGTTCATACCCGCACCGTCCTGGTCCTGCCGAAGAGTCCCGCCGGCCGGAGCATCACGACGAGGGCGGTGAGGGCGAAGGGAGCGATGATCGCGAGATCCTTGTCCAGCCCGGGCACGTACCGGCTTGCCAGGTTGTCCACGATGCCGATCAGGACGCCCCCGGCGACCGCTCCCACGCGGCTGGACAGCCCGCCGAGCGTGCCGGCGGCCAGCGCCAGGAGGAGGGGGAAGGTCATCATCCCCGGCGAGAGGGTGAGGACCGGCGCGGCCACGACCGCGGCGAACGCACCGACCGCGGCGGCGACGGCCCACCCCACCATGAGCCACAGGCCCTGATGCTGGCCGAGGAGCGTGGCAGAGGCGGGATTCTGCGCCACCGCGCGAAGCCGCAGTCCGACGCTGGTCCGGTTGAACAGCAGCGCCGTCGCGGCCATGACGCCGAGCAGCGTGATCAGCGACCCGGCCTGCTGGACCGTCAGGTGCAGGCCCGCGAACTCGATCAGCCCTTTCCCGAACGGGCTGGGAAAGGTCCGCGGGTCGGTCGACCAGATGATCGACATGAGCGCGTTCAGGCCGAGGAGCAGGGCGACGCTGAGCGTGAGCAGCGGGAGTTCGCCGGCGCCCTCCAGACGCCGGACCAGCACTCTCTCGATGAGCGCCGCACCGCCCGCGGACAGAGCCACGGTGAGGGGAAGGGCCACCCAGAAGCTCGCGCCTGCCTGGGTCAGGACCAACGTCACGTAGGCCGACAGGGTGGCCATCTCCCCCTGGGAGAAGTTGAGCATCCCCGTGCCCTGGAAGACGACGCTCAGCGCGAGCGCGAGCATGCCGTAAACGAGCCCCGTGCTCAGGCCGTCCAGCACCTGCTGGAGCAGTTCGGTCATCTCTCGTCTCCTCTCGGACCGCCGGCCGCTTCTCCCAGGTAGGCGCGCCTGATCACGTCGCCGTCGCGGAAATCCGCCGTGGGGCCGGCGGCGGCGACCCGGCCGCCCGCCAGGACGACGGCGCGGTCGGCGATGCGCAGGGAAAGGCGTGCGTTCTGCTCGGCGATCAGCAGCGAGGTGGACCACTCGCGCCTGATCCCGGCCAGCGTCTCGAAGAGCTGCTGGGTCACCATGGGCGCCAGGCCCAGTGACGGCTCGTCGATGAGCAGCAACTGCGGGCGCGCCATCAGCGCACGTCCGATCGCGAGCATCTGCTGCTGCCCGCCCGACAGAAGCCCCGCGGCACGCCGTCGCATGTCCGCCAGCACCGGGAACGTCGCGTAGACCTGGGCGAGGTCGTCACGCGTGCTCGACCGCCGTTCCCTCGGACGGGCCAGGCCGCCGAGCCGCAGGTTCTCCTCCACGGTGAGGTCGGCGAAGGTGCCCCGGCCTTCTGGCACGTGTCCGACGCCGGAGCGGGCGGTGCGTGCGCCGCTCCAGTCGGCGATGCTCGCCCCGCTGAGGGTGATCTCGCCACGCGTCGTCACCACCCGGGAGATGGCCCGCAGCAGCGTCGTCTTGCCGGCTCCGTTGGACCCAAGGAGCACGACGATCTCGCCCGGGGAGATGTCGAGGTCGATCCCGTGAAGGACCTCGACCGACCCGTACCGCGCGACGAGCCGCCGGGTTTCGAGCAGTCCCGTGCTCACGGTGCCTCCTTCGGCGGCACCGTGAGCGAAAGTGCCGCTGTACTTGTGGTTTGCTCGCTCACGCGTCCGCCTCCGCCCAGTCGTCGCCGAGGTAGGCGGCGACGACCTGTGGGTCGGCCGCCACTTCCGCGGGGGGCCCGGCGACCAGAAGACGTCCTGCGTCGAGGACGACCACATGACGCGATACCCGCATCACGAGGCCCACGTCGTGCTCGACGAGGACGCACGTCATCCCGACGGCCGCCGCGAACTCCTCGACGCCGTCGAGCAGCTCGGAGGCCTCGTCCGCGCCGAGTCCCGCGGCCGGTTCGTCGAGCAGCAGCAGCCGGGGGTCGGCGAGCAGGGCCCTGGCGACCTCGACCCGCCGTCGGTCCCCGTGCGCCAGGCTGCCGGCCCGACGCACGTCTCCTCGGGCGAGACCGAGATGTGACAGCAGCTCGGCTGCCCGCGCACGCATCGAGGTCTCGTCCGACCTCACCGCGGGCAGCCGCAGGAGCGATCCGATCAGCCCTCCGCGCACCTTCGGGTGCGCGCCCAGCAGGACGTTGTCGAGGGCGGTCAGGTCCGGCACGAGCAGTGGTGTCTGGAAGGTGCGCGCGACGCCGAGCGCCGCGCGCCGGTCGGCGCGCAGCCGGCTCAGGTCACGACCTTCGAGCTCGACCGTGCCCTCATGGCGGACGACCCCGCTGATGCAGTTCAGGAGCGTGGTCTTGCCTGCTCCGTTCGGTCCGATCACCGCGGAGACACCGCCCGCGGGGATCGAGAAAGAGACGTCCTGGAGTGCGCGGACCCCCCGGAAGCTCACTCCCAGGGCGTCGACGAGCAACGCGATGGCGGGTGGTGGATCGGTCATCGTCGGCACCGTCCTTGTCTGCGTGAGGTCGCCGATCAGGGCGGGCACCGGTGGTGCCCGCTGGCCATCGACTCGTCGACCTTCGCGTCCTCGTCGTGGACGGCGTCCTCGATCGCCGCGACCTCACGGACCATCAGGTCCGAGGGCACAGGCGAATCGTGGGTGGTGTCGTTCACTGTCATCCCACTTCGTCGTGAGATGGGGACGGTCCGGGGCGAGTCCGGGGTAACGAGGGCCGTGGCACAGGGCGGCTGTGCTGACGGCACTGTGACATCCTGAACAGGATCTGGATTCCGGACGGTATCTGTTGCTGGATGCGGGTGTCAACAGCCCGTTCATCCCGGCGAAACACGCCCGTCGCCGGGGATGTCCATGGGCGTCGAGCCGGTTGTGGGCTCATCCCGGTGCGTTGCCGCAGGTTCGGCGGCCCTTGAGGTCTGACGGGGTGAGGCGCGGTGGGGTATTGACACTGCACGGCGTGTTACATACCGTCCAGTATTCAAAGTCCAATCGGTTTCTCAGTAGGTCGCCGAACGGCTCCCCGTGACGGATCGCGACCGCCGACTGGATCCCCCCGCCTTCCCGTCGAGCCTGAATCGAGGAAGATGCCATGTCTGTATCGGAACTGACGGGCGAGAACCTGTACCGGGATCCCTATCCGGTGTACGCCCGCCTGCGTGAGGAATCGCCGGTGGCCTTCTTCGAAGGCACCAGGGAATTCCTTGTCACGCGTTTCGAGGACTGTCGCACGGTGGGTTCGAACGATCGCGTGTTCGGCCCGTCCGGCAGCCCCGACCGGCCGGAGGCGCGCGTCATGGGGATGCCGAACGTGCTGAGCATGAGCGGCGACGAACACCAACTGCTGCGTGCGGGCATCGACGACAACCTGACCCAGGAGGCGGTCCGGGGTTACGTGGAAATGCTCACGCGCCCGGTCGTGGAGGACTACCTCGCCCGGTTGAAACCCAGGGGCGCGGCGAATCTCACCGCCGACCTCTTCGAGCCGATCTCGGTCCGCTGCATCGGCAACGTCATCGGCTTCACCGGCACCGCGAACGAAACCCTGGTCGAGTGGTTCCACGCGATGGCGGCAGGTCTGCAGAACGTAAGCGGCGACCAGGCCGTATGGGATCGGCTCGACCGGGCCCTGTCCGAGATCGAGACGCAACTGGGTGCGCTCTACGAAGGCGCGCTCGCCAGACCGGACCACACTCTGATGAGCCATGTGATGCGCGGTGGCATGCCCGAGGGGGAGGTACGCGGTTTCGACGAGATCCTGCCCACGATGAAGGTGATCATACTGGGCGGTCTCCAGGAGCCCGGCCACGCCGCCGCGAACGCCTGCGCGGGCCTGCTGCTGAACCCCGACCAGGCGAAGGTGGTCGCCGCCGACCCGGCGGAGCACGCGCTCCGCGCGTTCGACGAGGGCCTGCGCTGGATCGCCCCGATCGGCGTCACGCCACGGGTCGCCGCCGAGGACGTCGTCGTGGCCGGCACGACCATCCCGGCCGGGGCCTCGGTCGCCATCGTCATGGCCTCGGCGAACCGGGACGAGAACCGCTTCGAGAATCCCGACCGGTTCGACATGTTCCGCAAGAAGCGTCCGCACCTGTCCTTCGGCTTCCGGCCACATTTCTGCTCGGGTCACGCCCTCTCCCGGGCGATGGGTCAGATCGCGCTCGAGGAGGTCTTCCGGCAACTGCCGAACCTGCGGCTGGACGACAGCCGCGAGATGCAGGCCAAGGGCTGGCGGTTCCGCGGCGTCACGGATGTTCCGGCGACATGGGACGCGTGAGCGGCCTGGCCATCGACTGCCATGGCCATTTCACCACCGAACCCCCGCAGTTCCACGCCTTCCGCAAGGCCCAGATCGCCTTCGCCGAAGGGCGATCGCAGGAACGACTCGCCTACTCCGGTATCGACGACGACGAGCTCCAGCGGATCGTCGCCCAGAACCAGCTCCGGGTGCAGCAGGAACGAGGCTCGGACCTGACGATCCTGTCGCCGCGCGCGTCCGGCATGGGCCATCACGTCCCGGGGCAGGACATCGCCACGGAGTGGGCCCGGCTGTCGAACGAGACGGTCCGGCGCATCTGCGAGCTCTTCCCGCGGAACTTCGCCGCCGTGTGCCAGTTGCCCCAGACGATCGACGGTGACCTGGAGCCCGTGCTCGCGGAGCTGGAGCGCTGCGTGGGCAACGGCTTCATCGGGTGCAATCTCAACCCGGACCCTTCAGGCGGACACTGGTCGGCACCGCCGCTCTACGACCGCTGGTGGGATCCGCTGTGGGAGACCATGACCCGGCTGGACGTGCCGGCCATGATCCATGTCTCCGGCTCCTGCGAACGTGCCCTGCACACGACGGGGGCGCACTACATCGCCGCGGACACCGCCGTCTTCATGCAGTTGATCGAGGGTGACCTCTTCGAGCGGCATCCCGCGCTGCGGCTGATCATCCCGCACGGCGGGGGTGCGGCACCGTACCACTGGGGGCGCTACCGGGGGCTGTCGATCATGCTCGGCAAGCCTCCGCTGTCCGAGCACCTCATGAACAACCTGTTCTTCGACACCTGCGTCTACCACCAGGCCGGCATCGATGCCCTGTTCACGGTGATCGACCCGAAGAACCTGATCTTCGGGTCCGAGCTCCTCGGCGCGGTGCGGGCTGTGGACCCGGAGACCGGGCACCCCTTCGACGACACCAAGCGCTACATCGACGCGCTCGGATTGGACGACGAGACGCGGCAGGCCGTCTTCGAGGGCAATGCGCGACGCGTCTACCCAAGGCTCGACGCGCTTCTCACGGCGCAAGGGCGCTGACCGAGCGCTCCTCTTCCGGACCATTGGAGGTTCCATCGATGACTGCTGACCTGACACGAGTACGTTTCGCCGGCGGCGCCCAAGGTTTCAACTGGCTCCCGGTCTTCGTCGCCGAGGACCAGGGCCTGTTCGCGAAGTACGGACTGGAGATCGACTACCTGCGGCTGGGCTCGGTCGACAAGGCCACCGCGGCCGTCCGGGACGGCACGGCCGATCTGGCGATCACGCCGCCCGAGGGCGCGGTCTCCGACTTCCTCTCCGGCGGCGGGCTGCGCATCGTCGCGGCCAACGCGCTCCGTCTTCCGATGTCGCTCGTCGCGCGGCCCGGGATCGGCGGCATCGCCGACCTGCGCGGGAAACGGGTCGGCACGTCATCCCTCACGGAGGGGACGGCCATCTACACGCAGATGATGCTCCAGCCGCAGGGCCTGTCGTATCCCGGTGACTACGAGTTCGTCCTCGCCGGTGTGCACACCACCCGGTGGGACGCGCTGCAGAAGGGCGAGATCGACTGCGCTCCCCAGCCGGCACCGTGGAACTTCCTGGCCGAACGGCAGGGATACCGCCTCATCGGCGAGGTCGACGACGTACTCCCTGAGATCATCTTCGCCGCGGTCATCGCCGATGCCGGCTGGGCGTCGCGGAACCGGGACACTGTCACGAAGCTGCTGGCCGCACTGGCCGAGGCCCACGACATCGTGAACGACCCGGCCCACGACGCCGTCACGCTGCCGATCTACCAGCGGATCACCACGCCCGACGACCCGGACCTGGCCGCGAAGGGGCTGTCCTACACGCGGGACATGGGCATGTGGCCGAAGAATCTCGAGGTCGCGCCGACGGCACTGGAAACCACAGTGGACGTCATGATCCGCACCGGGCTGGTCGCGGCGGAACGGCGCGCAGAGGCCGCGGGCGTCCTCGACCCGAGCTTCGTACAGGTGGGTTGACCATGGCACGCGTGGTGACGACGATCGAGCGCACCGATGCGGCGATCTGTGACGGCTTCGCCGAACTCGGCGTGGCGACCGTCCACGAGGCACAGGGCCGGACCGGGCTCCTCGGCGCCCGACTGCGCCCCCGTCAATCCGGGACGACCGTCGCCGGGACGGCTCTCACCTGCGAGGTGCCGCCAGGGGACAACTGGATGATCCATGTCGCGCTCGAACAGGCGCGGACGGGCGACATCCTGGTCGTGACCCCGACCTCGCCGTGCGACGACGGCTACTTCGGCGATCTCCTCGCCACGTCGGCGCAGGCCCAGGGCATCCGCGGGCTCGTGATCGACGCCGGGGTACGGGACGTCGCGCAGTTGCGCGCGATGGGCTTTCCCGTCTGGAGCAAGACCGTCAGCGCCCAGGGGACCGTCAAGGAGACGCTCGCCGACGTGCAGCTTCCCATCGTCTGCGCCGGGGCCTTGATCGCGCCGGGAGACGTGATCGTCGCGGATGACGACGGCGTCTGCGTGGTGCCGCGAGGCACCGCGGCCACGGTGCTCGAGGCGGCCCGCCGCCGCGCTGCGGCCGAGGAGGACAAACGCCGGCTCTACGCGTCCGGCCGGCTCAGCCTCGACGTCAACGCGATGCGGACCCGGTTGAAGGAGAAAGGTCTGGTTTATGAGTAGGTTCGCGCCGCCGGAGGTCCCGCGGCGGGTGGTCACCGGCGTCAGGGACGGAAAGTCCGTCGTCGTCAGCGACGGTCCCGTCCCGAATGCCCACCACTACACCTCGATCCCCGGCATGATGACCTCGGTCGTCTACGCGACCGCGGCGACTCCGCCGTTGCCGCAGGACGACGGCGAGTGCGCGCCCGCGCGACTCGTGGTGCCGCCGGCACCCGGCGAGACCCGCCTCGTGATCGTCACCTTTCCGCCGGACGCGTCGATGGCGCGACCGCAGTTCGACCCGGCCGCGGCGGATGCGGAGCAGCGGGACTTCATCCCCGGCCTGGCGGAGCGGTTCGAGGCGGATGCGCCGGGGATGCACCGCACGGAGACGGTCGACTACGACATCGTCCTCGACGGGGAGATCTGGCTGGAGCTGGACGACGGGGCCACGACGCATCTGGCGACCGGCGACGTGGTGGTCCAGTGCGGTACTCGGCACGCGTGGCGGAACAAGTCAGACCGGACCGCGACGATGTGCTTCGTCCTGATCGGCGCGGCGCCACGATGACACCGGCACACCCCACCATCGAGTACTTCGACTGCCTCGTCGTCGGCGGCGGACACGCGGGCGCGGAGACCGTGATCGCTCTTCGCCAGGCGGGGTTCGAGGGACGTATCGGCCTGCTCGGGGACGAGCCGGTGCCGCCCTATGAGCGTCCCGCCCTCTCAAAGGAGTATCTGGCCGGCAAGAAGGACTTCGAGCAGTTGCTGCTGCGTCCCTCGGAATTCTGGACGGAGCCCGTGGTGGCACTGCGCCTCGGCCGGCGCGTCGAAGCCGTCGACCCGGAGGCCCACACGGTCACGTGCGACGATCACACCACGATCGGCTACGGCGTGCTGGTGTGGGCCGCGGGAGGCCGTCCGCGCGCGATGGCCTGCCCGGGCAACGACCTGGACGGCGTCCGCACGCTGCGCGACAAGGCGGACTGCGACCGGCTCATCGCCGTCCTGCCGCAGAGCCGTCGCTTCGCGGTGATCGGCGGCGGCTACATCGGCCTCGAGGCGGCGGCAGTGCTCCGCGAAGCCGGCAAAGAAGTCACGATCATCGAAACGCTGGACCGGGTCCTCGCGCGCGTCGCCGCGGAACCGGTGTCCCGCTTCTTCGAGGCCGAGCACCGATCCCGCGGGGTGGACCTGCGCCTCGGCACCGGCGTCGCCGAGATGCTTGGACGCGACGGGGCGGTGAGCGGCGTGCGCCTGACGGACGACACCGTGATCCGGGCCGATCAGGTCATCGTGGGGATCGGCATCGAGCCGGCGATCCAGCCGCTCCGGCATGCCGGAGCGGAGGTGGCGTCCGGCGGGACCGGCGTCCTGGTCGACGATCTCTGCCGCACGACGCTCGCGGACGTGTACTGCGTCGGCGACTGCGCGGTGATGAGGAGCGGGCCCGGCATCCGCATCGAGTCACGGCAGAACGCCTCGGAACAGGCGCAAACGGCCGGCAAGGCGATCAGCGGGCATCCCCAGCCGTTGCGTCTCGTCCCGTGGTTCTGGTCGCACCAGTACGACCTGCGCCTGCAGACCATCGGCCTGAGCCTCGGGCACGACCAGACCGTCCTCCGCGGTGACCCCGGAGCGCGAGGCTTCTCCCTGTTCTATTTGAAGAACGGCGCGGTCATCGCACTGGACTGCGTCAACGCGACCCGGGACTACGTGCAGGGACGCAGGCTCGTTGAGGCCGGTGCGCGCATCGACCCCGCGCGTCTGGCCGACACACGGACGCCACTGAAGGAAATCACCGCGGCGGCCTGATCCGCCGCGTCGATCACGATCTCATGGCCAGGAGGAGGAACGAACCATGCACTTCACTGTCACCACACGGGACGGTGTGGCCCACACGGTGGAAGCCCGCGCGGGCATGTCGCTGATGCAGAACATTCGCAATGCCGGCATCGAGGAGTTGCAGGCGATCTGCGGGGGAAGCCTCTCCTGCGCGACCTGCCACGTCTACGTCGACGCCTTGCCCGACGGCGCCGAGCTTCCCCCTACGTCGCGGGACGAAGGGGACCTTCTCGATGCGTCCGACCATTACGCAGGCAACTCCCGCCTCGCCTGCCAGCTGATCTTCGGGCCCCGGCTCGACCGCGTGCGCGTGACGATCGCACCCGAGGACTGACGAACGCCACAGCGGCATTCCGCTTCAAGAAAGGCATGATGGTGCAACTGATGCGCGCCGCGCGACTGCACGCGGTCGGCGACAAGATGGTGATCGAGGACGTGGAACGCCCTGCCGCCGCCGGCACGGACGTCGTGGTGGCGGTGAAGGGCTGCGGCATGGTGCCCAATCTGGCCAACGTGCTCGCGAACTGGGAGTCGTGGTATCCCCAGATGCCGCTCCCGCCACTTCCGGCGATCTTCGGGCTCGATCCCGTGGGCATCGTGCACGAGGTCGGGGAGCTCGTCGTCAACGTCAAGCCGGGAGACCGGGTCTACGTGAATCCGGGCCGCTCCTGCGGTGCGTGTCACGCCTGCACGTCCGGCGCCCCGCAGCAATGCGACTTCTGGACGTTGAACGGCTACTTCGGCTACAACGACAACAGCCTGGAGATGTTCCGGCGTTATCCGCACGGGGGCTTCTGCGAATACATGCGCGCCCCGCAGAGCGCCCTCGTCAAACTCCCCGGCAACCTCGAGTTCCGGCAGGCGACCCGGATGGGTTACCTCGGAACGTCCTTCGCCGCGGTCAAGAAGCTGGGCCCCCTGGCGGGTAAGTCGCTGATCGTCAACGGCGCGACGGGAACACTCGGGGTCGGCGTCACCGTCGTGGCCCTGGCGCTCGGCGTCTCACGGGTCTACGCCGTGGCACGCGGGAGGCGATTGCTTGAGCGGCTGCAGGCGCTCGCCCCCGACCGGATCGAGACGTTCTCGAACGTCGACGGCAGTACGGCGGCCTGGGTGAAGTCGTCGACCGCCGGCCGGGGCGCGGACTTCATGGTCGACACGCTCGGCGCCGTCGCCTCACTCGACTCGTTCAAGGACGCGATGCACGGCGTGAAGCGCGGCGGCCGGATCGTCAACATCGGGGGGACGGCAGGTGAGCTCGGCGTCGACGTGAAGTGGTGGATGGACGAGCAGATGGAGCTGATCGGCTCGGTCTGGTTCACCACCGCCGAAGGGATGGAGCTGGCCGAGATGATCCGTCACGGGGTGATCGACATCTCGGTGCTGCAGCCCAAGAGCTGGCCACTCGACGAGATCAACGAGGCGATCTCCGGTGTCGCCAGTGGCGACGGCGGCTTCACCAGCTACCTCGTCGAGATCTGATCGCCATCACCACAACATGCGCGTTCGGGAGTCTCTGCCCGTCCGCGTTCACCGATGAGAAGGGGATCCCATGACCTACGAAGTTCAGGCCGTCGTCGCCCGCGCCAAGGGCGAGCCGGTGTCCATGGAGACCATCCTGGTGCCCGACCCGGGACCGGGCGAGGCGGTGGTGAACGTCCGGGCGTGCGGGGTCTGCCACACCGACCTGCACTACCGGGAAGGCGGGATCAACGACGAGTTCCCGTTCTTGCTCGGCCACGAGGCGGCGGGCGTCGTCGAGGCCGTCGGCGAGGGCGTCACCGACGTGCGTCCCGGCGACTTCGTGATCCTGAACTGGCGTGCGGTTTGCGGCCAGTGCCGCGCCTGCCTGCGCGGCCGCCCCTGGTACTGCTTCAACACCCACAACGCCGAGCAGAAGATGACGCTCAAGGACGGCACCGAGCTGTCCCCGGCCCTCGGCATCGGCGCGTTCGCGGAGAAGACGCTGGTGGCGGCCGGGCAGTGCACCAAAGTATCGTCCGAGGCGCCCGCCCGGGTGGCGGGCCTGCTGGGCTGCGGCGTGATGGCCGGGATCGGCGCGGCGATCAACACCGGAGGGGTGACCCGAGGCGACAGCGTGGCCGTGATCGGCTGCGGCGGTGTCGGCGACGCCGCGATCCTGGGCGCGTCGCTGGCCGGAGCCGCGAAGATCATCGCAGTGGACGTGGACGACCAGAAGCTCGCCTGGGCGCGAGACTTCGGCGCCACCCATACCGTCAACTCCCGCACCGCCGAACCCGTCGAGGCGATCCGCGACCTCACCGGCGGCCACGGCGCCGACGTGGTCATCGAGGCGGTCGGCCGCCCGGAGACGTACGAGCAGGCGTTCTACGCCCGCGACCTGGCCGGGACCGTCGTCCTGGTGGGGGTGCCGACGCCCGAGATGCGCATCGGGCTGCCATTGCTGGACGTGTTCGGCCGCGGCGGTTCGCTGAAGTCGTCCTGGTACGGAGACTGCCTGCCCAATCGCGACTTCCCCATGCTGATCGACCTGTTCCTGCAGAACCGGCTGCCCCTGGACAAGTTCGTCACCGAGACCATCGCGCTGGACCAGATCGAGGAGGCGTTCGCCAAGATGCACCACGGCGAGGTGCTCCGTTCGGTGGTGACCCTCTAGATGATCGACCACACCGTCACCTCCGGCAGCTTCACCTTGGACGGTCAGACGTTCGACGTCGACAACAACGTCTGGGTGCTCGGCGACGACACCGAATGCGTGGTGTTCGACGCGCCGCACGACACCGAGGCCGTCATGAAGCTGGTCGCCGGCAGGCGGGTGCTCGCCGTTCTGGCCACCCACGCCCACGACGACCACGTCCGGCACGCCCCTGAACTGGCCCGCCTGGCCGGCGCGCCGATCCTCCTCCATCCTGCCGACCTGCCCCTGTGGCGACTTACCCACCCAAGAAGCGAGCCCGACGGCGAACTGGCCGATGGGCAGGTCATCGAGGTGGCGGGCACGGGAGTGCGGGTGCTGCACACACCGGGGCACACTCCCGGCGCCTGCTGCTTCCACGTGCCCGACCTCGGTGCCGTCTTCACCGGGGACACCCTCTTTCAGGGAGGGCCGGGCGCCACCGGGCGCTCGTACTCGTCATTCGAGACGATCATCGCCTCGATCCGCGACAAGCTGCTCGTCCTGCCGCCTGAGACGATCGTGCACACCGGCCATGGGCCCGACACCACGATCGGCGCCGAGCAGCCACACTTGGGGGAATGGATACGCCGAGGGCATTGAGCAGACGTACCGGGCAACGCATGTCGGCGTCCACGACTGGCAACGCGGGCGGCTCGGCGGAAGCTGATCGACGATGAGCGAATGAATCCCGAGCACTGTCGGATCCCGAGCATCATGTACGCAGGCAAGCCACGTCCGGACCACAGGTGAACCCATCCATGCTTCCAGAAGAACTCCGAGCCGCCCTGGACAGCGCCCTGTCCGGCTACTCGCCGCAGGAGCTGTCCGACTCCGTCGCGCGGCTCACCGAGCGTTACCGTACGAACGCCGCCACCGGCGGTGGCACCCACATCAGGTCCCGGGCCGACGTGGCCGCCTACGCCGCGTACCGGATGCCCGCCACCTACGCCGCCGCGGCCACGGCCATGCGCCAGGCGGCGGTCCTGACCCCGGGTTTCCGGCCGGGGAGCCACCTCGACGTCGGTGGCGGCACCGGGGCGGCGATCTGGGCGGCGGGCGAGACCTGGCCGTCCATCGAGCAGGTCACGGTCATCGAGCACGACCCGCAGATCATCGACCTGGGCAAACGCCTCGCCCGCACGTCCGGGTCCCTGCGCGGGGCCACGTGGCGGCAGGCGTCGGTGCGCCCCGGCCTCGACCGGCCCGCGGCCGATCTGGTGACCATGTCGTACGCCCTGGGCGAGCTCCCCCAGGACAAGCGCCCGGAGATCGTCCGCTGGCTGGCCGCGGGCGCCGCCATGGTGATCGTCATCGAGCCCGGCACCCCGGCCGGGTACGCCACCGTCGCCGAGGCCAGAGAGGTCCTGCTCGCCCAGGGCCTGAGCGTCGCGGCCCCCTGCCCCCACGACGGCCGCTGCCCCATCCGGCAGGGACGCGACTGGTGCCACTTCTCCGTCAGGCTCCCCAGGACGTCCCTGCACCGCCGGATCAAGGCGGGCACGCTCAGTTTCGAGGACGAGAAGTTCTCCTACGTCGCCGCCACGACGACCCCGGGGGAGCGGGCCGCCGCCCGGATCCTGCGCCATCCGGTCAAACGCAAGGGCGTGGTGTCCCTGCGCCTGTGCGCCGGGGAGGAGGGCATCTCCGACGTGATCGTGTCCAAGCGGCAGGGCGACCTCTACCGCGCGGCCAGGGACGCCGACTGGGGCGACGGCTGGCCCGTACCGGCTGAAACCGACGCGGATTGACGGCCACGAAATGAGGAAGGGGCGGCCTGCGGTTCGCCGGGTGGGCCATCCTTGAAGGATGTGGACGACTGATCTCCTTCATTCCCTATATGCCCAGCGCCTGCGCCGCCAGGTCACGGCGGGCCCGCTGCCCCGCCACGTCGGCCTGATCATGGACGGCAACCGGCGCTGGGCCAGGAAGCAGGGCCTGGCCAGCCCGAGCATCGGCCACAAGTACGGCGCCGAGCACATCGACCACGTGCTGTCGTGGTGCGAGGGCCTGGGCATCGAGCATGTGACGGTGTTCCTGTGCTCGACGGAGAACCTCCAGCGCCGCGGTGACGAGGAGGTCGCCTACCTGTTGCGGGTGATCGAGCAGATGGTCGCCGAACGGCTGGACCGGCCGGACGCCCGCTGGCGCGTCCACGTCGCGGGCCTGCTCGACATGCTGCCCGACACCACGGCCCGCGCGCTCAAGAGCGCCGTCGAGGCCACCCGTACGTGTGCCACCGGCTTCCACCTCACGCTGGCCATCGGGTACGGCGGCCGCCAGGAGGTGATCGACGCCCTGCGCGAGCTGCTGTACGAGCGGGCCCAGGCCGGGCAGTCCATGGTGGAGCTGGCCTCGACGCTGAGCGTGGACGACATCGCGCCCCACCTCTACACGGCCGGCCAGCCGGACCCCGACCTGGTGATCCGCACCAGCGGCGAGCAGCGCCTGTCGAACTTCCTGCTCTGGCAGTCCGCCTACTCCGAGCTGTACTTCTGCGAGGCGTACTGGCCGGCCTTCCGCGAGATCGACTTCCTGCGCGCGCTGCGCAGCTTCGCCGCCCGGCAGCGACGGTTCGGGGGCTGAGGTGCTGGAGCTGTTCGACCGGCAACTGCGGCAGGAGGCCCGCCCCGACGCGCCGGACGCCAGGGTGGAGCGGGCCGGGAACGTGGTGCGCCAGGTCGGTCCCGGGCACTGCTGGAACGGCGTGCTCTGGTCCGGCCTCGACGAGGCGGACGCGGACGCGGCGATCACCGAGCAGGTGCGCTACTTCGGGGAGCTGGGGCGGCCCTTCGAATGGAAGCTGTACGGCCATGACCGGCCCGCCGACCTCGACCGGCGCCTGCTGGCGGCCGGTTTCACCCCGGAGCCCGCCGAGACGCTGATGATCGCCGAGATCGGGCGCCTGCCGGCCGGCGGGGAGCCGCCCGAGGGGGTGCGGCTGGTCCCGGTGACCGACGCCGACGGCGTGGAGCTGGTCGTCGACGTTCACGAGAGCGCCTTCGGCGCCACCCACGAGCACCTCAGGGAACGGCTGCTCGCCCAGCTCGCCGAGGGCGAGGTCGTCGCCGTGCTCGCCATGGCCGGCGACACGCCGGTGAGCGCGGCCCGCATGGACCTGCATCCGGGCACCCGGTTCGCGAGCCTGTGGGGCGGCGGCACCGTACCGGAATGGCGCGGGCGGGGCCTCTACCGGGCGCTGATCGCCTACCGGGCCCGCGAGGCGGTCGCGCGCGGCTACGACCATCTGCAGGTGGACGCCTCCAGCCAGAGCCGCCCGATCCTGCTGCGGCTGGGGTTCGAGGCGATCACCACGACGACGCCGTACGTCCACGAGTGAGTACCCTTTGATGGTCGCACCCGTCGAAGGAGGCCCGCACGTTGCCCGGAACGAACCCGCGCGAGCTCGGCTTGCTGGCCGACTGCGAGAGCTGCTTCGGGCTGTGCTGCGTCGCACTGCCGTTCTCGGCGTCGGCCGACTTCGCGGTGGACAAGAAGGCCGGGGAGCCCTGCCGCAACCTGCGTGAGGACTTCCGCTGCTCCATCCACGCGGAGCTCAGGGAGCGCGGTTTCCCCGGCTGCACCGTGTACGACTGCTTCGGGGCCGGCCAGAAGGTCTCGCAGGTCACCTTCCAGGGCACGAGCTGGCGGCAGGCGCCGGGCACGGCAGGGCAGATGTACGCGGTCTTCCCCGTCGTGCGGCAGCTGCACGAGCTGCTGTGGTATCTGGCGGAGGCGCTGACGCTGGAGGCGGCCCGGCCCGTCCACGCCGAGCTGCGCGGCGCGCTCGATGAGACGGAGCGGCTGACCCGGGGGAGCGCGGACGATCTGAAGAAGCTGGACCTGGTGGCGCACCGGGCCGAGGTCAACGTGCTGCTGTTGCGGACGAGCGAGCTGGTCCGGGCGGGGCGCAAGGGCAAGGAGCGCAGGGGAGCGGATCTGATCGGGGCCAGGCTGGCGGGGGCCGATCTGCGTGCCGCCAACCTTCGCGGGGCTTATCTGATCGGCGCCGACCTGCGGGGCGCGGACCTTCGGGAGGCCGATCTGATCGGCGCCGACCTGCGGGGGGCCGACCTGTCGGGCGCGGACCTGTCGGGCGCGATCTTCCTGACCCAGCCCCAGCTCAACGCCGCCGCCGGCGACGCCGCCACCCGCCTTCCTGCCGCGCTCACCCGCCCCGCCCACTGGCCCGCCACCCACGACGAACGACCGTCCGCCGGCCCCCGCCGCGGCCCCGGCTCCACTCGCGGGAACGGCTCCGACCGCGACACGGACTCCGCCTCGGGCCGCGCGACCCGCCGGGGCTCGGGCTCCGGTCGCGGTTCCGGTTCGGGGCGGGGCTCCGGCTCGGGCCGTCGGCGCCGCGGCTGACCGCCGGGCACCCGGCCAGGCGCACCGGGCGGCGTCCTTCCGCGCGCCTGACCTGACGCCACCGACCGCCTTTCCCCGCGTCGGCGCCGGGTGGACCTCGATGCCCGAGGACGGCGTACGCGCGGTGACGGTGTGGCCGGTCAGGGGAGCGTGGTGCTGTCCCCGAGGGATTCCAGCAGGTCGCGCAGCGTCTGGGCGAGCTCGTCCCGGCGCTCCTTCGGCAGGGCCGCGAGCACGCGGTCCTCGGTCGCGACGTGGTCCGGCAGCGCCCGGTCGATCAGGGCGTGCCCCTCGTCGGTGAGCGTCACGTAGACCACCCGGCCGTCGGCCTCGCTGGGCGTGCGGGTCACCAGGCCCCGGGACTCCAGGCGGTCGAGCCGCTGCGTGATCGCCCCCGACGTCACCATGGAGGCCCGCATCAGCTCGGCCGGCGTCAGCCGGTGCGGCGGGTCGCTGCGGCGCAAGGTGGCCAGCACGTCGAAGGAGGCCCTGTCGAGCCCGTGCGCGGCGAACGTCCGGCCCAGCTCCGCGTCGATCAGCCGGGTCAGCCGCGACAGCCGCCCGATCACCGCCATCGGTGAGACGTCCAGGTCAGGGCGCTGGGCGTCCCATTGCTTGAGTATGAGGTCGACGTGATCAGCCACCACTCCAGCCTAACGATGCTTTAGCGGTGAGGTAAATCATCTAGCCAAGTACCTTAGTGCTGAGATACTTTGTCTTAGTGCTAAGAAATCACTCGGGAACCGTCCTGCTGACGGCGCTGACCCCCGCCATCTGGGGGACCACGTACCTCGTCACCACCGAACTGCTGCCGCCCGGCCGCCCCCTGCTGGCCGCCGTGATCCGCGCGCTGCCCGCGGGCCTCCTCCTGGTGGCCATCACCCGCCGCCTGCCCACGGGCGTCTGGTGGTGGCGGGCCCTGGTGCTCGGGGCGCTGAACATCGGGGTGTTCTTCGCGCTGCTGTTCGTGGGGGCCTACCGGCTGCCCGGCGGGGTGGCCGCCACGGTCGGCGCCGTCCAGCCGTTGCTGGTCGCGCTGCTGTCCGCCGGGCTGCTGGGCGAACGCCTGACCCTGCGCACGACGCTGGCCGCCGTGGCGGGCGTGGCCGGGGTGAGCCTGCTCGTGCTGCGCGCCGACGCCCGGCTCGACGCGCTCGGCGTGGCCGCGGCGCTCGGCGGCGCCGTCGTCATGGCCTTGGGCGTGGTGCTGAGCAAGCGGTGGCAGTCGCCCGCGCCGCTGCTGGCCACCACCGGCTGGCAGCTCGTTGCCGGCGGCGTGGTGCTGCTCCCGGTGGCGTTCCTCGTCGAGGGCGCACCGCCGGCCACCCTGACCACCGCGAACCTCGCCGGGTACGCCTACCTCACGATCATCGGATCCGCGCTCGCCTACGCCCTGTGGTTCCGGGGCCTGCGGCTGCTGCCGGCGACCAAGGTCACGTTCCTGGGCCTGCTCAGCCCCGTGGTCGCCACCGCGCTCGGCTGGCTCGTCCTCGGCCAGGAGCTCACCGCGGCCCAGGCGCTCGGCGCGCTCGTCGTCCTGGCCGCCCTGGTCGTGGCCCAGCGGCTCCCCGCCCGCACGCCGACCGTGACGGCGCCCCGCGTCCTGGCCGGAACGGAGTCCTGACATGCGCGTCACCGTCTTCGGCGCCGGCGGTGCCGTGGGCGGCAGGGTCGTGGCCGAGGCGCTGTCGCGCGGTCACGAGGTCACCGCCGTCGTCCGCGACCCCGCCCGCTTCCCCCTGCTGCCGCCCGCCGCGTACGCCCGTGCCGGCGACGCCTCGGACGTCGAGGACGTGGCCGCGCTCAGCGCCGGCCGGGACCTCGTCATCAGTGCCACCCGGCCCGCGCCCGGCCACGAGGCCGACCTGGTCACGACCGCCAAGGCGCTGCTGGCCGGGGTGGCGAGGACCGGCGTGCGGCTGCTGCTCGTCGGCGGCGCCGCGGGGCTGACCGTTCCGGGCACCGGCGGCCTGACCGTCGTCGAGACCCCGGACTTCCCGTCCTCGTGGCGGCCCATCGCCCTGGCCTGCAACGCTCAGCTGGAGGTCTGCCGGGCCGAGCCGGACGCCGACTGGGCGTACCTGAGCCCGCCCGCGCTGCTGGAGCCGGGGGAGCGTACCGGCCGCTACCGGCTCGGGGGCGACGAACTGCTGGTGGACGCCCGGGGCGGGTCGGCGATCTCCATGGAGGACCTCGCCGTCGCCCTGCTCGACGAGGCCGAACGCCCCCGGCACCACCGCGCCAGGTTCACCGTCGGCTACTGAGCCGCTCCCCGGGTGATGAACGCGAGCAGGTCGTCGTTGAAGTCGCGTTCGAAGGCGCCGGTCAGGCCGTGCGGCGCGCCGGGGTAGATCGGTCAGATGACTGCACTGGTACGGCGCGGGTCGCAACCCTTTCCTTGGCCGCTAACATGCGCTTATTTGATGATCAGTACCGATCCATGGGCTGGAAGGGGGGACGGTGAGCGACTTCGAGCTCGTCGACTCGCATGTGCATTACTGGCAGCCGTCGCGGCGGGACTGGTATCCGGTGCTGCGCGAGGTCGTTCCCGGGCTGAACCACGACTATCTGCCGGACGACTACGCGCGCGCGGCGGCGGACGTGCGGGTGTCGGGGCTGGTGCACGTGTCCGCGGTCAGCAAGCCGGGGACGTTCCTGGACGAGGCGCGCTGGCTGGACGGGTTGCGCGGGGAGTTGGGCGTGCCGCACGTGCTCATCGGGACGATCGATCCGGCGGCGCCGTTCGAGCGGATCGAGCGGGACCTGATGGCCCAGGCGGAGAGCCCGGCGTTCCGTGGCATCCGGGTGCTGGAGGGGTTCGATCCGTCCGCTGAGACGGCGGCTCGGCTGTTCACGTTGCTGGGGGCGCGCGGCTGGGTGTTCGACCTGCTCACGCACCCCGCCGGGATGCGGGAGTACGCTCGGGCGATCGAGAGGGCGCCCGGGACGGCGTTCGTCCTGGAGCACGTGGGCTGGCCGGAGCGGGACGACCCGCAGGAGTTCCGGCGATGGCGCGAGGGCGTCGCGCGGCTCGCGGAGCTCGGGAACGTGGACTGCAAGTTGTCCGGCCTGCCCATGGCGTTCATGACGATGGACCCCGCGCGGTTACGCCCGTGGATCGAGACCTGCCTGGAGCTGTTCGGCGTCGACCGGTGTTTCTTCGGGAGCAACTTCCCGGTGGACGGCATGGCCGGCACGTACGCCGAACTGATCGACGCCTACGGGAAGATCACTGCCGAGCTGTCCGCGGACGAGCGGCATCGGGTGTTCGTCGCCAACGCCCGGCACCGTTACCGGATCGAGTAGCACAGGGGCGCCGGGACTCAGGTTGCCCGGTGGTGGTGCCGCCATTGGCGGGGGTTGAGGCCGTAGGTCTGGCGGAAGCGGCGGGAGAGGTACGCCGGGTTGGTGACGCCCCAGGAACGGGCGATCGCCTCGATGGTGCGGTGCGCGTGCTGGGGGGCGACCAGGTCCTGGCGGATGCCTTCCAGACGACGGCGGATGATCCATTGCTCGAGGCTCAGGCCGCCGTTCTCGCAGAGCCGGTAGAGGCTGCGGACGGAGATGTGGTGAGCGTGGGCGATGCGGTGCGGGGTGAGGTCGGGGTCGGTCAGATGCAGGCGGATGTAGGCCAGGATCTGCGTGAGCAGTGTGCTGTCGGTGACAGCGTGCTGGGGGTCGGGGGTGGTGACCGACAGGATGAGGGCGCGGGTGAGTTCCAGGGTCGCGCTCGCCAGGGCGTCCGCGCCGGGTTCGGCGCTGAGCCGGTCCGCGTCGCGGTGCAGGGCGCGGATGTGATGCAGCAGCAGCGGGGCCACGGCACTGGTGGATAATCGCGGAATCGCGGCACGTATCAGGTGTTCGGGCAGGCCGACATGGTCGGCGTCGATCATGAACGCCACCGCGTGCCCGGTCCCCGACCAGCCGTAGTCGTAGCCGGCGCTCTTGTGCGCCATGACCAGGGACTGCGTGCCGACGTGCTGCTGGTGGTCGTTCCATGCGAAGGCGGCGTTGCCGTGGCTCTGGGTGGTGACCGAGATGGTGTTCACCGGGTCACGCCTGACCTGTCGCGTCGTACGCCTGATCAGGAAGCCGGTGCCGCGGGTGGCGAACATCGTCAGCGGGCCGAAGCACCACCGCTCCAACCGGATCCTGACCTGCGGATTTTCGTGCTCGATGGTGCAGGTGCCGCTCTCCGCGGCCGCGATGCCCTGGAAGGCGTCGACCCGTTCTCTGGCGGGATGGGTGTCGGTATCCAGTAACAACATGGCGTCCCCCCGGTAGGCCGTGGTCCCCCAAGGCCCGGCGAAGAATCCTCGGCGCTTCATTTTCACTCAGGGCGCGCGTTGCCGCATGCCCGAGCCCCTGGCGTGGTCGGTTCACAACGTGGCACGCACGGTACAGAGCGGCCTCGCGTGGTCGGTGACGATCTCGGCGGGAACTGCCCACGCCGCCACGCGCAGAGGAGCCGCCGATGAAACCCGCACCGTCGCCACGCCGGCCGTACCGTCGCCGCGCGCCGTCAGCTCGCCAGGAACTCCAGGATGAGCTCATTCCACCGCTCGTGGTGGGTGAGCGGGACCCCGTGCGGCGCGTCGGGGACGATGACGAGCGAGCTGCTCGCGATCGCCCGCGCGACGCGCGTCCCGCTGTCCTCCGGCGGCACGAAAGCGTCCCCTTCGCCTTGGACGATCAGCGTGGGCGCGGTGACGCGGGCCAGGTCGGGGCCGGGGTCGGCGGCGCCCCAAGCCGCCAGTGAGTCAACGGTTCCCTTGGGGGAGGCGTCCGCGGCCTGTCTCAGCAGATACTGGCGCGTCGGCTCGTCCAGCATGCTGTGCCCGTCGATGGCGAAGAACCTGAGCAGCAGGTCGTCCAGCACGGGAATGCGGTGCCGGGCCGAGGCGATCCGGAGCTCGTCCGCGAGCGGGTCCGGATACAGCACCGGGCTGCTCAGCACCAGCCGGGCCACTCGGCCGGACGCGGCGGCGTACCTGAGGGACTCGGCGCAGCCGGTGGAGAAGCCCACCAGCGCCAGCCCGGTCAGGCCGAGGCTCTCGATCAGGGCCGTCAGGTCGGCGGTGAAGGTGTCGAGGTCGTAGCCGTGCCAAGGCCGGCTGGAGCGCCCGAAACCGCGCCGGTCGTAGCAGACCACCCGGCGGCCGGCCTCGACCAGGGGGCCGATCTGGGGCTCCCAGAACCGGCATGACAGGGGCCAGCCGTGTACCAGGACGACGGGCGGCCCGTCGCCGACGTCCTCGTAGAAGAGGCTCACGTCTGTTCCCACCTGTAGTCGCGGCACCCGCCCAGCATGCCGCCGCCGGCGGGCGCGGCAATCGGTCAGATGACCGCACCAAGGAGGCGAACCACATGGACATCATCGGACGCGCCAGGGAGCTGGCCGCGCTGCGTCAGGCGGTCGATCGCGCCCCCGGCGTCCCGCCCAACATCGTGCTGCACGGCGACCCTGGCGTGGGCAAGTCCGTGCTGCTGCAGGCCGGGATCGCCTACGCCGGAGAGCAAGGGATCAGGGTGCTGGGCGGCAGCGGCTTCGAATCAGAGGCGCAGCTGGCCTTCGCCGGGTTGCACCAGTTGTTCGCGCCGGTGATGGAGTATCTGGACCGGGTGGAGCCCTTCCACCGGGACACCTTACGCCGGGTGCTGGGGCTGCGGGACGGGCCGGCGCCCGACCGGCTGGCGATCTCCGTGGCGTCCCTGGCGGTGCTGGCGGCCGTGGCCGAGGACGGGCCGGTGCTGATCGCCGTGGAGGACGCGCACTGGGTGGACCATCCCACGCGCGAGGTGATGATGTTCATCCTGCTCCGGCTGCGGCCGTACGGCCTGCGCGCCATCTTCGCCCGCCGGCCGCTGACCGCCACCGAGCGCGTCACGCCCGGCATCCACATGCTGGAGGTCGGGCCGCTCGACGACGAGGCGGCCGGGCGGCTGCTGGACCTGCTCCATCCGCACCTGCCGCCGCCGGTGCGCGAACGCGTGCTCGCCGAGGCCGCCGGCAACCCTCTGGCCATCACCGAGCTGCCGCAGACCTCCGTCGGGGTGGAACTGCTGCCCGCCGGGGCATCCCTGCGCACCCGCCTGGAGACCGGGTTCGCGGGCCGGCTGCTGGAGCTGCCGCCACGGATCCGCACGACGCTGCTGGTGGCCGCCCTCGACGGTGACCGGCTGGAGCACCGGGCCGAGCTGTCGCCGTACGAACTGCTGGAGGCCGAGCGCGCGGGCCTCGTCACGCGCGACTCCACGCCGTCGGGCCTGCGGTTCCGCCACCCGCTGGTCAGATCGGCGATCATCAGGACGGCCTCGCCGGAGGAGACGCGAGAGGCCCACACCGTGCTGGCCGAACAGCACAGGACCGACCCCGAACTGCGCATGTGGCACCTGGCCGCGGCCACGGTGGAGCCGGATGAACGGGTGGCCGCCGAGATCGACAAGGCCGCCCGCGCGGTGAGCCTCAAAGGCGGCACCGGACTGGCGGTCAAGGCGCTGCAACGGGCGGCCGACCTCACCCCCGACCCGGCGGCCCGCGCCGCGCGGCTGGAGCACGCCGCCGAGCTGGCGAGCGAGTCCGGGCAGCTCGACCTGGCCCAGAACCTGCTGGACCAGGCCCGCCGCCACCTCGACGACCCGGCCAGGGCCCTGGCCACCAGGGCGCAGATCCTCATGCTGCGCGAGGGCGATCTGGACGCCGCGCGCCGCCTGCTGCGCGGTACGCCCGGGGCGGGGCCCCTGGTCAGGGTGATGGCGGCCTCGTACGCGCAGGACCCGAAGGAATGGGCGGAGGTGACCGACGCGGTCACCGGCTGCGACGACGAGCTCGCCCGCCTGCTGCACGACGTCTTCCTGGGCCGGGGCTCGGCGGCGCTCGTGCGCTCCGCGCTCGACGCGCTGCCCGCCGACGCCCCGCCGGGCCGCGTGGCCGCGCTGTGCCGGGCGGCCACCTGGATGGACCTGCTGCCGGACTACCGGGCCCGCATCCGCGGCCTGATCGACAGTGAGACCGGGCAGGGCGCGGTGACGCACGCCGCCAGCGGTTACTGGCTTGCCGCGCACGACCACTTCCTGGCCGGTCAATGGGAGGACGCCGAGAACGCCGCCAACGCCGGACTCGACCTGTGCGTCCGCCACGATCTGGACCTGCTGGCCCACGACCTGCGCTGCAGCCTCGGCTGGCTCGCCGCCGCCCGGGGCGATGCCGACAGCGCCCGCGAATACAGCAAGACCGTCGAGCAGTGGGCCGCCCCGCGCGGCAACGGCCTGCACCTGTCCCTGTCGGCCCGCAACCTCGCGCTGGCCGCGATGGCGCACGGCGACTACGACAGCGCCTACGCGTACTGGACGAGCATCAGCCCGCCGGGCGTCATCCCCCCGTATGTGGCCTACGCGCCCTGGGCGGTCTTCGAACTGGTGGAATCAGCGGTGCGCACCGGCCGGACGACCGAGGCCGAAACGCACGCCGCCGCGGCCGGGAGCCTGGCCGGGCGGGCGCCGCGGCTGCGCCTGCACGTCATGGCCGCTCAGGCGCTGGTGGCGCCACCCGAGGACGCGGTCGCACTGTTCCGGGCGGCGCTCGCGCTGCCGAGGACCGAGCGCTGGCCGTTCGACCACGCCCGGGTACGGCTGGCCCTGGGCGAGCTGCAACGCCGCCGCCTGCGGCCGGGCGAGGCCCGGCCGGAACTGCGCCGGGCCGCCGACCTTTTCGCCGGCATCGGCGCCACGGCCTGGCAGCAGCGGGCCGAACAGGAGCTGCGGGCCACCGGCGTGGCGGTCACCCAGCGGCCCAACGCCGCCCACGGCCTGACCGCCCAGCAACTGGAGGTGGCGCGGCTGGCCGCCTCCGGGCTGAGCAACAAGGAGATCGGCGAGCGGATGTTCCTGTCGTCCCGGACGGTCAGCGCTCACCTGTACCGCATCTTTCCCAAGCTCGGCATCACCTCACGGGCCGCACTACGTGACGCCCTCGAAGGCGTGACCCCAGATGCAGTCAACTGACCGATTCGTGCCACCCTCCGGGCGCCGGATGCTCGTGCTGCAACGACGGCACGAGCATCGAAGGAGAAACTCGCCATGACCGTCCGCCCTCAGCCCCGCCCCCAGACGCGCCGCGGGCTGAGCCTCGCCCTTGCCGCCCTGACCTTGACGCTCGGCCTGACGGCCACCGCCGCGCCCGCCTCGGCCGCGCAGGCGACCGCCACGACCGCCACGACCGCCGCCACGACCGGGAAGCCGACCGTGGTCCTCGTGCACGGCGCGTTCGCCGACGCCTCCGGCTTCAACGACATGATCGCCCGGCTGCAGGCGGCCGGGTTCACGGTGATCGCCCCGGCCAACCCGCTGCGCGACGTGGCCGGCGACGCCGCTTACATCTCCAGCGTCCTGGACACCATCACCGGCCCGGTGATCCTCGTCGGGCACTCCTACGGCGGCATCGTCATCACCAACGCCGCCCGCGGCCACGACAACGTCAAGGCGCTGGTCTACCTGGGCGCCTTCGCACCCGACAAGGGCGAGAGCGCCCTGAAGCTGGCCGACCAGTTCCCCGGCAGCGAACTGGGTCACGCGCTGCTGGGCCGTGACTACAAGCTGCCCGACGGCACGGTCGGCGGCACCGACGGCTACATCACGGCCGAGAAGTTCCGTGAGGTCTTCGCCGCCGACCTGCCCGCGAGCAGGACCCGGCTGATGGCGGTCACCCAACGGCCCGGCAGCGTCACCGGCCTGTCCGGCGGCAGCGGCGAGCCGGCCTGGAAGACCATCCCATCCTGGTACCTGATCCCCACCGAGGACAAGGTGATCCCACCCGCCGCCCAGCGGTTCATGGCCAAGCGCGCAGGAAGCACGGTCAAGGAGATCCGCTCCTCCCACGTCGTCATGATGTCCCACCCGGACGCCGCCACCGCGGTCGTCCTGTCCGCCTACGCCGCCACCCGATAAGGAACCGACATGAAACCCGACACGATCGTCCTGATCCACGGCTTCTGGGTCACCCCCCGCAGCTGGGAACACTGGATCACCCGCTACAAGGCCAAGGGCTTCCGCGTCCTGGCCCCGGCCTACCCCGGCTTCGAGGTCGAGGTGGAGGCGCTCAACGCCGACCCCACCCCGATCGAGCAGGTGACCGTCCCGCAGATCATCGACTCCCTGGAGACGCTGATCCGCGCTCTGGACACCCCTCCGATCATCATGGGGCACTCCGCCGGAGGCGTGTTCACCCAGATCCTGCTCGATCGCGGCCACGGCGCCGCCGGCGTGGCGATCAACTCGGCGCCCACCGAGGGTGTCCAGGTGATCCCCCTGTCACAGCTGCGCGCCACCTTCCCCGTGCTGAAGAACCCCGCCAACCGGCACAAGGCAGTCGGCTTCACGTACGACCAATGGCGCTACGCCTTCACCAACACCTTCCCGGAGGACGAAGCCCGCGCCACCTACGAGCGCTACCACATCCCCGCCTCCGGGCACATCTTCTGGGGCAGCGCCCTGGCCAACATCCACCCGGGCAAGGACGACAACTGGGTGAACTACCACAACGACGAGCGCAAGCCGCTGCTGTTCATCGCCGGAGAGAACGACAACCTCATGCCGCCCAAGATCCAGCGGTCCAACGCCCGGCACTACAAGTCCCACACCATCACCGAGGTGGTCGAATACCCCGGCCGCTCTCACCTGATGCCCGCCGAGAAGGACTGGGAGGAGATCGCCGACCATGCCCTGGACTGGGCACTCAGGCACGCCGGCTGAGCGAGCGGTCCGGCGTGGCGGTGCCGCCACGCCGGACCCGGGACCATACGAGCGAGAAGGGAGCGTTCTCATGACGAATGTCCGGTTCACGCACATCGGCGGCCCGACGGTGCTCATCGACTTCGAGGGCTGGCGCCTGCTGACCGACCCGACCTTCGATCCCCCCGGCCGTACCTACGCCTTCGGCTGGGGCGCCTCCTCCCGCAAGCTCGCCGGCCCCGCCCTGACCCCCGCCGACCTGCCCCCCATCGACGCGATCCTGCTCACCCACGTCCACCACGGAGACAACCTCGACGACGCCGGCCGAGCCCTGCTGCCCACCGCCGCCACGATCGTGACGACCGCCTCGGGCGCCCGCTCCCTGCCGTGCCCGGCCCGCGGGCTGCGCGCGGGACAGGTGACCCGCCTGCAAGCTCCCGGGCGCCCGCCCATCGACATCACCGCCACCCCCTGCCGGCACGGCCCCCCGTTCAGCAGGCCGATCGTGGGCGAGGTCACCGGCTTCGCCCTCACCTGGCCGGGGCAGGCCCACGGACCGCTCTGGATCACCGGAGACACCGTCTACCATCGCGCGCTCCGCGACACGGCCGCCCGTCTGCGACCCGGAACGATCCTGCTCCACCTCGGCGGCGTCGGCTTCCCCATCACCGGGCCACTGCGCTACACGATGACCACCAAGCAGGCCGTCCGCCTGCACCAGGAGATCACCCCGCACACCGTCCTGCCCGTTCACTACGAGGGCTGGCAGCACTTCCGGGAGAACCGCGAGGACGTCGAGCGGGAACTCGCCAGGCGCTCATCCACCCTGCGCCAGAGCCTCCGCTGGCTCCCCAGAGGCACCCCGGCCGACGTCGCCGTGTGATCGCAGGCCGCGCCGTACATCGCCCACCCGCCCTACCCCCTCATAGCGTCACGGGGAGCGACGTCAGGCGCCAGGTGCCCGGGTCGGGCATGTGCCGAACCTCGCCGGCCAGCGCCAGGCCGGGGAAACGGCGCAGCAGGGCGCCGATCGCGATCCCGGCCTGCACGCGGGCCAGCGAGGCGCCGACGCAGAAGTGCGGCCCGTGCGCGAACCCGAGCTGCCCCGACGCCTCGCGCCGCAGGTCGAACCGGTCCGGCTCGTCGAAGGCGCGTGGGTCGCGGTTCGCCGCGGCGATCGAGGCGGTGACCGGCACGCCCTTCGGGACGGGCACGCCGCCGATCTCGATGTCCTCCGTGGCGAACCGGGGGATGGTCAGCAGCTGCGGCCCGCACCAGCGCATCAGCTCCTCCACCGCCCGCGGCATGAGCTCGGGATCGGCCCGCAGCGCGGCGAGCTGGGCGGGGTGGGACAGCAGGGCGGCGACGGCGTTGGCGATGAGGTTCGTGGGCGTCTGGCCGGCCAGGACGAGCGTCCAGATCATGGTGATCAGCTCGGTCTCGGAGAGCCGGTCGCCGTCCTCCTCCATGACGCGGGCCAGGTCGGAGATCAGGTCCTCGCCCGGCTGCGCCCGGCCCCTGGCGACCGCGGCCTCGGCGCCTTCGAGGATCCGCGGGATGGCGTCCCGGAAGCTCTCGCCGTGCCCGGCCGCGACGGCGGCGCCGTACTCGCGCCATCGAGGGCGGTCGGCGACGGGGATGCCGACCAGCTCGCAGATCACCTCGATCGGCAGCGGGCCCGCGAAGTGCGCCAGCAGGTCCGGCTGCGCGGGCAGCTCGTCGAGCAGCCGCTCCACGATCGCCTCGATGCGCGGCCCGAACTCGACCGCCCTGCGCCGCGTGAACGCGGGCGCGACCAGCCGGCGCAGCCGGGCGTGCTCGGCGCCGTTCATCTCCGACATGGTCCGCAGGTAAGGCAGGCAGTGCTCCGGCACGTCGGGCCGCCGGTAGCTGTGCTCGTTCGTCCCCAGTCTGGGATCGCTCAGCATCGCCCTGGCCTCCGCGTGCCGGATCACCGCCCAGAACGGGCCGAACCCGGGCGCGACCAGCCGCGCCACAGGCGACTGCTCCCTTGCGCCCGTGTACGCGGTGAACGGGTCCGCCAGCACGGCGGGATCGGTCAGGTCGACCTCGGGCACGTCGGTCATGCCACTCCTCAATTCAAATGATGTCGTCATCTGGATGTTCAAGGTATCTCGATTATCGGACGCCCGGCAACGCGCGGAGCCTCGCGCGGACGTATAGTTCATCAAGTACGTGCTTTACGATGCTCATGGAGTTGGCAAGGTGGATCAGAAGGAGACCGAGTTCGTCGACCGGATGGGGCTCGGCATGGAGCGTCTCACCGGGACGCGGACGATGGGGCGCCTGTACGCGTGGCTGCTGATCTGCGACCCGCCGGACCAGTCGCTCACCGATCTGGCCGCCGAGCTCGACGTCAGCAAGACCATGGTCAGCATGGTCGCCAGGCAACTGGAGGCCGCCAGCATGGTCGAGCGCGTCCCCACCTCGGGCCGTGAGCACCGTTACCGGGTCGTTCGCGGCGGATGGGCGCAGGTCCTGCGGGGCCAGATGGCCGTCCTCCCGCCGATCACGGAGGCGCTGGGCCTCGGACTGTCGCTCGTCGGCGACGACCGCGCCGAGCAGCGGGCGCTGGTGGAGGAGACCAGGGAGTTCTTCGCCTTCCTCGTGCGCGATGTGGAGGAGTCGCTCCAGCGCTGGGAGGAGTATCGCAAGCGGCCGAAAGACGACGATCAGGGCTCCGGGTGAACACACGATCGTCGAGGAGCACGTGCCGTTCATCGCGGGACTCCCGGCACGGCGTCACCGCGCCCTCTGCCGGGTCGCGCGATCCGCTCAACCGGGAAATCACAACCAACGATCAAGGGAGTGGCGATGTCTGACATCGTCGAGCGGTACAACATTCCCCAACAGCACTTCTGGCTGCACGGCCCGTGGCCGGGCGGGCCGGTCGAGCACAACGCGGCCGCCGGGATGTGGAACGTCTACGGCTACCCCGAGCTGGTGGAGGTCCTCGGCGACCCCACGACGTTCTCCTCCGACACCCTTCGCCTGGTCCCGGAGGAGCAGAGGCCGAAGGGCATGTCGCTGGAGGGTTTCATCACCCAGATCGACCCGCCGGAGCACGGCAAGCTGCGCAAGCTGGTCAGCAGCGCCTTCACCCGCAAGGTCGTCGCGGACCTCGAGCCGAGGATCGCCGCCGTCACCCACGAGCTGCTCGACGCGGCGCGCGAGCGCGGTGGGCTGGAGCTCGTGCGCGATCTGGCCTATCCGCTCCCGGTCATCGTCATCGCCGAGCTGCTGGGCGTGCCCAGCAGCGATCGCGTCCTGTTCAAGCAGTGGGCCGACGCGATGTTCCGGAGCGACACCAAGGTCTCCTTCGACGAGCTCCTCGAACGACAGGGCGAGGGCACGGAGGCCGCGATGAAGGCGTGGTGGGAGATGTCCTCCTACCTCGCCGGCCACGCCGCGGAACGCCGGCGGCAGCCGCGCGCCGACCTGCTGACCAAGCTGGTCGAGGCCGAGGTGGACGGCGAGCGCCTGCCCGACGAGCAGGTGGTCAACTTCGCGATGGTCCTGCTGCTGGCCGGGCACGTCACCACGACGATGCTGCTCGGCAACACGGTGCTGGCCCTGGACGCCTTCCCCGAGCAGCAGGAGAAGGCGCGGGCCGACCGCGCCACGATCCCGGCGATCATCGAGGAGTCCCTCCGCTTCTTCACGCCGTTCGCCCTGCTCGGCCGCACCACCATGCGCGAGGCCGAGCTCGGCGGCGTGACGATCCCGGCCGATCAGACGGTCTTGGTCTGGCCCGGTGCGGCCAACCGGGATCCCCGCCAGTTCACCGACCCGGGCGTCTTCGACTCCGGCCGCGACCCCAACCCGCATCTCGCCTTCGGCCGCGGCATCCACTTCTGCCTGGGCGCCCCCTTGGCCCGGCTGGAGGGCCGGATTGCGCTGAATGTCCTGCTCGACCGGTTCAGCACGCTGCGCACCGATCCGGCGGATCCGGTGGAGTTCATGCCGGTGCCGACCATGACCGGCGTGCGCCGCCTGCCGCTGGTCTGATCCTCGCTCACGCCACGTACGGGGGCCGCCGGCCAGGGCCGCGCGGAGGCCGGCGGCCCCGAGCCGTTCGGCGCTACCCGGGGCTCGCGACGTGCCTGTCGAAGAAGGCGAACGTGCGCCGCCACGCGTCGTCCGCCGCCGCGCGGACGAGGCCGTGGCGCAGCGGGAACAGGGCGAGCTTCGCCACGGGGTGATGGCCGTCGGTCATGAAGGAGTGCCCGGCGTCCGGGTAGATCTCGACGTCGTGCTCGATGCCGAGCGCACTCATGTGCTCCCGCAGCCGCGTGCCGTGCGGGCCGAAGCCTTTGTCCCGGCCGCCGTAGGAGGCCACGACCGGGCACACCGACCGCAGCGCCTCCTGGTCGCGGGGGACCGTGCCGTAGTTGACCGACGCGGCCCGCACGCCGGGCGGCGCGCTCGCCGCGTACGCGAGGGCGAAGCCGCCGCCCATGCAGAATCCGATCACGCCGAGCCGGTCGCCGTCGACGTCGTCGCGGCCGGCCAGCCATCGCCGGGTCGCGTCGATGTCGGCGGCCGGCCGGCCCGGCTTGTCCGTCACGAACTGGTGCATGGCCCGCGCCAGGCACCCGAACCTGGTGCCGTGGCTGTAGAGGTCCGGCAGGATCGCCGCGTACCCGTGCTCGGCGAACAGGTCCGCCACCTCCAGCAGGTCCGGCTCGACGCCGTAGATCTCGTGCACGACCACCACGCCCGGCCACCCACCCGCGGGCGCGGCGCCCTCCGGCAGTGTCATCGTCGCGTCCAGCGAGCCGCCGTCCGGCAGCGGGATGCGCACGTGCTGTCTCATCGGCAGTCCTTAACCGGATCGGGAGGAAGAAACGCCGCAACAGCTTAGAGGTCGGCATTCCAGGTGTCCCATCCGTTGACGTGAACGGGAGGAAGGGATACATTCCGGTAGATTTCACGATTGTCCAAGGGAAATCCGGTGAGATGCCGGTGCGGACGCGCCACTGTATCCGGGACGTAGATCCCGGGAGCCAGGTCGCTTGGACGGTTCGTGACCTCGTTGGTTGGGACGCGTCATCCCTGAGGAGGCATGTATGAGTGGTCTGTCCACTCCTTCGGCAATCCCCTTTCCCCGTCTGCGGCTGTGGCTGCTCGCCGTTCCGGTGCTGCTGCTGGTCGCCTATCTGGTGCTGATGGACAACGGGGCCATCTCACAGACCGGTGCCTACCTGCACGAACTCATGCACGACGGACGCCACCTGCTCGGCGTTCCCTGCCACTGAGGCGCGCACATGGTACGCACCCTGCTGGTCAGAGGCCTGCTGCTGGGCCTGCTGGCCGGATTGATCGCGGGCGGCTTCGCCTTCGCCTTCGGAGAGCCGGGGGTGGACAGCGCCATCGCGCTGGAGGAGGCCCACGCCGCCCAGGAAGCATCCGCACATGACCACGGCGAGGAGGAGCTCGTCAGCAGGCCGGGGCAGAAGGCCGGGCTCTTCCTGGCCACGGGCCTGTACGGGCTGGCCGTGGGCGGGATCTTCGCCCTCGTGTACGCGGGCCTGCGCGGACGGGTCGGCCCCCGGTCGGAGGGCGGGCTGGCCCTCGCCGCCGCCGGGACGGCGTTCGTGGCGGTGATCCTCGTGCCGTTCGTGAAGTATCCGGCGAACCCACCGGCCGTGGGCGACCCGGAGACGATCAACAGCCGCACCCTGCTCTACGTGGTGACGATCCTCGTCGGGCTGGCCGCGACGGCCATCGCGGTGGCCACCGCGCGCCGGGTCACCGCCGGGCCGTGGGCCCGGTGGGTCGCGGCGGTGGCGGCGTTCCTGGTTCCGGTGATCGCGGCGTGGACCCTGCTGCCGACCGTCAACGAAGTGCCCGCGGACTTCCCCGCCACGCTGTTGTGGCAGTTCAGGCTTGCGTCGCTGGGGACGCAGCTGGTCTTCTGGACGGCCTTCGGCGTGCTGTTCGGCTGGGTCGGCGACCGGGCGGCCCGCCGCGCGGCGGCCCACCCGGCGAGCGCCGCCGCCTCGCCGGGCTGAGCCGAGTTGAGCGAGCCGAGTTGAGCGGGGTGTTGTTCGTCCGGCACGCAAGCACGCCGGGGATGCGGGCCGCCTGCTTCCCCGCGGCCGACGCGGACGCCGACGCGGCCGGCCTGACCAGGGCCGCCGCGCTGGCCTCCACCTTGGCCTCCGTGTTGGTCTCCACGGTGGCCGCAAGGGCGGCCGGGCAGGCGGCGGGTGCGGTGGTGGCGGGGCCGGTGGCCGGAAGCGTGGCCGGAAGCGCGGCCGGCGCCGTGGCGTGCACGGCTCCCAGTGTCGCCGCGCGCCAGACCGCCGCCGCCGCCGGACTGGCGGCGCGTGCCGTCCCCGCGCTGGCGGAGGCGGATTGCGGCCGGTGGCGCGGCCTGCCGTACGAGCGCGTCGCGCGGGAGGAGCCGGACGCGCTGGCGAGCTGGCTGACCGACCCGCACGCGGCCCCGCACGGCGGCGAGAGCCTGGCCGCGCACGCCGAGCGGGTCGCCGCCTGGCTGGAGTCCGTACGCGCGGAGCCCGGCGTCGTCGCCGTCTGCGACGCGGGCGCCATCCGGGCGGCGCTCGCCCACGCGCTCGGGCTGGACCCGCTGAGCGCCGCCCGGTTCGACCTCGCGCCGCTGTCCGTCACCGAGCTGACCGTCACGCGCGCCGGCTGGCGGGTCGCCCATGTCAACCGGAAGGTTCTGTTTTGAACGTCACATATCCGTTCAGCGCCGTCGTCGGCCTCGACGACCTGAAGCTGGCGCTGGTGCTCAACGCGGTCTCCCCGCGGGCGGGCGGCGTGCTCGTACGCGGCGAGAAGGGCACCGCCAAGTCGACCATCGTGCGCGCGCTGGCCGCCCAGCTGCCTCCCGTGACCGTGGTGCCCGGATGCCGGTTCGTTTGCGATCCGGCCGCGCCCGACGCCGGATGCCCGGACGGGCCGCACGAACCCGGCGCCCACGGGGTGGAGCGTCCGGCAGCGCTGGTGGAGCTGCCGGTCGGCGCCTCGGAGGACCGGCTGGTCGGCTCGCTGGACGTGGAGCGGGCGCTGACGGAAGGCGTGAAGGCGTTCGAACCCGGCCTGCTGGCCGCCGCCCACCGCGGCGTCCTCTACGTGGACGAGGTGAACCTCCTCCACGACCACCTCGTCGACCTGCTGCTCGACGCGGCGGCCCTGGGCACGTGCTATGTGGAGCGCGAGTCGGTGTCGGTACGGCACGCCGCCAGGTTCCTGCTGGTCGGGACCATGAACCCGGAGGAGGGCGAGCTTCGCCCGCAGCTGCTGGACAGGTTCGGGCTGACGGTCGAGGTCAAGGCGTCCAGGGACCCGGTGGAGCGGGCCGAGGTGGTGCGCAGGCGGCTCGCCTTCGACCTGGACGCGGGCGCGTTCGCGGCCAGGTGGGCGGCCGAGGAGGCGGCGCTGGCGAGCCGGATCGCCCGGGCCCGCGCCCGGGTGCCGGGGGTGCGGCTGCCCGACGCGCGGTTGCGGCAGATCGCGACCGTGTGCGCGGCGTTCGAGGTGGACGGCCTGCGGGCCGACCTGGTGACGGCGAGCACCGCCATCGCCCACGCCGCCTGGCAGGGCAGGGATGTGGTGAGCACCGAGGACGTACGGGCCGCGGCCCGGCTGTCGCTGCCGCACCGGCGGCGGCGCGATCCGTTCGACGCGCCCGGACTGGACGAGGCCCTGCTGGACGAGTTGCTGGCGCGGACGTCGCAGGACGACGAGGACCCGGACGACCCCGACGGCGGAGGTCCTGATATTTCCGGACCTGATGGGCCGGAGGGCTCGCCCGCGTCGGCCGAAGACGGCACCCCGCCACCCGGCGCCCCCGAAGGCGATGCCCCGCCGGCAGGCGACTCCGAAGGCGGCGACCCCGCAGGCGACCCCGCAGGCGGGCCGGACGGCCGCGGGCCCGAGCCGGATGGCGCGCGGCGGTGGGACCGTCCGTCCGATGGCAGGTACCCCAGCTCCGACGACGTGGCGTCACAGGCGACCGGGGGTGCGGGTACGGAGGCTGATGACCCGCGGCCGGCCGATCAGGCGTCGCCCGGAGACGCGGGAGAGGGGCGGGTGGCCGGGGTCGCGGCGCCGTACCGGGTGCCGTTGCTGGAGGTGCCCGGGGTCGGCGAGGGCGCGACGGGACGGCGGTCGCGCTCGCGCACCCCGCACGGCCGGGCCACCGGCGCGCGCCGCCCCGCCGGACGCGTGCGCGACCTGCACGTGACGGCGACGGTGCTGGCCGCGGCCCCCCACCAGCAGCGGCGCGGGCGCCGCGGCCCCGGGCTGGTGCTGCGCGAGGACGACCTGCGCGAGGTGGTGCGCGAGGGCAGGGAGGGCAACCTCGTGCTGTTCGCGGTGGACGCGAGCGGCTCGATGGCGGCGCGCAGGCGGATGACCGCGGTCAAGACCGCGGTGCTCAGCCTGCTGCTCGACGCCTACCAGCGGCGGGACAAGGTCGGCCTGGTCACCTTCCGCGGCCGGGGCGCGGTGGTCGCGCTGCCGCCGACCTCGTCGGTGGAGGCGGGCGCGGCGCGGTTGCGCTCGCTGCCGACCGGTGGGCGCACCCCGCTGGCGGCCGGGCTGGTGCGCGCCGCCGAGGTGCTGCGCGTGGAGCGGCTGCGCGACCCGGCGCGGCGGCCGCTGCTGGTGGTGGTGACGGACGGGCGCGCCACGGCGGGCGGCGACGTGGACCGGGCGGCGGCGCTGCTGGAGGGCACGGCCGCGGTGGTCGTCGACTGCGAGAGCGGCCCGGTGCGGCTCGGCCTGGCGGTCCGGCTGGCGGCCCGGCTGCGGGCGCGGCTCGTCCCCCTCGATGAGCTGGCCGACCTCGGGTCGGTCGTGCGTGAGCACCGGAAGGCGGTCTGACCGATGCCGCAGGGAAAGCCCGCCGCCGTGCCCGACGACGGCCTCACCACCAGGCAGCGCCGCAACCGGCCGCTGCTGATCGTGCACACCGGCCCCGGCAAGGGCAAGTCGACGGCGGCGTTCGGGATGGCGCTGCGGGCCTGGAACCAGGGCTGGCCGGTCGGCGTGTTCCAGTTCGTGAAGTCGGCCAAGTGGCGCATCGGCGAGGAACGGGCGCTGAAGGTGCTCGGGGGGACGGGCGAGGGCGGCTCGGTGACCTGGCACAAGATGGGCGAGGGCTGGTCGTGGATCCAGCGGCCCGGCACCGAGGAGGATCACGCGGCCGACGCCCGTGAAGGGTGGGAGCAGATCAAGCGGGATCTGGCGGCCGAGACGTACCGGTTCTACGTGCTGGACGAGTTCACGTACCCGCTGAAGTGGGGCTGGCTGGAGCTGGACGACGTGGTGGCCACGCTCACCGGGCGGCCCGGCAACCAGCACGTGGTGATCACCGGCAGGGACGCGCCCGAGCGGCTGATCGAGGTGGCCGATCTGGTGACGGAGATGGGCAAGATTCGCCATCCCATGGACACCGGGCAGAAGGGGCAGAAGGGCATCGAGTGGTAGTTCCCCGGCTCGTCATCGCCGCGCCGTCGTCGGGCAGCGGCAAGACGACGGTGGCCACAGGGCTGATGGCGGCGCTGCGGGCGCGCGGGCTGAAGGTCTCGCCGCACAAGGTGGGCCCCGACTACATCGACCCGGGCTATCACGCGCTGGCCACCGGGCGTCCCGGCCGCAACCTGGACCCGTGGCTGGTGGGGGAGGAGCGCGTGCTGCCGCTGTTCCTGCACGGGGCGGCGGGGTGCGACGTGGCGGTGGTCGAGGGCGTGATGGGGCTGTTCGACGGCAAGGGGGACACGGAGTTCGCCTCGACCGCCCACGTGGCCCGGCTGCTGGACGCGCCGGTCGTGCTGGTGGTGGACGCGGCGCGGCAGAGCAGGTCGGTGGCGGCGGTCGTGCACGGGTTCGCCACGTTCGACCCCCAGGTGCGGGTGGGCGGCGTGGTGCTGAACCGGGTGGGCTCGGACCGGCACGAGGAGCTGTGCCGGTCCGCGCTGGCCGCCGCAGGGGTGCCGGTGCTGGGGGCGATCCGCCGCGACGACGCCGTCTCCACGCCGTCGCGGCACCTGGGGCTGGTGCCCGCCGCCGAGCGCGAGGCCGAGGCGCTGGCCTCGGTGGACCGGCTGGCCGCGCTGGTGTCCCGCTCGTGCGACCTCGACGCGCTGCTGCGGCTGGCGGCCTCGGCTCCCCGGCTGGAGGCGACCCCCTGGGAGCCCGCGCGGGTGGAGCGGCAGGACCGGCCGGTGGTGGCCGTGGCGGGCGGGGCGGCGTTCACGTTCGGCTACGCCGAGCACGTCGAGCTGCTGCGGGCGGCCGGGGCGGAGGTCGCGGTGTTCGACCCGCTGCGGGACGAGCGGCTGCCGGACGGGACCGCGGCGCTCGTGATCGGCGGCGGCTTCCCCGAGGTGTACGCCGCCGAGTTGGCCGCCAACGAGCCGCTGCGCGAGCAGGTGGCGGCCTTCCGCGGGCCGATCGCCGCCGAGTGCGCCGGGCTGCTCTACCTGTGCGAGGAGCTGGACGGGCAGCGGATGTGCGGCCGGGTGCCGGGCCGGGCCCGGATGACGGCGAAGCTGACGCTCGGCTACCGGGACGCGGTCGCGCTCAGGCGCTCGCCGCTGACGGAGCGGGGCGAGCGCTTCCGGGGGCACGAGTTCCACCGCACCGCCGTCGACTACACCGGCGAGCCGTTGTTCCGCTGGGAGGGCGGCCCCCCTGACGGCGCCGACGGGTTCGGCGACGCCCTGGTGACCGCGTCCTACCTGCACCTGCACTGGGCCGGGCAGCCGGTGGCGGCTCAGCGGCTGGTGTCGTCCTCCAGGTCGCCCTCGGTCTTGAGGTAGACCTCCTGCAGGCCGCGCAGGATCTCCGGGTCGGGGTGCTGCCACATGCCCCGCTCGGCGGCCTCCAGCAGGCGCTCGGCGATGCCGTGCAGCGCCCAGGGGTTCGACTGCGCCATGAACGCCTGGTTCTCCGGGTCGAGCACGTACGTCTCGGTGAGCTTGTCGTACATCCAGTCGGCCACGACACCGGTCGTGGCGTCGTAGCCGAACAGGTAGTCGACGGTGGCGGCCAGCTCGAAGGCCCCCTTGTAGCCGTGGCGGCGCATCGCGGCCAGCCAGCGCGGGTTGACGACCCTGGCGCGGAAGACGCGCGCGGTCTCCTCCGACAGCGTGCGGGTGCGGACGGCGTCGGGGCGGGTGCTGTCGCCGACGTACGCGGCCGGGGCCCGGCCGGTCAGCGCGCGGACGGTGGCGATCATGCCGCCGTGGTACTGGAAGTAGTCGTCGGAGTCGGCGATGTCGTGCTCGCGGGTGTCGACGTTCTTGGCGGCCACCGCGATCCTTCGGTAGGCGTCCTCCATCTGCGGGCGGGCGGCCACGCCGTCGAGGTCGCGGCCGTAGGCGAAGCCGCCCCACACCGCGTACACCTCGGCCAGGTCGGCGTCGTCGCGCCAGTTGCGGCTGTCGATGAGGGGCAGCAGCCCGGCCCCGTACGCGCCCGGCGCCGACCCGAAGACGCGCATGGTCGCCCGGCGCTCGTCGCCGCCGCTCGCGGCCACGTGGGCGCGCACGTAGTTGTCCTCGTCGGGCTCGTCCAGGGCGGCGGCCAGCCGTACGGCGTCGTCGAGCATGGCCACCACGTGCGGGAACGCGTCGCGGAAGAACCCGCTGATGCGCACCGTCACGTCGATCCTGGGACGGCCCAGCTCGGCGAGCGGGATCGGCTCCAGGGACGTGACCCGCCGCGAGGCCTCGTCCCATTCGGGGCGGATGCCGAGCAGGGCCAGCACCTCGGCCACGTCGTCCCCCGCCGTCCGCATGGCGCTGGTGCCCCAGACGGACAGCCCCACCGAACGCGGCCACTCGCCGGTGTCGGACCGGTAGCGCTCCAGCAGCGACTCGGCCATGGCCTGGCCGGTCTCCCAGGCCAGCCGGCTCGGGATCGCGCGGGGATCGACGGAGTAGAAGTTCCGGCCGGTCGGCAGCACGTTGACCAGGCCGCGCAGCGGGGAGCCGCTCGGCCCGGCGGGGACGTAGCCGCCGTCCAGGGCGTGCAGGACATGGTCGAGCTCGTCGGTGGTGCGGGCCAGGCGCGGGACCATCTCGGTGGCGGCGAACTCGAGAACCCGCGTCACCAGGTCGCGCCGCTCGCCGGGCAACTCGCGCGTGATCTCCGCCGCCGCCTCCGCCGCCCAGCCGCGTTCCTCCATGGCCTCCACCAGGGCTCGGGCGGTCGCCTCGGCCCGGTCGACGTTGCCGAGCCCCGCCGTGCCGTCCTCGGCCAGGCCGAGCGCCTCGCGCAGGCCGGGCAGCGTCTCGCGGCCCGACCACATCTGCCGGGCGCGCAGCATCGCCAGAACCAGGTCCACGCGCACCTGCCCGGCCGGCGCCTGCCCGAGCACGTGCAGGCCGTCGCGGATCTGCGCGTCCTTGACCTCGCACAGCCAGCCGTCCACGTGCAGGATGAAGTCGTCGAACTCGCTGTCGTGCGGCCGGTCCGCCAGCCCCAGATCGTGGTCGAGCCGGGCGGCCTGGATCAGCGTCCAGATCTGCGCCCGGATCGCGGGCAGCTTGGCCGGGTCCATGGCCGCGATCGTGGCGTGCTCGTCGAGCAGCTGCTCCAGCCGGGCGATGTCGCCGTACGTCTCCGCCCGCGCCATCGGCGGCACCAGGTGGTCCACCAGCACGGCGTGCGCCCGCCGCTTGGCCTGCGTGCCCTCGCCCGGGTCGTTCACCAGGAACGGGTAGACCAGCGGCAGGTCGCCGACGGCCGCGTCGGTGCCGCACGAGGCGGACATGCCCGCCGACTTGCCCGGCAGCCACTCCAGGTTGCCGTGCTTGCCCACGTGCACCATCGCGTGCGCGGCGAACTCCGCCGACAACCAGCGGTAGGCGGCCAGGTAGTGGTGGCTGGGCGGCAGCTCGGGGTCGTGGTAGATGGCGATCGGGTTCTCGCCGAAGCCGCGCGGCGGCTGCACCATCACCACCAGGTTCCCGGCCCGCAGCGCCGCCAGCACGATGTCCTTTCCGTGCTCGCCCTCGTGCACGAACAGCTCGCCCGGCGGCGGCCCCCAGTGCCGCTCCATCTCCGTCCGCAGGTCCTCGGGCAGGGTCCGGTACCAGCGCTCGTAGGACGCGGCGGAGATGCGCACCGGATTGCCCGCCAGGTGCTCCTCGGTCAGCCAGTCCTGGTCCTGGCCGCCGGCGGCGATCAGCGCGTGGATGAGCGCGTCGCCGTCCTGCTCGGCCACGCCGGGGAAGCTCTCGCCCAGGTCGTAGCCGGCCTCGGCGAGCCTGGCCAGCAGCTTGACGGTGCTGGCCGGGGTGTCCAGGCCGACCGCGTTGCCCACCCGGGAGTGCTTGGTCGGGTACGCCGACAGCATGACGACCAGGCGGCGCTCGGCGGGCGGCGTGTGGCGGAGCAGCCCGTGCCGCACCGCGATGCCCGCCACCCGGGCGGCCCGCTCGGGGTCGGCGACGTAGACGGTCAGCCCCTCGGGGTCGATCTCCTTGAACGAGAACGGCACCGTGATGATCCGCCCGTCGAACTCCGGGATGGCCACCTGCGAGGCGGCGTCCAGCGGCGACAGCCCGTCGTCGTTCTCCTCCCATGCCTGCCTGCTGGTGGTCAGGCAGAGCCCCTGCAGGATCGGCACGTCGAGCGCGGCCAGCGCGCCCACGTCCCACGCCTCGTCGTCGCCGCCCGCGCCGGCCGTCGCGGGGCGCGAGCCGCCCGCCGCCAGTACGGTCACCACCAGCGCGTCGGCGGCGCGCAGCGTGTCGAGCAGCTCGGGCTCGGCGGTGCGCAGGGAGGAGCAGAACACCGGCAGCGCCTGCCCGCCCGCCTCCTCGACGGCCGCGCAGAGCGTCTCCACGAACGCGGTGTTGCCCGCCAGGTGGTGCGCCCGGTAGTAGAGCACCCCGATCACGGGCCCCTGTCCGGGCTCCTGTCCGGGCCCCTGTCCGGGCCGTGCCGCGCGCTCCAGCAGCCCCCAGGAGGGCGTGGGCTCCGGCGGCGCGAACCCGCGCCCGGTCAGCAGCACCGTGTCCGACAGGAACGCGTGCAGTTCGGCCAGGTTCGGCGGCCCGCCGTGGGCCAGGTAGGCGTGGGCCTCGGCGCAGACGCCGCCGCTGACCTTGCCGCTGACCGTGGACAGCTCCATCAGCTCGGCGTCCGGAGCCTGCTCGCCGCCCAGGACCACCACCGGACGGGGGCCGGCCAGCAGCGCGTCCAGGCCCTCCTCCCAGGCGCGCCGGCCGCCGAGCAGGCGTACCACGACCAGGTCGACGCCCTCCAGCAGGGCGGGCAGGTCCTCGACCGGCAGCCGGGCCGGGTTGCCCAACCGGTAGGCGGCACCGCTCGAACGAGCGCTCAGCAGGTCGGTGTCGGAGGTCGAGAGCAGCAGGACGGTACGGCTGTCGCCAGGCACGGCGTCATCCTCCCTCGGGGTCCTCGCCCCGGTCGTGGGTGTCGCGACGGCTGGAGTCTCCTGACTCCCGGATCAGCGCTCACCCCGGCCTTCCCACCCGTCGCCGGGCAGTGGCCTGCGGTGGGGTTCGCTCCCCGGTCACAGTGGCGGGACCGCGCCGGATTCACACCGGCTTCCTCCCTAGCCATCGCCTAGGAGGAGCCTACGACACGGGCGACCTCCGCCAGAAGTGGCGTTACCATCCTCATCGTGTCCATAGCCGACTTTTCCGGACGTTTGCGTCCCGACGCCTGTCCGGGGGCGCTACAGGTGCACGAGGCCGCCGACGGCCCGATGGCCCGGGTCCGCCTGCCCGGCGGCGCGATCTCGCCCGTCCGGCTCCGCGAGCTGGCCGCCTGCGCGGCCGACCTCGGCTCGGGCGTGATCGAGCTGACCTCCCGGGCGAACGTCCAGGTGCGCGGCCTGCGTTCGCCCGCCGCCTTCGCCGAGCGGATCGCCGCCGCCGGCCTGCTGCCGTCGGCGGCGCACGAGCGCGTGCGCAACATCGTGGCCTCGCCGCTGGGCGGCCGCACGGGCCTGCTGGACCCGCAGCCCCTGGTGGAGGCGCTGGACCGGGCGTTGTGCGGGCGGCCGCGCCTGGCCGGGCTGCCGGGACGGTTCCTGTTCGCGGTGGACGACGGCGGCGGCGACATGCTCGCGCTCGGGGCCGACGTCACGTTCATTGACGGGCGGCTGCTGCTGGCGGGCGTGGACGCCGGGCTCGCCGTGAGGGCGGACGCCGCCGCCGGCCGCATGGTCGCCGCCGCAGAGGCGTTCCTCGACGAACGGGAGAGCGCCGCGGCGGACGGGGGCGCGTGGCGGATCGCGGAACTGGAGAACGGCCCGGCCCGCATCGCCACCCGCCTCCACGCCACGGACACCCCCGCCCGTCGCGCCACCCGCCTCGACACCACCGGCACCTGCGCGCATGCCACCGGCACCTCCGCCCGCGCGGGGCGTGTAGGGCAGCGGGACGGGCGGGTGGCGCTGGAGGTCGTGGTGCCGCTCGGACGGCTGTCCGCCGCCCAGGCGCTCGCCGTCGCCGCAGCGGCCGAGGCGAACGATTCGGAGCACACCACCGGCGTGCCCGTCCGGTTCACGCCGTGGCGGACCGTCGTGCTGCTCGACCTGTCGCCCGCCGCGGCCGACCAGGCGGCGCGGGTGCTGGCGGCGGCCGGGCTGGTGACCGACCCGGCCTCGCCGTGGGCCGGAGTGAGCGCCTGCACCGGCCGTCCGGGCTGCGCAAAGTCCCTCGCCGACGTCCAGGAGGACGCGCGGCGCTGGGTGGCGACGCTGGACGGCCCTCCGGCGACGCCCGTGCATTGGGCCGGTTGCGAGCGGCGCTGCGGGTTGCCGCGCGGCCGGGTCGTCCAGATGGTCGCCACCGGCGACGGATACCAGGAAAGGCAGCAGTGAGCGACTACATCCGCGACGGGGCCGAGATCTACCGGCGCTCGTTCGCGACCATCCGTGCCGAGACCGACCTCACCGGGATGCCGCCCGAGGTCGCGCAGGTGGCGGTGCGGATGATCCACGCCTGCGGCATGACCGACCTCGTGGCCGACCTGGACTGGTCGCCCTCCGTGGTCGTCCGGGCCCGCGAGGCGCTGCGCCGGGGCGCGCCCGTGCTGTGCGACGCGCAGATGGTCGCCTCCGGCGTGACCAGGCGCCGGCTGCCCGCGGACAACGCCGTGGTGTGCACGCTGGGCGATCCCGGCGTGCCGGAGCTGGCCGAACGGCTCGGCACCACGCGCAGCGCCGCCGCCCTGGAGCTGTGGCGCGACCGCCTCGACGGCGCGGTGGTGGCGATCGGCAACGCGCCGACCGCCCTGTTCCGGCTGCTCGAACTGGTCGCCGAGGGCGCGGGCAGGCCCGCCGCCGTGCTCGGCATCCCGGTGGGGTTCATCGGCGCGGCCGAGTCCAAGCGGGCGCTGGCGGACAGCGACCTCGAATATCTGGTGGTGCACGGCCGCCGCGGCGGCAGTGCCATGACGGCGGCGGCGGTCAACGCCCTCGCGAACGAGACGGAGTGACGGCGATGACGGGACGACTGTACGGGGTGGGGCTCGGTCCCGGGGATCCCGAGCTGGTCACGGTCAAGACGGCGCGGCTGATCGGCGAGGCCGACGTGATCGCCTACCACGCCGCCCGGCACGGCCGCAGCATCGCCCGCTCGATCGCGCTGCCGTACATGGGGGAAGGGCAGATCGAGGAGCTGCTGCTCTACCCGCTGACCACGGAGACCACCGACCACCCCGGCGGCTACCAGGGCGCGCTCGACGACTTCTACGCCGACTGCGCCGAGCGGCTGGCCGCCCACCTGGACGCGGGCCGGACCGTGGTCGTGCTGTCCGAGGGCGACCCGCTGTTCTACGGCTCGTACATGCACATGCACAAGCGGCTCGCCCACCGCTACCCGACCGAGGTGGTGCCCGGCGTCACCTCCGTCAGCGCCGCCTCTGCCGTGCTGGGCCGGCCGCTGGTGGAGCGCGACGAGGTGCTGACGGTGCTGCCCGGCACGCTGCCCGCCGACGTGCTGGCGGACCGGCTGCGCGGCACCGACTCGGCGGCGGTGCTCAAGCTGGGCCGGACGTTCGAGAAGGTCCGCGACGCGCTGGCCGAGGCCGGGCGGCTGGACGACGCCTGGTACGTCGAGCGCGCCACCATGGGCGCCGAACGGGTCGCGCCGCTCAAGGACGTGGATGCCGACGGGGTGCCGTACTTCTCGCTGGCCCTGCTCGCCAGCCCCGCCGAGCGGACCTTCGTCCCCGAACCGCCCGCGGCCGAAGGCCACGGCGAGGTGGTCGTGGTGGGGCTCGGACCCGCCGGGCGGCCATGGCTCACGCCCGAGGCCCAGGAGGCGCTGGCGGCGGCCACCGACCTCGTCGGGTACGGCCCGTACGTGGACCGGGTCGCCCCGAACCCGCGCCAGCGCCGCCACCGGACCGACAACCGGGTGGAGGCCGAGCGCGCCCGGCACGCGCTGGAGCTGGCCCGCGACGGCGCGCGGGTGGCCGTGGTGTCCTCCGGCGATCCGGGCGTGTTCGCCATGGCCAGCGCCGTGCTGGAGGCCGCGGCCGACTTCCCGGACGTACCGGTGCGGATCGTCCCCGGGCTGACCGCCGCCCAGGCCGTGGCCAGCCGGGTCGGCGCGCCGCTGGGCCACGACTACTGCGTGCTGTCGCTGTCGGACCTGCTCAAGCCATGGGAGGTGGTCGCCGACCGGCTGACCGCCGCCGCCAGGGCGGACCTGGTGCTGGCGATCTACAACCCGGCCTCGCGCAGCCGTACGTGGCAGGTCGCCGCCGCCCGTGACCTGCTGCTGGAGCACCGCGACGCCGCCACCCCGGTGGTGATCGGCCGCGACGTCGGCGGCGAGCGCGAGAGCGTCACCGTCACCACGCTCGGCGAACTCGACCCCGCGCAGGTGAACATGCGCTGCCTGCTGATCGTCGGCTCCTCGACGACCCAGGTCACCGATCGCGGCGTCTACACCCCGCGCCGCTACCCCTGACCCGCCGCCACCCCTGGGCCGCGATTACCCCTCGGCCCAGGCGGCCGCCTCCGCGGCGGTCTCCACCAGCCGGACGCCGGCGGGCAGCGGCGGCCGGTCCACCATGATCACCGGCAGGCCGAGCTCGCGGGCCGCGACCAGCTTGGCGGTGGTCATCGGCCCGCCGCTGTCCTTGGTGACCAGCACGTCCAGGCGGTGCTCGCGGATGAGGGCACGCTCGCCCTCGACCGTGTACGGCCCGCGATCCAGCAGGACGTGCACGTTGTCCGGGACCGGCGGCTCGGGGGGATCGACCGACCTGGCCAGCAGCCACACCCCGGCCAGGCCGGTGAAGACCGGCAGGCTCCGGCGGCCGGTGGTCAGGAACACCCGCGCCGGGCCCCCGCCCGGCCGTGCGACGGTCTCGGGAAGGGTCGCCCGTGTCGGTCCGCGCAGCCGCGCGGCGGCCTCGGGCAGGGAGGCCACGCGCCGCCAGGCGTCACCCGGCCCCTCTCGCCAGCCCGGACGGCGCAGGACCAGCAACGGCACGCCCGTCCGCGCCGACGCCTCGGCCGCCGAGGCCGTCATCCGCGCGGCGAACGGGTGCGTGGCGTCCACCAGGGCGTCGATCCGCTCGGCCGCCAGCCAGGCGGCCAGCCCGTCCGGCCCGCCGAACCCGCCCTCCCGCACCTCCCCGACCGGCAGGCGCGGGTTGCTCACGCGCCCGGCCAGCGACGACACCACGTGAACGCCGCGGCCGGCCAGCTCGGCGGCCAGCGCCCGCGCCTCGGCCGTGCCGCCCAGGATCAGGACGCGTCGCACGGCCGCGCCCGATCCGCGCTGTAGAGGTGGCTGTCGGGGAACTGCGTGGCCGACAGCACCGGGCCGACGACGATCACCGCCGTACGCCGGATCCCGGCCTCGTGGACCTGCCCGGCGATGTCCGCCAGCGTGCCACGCAGGATCACCTCGTCGGGCCTGCTGGCCCACGCCACCACCGCCACCGGGCAGTCCGGCCCGTAGGAGGGCAGCAGCTCGGCCACCACCGCGTCGATCCGCTGCACGGCCAGGTGCAGCACCATCGTGGCGCCGCTCGCGCCCAGGGTCTTCAGGTCCTCCCCTTCGGGCATCGGCGTGGCGCGCGCCGAGGTACGGGTCAGGATGACGGTCTGGCCGACGCCGGGCACGGTCAGCTCCCTGCCCAGCGAGGCCGCCGCCGCCGCGAACGCCGGCACCCCGGGGACCACCTCGTACGGCACGCCGAGCTCGTCCAGCCTGCGCATCTGCTCGGCCACCGCGCTGAACACCGACGGGTCGCCCGAGTGCAGCCGCGCCACGTCGAGGTCCGCGCGGTGGGCGGCGAGCAGCTCCACCACGATCTCGTCGAGGGTCAGGTTCGCGGTGTCGACGAGCCTGGTGCCCACGGGGCAGGCGTCCAGGAGCTCGCGGGGCACGAGCGAGCCCGCGTACAGGCACACCGGCGCCGACTGCAGCCGCCGCAGCCCGCGCAGCGTGATCAGGTCGGCGGCGCCGGGGCCCGCCCCGATGAAGTACACCGTCACGGCACGTCCTTCCTGGTGACCGACCACACGGTCACCGGCATCGCGGCCCGCCAGCCCGTGAAGGAGCCGACGGGTGAGGCCCGTTGCACGGACATACGCACCAGGTCGCCGCCGAGCCGGGCGTACCACTGGGCAATGACGGATTCGGACTCCAGGGTGACGGCGTTCGCCACCAGTCTGCCGCCGGGCCGCAGCGCCGCCCAGCAGCTCTCCAGCAGCCCGGGCACGGTCGCGCCGCCGCCGACGAACACCGCGTCCGGCGCCGGCAGGCCCTCCAGCGCGGCCGGCGCCCTGCCCTCGACGACCCGCAGCGACGGCACGCCGAGCCGGTCGGCGTTGCGCGCGACGGCGGCGGCGCGGTCGGCCCTGCTCTCGATCGCCACGGCGGCGCAGGCCGGGTGGCCGCGCATCCACTCGATGGCGATGCTGCCCGCGCCCGCGCCCACGTCCCACAGCAGCTCTCCCGGCAGCGGGGCGAGCCGCGACAGGCTGACCGCGCGGACCTCCCGCTTGGTGAGCTGCCCGTCGTGCTCGAACGCGGCGTCGGGCAGGCCGGGCACGCGGGGGAGGGGTTCGGCGCCGGGGCCGGGGACGCACTCGACGGCGATCACGTTGAGCGCGGACGGTCCGGCTTCCCGCGGCGCCCAGGTCTCGGCCGTTCCCGTCAGAACGGACTCCGAGCCCGCGCCCAGGTCCGACAGGACGGTCATGGGGCTGGGGCCGTACCCGAGCCCGGTCGCCAGGCCGGCCACCAGGGACGGGGAGTCGCGGCCGGCGCCCAGCACGAGGACCCGCCGCCCCGGCAGGATCGCGGCGTTCAGCGCGGACGGGGGGCGGCCCACGAGGCTGACCACGTCCACCTGCTCCACCGGCCAGCCGAGCCGGGCACACGCCAGCGACAGCGACGACACGTGCGGCACCACGCGGACGTTCGCCGCGCCCAGCAGCCGCACCAGCGTGGAGCCGATGCCGTGGAACATGGGGTCGCCGCTGGCCAGCACGCACACCTCGCGCCCGGCGTACGCCTCCATGAGCCCGGGCAGCGCCGGCAGCAGCGGCGAGGGCCAGGCCACCCGCTCGGCCGCCCGTGCGGGTCCGGCCGGCGGGACGGGCACGAGGTCGAGCTGGCGGCGCCCGCCCATCAGCACCTCGGCGGCCTCCAGCGCCGTCCGCGCGTCCGCGGACAGCCCGTCCCAGCCGTCCGCGCCGATGCCGACGACGGTGATCACACGTTGCCCAGGACGCGCGTCACCTGGATCTCCACCACCACCCGCGACGGGTTGGGCCGGGGCGGCTTGTAGCGGACGGCGTAGCGCTGCTCGGCGTCCGCCACCTGCTCGGGCTCGGTACGCAGCACCGCGCGCCCCTCCAGCGTCGACCAGCGGCGGCCGTCCACCTGGCAGAGCGCCACCAGCGCGCCGTCGGCGCCGATGAGGCGGGCCTTGACCGAGGTTCCCGAGGTGATCACCCGGGCGATGCCGGTGGCCAGGTCCAGCGTCGCGCCCACCGGCACCACGTGCGGCGGGCCGCCGGGGCGCGTGGTGGAGAGCGTGCACAGGTGCCGCTCCTGCCAGAACGCGGCGAAGGCGTCGCCCTGCTCGACGAGATTCACGTCCCTCCTTGGGTGATTTGCGAGGCATATCGTATATCTGCCGTTCTGGCAGACTCTTGCGGATGAAGCGGCTACTCGTCATCGGTATCGGCGCCGGCGATCCCGACCATCTCACCCTGCAGGCGGTCAAGGCCATCGCCGCCACCGACGTGTTCCTCATCGTGGACAAGGGCGAGGTCAAGCATGAACTGGTCCAGCTCCGGCTGGATCTCATCGCCGAGCACGGCCGCCGGCCGTACCGGGTCGCCGAGGCCCGCGACCCCGAGCGCGACCGGACCACCCCGGCGTACACCGCCGCCGTCGAGGACTGGCGCTCGCGCCGCGCGCTCGCCTGCGAGGCGCTCATCCGCGACGAGCTGGGCGACGGCCAGACCGGGGCGTTCCTGGTGTGGGGCGACCCCGGCGTGTACGACAGCACGCTGGCCATCGTCGAGGAGATCCTCCAGCGCGGGAACGTCACGTTCGACTACGAGGTCATCCCAGGGATCAGCAGCGTGGCCGCGCTCACCGCCCGCCACCGCACCGGCCTCACCCAGGTCGGGCGGCCCGTGCACCTCACGACCGGGCGGCGGCTGGCCGAGCACGGCCCCACCGCCGACGACGTGGTCGTCATGCTGGACGCCCACTGCTCGTTCGCCGGCCTCGACGACTTCCACATCCACTGGGGCGCCTACCTGGGGACGCCCGACGAGATCCTGGTCTCCGGGCCGGTGGCCGAGGTCGGCGACCGCATCCGCGAACTGCGCGCCGAGGCGCGGGCCCGCAAGGGCTGGATCATGGACACGTACCTCCTGCGCCGCCTGCCGCCTCCGGAGCGATGACGTCCCGGGGACCCGCCTCGATCAACTGCCTGGCCTTCGCAAGAGCATACGACCGCCACTGCCGAGGTCGACGCGTGCCGGTTGCGTGGCTCGGGAGCCGGTCGTGCCCGGCTCCGGTGCTCGCGGTCGGGGTGGAGGTGCCCGGGGCCGGTTGGCCGTGACGGGCCCGGGCCTGCCGTGCGACGCGCGTGGGGCGGTCAGCCGGCGATCGCCGCGATGAGCTCGTCCCGGCTCTGCGCCTGGGTCTTGCGGTAGACCGATTTCAAATGGTCGTTGATGGTGTAGGCGGAAAGGTCCAGCGCTCGGGCGATCTGTTTCGCCGAGGCCCCGGAATACAGGTATTCGATGACGCGGCGTTCGCCGGCGGTAATGCCGTACCAATCGCAAAATGACGGCAGCAGCAGTTCGCCGCCCGCCGCCTGGATGAGAATGGCCACGTCGCTGTCGCCGTTCTCGTCCAGTGGCTGGCCGTGGATCAGCACCCATCGCCCGAAATTCGCCGCCGGCGCGCAGACCAGCGGCGTCCAGGCGCCCGGATCGCGTGTGTGGGCCCGTACGTGAAGAGACAGGCCGACCCAGAACGCGTTGGCGATCCAGTCCGGCACCCCGCTCCCGGCGGCCGGCCACATCTGCCGCACCCAGGCGCGCGCCTGAGGCGAGATCGACCGGACCGTGTGGTCGGGGCTGATCGTGATGACCCCCGTCGGCAGCGCCGGAACGGTGGGCGTCAGCGGACCGGCCGTCACATATCCGCGCATCGCCGCCTGCAGCGCGGGGGCGAGCTGCTGGACCCGGCGGAAGTCCCTGTCGTCGAAGGGCCTGCCGCCCTCGGCGCGGAGCAGGCCGAGCAGGCCCCAGACCCCGTGGCGGTCCCGTATCAGCAGGCGCAGCTCGCTGCCCGCCCCGTGGGAGGCCAGGATCCGCCGGATCAGCGTGTTGCGCCGGCCGTCGCCGCAGCCTGCCCCGACGACGCACACCGGCACGCTCTGCCGGGCGAGGACCGGCAGCGGGCACGGGTCGCCGTGCAGATATCGGTTGAGCACCAGGGCGCTGATCAGCGCGGGCTGGTATTCGTGCCAGAAGCTGAACGCTCCCAGGCCGATGCCGATCGCCGGGTTCAGGCCGACCAGCCGGAGCGCGTCGTGCGCCACCCTGCGTCCGACGATCTGCGAGATCGCCGCGCCCACGTCGGCCGGGCCGGCGGCCGGGCCGAGCGCCGCGCCCAGCTCATGGGCGATGCGCCCCTCACCGTCGACCATCGCGCTTCCTTTTGTGGCAATCGGGGCGGACTGAGCTAATAAGCGGCATTTGTTTATTTATTTATGGTCACGGAGTTCTCTTTACCCGTGGGGAAGACTTTTACAGCAGGTGCTGGTGGCGGGTGGCGGCTTCCTGACGGACTTCGGTGAGGAAGAGTTCGGCGTGGCGTTCGTGCCGCCAGTCGCCGTTCGGGTCGTGCCAGGAGAAGGCGTTCTGGGTACGCGCATGGCCGGCGTACCGCAGCCAGCAGCCGTGGATTCCGGCCATGAGATTGTCGAGCAGGTCGAGGGCCGGACGGGCGGGGTCGAGCGAGGTGATGGGCAGGCAGGCGGCGCCGGGGCCGACGTCGAGGTGGGGGTGGCGGCTGCGGGCCCTGGCCAGGAGGCGTTCGGCGGCGGCGATGCGCCGTTTGGCGTCGGTCACGCCGCACAGGTGGCCCTCGGCGACGTGCAGGGTGTGGCGGATGAGCGGCATGACCGTCTGGCGCGGTGTGGCGCCGAAGCTGATGGCCCGCACGATCTCGATGAGGCATTCGGCGGCCAGGGGCCGCAGGCGGTCGCCCTCGGCCATGACCTGCACCGGATTCCGGTGAACGTGGCGGCCGGTCGTGGCGGCCGCCGCGTGCAGCCAGTGGGCGGCGGCGATGGCGGCCGCGGCGGGGTCGATCTGGGTGATCAGCTCCTCGGAGCCGAAGGGCTGACGGTTGAGGAAGGCGTTGGCCTGGGCGACCTGGAGGGGCGAGGCGTCCTCGCGGCTGAGGGTGACGGCCTGCTGGGCGCGTCCGGACAGGTTGTCGCATTCGGCCTGCTCGACGGCCGCCAGTTCGGCGGCGATGTCGGTGACGACCTGCGCGGTGAGCTCGGGGCTGTCGAGGGCGCGCAGGGCGCAGCCGACGCGCTGCGCGATCTCCCCGACTTTGGTGGAGACGGACAAACGCAGGTGGTCGCCGAACCGGTCCGAGCGGGTCAGGATCGGGACGACGGTGGCGAAGGCGTCGCGTTCGCGCTGCCGGTACCAGCCGCGGCCGCCCGGTTCGTGCTGGTCGGAGGTGCCTGCCGGGTGGGTGTAGCAGCGCCAGCAGGCCTGTGACAGCTCGGTCAGCTGGGCGGCCAGCCGCAGGGCGGCTGAGGGGCCGGCGGGCGAGGGAGGAAGGGCGGCCACGGTGACGGCGACATCCCCGATGCCGGTGCTCCAGCGGGCGACGAGCGCGTTTCGGGCGTGGTCGGCGGCATACCGGGTCACGGCAGCTCCTTGCGGGGGGAATCGCGAATGCATGCTCAGGATGCAGGATCCACCGCCGACGTGGGGGCTGTTTACGGCTGTTGCGGGCCGCTGATCAGCGCTTTTGCGGCGAGATGAGGGATAACTTCCACCCCGATCCTGGTCACGTCCCTCCGTCGAGGCGCATGAAGATGGCCCCCTGCATGGCCGCGCGGGCGCCGAGGACGTGCCCGTCGCACATCAGCGATTCCGTGCCGACCCGGTCGGTCACCTTCCACGTCACCGGCTCGCCGCACTTCTGCCCGCGCCGGTCGTAGTCCCAGGTGCGGCGGCACACCCGGCAGGTGGACACGTTGGCCATGGAGGAGATCGTGTTGCCGTGCTCGGGGCAGACGCCCCACGGGAAGCCGCACGTCGACTCGGCCATGGCTCGATAGTGGGCCAGGTCTCCGGCCGCGCGCAGCAGGTCCTCGCCCGCTCTCCGCAGCCATTCGGCGGCTTGGTGCGCCGCCTGGAGATGGGCGCGCTCAGGTGAGTCGGCGGGCAGGCCGGCGTACAAAGCGCGGGCCTCTGCCTGCAGTGCGTCGGCGCGGCCGGCCAGGTCGCGCAACTGGGCGGGAGTAATGTTCATCGCTGAAGATTCTCCCTGGTTTGCACGGCGAGTGCGCGGACCGGCGAGCTGACGATGCCGATCCGTTGAGCGAACAATCCCGGCCGCGCCTCAGGGGCGGCTGGCGATGGCCAGGAGGGTCGCGGCGGGGCCCGTCAGGGAGCGGCCGCGGCGCCAGACCGCGCGCAGGCTCCTGACCAGGTTGAGGCCCGTCAGCGGCACCTCGACGAGGCGGCCGGTGGCCAGCTCGGCTTCGACCGCGTACCCGCTGAGCACCGCCGGGGCCGCGCCCGCCTGGGCGGCGCCCTTGACGGCCGAGTTCGACCCGAGCTCCAGGCGCGGGCTGGCCTGGTGCAGGCCGGTGAAGGCGACGTCCAGGGTCTCGCGGGTGCCCGAGCCGCGCTCGCGTACGACCAGCGGGGTAGCGGCGAGTTCGGCGCCACGGAGCACCGTGCGGCGGCGCGCCCACGGGTGGCCCGGCGCCACCACGACGACCAGCCTGTCGGTGCCCACCACCCGGTCGGCCAGCCCGTCCGGCACGGTCGGCCCCTCCACGAACCCCAGCTCCACGCCCCCGGCCCCCGACAGCACCAGCGCCGCCACGTCCGCGGAGTTCAGCACGTCCAGGCCGACCTGGACCCCGGGCTCACGGCTCTGGAACTCCCCGAGCCAGCGCGGCACCAGATATTCGGCCACCGTCATGCTGGACGCCACCCGCAGGTGCGCCGCCTCGCCGTGGCGGACGGCTTCGGCGGCCCGCATGAGCTCCTGCGCCGCCGCGAGCACCTGCGCGGCCCAGCCCGCCACCATCTTGCCCTCGACGGTGAGCGTGGAGCCGCGCGGCGTACGCTCCAGCAACGGCAGGCCGAGCCGCCGTTCCAACTGGGCGATGCGCTTGCTGGCCGACGGCTGCGCGATGCCCGCGAGCTTGGCCGCCTGGCCGAGGCTGCCCAGCTCGCCCACGTCCACCAGGAGCTTGAGCGAGTCGAGATCGGGCAATGCGGTCATAGCCACAGGCTATGACCTCCCAGTCAACGCGCGGGTACCGGCCCTGCCGAAGGCCCCGAAAACTGGGATCATGCTTCTCGCCCCCTCCAAGACGTCCCGTCTGCCGGGCATCGCGGCGTGCGCGCTGGCGACGGCGGCCGCCCTGGTCGCCAACCGGTTCGTGCCGGGGATCAGCCCCGCCACCGCCGCGGTCGCCTTGGGGGCGGCGCTGGCCACCGCGGGGGCGATCCGCGCGCCGCTGCGTCCCGGGCTCCTGTTCGTCTCCAGGCGAGTGCTGCGCGCGGCGATCGTGCTGCTCGGGCTGCAGATCGCGGTGCCGCAGGTGCTCGCGCTCGGATGGCGCTCGCTCGCGGTCGTCGCCGCCGCCACCGGGCTCACGTTCGTCCTCACGCCGATGGCCGGCCGCCGCCTCGGCCTTTCCTCCGGTACGTCGCTGCTGGTCGCCACCGGAGTGTCGATCTGCGGGGCGGCGGCGATCGCGGCCATGCACGACAGCGCCGACAGTTCGGACGAGGACGCGGCTGGCGCGCTGAGCGTGGTGGTCCTGTACGGCAGCGCGGCCATCGTGGTGCTGCCGCTGCTGGCGTCCTGGCTGGGGCTGTCACCCGAGCAGCTCGGGGTGTGGACGGGAGCGGCCGTGCACGAGGTCGCCCAGGTGGCGGCGATCGGCGCCGCCTCGGGGGTTCTCGCGACGGCGGTGACGGTCAAGCTCGGCCGGGTCGTCCTGCTCGCCCCGATCGTCGCCGTCACCACGTCACTGCGCCGCCCTTCCCGGACGGCGGTGGCCGTGCCTGCCGGGCGCGGCGCCGTCCTCACCGCGGAACCTCCTGCCGCCGCCTCCGCGAGGGCGGGCAGCGGGACGAGGCCGCCGATCGTGCCGTTGTTCGTGGCCGGGTTCCTGGCGATGGTGGCGGTGCGCAGCACGGGGCTGGTGCCGCCGGTGGTGACCGAGCACGTGCCGGCGGTCACGAACGCGCTGATGGCGGCCGCCCTGTTCGCGCTCGGCACGGGGATCGACCTGCGGAAGCTGCTCAAGGGCGGGCGCGTCATGCTGCTCGGGGGCCTCGCCACCGGGCTCATCGGGTCGATCTCGCTGGCGGGGGTATGGCTGCTCGGGTGAGGTGGCCAGGGGCCGAGCAGGCTCAGCCCCCGGCCCGCCGGTCAGGGATGCCACTCGCAGCGGTGTTCCGCCGCGGGTTCGAATCCTGCTGGGGTCACTTCTCACCAACGACTACTCTCGCCTGACCTGCGCCAACGGCAATCCGTCCACGTTTGGCGTGTGCCACTGTGTGCCGTTGGCGGCCCCTGAGTGCCGCTGGTTGCGGACTACACGCGGAATGATCCCGCCGCCCGCGCCTGCCTCTCACACGAGCGCAGCGCGGTGATGGCGGCGGCCACTGCAGGTCGCCCACGTCGGCGCCGGCGCGGCCCACCAGCGTGCGCCGGGCCGGCGGGAGCGCGGCCATCCGCTGGCCCGGCGCGTGCTGGATGTCCGGCGGGCACGCCCAGCTCAGCCGGCCGCCCCGGCATGCGGCCAGCAGTGGAGCTGGTGGATCTGCACGTCGGCGGGTGGTGCTGGCTATGATCGCTACCGTAGCTCCCGCCGTGTAGCACGACAAAGCATGTCTGTTATATCCGTTTTTCTTCCCTCCATTGCTTCGCGGTCAGCTCGCTGTGAGGGCGAAGAGGGACATCCAGGGTGGTGGCGATACTCCTGCGATCAGTCCCGCGGGCTTAGCGTGGAGGCATGAATCAGTTCCTGGGGGTCATCCTGATCATCCTGGGCATCGTGGCCGCGGTTTCGCTCGGAAACCCATCCGGCTTGGCGATAGGCCTTGTGTTGTGGGTGGCCGGATTTGCGGTCTATGTCAAGGACATCGACGGCCCGTCCTTGTGATCGAGGCGGGCGACCACAGCCCCATAAGGTGAGCGCCTCGCCCGTTCATGGCCCTTGGCCTGGATCATCCACGATGCCGCTGCTCCCGCTCGGGCAGGCATCACGACCACGCCACCCTCCCTGCCGGACGCCTGGTCGCCCAGCTATGACAGTTGGCCAGGGCCGGCCGTGACCAAGCACGATCTCAACGGATCCTCAACACGCGCTCCTCTACCTTTCGACCATCAACGTCGGATCAGGGGAGGGACCATGATCGGTATGATGAAGGTGCTGGTGGGGGCCGCAGTGCTGGCGGGTGGCCTGGCGGTGGCAAGCGTACCCGCTGAGGCGGCGGTGGGCCCGATCAACTACTCTTGTGGACCTCGCATCGATACCCCGCGCTCCGGCCGGCAGGTCGACCGCGTCAGCGGCTACAACGTCAGGCTCTTCATGAAGGCCAACGCCTACGGCGGGCGCGACATCTACTTCGTCAAGGGCTACGGCCTGCGCCCGGGCGACAAGGTCTCGCTCGACTGGTCCGACACCAAGGGCCGCACCTACCACGCCTGCCACGGCACGGTCCACCGCGGCCGCACCGGCGCCCAGACGTGGGCCATCGACGACCCGGGCGGGTACCGGAGCTTCCGCGCCTGCGTCAAGACGCGCGGCTCCTGGCACTGCACCTACTGGGGCGTCGGCTCCTGACCTTCCTTTGCGAAAGCCCCCGCACCAGCCTCTCCTTCTAGCGGTCGTCGCAACACCCCAGCTTGGGGAGTGCGATGGAGTTCGAGATCCGAGCGGAAAGAAGGCCGCAGGGAACCAAGAAGCTCTTGAAGGAGAGGGAGCACTACCTTGCTCTGATGCGGCAGGGGATGACCAACCGGCAGGCGTGCCAGATCGTCGGGGTGAACGAGCGAACCGGAATCAGCCCTGAGAGCTGCACGCGCCCAGGTCTATTGGTCCCAGACGACCACTTTTGCCTGAAGGCTCGCGTCGTCAGTCAGCTTGATCACTTGCAGGCGCACGATACGTTGCTCGCTCGTTTGGGCACACACGATGTCGCGCTCGTGAAGGTTCAACAGCTCGGATACCGCGTTGGGGCCAACATGGCGGCTGCAGTCCTCGTAGGTCGGCATCCTCCGCTCCGGCCATAGGGCGATTTGAACGCCCTCACCCACCGCATACAGGTCTCCCACACTGCGCTGACCGGTCGTCTCCTCCACATCGCCCGCCGCGAAATCGGCCGCTTCATCCGCTGAGCGAGCAATCGCATCGAAGTCCTTGGCTTGCTCGGGGTGGATGTTGCCGTATTCCTGGAGCGTCACCAGACCCTCCCATCTCGCAGTCGGTGTCGGTGTCGGTGCGGGGGTGGAGGGCGGAGTCGGAGAGGGTGTGGGCACGGGTGTGGGCACGGGTGTGGGCACGGGTGTGGGCACGGGTGTAGGGGCTGGAGTTGGGTGGGGAGACGGGTTTGCGGGCAGCGAGAGGGCGTAGGTCACGGCCAGCCCGACGACTGCGACGGCTACGCCGATTGCCCCCCAGGCAGCTCCATTCAGCCGCAGGAAGCGATCGTCGGCCACCATCTTCTCCCTTCGCACACCCCTGTTCCCGGCAAGCCTTCTACTCTGGGAGAGGTCGAAAGGAGTGTTGGACTGATCGTTACGGAACGGTGACGCAGAGTGTCGCTTCGGATGCGGCCGGGCTCGCGCGAATTTCGATGGCAGGCGCGAGGGCTGGAAGCGGTTCGACTACGGCGACAAGGCGGCCACGGCGCCGCCCCCGCACCCTTTATCGGGATCGTCCTGGTGGGCGTTGGTCTGCGCATCGGCGGCGACCCGCGACTGGTCGCGACGCCGAATTCAGCGGCCACCGGCAGAGTCGTGGCCGTCACAGGCTGGGCCTGTGCTGCCGGCGGGCGGCCGGCGGTGGAGGACCTGGAGGCGTGGGAGCGGGCGAACCAGGAGGTGACCGTGCTGGAGCCGGGGACACCCGACAAACCTGCGACCGCGAGGCGGCCCTTCTTGGGACGGCATGAGAATCCACTGCACGGATGTGTTACCCGCTCCATTTTCGCGTTGTGCTTCCACCGGCCGTGCGGCGATCAGGAGAGCTGGCGGCGCGACAGGTTGGAGTCTGCCAGGTGCCCAGCGAGCAGCGCAGCGCCCAGCGGGCTCAGGGTGTGCAGCATCGTCGTGGTGGCGGTGCGCTGGCTGACGATCAGACCCGCGTCGCGCAGAACGGCGGTGTGGTGGCTGATGGTGGGCGGTGACACCCCGACGCGGTGGGCCAGCTCGCCGGTCGTGCCGCCATCGGCCACGGCTCGCAGAATCGCGGCCCGGGTGTCGCCGAGCAGCCGGTCCAGGACGGCATCGTGCCGCGTGGCGGCCGGGGCGGGGTGGTGCGCTGCCGGGTAGGTGATGACTTGCGGGAGTTCGGCGTCGAAGATGGTGAGCGGATGCAGGTGGGTGAAGTAGGAGGGGATCAGCAGGAGCCCGCGCCCGTTCAGGTGGATGTCCCGGTCGGAGGGGTGGGCGGGGATCTCCAGGACCGGGGAGTTCCAGCGCATCATCGGGCGGAAGGTGTCGAGCAGGTTGTGCACGCCGCCCTCGCGCAGGGCTTGGCGGCGCCGGGCGATGTCGCTGTCGACGCAGGCGCGGATGGCCGGCCAGTGCGGCTCTACCGAGAGCCGGTGGTAGGCGCGCATGGTGTCGCTGAGTTCGGTCAGCGCACTCGGTCGGGCCGTGCGCAGGTCGTCCAGCCAGGCGCCGTGGCCGGGCCGGGCGCCGAGCTGGCCGATCTCCTCGCGTAATCGGTGGCGCGGCGTGCTCAGGATCGCTTCGAGGGACTCCTCCAGGCCGAGCGCGCCCTCTGTGGGGGTGAGCAGGTCGGGGTAGTAGGCGGCGTGGGGCGCGATCGGGAAAAGCCGGTGGCGTACCGGTCGTGCCAGGTCTGCTCGCTGCAGGTCGTGGCGTAGTTGCCGGCGCCACGACCCGAACGCTTTCTTGCCGTAGGTGGTCTGCAGGGCTTGCAGGCTGCCGACCACCTCCCACATCACGTCCGGCCCGTCCGCGATATGCGTGCGCGCTAGATCAGCGCGCGTGAAATGAATGCGCATCCGCCCTCCAAAATTGCCTGGCCTCCCCGTTGAGGACCGGCGCTTCCCCATCAGGAATATCGCCGAATCAGCCCGTTTGTTCCTCAAGGCGCGACATCGCGGAGCTTGGTAACCGCGGCCGTCCGCGGGATGGCTGCGGTAGTGGTCGGTGGCGGTTCCTCGGGATGCGGCACGCCGCAATAGTCGCGGCCCGGCTTGAGCGGGGCTCGATCAGCAGATCCGCCGACAAGAATGCCTGCGACCTTGTTCTGTCGCACGAAGACAGTCGGCAGACAGGGCGACGACATGGCAATTGGTGTGCTGCCGTTCGGTGAGGCGTACATCCCGCTCGACGCCGACCCCGTCCGGGTGGTCGCCCACATGGAGACGCTCGTCCAGCGCTACCCCGACGTGTGGCAGGGCGGCATCACCAACGGGCTCGGCATCTTCCACTGGAGCCACTCCGGCTACCTCGTCGAGGTCCAGACCGTCGAGGGCGGCCGCCCCGCGAACATCCCGCTCCGGGTCGCCATCCACCGCATCAACTGCGCCGCGCTCGGCCTGCCCATGACCGCGCACGAAAGGGCGGTCCAGCGGCTGGTCCGCCTCGCCGAAGGCGTATCCCGACTGGACCGCGACACCCTTTACCAGCTCGCCATCGGTGAGGCGGAGACGACCGCGTGAGACTCCTGCCGCTGCCCGCCGACGAGGAGATCACGGACATGATCCGCGCGATCTCCGTCTCGCACCCGAGCGACCCCTTCCCCCGGGCCGGCCGTTGTGGCGCGACCCCACCAACCCGGCCGAGAAGGCCATGACCGCCTACGACGAGTGGGTCTACCGCCACAGAGAGCAGGAGAACTGATGCAGGGAAAGATCAAGAAGGGTGACTGGCTAAAGGTCACCATTCTCGACTGCTACGCCGAGTCGGTCGAGACGACGTCGCGCGGCCAGTTCCTGTACCTCAACTTCCGGAACCAGCACAGCACCCTGAACGTGGGCCCGCTCCCCATCGCGGCCAAACTCCTCAAGGTCGAGGCACTCACCCGTACTCCTGGCCACCCATCCAGGACGACGTGTGGGAGGACGGCGGGGGCACGAAGTGGTTCGGCGTCTGCCCCATGGGCGAGAACAGGGTGACCCTGTTCAGCGCCCGAGGCAGCTACCCGGCGGACGGGCTCGACGAGCTGCTCGTGACGAACGGGCCGTGGCGCCTGGTCTACCGCGACGAGAACGCGCCGCCGTTCTGATGACAACGCTGACAACGCCCACCGGCCGGTACTTCGGCCGGTGGGACTCCGGAAGCCCCGAGTGGCACGCCGCCGCGTGACGTCGGAGGATGGCAAGGTAGTGATCAAGTGGGACGCGCCCCAGTTCGGCCGGTACGACCAGGAAGCCCGATACGCCCGAACGCACGCCACCGGCAAGGCGCAAGAGGAAGCCGCGTACGTGGTCGAAGCGCTGATTTCGCTTCGCATGATGGATCAGTTTGCGCGGAACGGAGCGCTACGCGAGATCAACGGCCACGGGCGCAGCGCCAGACTCGCGCGTGAGCGCGTCGAGAAGCGACCGACGCAGCGACGCCGCGCGTAGCGCGCAACGCGACACGCGACACGCGAGACTCCGCGCGCCAGCCAGGCGCGCGGAGTTTTCGCGCGCTCGAAAACATTTTCAAAGTCGGAATTGTCCCTTGGCGGCTTGGTTGTGGGGAAAAGGAGTTGATCTTGTAGGGTGCGCTGGTCGGGGGGTGGTGTGTTGTGGCTGGTCAGGTGTGTGTGGGTCCGTGCAACGGTGGGGCGCGTGCGGTGTGGGCTGCGTTCCTTCGTGCTCGGGATGTGCATGCGGATGCGGTGGATCGCTGGTTGGGGGAGGGTGCCGAGGGGGAGCCGCCGCCTGAGCCGGTTCAGCCTGAGGTGAGGTGGCGGCCGGGGGATCCGCTCGTCTGTGGGAGGTGTAGGGCGACGACGAGGCGGGCGTTGCTGGAGCTGGATGCGCTGGCGGCCGTCGTGTCTGCGCGGGGTGATGGTCTTCGTCCGGCGTCGCGCTGGTCGCGTGTGTCGGGGTCGCGGCCGCGTCCGGCGGTGTCTCCGGATGCGGAGGTCGTCGATGTGTTGGTGGGGGAGCTGCTGGAGTTCGAGGATCTCGCGCGGGAGGAGCTTGGTTGCGCCGAGAGGGTGCGGGGCGCTCGTTCGGGGCTGGCTCGGTCGCGGTCGGTGGCGTGGCTGGTGGAGCAGCTCGTCGGCGTGCTTGCGGTGGATGGGCTGTCGGTGGTGTCGTCGCTGCGGCCGGCCGGGGGTGAGCCGATGGGTTTGGTGGAGTGGTCGCTTGGGTGGGAGGAGCGGCTGCGGGAGGTGGTGGAGGACGAGCCGCGGGGCGCGTCGCCGGCGCGGTGTCGGTGTGGTGAGCGGTCGCTCCGCTGGGATGCGCGGGTGCGGTTCTTCGTGTGCGGGACGTGCGGGAACCACGTCAGCGAGGTGGAGGAGCGCGGCCTGGTCGCTGAGGAAGCTGGGTAGTCGCCCCGCCATCTACATGGAGCTACAGCAGGTTGTCGCCTGGCACCGGGCGAACGGCACGGGCTCGCTGTTCGGCTCTTAGCTCCGCCGTCCGTGTCGGGTCGGAGATCCTAAAGGCGGCGATCTCCTGCGTCAGGAAGCGAATGTACAGCCGTGCCAGGTTCCGACGCCGCCACCGCCGCCAAAGGCCACGACGGTTTAGACTCTCCTCCGCGTGTATGCCTGCCTGCCAGATTTCGTGCACGAGCTTTCGGCTCTCCGCCATCTCCGGCATGTACCGGAAGACATGCCCTGGGAGAAGGGAAGAAATGCGGGAACCAGACCTCATCTCCTCGGTGAAGCTCAAGAGGAACTGCCGGTCAGCGCGCGTAAGAATTCTGCTGCGTTCCAGCCGAACGTACGCCAGGTCAATGCAATCGTCGAAGTTCTGGGGTTCGGCTCGAGGGGGCGGAGTGTCTCTGTTCTCAGCTTGTTGGCGAGATTGTTGGCGAAGCGCCTGCCAGGCGACGACGGAGGAGATGACGGCAGCGGCTGCGGAGGCGAGGGCGCTGATGCCTGCTGCATCTAGGCCGGTGCTGATGTGCGCGAGCTGGATTCCGGCGGTTGCGAGGAGCGCCAGGACTGCTAGTGCCAGAAGTGTCGTTGTCCATGACCAGTGGGGTTTGCGCATAAGTGTCCTCGTTCGCAGGCGACGAACCACGTCACTATCACGATAGCTGTCTGTCCTCGTGGGCGTCCGACCCTTGGTTGTGCGGTGGAGGAGCGGGGCCTGGTCGTCGAGGAGGCGGGCTGATGCCGTAGGTCATCCGCAGGGGGTATTCCCACGTATGACACGTTCGGGTTTCAAGGGACTGATTTGCGCGCCCTTGGTCTCGCTGTCGATGAAGTACGAGAGGTCTTCGCCTTCGAGTGGATTCGACTCCGAAAAGTCTCCGGGATAGTTGGGATCTTCCAAGGCGAAGCTTTCTTGGTATGCATCGTCCTCAGCATTGGGTGTTTTTATCGTCACTTGAGTGCACGGCTCGATCTGAACACTCCACATCAGTGGTGGGTTGTGCTGGTGGTAGGGCTGCCACAGTATGTAGAAGACGGCCGGGAGAGGGTTCGAATTGCGTACGTGGTCTCTATCGTCTTGATACCAGTGGATGACGTGTCTGAAGAATGCCGTCTGGGCTAGCGCGTCTGCTTGGGCCTTGGCCTGCGCCTTTTCTCGTTGGTCCTCTGCCCGCTGTGCCAAGGCGTCGGCGCGCTGCTGTTGGCTGAGCGCGAGCGCGTTCATGGAGATGATGAGCGCGGGCACGGCGGTGAGGCTGCCGACGATGCCTGCGATGGCGGCCCAGATTTGGACGGTCGTGAATCGGCCGCGGCGCCGGCGTCGTAGTCGAGCTGCGAGGGTTCTGGTGGTGCGTGCGGAGGTGCGAGTTGCAACACCGAGGGTGGGTAATCGCCGGGGTGGTTTTCGTCCCATGCTCCATTGTGTCGCGCGAGTGTTCATGATCGCGCGTAGGTGAAGGAGCGGGGCTTGGTCGTCGACGAGCGGGAGCGGCAGTGGTTCCGGTGGCGCTTGTCGCTGCTACGCTTTCGCTCGGCGATTGCGCGAGGTCGTCGAGGGCGCATTGACCTGGGCTGGGTCGCGCCGGAAGGGCCGCTTCTGTCGGGGGGACGAGAAGCGGCCCTTTCTCGTTGCCGCGGGCCGGCTGCGTGTGTCAGGTCGTCATTGATGTGGCCGATTCCGGGGTTGTCAGGTGACGCCGCATCTGGCCGTGTGCCAGCCAATGTGGCCAAACAGTTGGCCAGCGCCATCTGAAATGGCCAAAAGCGGCGGCCGGTGGGGTGCGCCGAGGAGGGATGCCTTGGTTTGCATTACTTGAGCTCCACCTCGATCATCTGATCGTGACAGACGTAACCCGGTTAAGCACTGGCGTCCCGCACGGCACGCGGGAGCGCCTTGCCGCCCGGATGGGCAAGGAGAAGGCGAGGTCGGCGCGACCTCGTGGCCGATCCCCGCTGGAAGGTCCCCAATCGCGCGTCGGCCGAAATGCGGGCCGACATCCGAGCCCAGGTCCACGCCCACCTGCGTGAGCTGCGCGAGGCAGGGGCACTGTGTGACACCGTCGATGTCCTCGTCACGCATGCCGTACGCGCCGAACTCGCCGAACGAGGATGGGACCACTCATGGCCGGCCCCGCCCCCGGCCGCGCCCCGGTCGGGCCCATGGCCGGGAACCCACAGCCACTCCTGGCCCGAGCGGATCTCTGTTCGCTTGCCTAGTGGCCTCGCCGAGCGGCTCTACCGCGCGTGCTGGCACACCAGCGAGCCGACCATTGCCGCCCTGCGTGCCTGGCGTGACGACCCCCTGCAGTACGCGCAGTACATGGAGGTGGCAGATCAGGTGACCACTCCGGGCGACATTCTCCGCGCCGCAGTCGCTCGGGCGCTCACCAACTGACCCCGTATCGGTCAGAGCCCCTGGCCGATCAGCGACGGACATAGCAACCACTGCCGCTGCCGAAAAATGGCCAGTTTGAATGACACATCCCTCTCATCGTCCCTGACAGGAGAACTGGCCAACACGAGGTCACGCCATGATCAATGGCCAGATTGGATGTCACCTGACAGGGGTGATCTGGCCAAGCAGGTGGCCAGTTCGCGGAGATGTGGCCAAGATGATCAGATGAGATCGGGTTCGCTGGATGCGGCCGGTGGGTTCGAAGTCGAATCGGATCGTCGGATTAGAAGGTCCGGGTTGTCAGCAGCTCACAATTCCAGAGAGTTTAGCGGAGCTCGCGAGGCGAAAGACGAACTTCTTCGCAGGAGATATGCTTTTGCACGGGCTGTCCGGCCCGTTGGTGACGGCGATCTTTACCGTGACCGTGTAGGAGCAGTCATTGCGAACAGTGGCATATTTGTAGCTGCCCTCGGTCCTTACTGCCTCGAGTTTGACGCAACTTGGCGCAGCTGCCACTTCTGCGGACGCGCTTGTGACCGAGGCACCCATGATCGTCATGGTGGTGAGGGTGACGCAAGTGGCGGCGATGGCTGCGATGAGGCGTTTAGCGATCTGAGGCATAAGGGTCTAACCTCCGGCGGTTGTGGACGGGATAGTGTCTTATCCCGTGATGCTTGGCTGCCATCCCCTCTGGATGGGGGTCGATGTTCAACCGGACGGGTGGTGTGCTCCGCGATGAGGGTCGCAGAGGAGACCATATAGACGCTACAGAGACACCACAGAGACACCCACAGGCGCGGGCCGCAGAACCTACCTCAAGATCAAGTCTGTAAATCCCAGATAGATAGATGTAATAGATATTAAGACGTTCACCGCCACCGATTCCGCGACCTTCGTCTACAGCACCAGGTCGAGCAACGTCGGCAGTGGTTTCCCAAGCCTCTTCCAGAAAGGGGCCACTTCAGATGAACAACCCAGCCGCCAATCCGTACAGCTAGAACTGGCCAACCGCAGGTCAAAGACATGACTATTGGTCAGATATAACCGGAACTGACAGCGTGGAACGCCGGGGGTCGTGGGCGCGATTACCCAGCATGGGTTCAGAAGCGTTCTACACCACGGCCGCGCAGGTGCTGCCGACAATCCTGATCGCTCTCGCGGTGGAGATCGGCTTCATGATGCAGCAGCGTGAACGCGTATGGGAGAAGGCCAAGGCTCGTGAGTTCGAAGGCCAAGTAGTCTCGTCGGAAGTCGTGGCGAGGATGGAGAAGGCGTTCCTTCGAGTAGGCCAGTACACGGTCAGGTGGGGAACTGCGGCCCTCGGGGTCAGCACCGCGTTCGTGGTGGGCGAGCTATTGGCGGTCTTGTCGTTGGCGTTCGGCTGGTTCAACGTCTGGACCTTCGTGCCGGTTCTGGTGTGCATGATGACCTTGATCGTTGCGGCTGCCGTCGTCCCCCTACTCCGGATGCGGTCAGACGTGTAGCCCTGATGGCATGCCTCGTTGCGCCAGGTCGTGCGGGTGTGTAACACTTTGCGCCGACAGGTGTGGTGTGCCCTGTTGCAGCGTTCAGCCGTTTGACCTGCGGAAACGCTAGCGAGGCTCTCGGATCGTTTCTGAGACGTCGATTCTTAGACCTATCCCAACCTATGCGAACGTCTCTGTTCGCGCGCCTGCGTTGACTGCAGCAGGTCTTTCGCGTGCTCACTGCGTCCGAAACGCGCCCAACACGCACACCTTCGCCCTTTTGCCCGAATCCGAGGAGAACGGCGTGCGCCCAGCCACGGCACAGCAAGCAGCAACTCACCTCGACCGCGAACCGGGCACCATCCGCCAATGGGCGCGCCGCTACCAGGCGCGCGTCCTCGGACGGGCCAGCCGCGAGGTCGTCTACGATCTCGCCGACCTGGCCACGATCGAGGGCTGCATCTGGCGCGGTGACCCCGTACCTGCTACAGCGGAAGACCGCGACGAGCTCCGCAACCAACTCGGCCGCACCGCCGCGTAACCCGCCTCGACCACGAAAGGCCCCTCATGCGACTCCAACCCAACGTCCGCATCACCGGCGCCGACCGCCACCAGCTCGCGCAGCTCGTCGCCGACCGCTACCAGGCGGGCGAGTCGATCCGCGCGCTCGCCCTGTCGATCGGCCGCTCGTACGGGTTCATCCACGCGCTTCTCGAGGAGGCGGGCGCCGATCTGCGACACCGCGGCGGCGACAACCGTAAGAACGCGACGACGGAGCCGACCACCTCGACGGGAGCGGAGCAGTGACCCCCGACCAGGCCGCGGCCAAGGCGGCCGACCTCCTCGACGACGCCAGCAAGAACCTCCTCGACAACGCGTACGTACAATCGTGCGTCACCGTCGGCGATGCATACATGCGGCTGCACCTGATCCTCGCGACCGGCGCCACCTTCAACTGGGACGCGATCTTCCCTGACCGGCGCTAGCCTCCCGCGCCGATGACGACCTTGCCCTCCTCGACGCCTCACCGGCTGTCAGGTGACATGGCATCTGGTCGCGTGCCAACCGAAGTGGCTAGAGGGTTGGCCAGGGTCAACAGAAGTGGCCAACACGGTGGCCAAGCGCCTGAAGCATGGCCAGGCGTCCACGCTTCAGAGGGTGTTTTGAATCTGACGGCGTAACGGCGCGCTTCGCAGCTCAGGGCCCGGCCAGCGATCCGGCAGCCGGGCCCTGACAGACCCATTACTACCTGGATCTCCAGTTGATGGCGCGGGCCGCGGCGGTGGCGAGCACGTCACTTTCCGGCTTTTCCATCCACCGGAAGTTGAACCGTTCCTCGCCAAGGCTGATAGCGAAGTCGAGGGCAGCACGGAGATTCTTGACGGTGACTGAGAAATCTTGGGAGTTGTACCACTCTCGTGCGCGATCCCAATCGTAGCGCTGGTGCCGTCGTCCACGACACAAGAGTTGGTGAAATCCTCGTCGGAGACCCAAGTCCAACTGCCGCCAGGCTCGTGGAAGTCGAGGAGGAGTTCGACGGCGGCTTGCTCGTGTGGGTACGAGTGGGCTGCTCCGGCGCGGAGGCGTTCAGCGAGAGTGCTCATGCGAAGATTGTTTCACCGCACTCGGGGCCGGGGTAGATCTCCGCCGCGCCGTCCCTCGTGCGGCCCCCGCGATCGTAGGGGCCGCGGCTCGATGGCGCGATCTGCGGGGGCCGACGCCAGACCACGCGCACGCGCCGAGGGAGGTACACCCCCAAAATCCGGAACGTCGGCTTGCCGCATCGTGTCTCGTGATCAGGGCACAAGAATATTGATCATGACGCCGATCGGGATCGACGCGGCCACGCCCAGACCGAAGAACATCCACTGCTGGCGCCGCTCCGCCCGGATGGTCGCCTTCGTCTCGCCGACGAGGATCTGCCGGATCTTCTCGGCCTGATCCTCGTTCACCTCCAGCAGGCTCTGCTGCTTCTCGGCCTCGGTGAGGAGTGCTTCCCGGGCGGCTTTCTGCGCTTCGAGATCGCGTCGAAGGTCGTCCATGAGAGATGCTGCTTCGGCGAAAGCAGCGTTGACGCGTTCGACGCGACGGCCGAGGCTCTGTCCAGGGTCCTCGCGGGCCTGAGCGAGTCGCGCCCGTGCCTCTCGTCTAAGCGCCCAGATGCTGACGGACGATAGGGCGATGCATGAGATGGCGAATGGGGACCAGATGGCCCAATCGATGCCGCCGCCAGTCGACAGGGGCGCAATGGTGCCGATCAGCATGACTGCGGTGAAGCTTGCTGAGACTACGACGGCGATCATGACAACGGTTCGGCGGGTCCTCATGCGAGTGGTGGAGGTCATGGCCTGATTGTGATCGGCAAAGACGGGCAACGCCGCTCATTTCGCATGGCGCTTCATGATCGTTAACGGATGGTCATAATCCAGCTTATGACCATAGATCGTTTGCTATCGTCGTGAGGGTCAACCCCTCGCGAAAGAGACGGTCATGAGCGAAGACCGCAGCCCGCATCCCGACGGCGACCGTCCCCCCTCGGCGCCCCCGCCTCACCTTGCCAAGTGTGCCGCCAAACTCGCCGACCTCTTCACCGGTCCCGAAGCTGAGTTCCGCATCGTGCTGGCGCAACTGGTCCATCGCGGCGAGGTTCGCTACCAGGTGCAGGCTCCCGACGGTCCCATACTTGAGCTGACCCTCACTGACCCCACGGTCAGCGCATGACCTCCGAGCTGACTCGCGAGCCGAGCGGAGAAGGCAGGATCTTCTTCCCGCCGTCCCTGCTCGGCTTCGCCCAGGACACGACGATGGCATGGCTGCTGTCGTACGACTCGCCGAACACGCGCGACGCCTACCGGCGCGAGATCACGCGGTGGTTCGCGTTCTGCACCGAGACCGGGCTTGACCCGCTACAGGCGCGCAAGAGGCACGGCGACGTCTACAAGCGGTGGCTTGAGCTGCAGGCCGGGGCGCCGATCCCCGCGAAGACGATGGCGCGGCGGATCTCGGCGGTGTCGTCGTGGTACGACTACCTGGCCTACGAGGACGTCATCGAGGTCAACCACCTCAAGGGCACCCGCAGGCCGAAGGTGCCGCGTAACCACTCCGAGACGACCGCGTTGACCCGCGACGAGGCGCACGACCTGGTCGCGGCGGCCGACGCCGACTTCGGGCCGGCCCGCCTGCGCACCGCTGCGTTCGTCCGCGTGCTGGTGCACACCGGGATCCGGATCGAGGAGGCGGTCGCGGCCGAACTGGGCGCGGTCGGATATGCGCGCGGGGTGCGGACGCTGCGGATTGTCGGTAAGGGTGACAAGCCGAAGATCAGGCGTCTGCCGGTTGAGACCGGGTATGCGCTGGACCGGTACCTGGAGGACCGGGCGCGCCGCGCCGGCGTTGAGGTGTCCGAGCTCACCGGGCGGATCTTCGTGACCGACACGGGCGGCCGCTTCTACCGGTCGTCCGCGTCGGAGCTGGTCGTGCGGATCGGCCGCCAGGCCAGGATCGAGGCGAAGGTGACCCCGCATGTGCTGCGGCACACCTGGGCGTCGATCGCGAAGGACCTGGGCGCAAACGCGATGGACATCAAGGAGGCCCTCGGCCACGAGGACCTGAACACGACGATGTTGTATCTGCACACGGCGAACCAACTGGAAAGAGATCCTTCCCAGTTGGTGGCGTCGGCGATCGAGTAGGGGGTCGGCGTGCCCATGTCGAAGGCGAGCGCCCTGGACAAGGCGGCGTGGGTTCACCGCTGCGGCGCGATCAACCAACGCCGTCGATCAGGTGGTGTCGCCATATTCATCCACGTCGAGTTCGGCTCGCGTGCGTTTCAAGAAGCGTAGAACCCGTCGGTCCAGATGCCACCCAAGTGGTCTAGGCGAGAGAACGCCAGGGATGCAAGCCTCCTCGACGGTGGTGCTCTCCTCTTCGTCACCGAAGAAGCGAACAACCTGGAGAACGGCGGTGTTGCCCGGCTCCACGCGATCCAACTCCTCCGCGAGCATTCCGATCGCCTCTCCAAAAGGCTCCAGGCGATCGATCAAGACAGCGATCATGTCGTCCACGGGCATGGACGTGGGTGTGTCCAGTTTTCGGCTCTGGCCCACTTTCGGTGGTGACGGACCGTGGTTAGCCGAGCAGGATGCGATGGCGGAGGAGTGCGAAGCCGGCTCGCCCGTACATCTGCCTCTTGATCATTTTTGTTTTGGTGTTGACGCCTTCGGTGCCGCCGTTGTGGAACGGGAGGGTGAGGGCGGCGTTGACGGCGGCTCGGTCGTAGTCCAGCCCGCGGGTGAAGGCGTGCATGTGAGGCAGGTCGACCTGACGCGCTTGTTCGGTCCAGGCGGTCAGTAGCTGGTCGTTGCCCGGCTTGGGGTCGAGGAGAGCGGCGAAGCCCCGGACGAGTCCGGCGAGCATGGTCATCTCGTGGCAGGCGGCGATGGCGGCATCCAGTCGCTCGGCGTGGTGGTCCTTGAGCTTGCTCGGTTCGGTGAGGAGAAGGCTGGCCAAGCGCTTGGGTGAGATCGCGGGCCGGTCGCATTCGACGCGGCCTTGGTTGATGTACCGGTAGAGCAGGTTCTGGCTGCCGGTGTAGCCGAGTTTCTTGATCTCGACAAGGAGTTGCTGGACCGGGACGGCGGGATCTTCGGCTCGGCGTTGGCGCAGATGGTCGCGGAACGGGTCGACGAGCGTGGGCCGGTACTTTGGCACGCGCACCAGTCGTTCGGGTTCGCTGACCCGGGCGTAGCGCTTCACGGTGTTGAGCGCCAAGCCCAGGCGGCGGGCGCATTCCAGCAGGCCGACACCCTGGTTGAGCAGGGCATGAACCTGCTGCCAGCGCTCGCGCGTGGTGGCGGCCCGCACCCCTTCTTTCGGCGGCGGGCCGGTCTTGCCCCAACAGGAGGAGTGCGCGGCGACCTCCTTCACCACGGCTTCGGCCAGGTTGTGCCAGATATGCCAGCGATCACCGACTTGCACCGCTTCAGGCAGGGCGCGACGGATCGCCTCGGCGTAGGCGCCGCTGCTGTCCCGGCACACCACCCGCGCACCGGGATGGGCACGCAGCCACGCCTCCAAAGTGTCGGCCTGACGGTCGGCGAGTACGTCGATCCGCTCCCGCGTTATCGCGTCGATGATCACCGTGGCGTAGCGGTGTCGTTTGCGGAGAGCGAAGTCGTCCACCCCGATCACTGCCGGCACCGGACGAACCGGCAGAGGCAGGCGCAGCAACGACCGGACCGCGCTCTGCCGCGATAGCCCGACTCCCAGCACGGCCAGCAGCCGAGACCCCGCCCGTCCGGCCAGCTCCCGCACCACCGCCCCCACCTGCGTGGTCAAGGCGACCGTGCGGCGTTGATACGGCTCGGCCAGCCCGGGTAGCGGCTCCCGGAACGTCTGCCGCTCGCACCCCACCCTCGCGCACCTCAGCCGCCGAAACCGCAGCCGCACCATCACCCGTTGCCCGCCCAACGGCAGGTCAGCCAGCTGCCGATGCACATAGCCGTGCACCCGCCCGACTGCCCCGCAGCCGGGACACGCCACCGGCGCGCCCGTGGAGGCGACATGTACCACGATCGCCCCGGCCTCGGGCTGAACGCTGCCGATGACCAGGCCGGCCAGTTGCGGGAACACCAGCCCCGCAAGATCCTTTACGTCACACCGGCGTCACGCTGACACAGCACCCCGAGATAGCCATGTACCGACACGAACTATCACGTTCCGTCACCACCAAAAGTGTGCCAGAGCCGAAAACCGTACAGTCCCAACTCGAGTCGTTAGCGATTTCTTTATTACTACCGGGACCTCTTGAAATCCCAGAGTTCAGGCGAACTGAAGGGTCTTCAGGATGAACCCGAGGGTCTTCAGCTTTCATAGGGGCTGTCGCAGAATCGCTGCGGCGGGGCATGGTGTGCCGGAATGATGTCGGTGTGGCTCGTGGCTATCGTCCGGTAGATCGTGATCAAGTGTTTCTGCTGCCGCCCGATATGCGGGATTGGCTTCCAGGTGATCATCTGGTGTGGTTCGTGCTGGATGTGGTCAGCGAACTGGACACGGCGCGGTTTCGGGTGCGGGCGACACCGAAGGGGTCTGCGGCTGGGCGGGCGGCCTATGACCCGGCGATGTTGCTGACGCTGCTGATCTACGCTTATGCGTGCGGGGTGTATTCATCGCGGCAGATCGAGCGGCGGTGCAGCGAGGACGTGGCCTTCCGGGTGATCTGCGCGCAGGACCGCGACGATTGCCCGGTTCCGGCGTCGTCATTTCGGTGATGCCTCCACGATGGAGGACCTGTTCACGCAGGTGCTGGTGCTGGCGGCGCGGGCCGGGCTGGGCCGCTTGGGGCTGGTCGCGGTGGACGGCACCAAGATCGCTGCGAACGCGTCCAAAGACGCCTCCCGCACCGAGGCCGGGCTGCGGAAACTGGCCCGCGAGATGCTGGCGAACGCCGAGGAGGCGGATACGGCCGAGGACGAGCTGTTCGGTCCTGACCGGCGCGGGGATCGGGTTCCCGCTGAGCTCGCCGACCCGGTGACCCGCAAAGACCGTATCCGGTCCGCGTTGAAGGAACTGGAAGACCAGCGGCGTGCGGCCGAGGCCGAACAAGAGGCCAAGATTGCAAAGTTCATGGAGGGCCAGGCTGCGGGGGTCAGCCAGGGAGGAGTGCCGGTCGGGGCGGAACTGGCGGTCGTCCAAGCCTCGTTGGACAAGGCGATCGCACGCCAGCAAGCCAAGATCGACAACTATAAGCAGCGGCGGGCAGCGGCCGTGGCGGCAGGGCATATAGGCCCGCCTGGGCCGCCGCCCAAACCAGTCGAAGAATTCGGCCTGGTACTCGAGGTCGTTAAGGGCGCATCGCGGCACTTCGACCTTTGGCGTTTAAGTGATCTTGCTGGTGGGGGAGCGGAGGTGAACCGTGGCCCCGCCCTTGGCGGGGTCACGGTGGCGCGATTGTGGTTACTAAGCAGAAACTGGGCTACTGGACCGTAGCTCAGTTACGGGCGCTGTGATGTAGAGCAGGTCGCGATCCCGGAAGAAACTGCGAACAAGCTCGGGTGTTGCCTGCAGGCGGTCGACAGCTTGCTCAATCCTGTCCGTCAACTCGTCCACGGAGCGGACGATGGCTCGGCCGACTCGATCATGCTTGATACTCTTCCAGACCCACTCGTCGGGATTGAGCTCCGGAGAGTAGGGCGGCAGGAAGAAGATGCGCAGTCGCCCCTTGGTGGACTTCACGAACGCCTTCGTCTCCGCCGACCGGTGCGCCGGATGTCCATCCAGGATCAGGAAGATCTTCCCGGGGATGTCGTGGAGCAGTGTCTTCAGATATTCGATGAAGGCTGCGGAATCGATGGTACCGACGAAGGAAAAGTGCAGCTTCCCTTGCGTGTTCACCACGGAAATCATGTTGACCGAGTGACGCTGGCCGGTGCCGCGGACAACGGGAGTGTCGCCGACCGTTCCCCAGGTGGTGCCCGCGTGATGGTTGGTACGCACGCTGGCCTCGTCCAGGAAGTAGATGCCGGCGCCCTGGCCGATGGCCTGCGCGCGGATCTTCGGGTACTCCTCCTCTTTCCATCGGCGTACCCGCTCCGGATTTTGCTCGTACGCGCGGACCAGGGGCTTTTGCGGGGACAGGCCCAGCCGGGCGAGCAGCTTGCCGACCCATTGCAGCGTGAACTCCACGCCGAACTTCCGTTTGATCAGCTCGGCGACCATCTCACGTGTCCACAAGCCGAAGTCGAATTGCAGTTGTCGCGGGTCGCGTCCGACGATCCAGCCGCGTAGCTGGGCCAGCTGTTGATCGTTCAACGCTGCCTTCGGGCCGGGCGGCATCTTCACCGTCAGCGCATCCGGTCCGCCTTCTTCGCGCAGCTTGATCCAGCCGAATATCGTCGACCTGCCGACGCTGAAGACGGTCGCTGCGTCATCGACGCGCATGCCGTTGTCTATCGCGCTGAGTACGAGCATCCGGGTGTCCTGGAGTGCTCGCCGGGGGATTCGCTTACCCGACTCTCTGGTCACGCTAAGCAGCGTTTCAGTTACCCATCGTCTGCGTCTGGCAAACGATTCAACTCGTCCAGTAATTCAGTTTCCCATCAGTAAGCCTTGATTGATGCGGCCGCCCTGGCGGCCAGTTCGATCTTCGCGCAGTAGGCTGCACGGGCTTCCTCGTCGATCTGCGTCTCGTGTTCGGGGCGCATCCCGGTCCGGCCGTCGAGGCCCTCGCGCAGGATATCGGCGTGCCCGGCATGCCGGTTGGACTCGCCGAGGACATGGACGATGATGGCGAACAGGTTCGTGTTGGGGTAAGGCTCCGGCCACCACGGCACGTGGCCGGGGGCGTCGAGGGGAAGCTCGTTGATCGTCGCGTCCGAGTGTTCCCACGTGCGCCGATAGAACCCGATGATCTGATCGCGGGTCTCGTCCTCGGTCGCCCACAGATCGCTGCCGTTGTGGTCCTGCCACCGGGGCAGCGGTTCCGGGGAAGGGCGGTCGAAGACCTCGCCGAAGTACCTGGCCTCGACGCTGGCCACGTGTTTGACCAGGCCGAGGAGGTTGGTCCCGGTCGCTGTCAAAGGTCGGCGGGCGTCGTATTCGGACAAGCCGTCGAGTTTCCAGAGCAGCGCCTTGCGGTCCCGCCGCAGTCTCGCGTGCAGGTTGTCTTTCGCGAAATCGTCGATCATGGGTCACGATTCTGTCAGGCTGCGCCGGTGGGCTCGGTTGCGAGCTGCCTGGCGTCGGCTCCGCCAGCTATCGCTCACAGCCATACTGCTTGCCGAGGTCCTCGCAGCGATCGTCGCGGAGGACGGGATCACGCTCCCCGCGCTGCCGGAGATTCGTGATCAGTGAAGATCACTGCCCGGGACTTAGGGTCCTGCAGGGCAGGAGGCCGAGGGTTTCGGGCGCTTCCCAGGCGGTCAGGTGCCGCTCGGGGTCGATTTCCTGGTGCGCGAACCGGTTGATCAGGTCGGCGAGGGCTTGCCGGTCCTGCTCGGAGAACTCCTGCAGGATGACGGCCACCGGCTCGATCACCTGCATCGTGCCGGCGGGTGTGATGGCGTCGTCGTCGCTGAGGTCCAGCCTGATGACGGCACTCGTTATCTGGGGTTCTGAAGCGAACTAGCTGGTCAGCCACTTGAAGGTCGTTAAAGCATGTAAGTCATGTAGGCAGGTGTCGGCGTACTGATCGGTGTGCAGAGGTGAGTACGACTAAACGCGTTTACTTGTACCTGGCTCTGTACTGGAAGTCGTACACCGACAGCAGGCTCACGTCTGATGCTGAAGGCGCCTGCTTTTCAGTCGATGACCGGGCTGCGCCGCTCGATGAGTACGACGTCGCGCCAGAGGCCGTGATGGCGGCCGACTCGCTCCCGGGTGCCGATCACCCGGAACCCAGCGCGGGCGTGCAGGGCGAGGCTGGCGGTGTTTTCGGGGAAGATGCTGGACTGGATCGTCCAGACGCCGGCGGCCTCGGTGGAGGCGATCAGGGCCTGCAGCAGGGTGTGACCGACGCCGCGGCGGCGGGCGCCGGTGTGGACATAGACCGAGTGCTCCACCACTCCGGCGTAGACGCACCGGTCGGACACGGCGGTGGCCGCCACCCAGCCGAGCACCTGGCCGGTGTCGTCGAGGGCGACGTGCCGGTGCGCGGGCAGCTTGGTGGTGTTGAAGCTCGCCCACGTGGGGGCGGCGGTCTCGAAGGTCGCCTGTCCCTCGTCGATGCCGAGTTGATAGATGTCCAGCACCTGGGCGGCATGCTGGGGCGTCATGGCGGCGACCTTCACGATAGTGCCGCTCATCACCGCTGGCCGGGCAGGAGGCTGGCGATCAAGGCGCGGACGCGGGCCTCGATCTGGTCGCGGATCGGGCGCACGGCGTCGAGGCTCTGGCCGGCGGGGTCGTCGAGCTGCCAGTCCTCATAGCGTTTGCCGGGGAAGATCGGGCAGGCGTCGCCGCAGCCCATGGTGATGACCACGTCGCTGGCTTGGACGGCGCCGGTGGTGAGCACTTTGGGGATCTCGGCGGAGATGTCGATGCCGGCCTCGGCCATCGCTTTCACCACGGCCGGGTTCACCGCCTCGGCGGGCGCCGATCCGGCCGAGCGGACCAGGACGCGATCACCTGCCAAGTGGGTGAGGAAGGCGGCGGCCATCTGGGAGCGGCCGGCGTTGTGAACGCAGACGAACAACACCTGCGGCCGGTCGGGCTGGTGGGGCATCGGGTTCTCCTCTTCAGGGCAGGTCGGCGGCGGCCGCTGGGCGGGCAGCGTCGGGGGCAGCGTGCGCCGTGCCAGGCTGCGCGGCGGGCTGTGAGGGGTTCGGGAACAGGACGGCCAGGAGCAGGCCGCCGAGCGCGGCCCCGGCCAGCTGGGCGGCGATGAAGCCGGGCACCGAGGCGGGCGCGATCCCGGCGAAGGTGTCGGTGACGGCCCTGCCCAGGGTGACGGCCGGGTTGGCGAAGCTGGTGCTGGAGGTGAACCAGTAGGCGGTGCCGATATAGCCGCCGACCGCGACCGGCGCCAGCGCCGTGCGGCCCTGCCGGGCCAGCGCGAAGATGACCACGATGAGCCCGGCGGTGGCCACTACCTCGCCCAGCAGCAGATGCGGCGCTGAGCGGTCGTGGGCCGAGAACTGGACGGCCGGCAGTGCGAACATCGCGTTCGCCAGCACTGCCCCGGACAAGGCCCCGGCCGCCTGGGCGGGCAGGTAGGCGGCCAGATCGCGGCTGCGTAGGGCCGGAGCCGCCTCGCGGCGGGCCAGCAGCCAGGCCGCCAGCGTGACGAGCGGGTTGAAGTGCGCGCCGGAGACGGGCGCGAGGACCACGATGAGCACGGCCAGGCCCGCCGCGGTGGCCAGGCTGTTGGCCAGCAGTTGAACGCCGACGTCGCGCGACAGGCTGGCGGCCATGATGCCGGAGCCGACCACCACCGTGACCAGGGCGGCGGTGCCGGTGAACTCGGCCAGCGCCCGGCGGGCCAGGCCCACCGGGCTCACCGCAGCCGGGCTCACCCAAGGTCCGCGGTCAGTGTCTCGGGCAGGGCGAGCACGCCGGTCAGGCGCTTGAGCGTGGCCGGGATGATCCAGTAGTAGACCCAGGTGCCGCGCCGCTGGCTGTCGATCAGGGCGGCCTCGCGCAGCACCTTCAGGTGGTGGGAGATGGTCGGCGCGGTGACCTCGAACGCGCCGGTCAGCTCGCAGACGCAGACCCCGTCGCCGGCGACGCGGCCGCCTTCGTGCGCGCCGATCAGTGACAGCAGCCGCACCCGGATCGGATCGCCGAGCGCTTTGAACACACGCGCCAGCTCGGCTGCTTCGTCCTGGCCGACCGGCTCGGCGATCAGCGGCGCGCAGCATCCGGAGGCGAGCACCGGCAACTCCTGCTTCGACATATCTCTAATTTGACAGAAGCCTAAGCAGGCGCGCAAACTCGAGACTGCTTAGACATTTGTCGAAACAACGTGGTGGGAGATCGTCATGTCACGTGTCCAGCTCGCCCTGCGCGTCTCCGATCTGGAGGGCTCGATCGCCTTCTATGCCAAGCTGTTCGGCGCCGAACCGGCCAAGCGCCGCCCCGGCTATGCCAACTTCGCCATCGCCGAACCGCCGCTCAAGCTGGTGCTCATCGAGGGCGAGGCAGGCCACGACACCCGCATGGACCACCTCGGCGTCGAGGTCACCGACACCGCCCAGGTCAACGCCGCGACCCAGCGGCTCAAGGACGCCGGCCTGGCCACCTTCACCGAGAACGACACCTCCTGCTGCTATGCCCTGCAGGACAAGGTCTGGGTCCACGGCCCCGGCAACGAGCCCTGGGAGGTGTATGTGGTCAAGGCCGACGCCGACACGCTCGGCAAGTCGGCCATCGACACCACCATCGACACCACCACCGGCATCACGGCCCAGGATGCGTCCGGGCCGTGCGTGTGCGGCCAGAGCCCGCAGCAGCCTGGTGAGCAAGACGTCCCCGTCACGGCCGGGGCGCGGTCCGGCTGCTGCTGACTCAGCATGATGCTGACCGGGGTGATCCCGCTCCGGTCCGCGACGTGCAGGTCAGCCTGCCGCCGGTTCGGTGAGCCGGGCTTCGAGGTCGGCGATCATCTGGGTGAGCAGGCTGGTGTTCTCACGCCGGACCGCCTGCTCGCCGACGGTGTCGAGGCCGGCGACCTTGGTGATGCACTCGTCGGCGGCTTTGGCCATCGTGGCGAACTCCTTTCGGGTCAGCGAGTGAGGGTTGGCGGCCTCGAAGGTGGTGGCGCGGTGCATGTCCTTGACCGACGTCATCGCCGCTCGGGCGGCCGACATCGCGTCGCGGGCGCTGAACTCATCGCCGTGCCCGGAGCGCATGTAGCGGGTGACAAAGACCCGGCGCCGGGCAGAGTCGCGCCGGGCGGGGTCGGCTGAGGGCATGAACCGCTCCAGGCGATCGCCCCGATTGGCCGCGATCACCCGGACGACGCGGACAGCCCGCCGCAGCCGGTGACCGTCCGGAAGACCGACGCCGACAGCGATGTCGGCGTAGCTGAGCTCGCGTCCGTGGTTGCCGCGCAGCCAGATCATCACGTCCGCGACATCGTTCTCGGCCTGCGTCCAGCCCATCGCATCACGCCGCCGGCTCATAGCAGCCCGCCATTGTCGTCCAGGAACTTCGCCAGCGCGGCATCGTCCAGAGCCGAGCCGGTGGCCAGGTCCCGGACGGCGGCGATGGCCTCGGCGCGGTCGGTGGTGAAGTTGATCTGCTGCTTGTGCAGCAGCGCCAGCGCTCGTGAGGCGGCCATGCGGATCTCGGCCATGGCGTTGAAGACGTCCATGGACGCTTCGGCCTGCGATCCTTCGCTGGCTTGGCGGGCTTGTGCGGCATAGGCGTCCCGCTCGCGGCGCTGGGCGTCGTCGTATTCCTGCTCCCGCCATGGGGCGGGTCGAGATCCCGGCCGGATACCGCGTGCCCAGGCGGCCGGGGCCTCCCTTCATCGCCGCTGACGTCAGCTCCAAGGGCGTGGCCGCCAACCCCCGACAGGGCAAGATCTATCTGTGGGACATCAACACGGGGCGGTTCCTGGGCGGCATCGCCGCCGAGGGCTTCGATTCTTTGGTGAGGTTCTCCCCTGATGGCAACCTGATCGCGGGCGCCGACGGGGCCGGCCGCATCCAGCTGTGGGACGTGGCCACGCGCAGCCCCGTGGGCGTGCCCCTCCAAGGGGTCTACGTCCCTCCGCCGCGCCCCTTACCGGCACCGCTCCCAGACGGCTATGTCACGGACATGGCGTTCTCCGCCGACGGCTCGATGCTCCACGTGGTCGACAGCCAGGGCCACCTGCGTATGCACCTGATCGGAGTGGCCCGCATCAAGCAGGCGCTGTGCCAGGAAATCGGACCGCTCAACCCCCGCGATTGGCAGCGATAGGTCCCCGATGTCCCCTATCGCCGATCCTGCTGAGGCCACGTGAGGATGAGTCGGCCACCGCGCGCCAACGTGCCTGTCAAGATCATATCACCCTGACCTGAGAGAAGGCACTAAGCCTGGATCCACAGTGTGAAACTCGAAGCGAGGGCCAGAAAATCACGTGAGGTGCCCTTTGAGCTGGGAGGATGGGAGTTCTCTACGCTTCCAACCACCGGCTCTAAAGGACACCTCGTAAGTGCGATTCTCCCATGCCGCCAGCCGTACGCAGGCGATCTTCGATGACGAGCACGTGATCTCCTACGCCGGGCTGGCTCCAGCGCTGCGGCTGGCCGAGCGGGCGGGCTGGACCGTCTGGTCGGCGAGCACGTGGCGTTGGCCGCCGCCGACGGCGTAAACGCGCCCGCGAAGGTGACCTCGATCGTGGCCGGAATGACCTGCGGCGCCGACAGCATCGACGACCTGGACCTGCTGCGGTACGGCGGGATGGACAAGCTGTTCGCCGGCACGCCGAGGGCGAGCAGCTGATCAGTCTGGATGATCACGTCTTGTTCGTCGGTGGAGCAGCGGGCGTAGCCGACGCGGGTTCCGTTCACATGCTCAAGTGTTCCGGATAACCCTGCACCGCCGTGGTCACGCCGGCAGTGACACCTGCCCGGCGGCGATCAGCTCCATCAACTGCTTGGCCTGCAGGCGGGAAGCATCGGCAATACCGGGCTCCTCGGCGAGCTCCGCCGCGGTGAACCACCGCACCTGGTGGTCCGGCTGCCGCACCGCATCGCCGACGGCCCACGCGAAGAACACGTGGTCGACGTGCACATGCTTGTCTGGGCGCGCCTACGCCTCGGTCACCATGGCCGGCCTGGTCAAGCACGACATGCACTGGAACGGCGTGGACATGAAAGCCGACGACTGGATCCTGCTGTCCTTCCCCGCCGCCAACCGCGACCCGGCCCCGTTCAACCGTGCGGACGAGGTGCTCATCGACCGTGAGGTCAACCGCCACGCCGCCTTCGGCCTCGGCATCCACCGTTGCGTGGGCTCCCACCTGGCCCGCATGGAACTCCGGGTCGCCCTGGAGGTCTGGCTGGAACGCATCTGGGTCTGCACGCTGGCGGACCGTCGCGTCGGTGACCTGGGCCGCCAGCCAGGTACGCGGCCCCCGTACCCTCCCGCTGCGCATTCTCTGACCGTCGAAGCGGGCCGATACCCGTGCGAAGCGATGGTGAGAGTAAAATCACGCCCGTTTGCGATCTTTTCCGTGAAAGGGCCCTGCCTTGTCTCTTCGCAAGAAGCTCTCCGCCGTGCTGGCAGCGTGCACCGTGACGATCCCGCTGTCGGCCGTAGTGGCGCAGCCCGCCTACGCCACCGGCGGTACCTGCGGATCCGGGTACAACTTCCTGTCGTCCTATCCGCTGCGCGGCTACGGGAGCCATTACGACACCATCGGCGGATACCTGAGCATCTACTACAACCCGTCGAACGGCTACAACTGCGCCATCACGCGCGTCAAGGCGGCCTGGGACGGTAAGGCCAGCTATGTCTATGTCTTCCTGGGCGACGGCGACTCGCGCAGCGTCAGGGACCCGAAACTCGACAGCAGCGCCAATTACCACTACTACGCGGGCCCGGTCAAGCTGTACCTGAAGGACCAGTGCGTCTACGCCGACGGGTCGCTGAAGTACGACGGCGAAACCTACAACACTCGCGACGCTGCATACGGCGTTCACTGCGGCTGATCCGCCCGAGTGCATGACCGGCCGCGCACCAGCGTGCTGTGCAGAGCGCAAGTTGGACGGGGCGGCAGTTACCACCGCTGGAAGCGGCAGTTGACGGCCTGGGAAGCGCCCGAAACCCTGGGTCTCCTGGTCTGAAAGCCTTGAGTGCCTGTTTCAGTAGGCGGCCCGATGACCAGGACACCGAGTCGTAGCGTTCACCGGGAATCGCTACGACTCGATGGCAGAATTCGACCCATGCCCGCACAAGATCCGCGCATCCACCTGCTGCAGGCCGGCCGGTCGCTCGCCGAATGCGAGTTCCTGCTTCGGCAGTTCAGCGGCGAACAGGCGGTCCTTGGCCTGATCGCCCAGGCTCGCCACCATTGCGACCAGGCCGAGCAGGGACCGCACGAAGACGCCGAGACTGCCGCCACCCTCGCGATCCTGCGTGCGGTGGCCTCGACCTTCGCCCTTCGGCAGGTGGTGCTGTCGGACGTGTGCTGCGATTTCGACGATGACGACGGAACGCTGCTCAACGGGTTGGGAAAGCATGACAGCAAGGGCGTGAGCCGTCCGCTCGCCGAGGAAGCCGTCCTTACCGCAGAGGCGGCCCTTGCCGCGGACCCCCACGACGCCCTCATGCCGCTCTACCTTGGCCATGCCCTCACCTGGACGGGCGACCAGAACGCCGCAATCGCCGCCTACCAGGAAGCCCTACGCCGCGCTCCCGACGACCATTGCGCCCGTTCCGCCCTCTCCTACCTTCATGCTCCGGCCGCCAAAAGGCCTCAGAGCGAGACGAGCCACCCCCGCCACGCCTTCGCGCTACTGCGCAGCGCCTACTGGATCAACAACAACGAATGGGAGGACGCCCTCGTCCTGTTCACCTCCGTCGCCGACGTTCGCACGCACCTGGCCGCCGCCCTCGGCCCCGGCCCCAACGCCGGCTCCCGATCCGACTGCCTGACCGGTGAAGACCTGGACGATGAGGGCGCGGAGCTGACCCTGCACATCCACTGCCCCGGCCACCCCACTGCCAAGTACGACCTGAACGCTCGTCTCCACGAGAACACCGAGACCACGTTCATCGACTGGACCGGCGTCCCAGTGGACGAGTTGCTGGAACCGCCTCTCCCACCCGGCCGCCCCCTTCGCCTCCACTCCAGAGTCTGCTTCCCCCACGACTGAACTGGGGAAGTTCCCCCACGACTGAACTGGGGAAGAAAACGGGCGGGCCGTCTTCCTGACCGCTCTTCACCAACCCGCCCCCGAACAGGCGCCCGTCGGCCGCTTTGGCCGCGGAGGGTCGCTGGCCGACTCCTCCGAAGGGTTCACCCAGCAGCTCGCCTCGGCCACCGACCTGGGGCTCATCCCCCGACCTGGACGCCGTCCGCACCGCCTGGGAAGACGCCGCCGCGCCCGACTGGGCGGGCCCGGCACTATGGCTTGCTCGGCATGCTGGGGCCGCGGTCGAGCCTCCGGGTGTGCTACTTCTCACCGACATTACAAACCCGATCAGCCCCCGAGTGCTGCCCAAACTGACCGACAAACACTGCTGCTACTTACCAGCAAAATCAGACAGGCGACCTTCGAGACCGCCGCTCCCACCTGGGCGAGCTTCAACACCGCCAAGCTGCCCGCCCACCGGCACGTCGCCCTCGACGACACCGGCCAGGTGCTCGGCTGGGTCGCGGCCACCGCCGTCTCCGACCGGTGCGTCTACGCCGGAGTGGTGGAGCACTCGGTCTATGTCCATCCCGGCGCCCGCCGCCGTCTCCCTGGACCGCCCCGAAAATCGATACCCCGACCGGTTGATCACGGTTGGGGTTTCGTGGTGGGTGATGGTCAGGGAGTGTGGAGTCTTGAGCCTCCAAGGCTCCGTCTCTGACGTGTATGACCTGCGCTGACTCCTTCCCGATCACCGCAGTAGGTGCGCACCGCCATCGCGAAGCCCCGGCCGCCGTGCTGCCCCAGGCTTCTCGGGCTATCCCGAGTCCGCATCTTCCAACTGGAGGGTTGCGCTGAGGCCCGGGTCAGCCTCCGCGGCCGCGGCGTCGAAACTCGCCGGCTCTTCGAGGTCGGCGCAGCCGTCGAGGGTCTGGAAAGGGGTCGGCTCGCTGCTGTACGCTTCCTCACCGCGTTCGGCCGAGACGCCCTGTTTCGGCATCAGCTCGGACAGGCGCGTCGCGGGTATGGCGCAGTGACTCTCCTTGACCTTGGTCACGATCAGCCGGTCGCCGCGTTGAGCGTAGAACCGGTCACCGACCTTGCCGGTCTTGCTGCCGGGCCGGTAGTAAAGACGCAGCCGCATCGACGAATTGAGCTTGAGCCAGTCGGTCCACGCCGCGACATCGCCGGCACCACCGCGATACCGGCAGCTCTCACAGCCCCGCGCCGGCCTACGTACTGCACGACCCCGGCCAACCGTCGAATTCAGGACACCCGCGGTAGTAGCTCGTGTCGACGTTGCCGCTCGGTCCGGCCGTACTGGGGATGCCATCCACTCCAATGACGGGTTACTGGGGACGAGCACTTATTCGAGGCGTGCGGTATTCGCGGCTCCTCGTGTAGGTTGCAGTCGAAGCTGTCGGTGTCCGCGTGTTGTTGTCGGTACTCGTGTCGCGTTCAGGTTGAGTTGTCGGATTCCGCTACTCGCCGTCTCCCTGCTGGCGATAGTGCGCATGCAGTTCGGCCAGATGCCCCCGCGAGCACGCCCTGATCCGGCGACCGCTGAGCGCCGGATCAGGACGGACCGCCAAGGGGTCCTGCACGACCGAACGCCTGTTTTCGAACAGGGCGGCCTTCGGTGTCAGTCCCGGGCGGTAGCGTGCACACCATATTTCACCCACTCGCTTCCGCACCGGAGCTGATATGACCGACGCCTACTCGCCCGTTCCCGAACTGAACTTGCTCAAGGAATTCTCCGACGGTCCTGGAGAGGAGGAATTCTCGCACGGGTTCGAGTTCTATGAGTACAACCGACCCAGCGCCGGCTTGGTGGAGTGGCTGTGCCTAGAGGGGCGGGAAGAGGAGGTACGAGGCCACCTCGACCAACTCGCCCCCTTCGCTCGGGCCAGCGGCTCGGGTTCGTTCTACGCCCTGTGGCACTGCGACGACCGCACAGACTTCGCCACACTTCCTGTCATTCGCTTCGGCGACGAAGGTGATCTCGACATCATCGAGGGCCTGCGCAACCTGTTCCGGCTGCTCGCGATCGACGACGAGTGGTTCGCCTCTTGGAACGAGGAGCGCGAGGCGGACCCCGACGAGGAGCACTCCACTGGGCACGAGGCGTACGTGGCTTGGCTGCAGGAGACGTTCGGTCTGACCCCGCCCACCGAACCGGAAAGGGATGAGATTCTCGAGTCGGGACGCAAGAAGTACGGCGCCCGGTTCGTGGACTGGCTGGAGGAGTTCGGGTCCCGGAAGATCGACTTCGACTCGTGGCGCAAGGAGTGGCGGCTCCTGAGTAAGTCTGCGACCCGTTCGTGATGACCACACCACACCAGTCACAGGGCTCAGGACCAGACTCATCGGTGCTCATACCGATCGACTACCCGGAACGTTTGAGAGCTCTCGCCGACAGAAAGACCTGAGCAACTCCGCTCGAAACCGTTCAGACCAAGACGTCGTGCCACAGGACAGGACCCGTCCCGGCCGCCAACCTCATCCGGAAGGGACACCTCGGGCGTCTTGGGCGGATTGCGAAAACCATTGGTGCCCGGCTTGCTCCGCTGATGGACTGACGTCCTACCGTGAGTCTGCCGCGTGACGGAGGTAGTGGTTGTGACAGGTTATGACGTGCTTGCCGAGGTGTACGAATGGCTCATCTCGGATGCAAAGTTGCCTCCAGCCGAGTTCGCTGCGTCGTTCGACGACGTCCTCAATCTCCTGCCGTCGAACGCTCACGTCCTCGACTGTTCGTGCGGAACCGGACAGTTGGCGGTTGGCCTCGCCGGTCGTGGCATGCAGGTTGTCGCAACTGACGCCAGCGAGGCGATGGTTCGTCGGACTGCAGAGTTGTCTGAGGAGTTCGGGGCATCCGTCCGGGCCGTACGGGCGAACTGGGAAGAGTTGCCCGACCATTTCCAGGACAACACGTTCGACATAGTGTTCTGCGTTGGCAACTCGCTTCACCATGCCGCGGGCGCGACAGGCAGGGGTGCTGCTCTGGAGTCGATGTCACGGCTTCTGCGCCCTGGCGGGCGCTTGGTACTCACATCCCGCACTTGGGAACTCGTGAGGGCCAGAGGTTCCCGGCTGGACATCAGTGACCGACTCGTCCGCCGGAACGGTCGCGATGCCGTCGTGGTCTACCGCTGGGAGATTGCGCCGCATTGGGAGGAGGAGCACCACATCGAGATTGCGATCGCGCAAGTTGATGCGACCGGGTTGGTTCTTGTCCGCTCGGAACTGCTGTCCTGCTGGCCCTACCGGTACGAGGAACTCGAAGTCGAGTTGCACCGGGTCGGACTCCAGACGGAACTGAGCACGTTCGATCTTGAGGCCGAGAACTACATGGTGGTCGCAAGCAAGGTATAAACACCGGACTCTCAGTCCCTGGCCCGACCGCGCGGTTGCTCGCAGGACGCTTGCGCCCTCTCATCGGTGCGGGTTCAAGTGGTCAACGCAACGCCTCGGACGAGGAGTGCTCGTCGATCAGACGGCGGTAGATCCGGGGTGACGGTGTGGCGCTGTTTCCTGGTCGCGTCCAGATCAATGAGCAGGATCTCGTCGATCAGCAGCTTCAAAGGATCCCGCTTCGACGGCCCCGCCGAAGCGGTTGTCGTGCGTGGCTGCGGCCAAGCCGAGGTCAGGGCCTTGTTGACCGTGCTCCAGGTGACGCCGTACTTGCACTGCAACGCCCGGTTCGACATGCCATCGCGGGAGTCGCGCCGCTCGCCGACGCCGCGACCAAGCGATCCACTGACGAAAACCGCTCAGGGCCATCGCACCCTCTTGCGCCATCAGCGCAGGTCAGTTGATAGGGCCCCTGCGGGGCCGCGTCGCATGCGGGAAAATCGGGGCTGGTTGCCCGCCGACGTCGATTGCTCTTTGGCGCAGGTGAGTCCGTAGGTCAGTTTGATCGCTGGGAGCCGTGTCATGGGGCTGCGCATTGGTGCCACGAGCCCGCGGGTCCGATTCCTACCCGTCCCCGCCGGCTCCCGCGGGCGACCGTCCCCCCGTCCCTGGGGTGGAGGAGAAGGTCGCGTGGAGGAAGTCGACGAGGTCGAGCTGCACGTGGAACGGATCGCGGCGCTGGACCTGGGCAAGAGCGCACTGGAGGCGTGTGTGCGGATCCCGCACCCGTCTCGGGCCGGACGGCGGTTGCAGGAGGTTCGCCCGTACCAGAGCACAACGGCGCGGCTGCGGTCGATGATCGAGTGGTTGCGGGGGCACGCGGTCACCCGGGTGGTGATGGAGGCGACCTCCTCCTACTGGAAGGGCGTCTACTACCTGCTGGAGGCCGAGGAGCTGGAGGTGTGGCTGGTCAACCGCGGGATGTGAAGAACCTGCCGGGCCGGGCCAAAACCGACAAACTGGACTGTGTGTGGCTGGCCAAGGTCGCCGAACGCGGGATGTGCCGCCCCTCACTGGTGCACCCGCCCGAGATCCGTCAGCTGCGGGACCTGACCCGCTACCGGCGAGCGCTGGTGCAAGATCAGGCCAGAGAGCGGCAGCGGGTGGAGAAGCTGCTGGAGGACGCCCAGATCAAGATCTCCTCGGTGCTGTCGGACATCTTCGGGGTCTCGGGCCGGGCCATGATGGAGGCGCTGATCAGCGGGGAACGCGACGCGCCGACGATGGCCGACCTGGCCGAACGGCGTGCCCGGCACAAGCTCGCCGAACTCGAGCGAGCGTTGGAGGGGTTCTTCACCCCCCCATCACGCCCGCCTGCTGCGGATGATGCTCGACAACATCGACCGGATGAACGCCCAGATCGCGGTGCTGGACACCTCGATCGAGGAGGCGGTCGCCCTTTCGTCCATCAGGTGGCCCAGCTGTGTGAGGTCACCGGGATCGACACCACCACCGCCGCCGAGCTGATCGGGGAGATCGGCGTCGACATGAGCCGCTTCCCCACCCCTGCCCATCTGGTCTCCTGGGCCAAGTTCTGCCCCAAGACGCATGAGTCGGCCGGGAAGAAGAAGGCCAAGGGCCGCGGGAACGGCAACCCCTGGCTCGGCGGCATCCTCGGGCGCATCGTCTTCGGCTTCTCGCGCACCCAAACCTTCCTGGGCGCCCGGCACCGCCGGCTGGCCCGCCGGATGGCTCCCCAGAAGGCGGTCGTGGCCTCCGGCAACGCCGTCCTCACCGTGATCTGGCACCTACTGGCCGATCCTAAGGCCCACTTCCGCGACCTCGGCCCCGACTACTACGACTCCCGCATCAACAAGGACCGCAAGGTCCGCAACCTGGCTCGGCACCTGCAAGCACTCACCGGCCAGACCATCCTCGTGCGGGATGGGAAGGTGACAGTCGAACCCGAAGCCGCCTGACACTCCATGCCCCCTACACCGACCCTGACCAGGCACGACAGTCGGGGTCCGCTGCCGCCTGCCCGCTGATCTTTATTTTCGGGTCAGAGATGGGTTCGTTGAATTTTCCGCGATTGCTACGAGGACCCCCGGAACTCCTTTGAGGCCTTGCCACACATGCACCAAGTGTAGTCGTACGACTACTTTCTGAAAAGGTTGAGGGTGGGGTGACAGCAAAAGATCGTTCTGTTTCGGGGTTCTGATCTCAGAGTGGCTGCTGGCGTCCACCTCCTGGACGTGCGGGTCCAGTTCGGGGGAGGCGGTCTTGGAGGCCCGGCACCCGGGTAACTGCAATGGGTCCCAGGGTGGAGCGTTGGCGCTGGTCATTCCGAGGGCCCTGGCCGCCGCCGGGGAGCGCCTGGAGGAGACGCGCGGCCAACTGGTCGCCGCGCAGTCCGCGACCCAAACCGCCATCCAGCGGGCGGAGGTCGCCGAGACGCGGGTCGCCGCCCTGCAGGAGGCTACGAGCGCCGCAGAGGCGTCGGCCCGGGAGGCTGTCCAACACGTGCCGAGGTCGCAGACGCTCGCGTCGGCGAGGTCCTGGCGCTGCTGCGTTAGCGCGACACCCCCGCCTGACTGGTGCCGCACGCGGACCCGGAGCATCCGAGAGCCCCCTGTCACGTCCCCGGCACTGTCGCTGGTCCCGTGACGAGCGGCCAGCCAATGTTGCAGATTCCCAGGCCAACGAGCGCTGCAGATCACGGGGATCCCTGGTCAATGCGGTCCATGGTCGTCAGGGAATAGCGACGCCCCTCACTGGTTGCGCATGTCCGGGCCTGATGTGATCCGGACCGTGATGTCTCCATCTTCGGCATGGGTCACCTGCAAGGCTACGGCGTAACCGGCTTTCGCCAGGAGTTGGGCGAACGCGATCGCCATGATGTTCACGACCTCCAGCCAGAAGCGTTGCGCCGGGTGATCATTGTCCACACCGATGGTCATCTCATCGAGCCTGGGACCCACGCTCCAGTACAGGCTGATCGAGTCGGTATGCCGTGTGAGGGAAAACCCTCCGGTCTCATCGGTGGCTGGCTGAAACCCGGCAGTGGTCAGAAACTGGGTGAGATCATGTTCGATTTGCAGCAGATCCGCCTCTGGCATGTCCACGACCCTCCGGCCCCGTAGCTGACGGCGTATGGAGCCCATCTTCACTGGCCCGCCCATGCCCCCGAGGCTAAACCGCTCTGCCGGGGTCGCTGAGAACGAGCCTCGTCACCCTAGAGTGACAAGTGCAGAGATCGCCGAGCCCGTCGCCTGAGCGTGGCACTCCTACCTGTCGGGAGCGCCACGCTATTTCACTTTCGAGACCGGAGCCGTGAAGGTGTTGCACACGGACGGCGACTCGGCCTCGAACCCCCGCCGGAACCAGTAAACCTGGTTGGCCGGCTTGCCGAAGCTCCCGTACTCGCCGATGACGTGCCGACCAATGTAGTACTTCTGCCCGTGCTCGCGCGTGTGGCCGAGTGAGTCCCAGATGCCTCCGGTGAGGGCTGATCCTGCTGGTTAACTCGCGACTCGCGGCTGTAGGTTCGTGACCTGAGTCTTTGACGTCCGGGATCATGCAGTGCGCGGCCGGCTTCCCCCTGC
>NZ_JBITJQ010000040.1:0-109357 GCF_044460125.1 Nonomuraea sp. NPDC050153
GGTTACATTCCGAACCCGGAAGTTAAGCTTCTCTGCGCCGATGGTACTGCACTCGGGAGGGTGTGGGAGAGTAGGTCGCCGCCGGACAATCTTTGAAGGGGCCCGACGCCGTGTGCGTCGGGCCCCTTTTTTTGTTGTGTCGGCAGGCCTGGGTGGCGCTGTGTGGCGCTCTCTCGTACGGTCGGCTACCGGTCCACACCTGACACCCAGGCGGCGCCTCCACGCGCCCGAGGGGCTGACTCCAGGCGCGCATTCTCATACGCGTGCCCACTGCGCTCATCCACCCGGCTGCGCATCGGTCTGCACGCCGCACCGAATTCGTGCGCCCCCTCGCTGTCCCCGTTGAATAGAAGACGGGGATCTGGTGCTCCAGCAGGTGACCACAGAGGGTGACTTCGACGGCGAGAGAGAGCCGGCGGGGCGAATTGGCGAGGCTCCGAGCGGTTCATCCCGATGGCTACTCTCTGCATCCGGCCATGAGTAACCGGAGTGCCCAGCAGGCTGTGCGCCGCGCGATTAGGCTGGAAAGCCTTGCTGGTGAAGGCGTCGACAGTGAAGAGGCGCACGTGGCCGTAGGCGGGCGGTGGTCGGATATCCAGATGCAAGCGGGCTGCAAGCCGTACAAAATGGAATTGGGGCTGGGCGTGTCGCGTGGCGAATGCGGAATCGTCGGTTACCGTCCAATGTGTAGGGACGTGCCGATTACGGTGAGTTCCTGAGGAAAGGACAAGCCGATGGGGGCAGTGCGCAAGGTGGTGAGCTACCTTGGCCTGAGCGGGGTCGATCACTACGACGAAGGCTATGACGACGACGAGAACTACGAGGACGAGTACGTCCCCGCGACCGAGCGGGCCGCCAGACGGTGGCGCGCGAACGTCGACTCGTCACGAATCGTGATGGTCCAGCCGCTCAAGTACAACGACGCGCCGTTGATCGGCCAGCACTTCCGTGACGGACAGACCGTGATCATGGACGTCTCGGGCATGCCGATGCCGGAGGCGACGAGGATGGTCGACTTCGCCGCCGGGCTGGCCTATGGGTGCGAAGGGCGGATCGAGCGCATCGCCGACCGCGTCTTCCTGCTCGCGCCGGCGCACGTGGAGATCGAGACCACCTGAGGGTGGTGACCGGCCCGCTGGGCAGTGGTCGGCGCGCGGAGGCGGGCTGCGCTGACCACGACCGCCCGGCGGGGTCGAACCGGTGGCCGGGTATGGAGGCGGATCGTCGATGCGCCCCCGACCTGGGCCATTCAGGCGGGTCGCCGACGAGCCGCGGCCCGCTGGTCCTCGGCTGGCTTCCCGACGACCCAGCTTCCTACGCCGGCCCGGCCGAGCCGTCGCCGGGCGACTTGCTTACGTCAGCTCAGGTGTGGCCCGCCGATCAACGGACGGTAACCGGCGGGCCACCCGTCCACAGCATTCGAGGCCAGGCCACCAGCCCCCGATGGCGTGGCTATGGCCATCCAGCGCCCCAGCCAGGAAGTACCGGCCACTGGCGCCCGGCTCATTGGCCAGGGCCCAACGGCCGTGAGCGTCCAGTCCCTTGGGCGAGCGCGGATCGTCGTCGGCCCGATCCGCTGGCCCGGAGCCCGCTGACCGGGCGGCATCTGGCCCATTCGCCAGGGTCCGATGGCCGTGAGCGCCCATTCCCTCGGCCGAGCGTCGATTGCTGTCAACGTCCGCTGGCTGAGGGGCCGCTGACCACCTGAGACCAGCCCATTCGGCGCGTGCCCGATGGTCGTGAGCGCCCAGCTCTTCCGCCGACCGTTGATGGCCGTGTGCTCTCAGCTCGATCGTCGAACGGTCGATGGCTGTGAGTGGTCAGCCCGTTCGTTGAACGGTTGATGGCTGTGAGCGCTCAGTCCGTTCGTCGAACGGGTCGGCGGGCGTGGGTGGCTGGTCGGTTCGTCAGGGGTTACTGAGAGTGTTCCTGGAGCGCGGGCTAGCTGGCGCGGGGGCCGCGGCGGATGAGGCGGGTCAGTTCGGTGGCGTCCTCCGTGGCCTGCGTCGCGCGCTCGTCCGCCTCCCTGGCGTACGCGTGCAGGGCCCACACCGCCCCCTCCGCCAGCTCCTTCAACTCGCTGACCTGCCCGGCCACGTACCGGGTGTCGGCTTCGACGAGCTTGCGCCGCTGCCAGAGCTGCCACCCGGCCAGGCCGATCATGGCCACCGCGGCGGCGGCGAACAGGCTGCTGGAGATCACCGCACCGACGAGGCAGGCGATGCCGGCCACGATCAGCAGCATGGCTGCCCACGGACGTGGCCGGGGCACGACGCCGTCCGTAAGGATCGACGTCTCGGCGGCGGCCAGCGACGACGCCTCCGGACCCTCCGGGCGCAGGTGGATGCGGTGGCCGAGAAGGGCGACGGTGAGCGTGGTCGGCGGCGCGAGGCGGCTGTCGGCTTCGAGCTCCTCGGCCACGCCACGCAGGATCGGCCCCGCCACGTGCAGGGCGATTGCCGCCAGGTGCGGGTCGGAGCCGGGGCGGAGGTCTTCGAGCAGGTACGCGTTGAGCGAGGCCATCGGGCCGGCCGGGCCGCCCAGGCCGATCAGGGAGCGCAGGACGGCGAGCGGCTCGTCCTCGCCCCAGCTGGCGGCCGGGCTGCCGGAGCTGTTGTCGAGCGAGACGACGATGTCCTGTTCGGGCTGGCGGGTCGAGGTGATCTCGGCGCACCGCCCGCGCAGCCGAGCCAGGCGGGCTGCCGCCATGGCGGGTCTGGCCAGCTCGGGGATCTCGGCCATCTCGGGGAAGTCGACCAGGGACGGCGGCACCACGACCGAGGGCTCGCCCGGCACCAGCGCCTGCACCCACTGCTCCGGGTCGGTGTGTTCCTGCACGGCCAGGGCGTCGAGTTTGCGCAGCACGAAGATCTTGCCGGCGGGGCCGTACGCCCCCCGGGCGGCGGCCAGCCAGAGCGAGCGCTGGCCGTGGGTGACCGGCCGGTCGAGCGAGAGCTCGCCGAAGGCGGTGCCGAGCCAGGAGGCGTGGATGCGGCTGCCCTGCCCGGACACCGCGAGGGCCAGGCAGAGGAAGAGCGCGGTCTGCTGCTGGTCACGCCCGGCGGCCCTGCTCAGGGGCTCCAGCGGGTCTTCGCCCGCGAGGATGGCGACCAGCGCTTCGATGGCCGGAGGCAGCCAATAGCCGGGTATATCGCGAAAATCTGGTGCGGCGGGAGGAGCGGCGCCCTTGGCGGCAAGGTGAGCGAGCAGCGCCTCAGCGTAGCGATGCAACTCCGTAGGTGCTTGGGGGCTCGCAGTCAGGTCCGTGCTCAAGGCAGAGAACTCCCCCATTTCGGCCTCAATTCATGACCGCGTAAAGCCTAGCCGTTCGGGCGCGCCAACCAGGTGGAGGCGCGCCCACGGCGGATCTGCGGACTTTGAGGCAACTGCCTGTTACATACGCTCCGGAACCGGGACACCCAGAAGATCGAGCCCCTTCTCCAGGACGTCCAGGACCAGCTTGCACAGGGCCAGCCGGTGCTGCCTGGTCTCCGGGTCGACACCTTCCTTGGTCACCGGGCACTCATCGTAGAACGTACTGAACAGGCTGGCGGTCTGGAACAGGAAGTTGCACAGCCGGTGCGGCTCGGATTCGGCGGTGACCTGGGAGATCAGCTCCCCGAAGCCCAGCACGTGCAGGCCCAGCGCGCGTTCGGCCGGGGCGCCCAGCACGATGGGGCCCGTCGCGTCCGCCGGGGTCACGCCCGCTCTGCGGAAGATCGAGCGGATCCTGGCGGTGGCGTACTGCATGTACGGGCCGGTGTTGCCGGTGAAGCTGAGCATGCGGTCGAAGTCCAGGACGTACTCGCTGTCATGGCTGACCGACAAATCGGCATATTTCACTGCACCCATGCCGACGGCGTGCGCGATCTCCTTCGTGGTGGCCTCGTCGTAGCCCCGGTCGGCGATGGCCGCCCTGGCCCGTTCGATGGCCTCCTGGAGCAGGTCCATCAGCTTGACGGACTCGCCGGACCGGGTCTTGAACCTGCGCCCGTCCTTGCCCAGCATCATGCCGATCTGGACGTGCTCGGCCGAGACCGACTCGGGCAGCCAGCCGGCCAGCCGCGCCGCGGCGAACACCATCCGGAAGTGCAGCGCCTGCTCGTTGCCCACGACGTAGAGGATGCGCTCGGTCTTCAGGTCGTGGACGCGGTAGCGGATCGCCGCCATGTCGGTGGTGGCGTACCCGTATCCGCCGTCGCTCTTCCTGATGATCAGCGGCAGCGGCTTGTCGTCGGAGCCGGCGAAACCGGGCGGGAACACGCAGAGCGCGCCGTCGCTGATCACCGCCGCCCCCGACGCCTCGAGGTCGTCGCACGTCTTCTGGAGCATGGGGTTGTACATGCTCTCGCCGGCGAGGTCGGCGTCGGTCAGCGTGACGCCGAGCAGCTGGTAGACCTTGTTGAAGTAGCGGACGGTGGCGTCCATGAACACGTGCCACACCCGCATCGTCTCGGGGTCGCCCGACTGCAGCGTGGTCACCCGCACCCGGGCGCGCTGCCTGAACGCGTCGTCGCTGTCGAACTTCGCCCGCGCCGCCTGGTAGAACTCCGTGCCCTGGCCGGCCTCCAGCTGCGCGACCGCGGCCGCCTCGCCGATCTCGAGCAGGTGCTCGATGAGCATGCCGAACGGCGTGCCCCAGTCGCCCAGATGGTTCTGCCTGATCACGGTGTTGCCGAGGTGCTCGTGCAGGCGGGCCAGCGAGTCACCCACGATCGTGGTGCGCAGGTGGCCGACGTGCATCTCCTTGGCCGCGTTGGGCGCGGAGTAGTCGATCACCACGGTCTGCGACGGCGTGATCGTGCCGACGCCGAGCCGCGGGTCGGCCAGCATCCGCGTCGCCTCGGACTCGATCCACGAGTCGTCGAGCGTGATGTTGAGGAAGCCGGGGCCGCTGACCTCGATCGTGCCGGGGAAGTCGGACAGCTCCGCCCTGATCGCCTCGGCGACCTCCCGCGGCGCCCGTCGCAGTCGCTTGGCCAGGCTCATCGCGACGTTCGCCTGGAAGTCGGCGAACTGGGAGGGCCGGATCAGCGGATCTGCGTCGGCGTGCTCCTGGCCGAACGCGCGCGCCAGCGCCTGCTGGACGCGTTCGGTGAGCACTATCTGCGGGTCGGTCATGTTCTAAGGGTACCGGCGACCTTGACCGCGGCGCTGATCGCCGCGGCAGCCACGAGCGAGATGCCGACGGCGGTCAGGCTGTTGCCGATGCCGCCGGGTTCGAGGGCGAAGAAATGCCGTACGAACGGGATCGTCAAGCCGATCGCGAACGCCGCCGCCATCGAGGCGACCAGCGCGATCCGCCACCAGTTGAGCGGCCTGGCGATCAGCACGAGCACCCACCAGGTGGTGAGGAAGAGCGCGATCACCGCCGACGTCTGGTTCTCGACGAGCGTGGACGTGCCGCTGTGGGCGGCCCAGAACGACAGCAGCACCGCCGCCGCGCACAGCACCCCGGCGGGTACGGCGAAGCGCAGCACCCTGGGGACGAACCCCGGCTTCGAACGCTCGAACGTGGGCGCGAGCGCGAGGAAGAGCGCGGGGACGCCGATGGTCAGGGCGTTCGTCAGGGTGGAGTGGCGGGGCGCGAACGGGAACATGACCCCCGCCACGCCGACCAGCAGCGACAGCACGATCGCGTAGAAGGTCTTGGTGAGGAACAGGTTGGAGACGCGTTCGATGTTGGCCAGCACCCGCCTGCCCTCGCCCACGACGTGCGGCAGCGTGGCGAACCTGTCGTCGAGCAGCACCACCTGCGCGACCGCCTTGGTGGCCGGGCTGCCGGCGCCCATCGCGATGCCCAGGTCGGCGTCCTTCAGCGCGAGCACGTCGTTGACGCCGTCGCCGGTCATGGCCACGGTGTGGCCCCTGGCCTGGAGCGCGGTGACGAACTGGCGCTTCTGCTGAGGGCTGACGCGGCCGAAGACGGCGTGGGAGTCGAGGAGTTCGCCCAGCTTGGCCTGGTCGTCGTAGGGGAGGTCGCGGGCGTCGATCGAACGGTGCGCGTTCGGGATCTCCAGGCCGGTGGCGATGGCGGAGACCGCGACCGGGTTGTCGCCGGAGATGATCTTGACGGTGACGCCCTGCTTGGCGAAGTAGCGGAGGGTTTCGTGGGCATCGGGCCGGACGCGCTGCTTGAGCGTGACGATCGCCACCGCCTCGACGCCCGCGCCGCCGCGCTCCACGCCGAGCGGTGAGCTGCCACCGCGCTCCACGCCGGGCGGTGAGGTGCCGGCGCGCGCCTCGTCGACCGATGAGCTGTCGCTGCGCTCCAAGCCCGAGCTGCTGCCGCTGCCGCCGTCGCCGTCCTGTGGTGTGGACGGGGGTCCCGCCTGAGGCGCGGGCAGGGTGCGGGCGCGGCACAGCACGAGCACGCGAGCCCCGGTGGCGGCCAGGCCGGCGGCCCTGTCGTACGCGTCCCCGCCGTCGAGCAGCACGTCCGGCGCCCCCAGCAGCCACGCGCCCCGCTCGCCGAAGTCGGCCCCGCTCCACTTGCGCGCCGACGAGAACGGCACCGTCTCACCGGCCGTCCACCCGTCCCGGGCGCCCGGGTAGCGGGACCGGATGGCCTGGGCGGTGGCGTTCGGAGAGTGGTCGAGGTGGGACAGGGCGGCGAGGGCGTCCTCGACCGGGTGGCCGTCGCCCAGGGGCAGCACCTGGTCGAGGTCCATGCCACCGGCGGTGAGCGTGCCCGTCTTGTCCAGGCACAGCACGTCCACCCTGGCCAGGCCCTCGATCGCGGGGAGCTCCTGGACCAGGCACTCGCGCCGGCCCAGCCGTACGACGCCGACGGCGAACGCGATCGAGGTCATCAGCACCAGGCCCTCGGGGATCATGGTGACGATGCCCGCGACCGCGCCGGTGATCGCGGTGCCGAAGTCGGCGGAGTGCTTGAGCTGGCTGTAGATCAGCAGGGCGCCGATCGGGATGACCAGCCAGGTGATGTACTTGATGAAGTTCGCCACGCCCTCGCGCAGCTCGGAATGGGCGAGGTGGAACTTGCTCGCCTCTTCCGCCAGCTTCACCGCGTACGCGTCGGTGCCGACCCGCGTGGCCACGAACGCGCCCGCGCCCGCCACGGCGAAGCTGCCCGACAGCACCTGGTCGCCGGGCTGCTTGTGCATGGGGTCGGCCTCGCCGGTCAGCAGCGACTCGTCCACCTCCAGCCCGTCGGACTCGACCACCTCGCCGTCCACCAGCAGGCGGTCGCCGGGGCCGAGCAGGATCAGGTCGCCTAAGACCACCTGGCGGGGCTGGACCAGCCGCTCCTCGCCGTCCCGCCGGACCCTGACGGGGGCCTCGTTGATCACCGCGAGCTTGTCGAGCGTGCGCTTGGCACGTAGCTCCTGAACGATGCCGATCAGCACGTTGGCCACGATGACCAGGCCGAACAGGCTGTCCTGCCACTCACCGAAGATCAGGACCAGCGCCCAGAGCACGCCGATGACGAGGTTGAACAGGGTGAAGACGTTCGCCCTGACGATCGCGCTGAGCGACCTGCTCGACCGCCGCGGAACATGGTTGGCCTTCGCCCCCGCCACCTGCGCCGAAGTGAGCCCGTTGGTCACTGTGGAGAGCCGGTCCACATAACCCCCTGTTTCTGTGGATCGGTCACACCCTACGGGGTCACCACAATCTGTGGGAGCGATGTGTAACAGCGATCTTGTCGCCGATGCGGGCCACGATTCCGGCCGCGGACAGGTCGGCCGCGAGCTTGCAGGCCGCGCTGATCCCGTCGGCCCTGGACGAGCCGTGGGCGATCACGACGGTGCCGTTCAGGCCGAGCAGAACGGCGCCCCCGTACGCCTCGGGGTCGAGGCGGCGGCGCAGCTCGCGGATGCGCGAGCGCTGCATCGCGGCGCCCAGCCTGGCCAGCCTGCTGTCGGTGACGGCCTGCCTGAGCTCGGAGAACGCGTAGCGGACCGCGCCTTCCATGGTCTTCAGCGCCACGTTCCCGGTGAAGCCGTCGGTGGTGATCACGTCCACCTTGCCGGTCAGCAGGTCATGTCCCTCGATGTTCCCCTCGAACCGGAGGCCGGGGGAGGCCAGCAGCAGCTCATGAGCGCGTTTGACGAGCTTGTTGCCCTTCTCGGCCTCGCTGCCGATCGTGAGCAGGCCGACCCGGGGCGCCTCGGTGCCGTACGCCAGCTCGGCGTAGGCCGTCCCCAGATGGGCGAACTGCACGAGCATCTCCGGCTTGACCTCGGCGTTCGCGCCCGCGTCGATGAGCAGGGTGGGGTTGGGGAGGGTGGGGATCGCGACCGCTATGGCCGGTCTGAGCACCCCTTGCTGGCCTTTGAGCCGCAGCCTGCCGGTGGCCACGATGCCCGCCGTGGAGCCCGCGGACACGACCGCGGCGGCGTCGCCGCGGCGTACGAGGTGGCAGGCGACGGCGATGCTCGAACGCGGCCGGCGCAGGCTCGCCAGCGCCCCCTCGTCCATGGCCAGCGCCTCCTCGGCCCGTACGATCGGGACCTCCTTGGTGGCGTCGTGGTCGGCGAGCGCCTCGTAGAGCACGCGGGGCGAGCCGACGAGCACGACGGACAGGCCGCGCTCCCGCACGGCGTGCACCGCTCCCGCCACGATCTCGTGCGGTGCGTGGTCGCCGCCCATGGCGTCGAGCGCGATGGGCCTGCTGTCGGACAATGATCACCTCGTACGGCCTCGAACCCGCCGCCACGGCTTGACCGGAACGCGGGCTCGGTATGTCCGCATCGTAGGCAAGGCAGATGCCAGGTTAACCGGCGGGTAGGCCCTGTTGGTTCCCCTGAAGGCCCCCTCCACTCTCGCCGACCCCCCACCGAATCCCACAGTCCCACCCCATTACCCCGCTCCCCGTCCATCGCCGCCGCCCTGCGCCGGCTCGGCGGGCGTCGCGTGGTCGCCGCGCCCGCTACCGGCCCCTCGTGGTCGCCGAGGGTGCCCGGGATCAGGAAGTGTGGGGTTGCATGCAAAGGGGGCGGACGATCAGTGGAGGTTCCAGTCGTCCTTTCCGCGCGACACGATCACCTTGGAGAACTTCGACGCCCCCGTGATCCGGATCAACGGCCCGTCGGCCTCCGAGCCGCCCGTCACGTTGCGCTTGCCGAACATCGAGCTGCCCTCGTCGATCACGTGCGCGTTGTCCGGAACGCGCACGATCAGCTTGCTGAACCAGGCGTCGGTCTCGATGGTGATCTCGCGGCCGGGCAGCACCGCGTCCGAGAGGTCGATGATGAGGGCCCCGAAGCGGGCGGACAGCCGGGTGTTGCGGGAGGCCACCCACCGCCCCTTCCGGACGATCTTGCTGAACTTCGAGTCGATGACCTGCTGCTCGATGGCGGCGGGCACGTTGGACGCGGACACCTCGGGCAGGTCCCGGGTGATGGGGACGAGTTCGCCCACCGTCTTCGCCGCGTAGGCGACGTCCAGGCGGTCGGCGTGCTCGACGCTGGTGAGCCTTCCTGTGGCGAGGGCCTCTGAGAGGACCGCGGCCACGCGGTCACGGTCGGCGTCGGAGGCCCGCTGGTCAGGGTCATGAGTCACGGTAAATCAGTGTATGCCCAATCGCGATATGTCGCGAGTGCCCGCCAACCTCAAGGAAAACTTGGAGTCCAGTGGAACCGCTGACGTGTCTGACAGCGTCCGGGTATTAAGAACCGTAGACGCGCGACAGGGTCGTGAGGTTTACACCCGATCGAACAAAAAAGATGGGAACGGCCTAGTGATCTTGAACCAAGCTGGCACGCGGCGCTTCAAGGCGTACACGTCCAAGCACCTTGACGAGCTCTTGAAGCGTGCGGGGCTGGGCGACGAGGAGCGGCTGAAGGTCCGCGCCGTCGCCACGGTGCTGCCGTTCCGGACCAACGCCTACGTCGTCGATGAACTCATAGATTGGTCGGCCGCGCCCGACGACCCCATCTACCGGCTCGTCTTCCCGCAGGAGGACATGCTCCCCGCGACCGACGTCGCCCGGCTGGCGGACCTGCTCAAGGCCGAGGCGCCGAACATCGAGATCCAGGCGGAGGCGAACCGGGTACGCGCACAGCTCAACCCGCACCCCGCGGGCCAGAAGGAGCTCAACGTCCCGAAGATGGGCGACGAGCCGGTGCCCGGCATGCAGCACAAATATTCAGAGACCGCGCTGATCTTCCCCAAGCAGGGGCAGACCTGCCATGCCTACTGCACGTACTGCTTCAGATGGGCGCAGTTCGTCGGTGACGCGGACCTGAAGTTCGCCTCCGACGACATCGATCAGATGGTGGCCTACATTCGCCAGCATCCCGAGATCACCAGCGTCCTGATCACCGGCGGCGACGCGATGATCATGGGTGAGCCCGTCATCAGGCGATATATCGAGCCGTTGCTGGATCTGGAGCAGCTCGAGTCCATCAGGATCGGCACCAAGGCGCTGGCCTACTGGCCGCAGCGCTTCACCACCGACCCCGACGCCGACGCCACGCTCGGGCTGTTCGAGGAGGTGGTGAACGCGGGCAAGAACCTCGCGTTCATGGCCCACTTCACGCACCCGCGCGAACTGGAGTCGCCGCTGGTCGAGTCGGCCGTCAAGCGCATCCTCGGCAGCGGGGCCACCATCAGGACCCAGGCGCCGCTGATCAGGTCCATCAACGACGACCCGGCCGTGTGGTCGCACATGTGGCGGCGGCAGCTCAGGATGGGGATGATTCCTTATTACATGTTCGTCGAGCGCGACACCGGCCCGCAGGACTACTTCGCGGTGCCGCTGGCGCGCGCGTACGAGATCTTCAGGGACGCGTACTCGAGCGTCTCCGGGCTCTGCCGAACGGTCCGCGGGCCGTCGATGTCGGCCACGCCGGGCAAGGTGTGCGTCGACGGCGTCACCGAGATCGCGGGAGAGCAGGTGTTCATGCTCCACTTCATCCAGGCGCGCGACCCCTCACTGGTGGGGCGGCCGTTCTTCGCGCGCTACGACCCGTCGGCGGTCTGGCTGACGGATCTGCGCCCGGCCTTCGCCGAACGGTTCCCGTTCGAGCCCGCCGGGGCGCTGCTGCCCGTCTGACCGGTCGTCCGCGTCCACGCGACCGAAAATCCGCGCCCGCGGCCCGTGACATTTGTTTTCGCGACCCTTTGTTCACGGGCCGCCGGGCAGGTAAATTCCGGGGAACCGCTCCAAGTTTTCGTGTACGCGATCCAAAGCTTCCCGTACGCGGCCCAGAACCGGCGCGCTCGTGACACCGATCCGAACGCGCGCAATATCGGAAACTAGACCCATCTATTTCCCGTTTTGTCTCCCCGCTCAACGCTCTCCCTTTACTCGGTAACCGGCCTGCAAACCCCTGCTACATGGGCATTCATGCGCCTGCGGCCGATCACAGCGAGTGATAGAACTGCTTGCGTAGCTCAGCCGTGACGGCACGCTCCGTGTGGTGCCCATAGCGCGCCCGCCACGGCATTCGGGGGTTATCGATTCGCATTTCCACCGCATTCGAGAGCGATCGATCACGAGCCGGGAAGGCAATCATGAATCGAGTAGTCAAGACGGCGGTCGCCGTCACAGCATTCGGCTTGGCGGCGGCTTTGGCCGTTCCGGCGCAAGCGGAAGTCCGGCACGACGCCGCCGGTTACGTGGGCTCGGGTGGTGGCTCCGGCAGCCCGCTCGACAGCCTGCTGGGCGGCAGCCTCACCGACAGCCTGCTGGGCGGTCTCGTCGGCGGCGTCCCGCTGAACGGGCTGCTGGGCGGCGGCACCCAGGCAAAGTCCGCCGCGCGGCCCAGCCGCCCGATGACGGACGTCGAGCGCGACATCGCAGCCGAGAACCAGCAGGGACCCGCCCACTTCACCACGCCGAACGCGGCAGAGGACGTCACCAACTTCGGCGGTCCGCTGCCGGAGCTGTCGCCGATCGTCGGCGGGTTCTCGCTCGGCGGCGGGGGCCTGACCGAGTCCCTGCCCGTGCCCATCCTGTCGGGCGCGGCACGCATGGCCCAGCCCGCCGCGACCTCGGTGAAGGCAGGCAAGCAGGGGACCGGCCAGGTCGTGACCGAGGGGACGGCCCTGCGCGGCGCCTACGACGCGACGGCGGGCGTGCTCGGCATGTCCGTCGGCGACGCGATGAACAAGGTGAACAGCAACAGCCTGTTCCCGGGTGCCGGTTCCAGCGTCCTGAACACCAGCACGGCCACGGCCAAGACCATGAACAGCACCACCCAGGGCGTCGAGTCCCTGTCGGCCGGGTCCGTCGTGGCCGGCCTCGGCCTGGTGGCCCGGCAGGCCCTGCCGCAGGCCGCGAGCAGCGAGCTGTCGCCGGTGATCGGCCAGGTGGCGCCGGTCGAGATGGCTCCGGTCGTCGAGGCGCTGCCCGGCACCGCGCAGGCCGCATCCATGGACGAGCTCACGCCGCTCGTCGAGGACGCCTCCGGGTTCCTGTCCGCCAACGGCACCAAGGCCACCGGCACCTACGGTGACGTGCTGACCGCGCTTGGATGGACCACCGACGCGCTGACGAGCTCGGTGCGGGACTCCTGGACTCGCGACTAGAGCGACCAGACGCGATGGAGGCGCCGTAGAGCGGTGGCTCGCCGAGGGCCAGGATGACGGTTCGCGGGTGTCCTAGGTGCCGACGCCCGTGAACGGCCGTACCGGCTTCGAGGTGGTCCCGTTCGCGCCCCGGCTCTTCCCTCAACTGCGTGTTCCCTTTCCCGGGACCAGCGGGTGCCGCTCGTTCGGCGCGGCGGTCCCGGTGCCGTCACTCTGGTGCGGTAGGTCGGCGGGGACTGACGGGGAACGACGCCACGCCGGCGCGACAGGCCGGCGGGGAAGCTGACCGGGGACGATTTCGCACCGACGCGGCAGGCCGGCGCGGCGCTCACAGGTGCCGAGCGCCTACGGCACTGGCGCGCGTGGGTTGCCAGGCCCCGCGCAAGCGGGCAGGTCTCATGACGGGCCTGGGCGGACGCGCCCATGCCCTGGTTCGCGCAGCGCGCCGCCACTGCAGGGCAGCGGCGCCGCACGAGCCCGCCGCCGACCCCGGACTCCGGGGTCGGCGGCTTTTTCGTTTCTCCGTCTCCGGGGCAGGGCAAAACCCCCATCTTGTACGGCAGAGCACGGGCGGCGCCACCCGCCGCACGTGGCCGAGCGCCTCCAGGGTGACGCCCGCTGACCCGCACGTGGCCGGCCGCCGTCACGGCGCAATGTCAGCCGTCCGAGGGGGTCGTCGTGGGCCGGAGTTCCTGCTGTCCCCGGGCCGGGCCGAGGGCACGCCTTCAAGGGATCGTCGCGGGCAGGCGGGTCAGGTCGCGCAGTGGGTGATTGTCGGGATTTTGGGCAGGTCGGGGGCTCAGGGCAGGCGGACGCCGGTGCGCCGGGCGATCTGGGCCTGCAGTCTGGCCATCTGCCAGTGCAGCTCCAGCAGCTGCTCGGCGAGCTGTATCCGGGGAATCTCGGCCACGTCCTCGGTGGCCAGGTGGTCGATCGCGGCCGAAAGCTCCACCATCGCGCGCTCCCACTCCATCAGCGTAACCTCGGATCGAATTGACGTTCGAATCCTATCGGAACGGCAGCCTCGATGTCAGTCTTTTGCCCCTGCGGTCGCTCGCGTTTCGCACAGAAGATCGAAACCTCGGGCATGGGTATGCGCGGGCAGGGATGTCGGTGTTTGTGGCCGTAACCCGGCATGGCGAACGGGGCTGGAGCGGGGGGGAGGCTCCGAGCCCTGGGCGTGGTGAGAGGTCAGCCCTTGTTGTAGGCGGCGATGACTTCCTTCGGGTCGCCGTCCATCTTGATCTTGCCCTTGTGCAGCCAGATGACGCGGTTGCAGGTCTCCTCGATGACCTTGAGGTCGTGCGCCACGAGGAAGACCGTGCCGGCGGACTCGCGGATCTGGCGGATGCGCTCCTCGCTCTTCTTGCGGAACTCGCGGTCGCCCGTGGCCAGGGCCTCGTCGATGAGGAGGACGTCGTGGGTCTTGGCGGAGGAGATGGCGAAGCGGAGCCGGGCGCCCATGCCGGAGGAGTAGGTGGACATGGGGAGCTGGACGAACTCGTCGATGCCGGAGAAGTCGACGATCTCCTGGTACTTGTCGCGGACCTCGGCAGGCGTCATGCCCATGGCGTAACAGCCGAGGACGATGTTGCGCTCGCCGGTGAGCTCGCGCATGAGGGCCGCGTTGACGCCGAGCAGCGAGGGCTGGCCGTCGGTGTAGACGGCGCCCTTGTGCGGCGGCAGGAGGCCCGCGATGGCCCGCAGGAGCGTGGACTTGCCCGAGCCGTTGCGGCCCACGATGCCGATGGCGTCGCCGTGGTAGGCCACGAACGTCACGCCCTTGACGGCGTGGACCTCCTTCATCTGCGGGCGGCCCTGGCGCTTGAGGATGCGCGTGAGGGCGTTGACCGCGTTGCCCTTCTCGGAGTCGGAGGCGGCGCCGTAGACGCGGTAGACGATGTGGAGGTCGTCGACGATGACGGTCGGAGTGCCCGTGGGGGCGTCGAGTGGCCGCTTGCCCTGGGGCTCCGGATCGGGATGCACTCTCACATCCTTGCCGGGGACGGCGGGCGTCTCGCCCTTCACCTGTGACAGCTCCTTGGTAAGTTCAGCCACGCCCGTACCTCTCCTCGGACCGCCAGAAGTACCAGAAGCCGAAGCCGAGTGCGAACACCGCCCAGAATACGCAAGACACCAGCACCATGGTCGGGGGGTGGTGGCCGAACTGCGGATTGTGGGTCGAGATGAGGATCTCGCGCATCCACTCGATGTAGGAAGCGGCCGGGTTCATGTACATCACATTGGCCACCCATTGGGGCAGGCCGGCGGAGCCGACGACCTTGTCCTGGATCGAGAAGAACACGCCGGAGGCGTAGAGCCAGGTGCGGGTGATGAACGGCAGCAACTGGTTGAGATCGCGCATCGAGGCGCCGAGCCGGGCGACGATCAGACCGGCGCCGATGTTGAACATCGTCTGGAGCAGCAGCACCACCGGGATCATGAGCCAGAACCAGTTGAGCCCCTCGCCGGTGAGCATCACGATGACGAGCAGGATGCCCATGGAGATGGCGAGCTGCTGGAGCTCCTGGATCGTGTAGGCCAGCGGCAGCGAGGCGCGGGGGAAGTGGAGCGCCCTGATGAGCGACAGGTTGCCCGAGATCGACTTGGCGCCCGCGGTGACCGTGCGCTGCGTGTAGGTGAAGACGAACATCCCGGTCAGCAGGAACGCCGTGTAGTTCTGGATGTTCTTGCTGCCGCCGAGGATGAGGCCGAACATCAGGAAGTAGATCCCGGCGTTGAGCAGGGGGGTCAGCACCTGCCACAGCTGGCCGAGAGCCGAGCTGGTGTACTTCGAGACGTTGCGCGAGGTCGCGTACGTCAGGATGAAGTGTCGCCGCTCCCAGAGCTGGCGCACGTAGACAGGGAACCTCGGCCGCGCGATGGCACGGCGAAGTCCGTATCTCTTGGCGAGCTTGGCCAGCGGCTCCTGCCCGCTTCGGCCGCCCGCCTGGGCGTCCGCGACGGCGGATTCCGGCTGGCTCATGGCAAGGACTCTATTGGATCCCGGTCGGTGGGGTGCCTGTCACGCGGGTTGGCGACAGCGTCAGTTGGACGGAGACTCGGGACGCTCGGTTCCCAAGGCCCCGTCAAGACCTGCTCAACCGTAGCCCAGCCAGGCGCGGTGCGCTGGCAAGGGCACGGCCACTCTCGGGTAGGGGGTAATTTTCATCGGCTGTTCACGTCCTGGCAGTACCGGTTCGAGGGGCTATGTACGATTTGTTGCCTAATGGGCCGAATGTCTGTGACGCTGGATTGGCACACGTGTGACCGAACTGCAACGCGCCAGAGACTCCCTGGTGGCAAGTAGTAAGGGATAGTCGCGATCGACTGGCAGGGCGTCGGCTGGTTTGACCATGTCAGCCAAACCCGGGGGGAAAACCAGGATCCCCCCGTCAGGCTGCTACACGATCACCGCAGCTCAGCGCTTACGCCCACCTGTAGAGGGAGGAATTCTTTCACCATGCGTGTTACTAAGGGCGTACAGATCGTCGCCGGTACCGCGCTGCTCGCCCTCGCGGTTGCCGCGTGTGGCGGCGGTGCCTCTGACAGTGGCGGCACGGCTGCCGGGGGCGGAGGGGAGACGCCGGTCCGCATGGAGATCGGTGAGCCCCAGGAGCTCCTGAACCCGCAGAACACGACGGAGACCGAAGGCTCCGAGGTCCTCGCCGCAGTGTTCTCGCCGCTGGTGCGCTACGACGAGAACAAGCAGCCAGTCGAGGAGGCGGCCGAGTCGGTCACCACCTCGGACAGCAAGGTCTGGACGATCAAGCTGAAGTCCGGCTACACGTGGCACGACGGCACGCCGGTCACCGCCGCCGACTACGCTCGCGCGTGGAACTACGCGGCCCTGCAGGACAACGCCATGGCCTCGTCCTTCTTCTTCGGGCGCGTCGACGGCTACGCCGACGTGCACCCGGGTGAGGGCAAGACGCCGACGGCCAAGGAGATGAAGGGTCTCAAGGTCGTCGACGACTCCACGCTCGAGGTGACGCTCGCGGCGCCGTTCTCGCAGTTCAAGACGATGCTGGGCTACACCGCGTTCTACCCGATGCCGAAGTCGGCCATCGGCCCCGACGGCAAGGTGACGCAGGCCTACGGCGAGCAGCCGACCGGCCAGGGTCTGTTCAAGCTTGACAAGCCCTACAAGAAGGGCACCGACCAGACCGTCGACCTGACGGTCTACGACAAGTTCCCGGGCGCCAAGCCGAAGAACTGGAAGAAGCTCCAGTTCAAGGTCTACACGAGCTCCGAGACCGCGTTCAACGACCTGCAGGCCGAGAACCTGGACATCCACGACTCGCTGCCGCCGTCGACGATCGCCACCGCCAAGTCCGTGCTCGGCGACCGCTACCACGACGAGCCCGACGCGGCCGTGGGCTACATCGGCGTTCCGCTGAAGTACAACCCCGAGTTCAAGGACCCGCAGGTCCGCAAGGCCATCTCGCTGGCCATCGACAGGAAGACCATCACCGAGACGGTCTTCTCCGGCACCCGCGCCCCCGCGGACGACTTCATCAACCCGGCCATCCCCGGCTACCGCCAGGGCGCCTGCGACGCGTGCACGTACAACCCGGCCGAGGCCAAGAAGCTGTACGACGCCGCCAAGGGCCCCAAGACCATCGAGCTCGGCTACAACGCCGACGGTGGCCACAAGGAGTGGATCGAGGCGGTCGCCAACAACCTTCGCGCCAACCTGGGCATCGAGGTCACGCCGAAGCCGTTCGAGAAGTTCCAGGGTATCCTGGACGCTCTGGACGCCAAGGAGTACAAGGGCCTCTTCCGCATGGGCTGGGCGATCGACTACCCGTCGGCCGAGAACTACCTGACCCCGATCTTCGGTACCGGCTCCATCGGCACCGGTTCGAACTACGGTGGCTACTCCAACAAGGACTTCGACGACCTGGTCGCCAAGGGCGACCAGGCCACCGACGCCGCCGAGGGGCTGAAGTTCTACCAGCAGGCGGATGACATCCTGATCAAGGAACTCCCGTACATCCCGGTTTACTTCTACCGGAGCAACTTCGGGTACTCCTCGAAGGTCAAGAACGTCAAGCTCAACCTGCTCAACCAGGTTAACTGGACCGAGGTCGAGAAGGCCTGACGTTCATTCGCGCGGTGGACGGCTCTTGCCGTCCACCCGCCGGAGGGCTGAGCTTGGAGGCAGCTACTCGAGCCGGGTGAACCACGGGCTCCGAGGGCTGCCTCCAAGTCATGTACCGGAGGGCTTGTATGGGCCGTTATGTCATCAGGCGCTTGATCCAGGCGATACCCGTCCTGCTCGGCGCCACCCTACTTATCTTCATGATCGTCTTCGCGCTGCCAGGGGACCCCATCGCGGCGTTGTTCGGAGACAAGCGCCCGGACCCCGCGATCGCCGAGGTCCTGCGCGAGCAGTATCACCTCAACGATCCGCTGCTGCTGCAGTACTGGTATTACATCAGCGGCGTGCTTCTCCACGGTGACTTCGGAGTGAACTTCGCCGACGTCCCCGTGTCCCAGGTCATGGCTGGCAAGTTCCAGGTCACCCTGAACCTCGCGCTGACCGCCCTCGTGATGGAGGCGCTCATCGGCGTCGGTCTGGGTCTGTGGGCGGCACTGCGCCGCGGCAGGGCCATCGACACCGCGATCCTCGCCTCCACGCTGCTGCTCATCTCGGTGCCCACGCTGGTGACCGGCTTCGTGCTGCAACTGGTGCTCGGCGTGAAGCTCAAGTTGTGGACGGGGCTGGACATCTTCCCGGTCGCGGGCACGTTCGCGGGCTGGCGCAGCTATCTGCTGCCCGGCTTCGTGCTCGCGGGAACGTCGATCGCGTACCTGACCAGGCTGACCAGGACCAGCCTGGTGGAGACGCTGAGAGCGGACTACATCCGCACCGCCACCGCCAAGGGTCTGTCGAGACGGCGCGTCATCGGCAGGCACGGGTTGCGTAACGCGCTGATCCCGCTGGTCACCTATCTGGGTGCCGACCTCGGCAACCTGATGGGCGGCGCGGTGATCACGGAGACGATCTTCAATCTTCCAGGGATTGGAAATCAGCTCTTCCAGTCGGTTTACTTGCGAGAACAACCGGTTGTCGTGGGAATCATCACCGTCCTGGTGCTGATCTACATCCTGGCCAACCTGGTCGTCGACCTGTTGTACGCCGTGCTCGACCCGAGGATCCGTTATGAGTAACCCAACCCCGCCGCCGGGGCCCGGGCTCCCGGAGACGCAGACACTGGTCACGGACACGGTTGCCGCCCCGGCGCCCGCGCAACAGGGCAAGAAGGGCAAGGAGGGCAAGCCCGCGAGCCTGTGGAGCGACGCCTGGTACGACCTCAGGCGCCGGCCGATGTTCATCGGGTCAATGATCATCATCCTGATCCTGCTCGTCATGTCGTTCTGGCCGTCGCTGTTCACCTCGATCGACCCGTTCAACGCCAGGACCTGCGACCTGGCCACGGCCAGGCAGGCGCCCAGCGCCGGCCACCTGTTCGGCAAGGACAGCCTGGGGTGCGACGTCTTCGCCAGGACGATCTACGGCGCGCGCAACTCGATCGTGATCGGTGTGTTCACCACGGTCATCACCACGCTGGTCGGCGGTCTGCTCGGCCTGGTGGCCGGCTTCCGGAGCGGTGTGGTCGACACGGTGTCCTCGCGGCTCACCGAGATCTTCTTCGCCATCCCCCCGGTTCTCGGCGCGCTGCTGATCGGCGCCACCTTCCGCGGCCGGGCCAACAGCATCCTGCTGGTCATCCTCGCGCTGGCGGTGCTCGGGTGGCCGATGACGTTCCGCATCATGCGGGCGGCCGTGATCACCGCGAAGAACCAGGACTTCGTGGTCGCGGCCAGGGCGCTGGGAGCGGGAGCGGGGCGGATCATGTTCCGCCACCTGCTGCCCAACTCGCTGGCGCCGGTCATCGTCGTGGCCACGATCAACCTGGGCGGCTTCATCGCCGCCGAGGCCGCGCTCTCGTTCCTGGGCGTGGGCGTGCAGTCGCCGGACATCTCATGGGGCCTGATGATCGCCGACGCGCGCATCAGATTCCTGGAGGCGCCGCTGCCGCTGGTGTTCCCGGCCGTGTTCCTCAGCATCACGGTGCTGGCGTTCATCATGATGGGCGACGCCGTACGCGACGCGCTCGACCCGAAGCTCAGGTAGAAGGGGGGATCAAGTGAAGAAGACGTCAACGGATGTGTTGCCCGCCGAGGGAGGGCTGGGCGACCAACCGCTGCTCGCGGTCGACGACCTGCACGTGGAGTTCCGTACGCGTGCCGGGGTCGTGCGCGCGGTCAACGGCGTGAGCTACACGGTCAGCCCCGGTGAGACGCTCGCGGTGCTGGGCGAGTCGGGTTCCGGCAAGTCCGTGACCGCCCAGGCGATCATGGGCATTCTCGACATGCCGCCGGCGGTCATCCCCAAGGGGGAGATCCGCTTCAAGGGCACCGACCTGCTCAGGCTGTCGGAGGAGGCGCGCACGCAGGTGCGCGGCCAGCGCATCGCGATGATCTTCCAGGACGCGCTCTCCGCGCTCAACCCGGTGTTCACCGTGGGCTGGCAGATCAGCGAGATGTTCCGGGTGCACCGCGGCCTGTCCAAGCGCGACGCCATGAAGAAGGCCGTCGAGCTGATGGACCGGGTCCGCATCCCGGCCGCCAGACAGCGCGTGAACGACTATCCGCACCAGTTCTCCGGGGGCATGCGCCAGCGCATCATGATCGCGATGTCGATCGCGCTGGACCCCGAGGTGCTGATCGCGGACGAGCCGACCACGGCGCTCGACGTGACCGTGCAGGCCCAGATCATGGAGCTGCTCGCCGAGCTGCAGCGCGAGAGCCAGATGGGCCTGATCCTGATCACGCACGACCTCGGCGTCGTGGCCGACGTGGCCGACAAGATCGCCGTCATGTACGCGGGGCGCATCGTGGAGAACGCCCCCGTGCACGACATCTACAAGGGTCCCGCGCACCCGTACACGAAGGGCCTGCTGGAGTCGATCCCCCGGGTCGACCACAAGGGCCAGGACCTGTACGCGATCAAGGGCCTGCCGCCCAACCTGCTTGACCTGCCGACCGGCTGCGCGTTCCACCCCCGGTGCCCCTACCGGCAGGACGACTGCGTGACCGACGTCCCCCCGCTCCACGAGATCAGCGGCACCCGAGGTAGCGCGTGCCACTACTGGAGGGAGGTCCTCGATGGCGATAGGTGAGCGCATCCTCGAGGTACGCGACCTGGTCAAGCACTTCCCGCTGACCCAGGGCATCATCTTCAAGCGGCAGATCGGCGCGATCAAGGCCGTCGACGGCGTCTCGTTCGACCTGCACAAGGGCGAGACGCTGGGCATCGTGGGCGAGTCGGGCTGTGGCAAGTCCACCCTCGCCAAGGTGCTGATGGCGCTGGAGCGGCCCACCTCGGGCTCGGTGCTGATCAACGGGCGTGACATCGGCAAGGCCAAGGGCGGCGAGCTCAAGCGGATGCGCCGCAACATCCAGATGGTGATGCAGGACCCCTACACCTCGCTGAACCCCCGGATGACCGTCGGCGACATCATCGGCGAGCCGTTCGAGATCCACAGTGAGGTGGCGCCGCGCGGCGACCGCCGCAAGAAGGTGCAGGAGCTGCTGGAGGTCGTCGGGCTCAACCCCGACCACATCAACCGCTACCCGCACCAGTTCTCCGGCGGACAGCGGCAGCGCATCGGCATCGCCCGAGGGCTGGCGCTCCAGCCGGAGATCATCGTCTGCGACGAGCCGGTCTCGGCCCTGGACGTGTCCATCCAGGCGCAGGTGATCAACCTGCTGGAGCGGCTGCAGAACGAGTTCGACCTGGCGTACATCTTCATCGCGCACGACCTGTCGGTGGTGCGGCACATCTCCGACCGGGTGGGCGTGATGTACCTGGGCAAGTTCGTGGAGCTCGGGAAGGACACCGAGATCTACGACAAGCCCGCGCACCCGTACACGCAGGCGCTGCTGTCGGCGGTGCCGGTGCCCGACCCGGAGGGCCGGGAGCAGCGGGAGCGGATCATCCTGCAGGGCGACCCGCCGTCCCCGGCGAACCCGCCGTCGGGATGCCGGTTCCGTACGCGGTGCTGGAAGGCGCAGGAGATCTGCGCCGAGGAGGAGCCGCTGCTGCAGATCCGGCCGGGTACCGGGCACGAGAGCGCCTGCCACTTCGCGGAGACGCACGACGTGGTGCACGTGGGCTGACGCGCCTCCGAAGACCCTCCGAGGGAGCTCCCCCGGAGGGTCTTCGCGTTTCTACGTCGTCACGATGAGGGCCGAGCCGTGGCCGAAGAGGCCCTGGTTGGTGGCCAGGCCGACGCGGGCGGCGGGCACCTGGCGGTCGCCGGCCCCGCCCCGCAGCTGCGTGGTCAGCTCGCAGAGCTGGGCGATGGCCTGGGCGGGGATCGCCTCGCCGAAGGAGGCCAGGCCGCCCGAGGGGTTGACCGGGATCCGGCCGCCGAGCGCCGTCTCCCCGTCGCGCAGCAGCTTGGTGGCCTCCCCGGGCGGGCACAGGCCGATGTCCTCCATCCAGTCCAGCTCCAGGGCCGTGGAGAGGTCGTACACCTCCGCAAGTGAGACGTCCTCAGGTCCCACCCCCGCCTCCTCGTACGCCGCGTGCGCGATCGCGGCCCTGAAGGGCCTTTCAGGGGCGGGTACGGCGGCGCGGGAGTCGGTGGCGAAGTTCGGCAGCTCCAGGATCGTGTTGGGGAAGGTCGGGGTGACGGTGGAGACCGCGGCCAGGCGCACCGGCGCCCGCAGGCCCCGGCGGCGGGCGTAGGACTCCGAGGCCAGGACCACCGCCGCGCCCCCGTCCGAGGTGGCGCAGATGTCCATGAGGTGCAGCGGGTCGGCGACCACGGGCGAGGCCAGCACCTCCTCGGCGGTGACGGGCTTGCGGTAGCGGGCCATGGGGTTGAGCGAGCCGGCCAGCGCGTTCTTGACCTTGACGGCGGCGAAGTCGGCCGGGGTCGAGCCGTGCACGGCCATGCGCCGGCGGGCGTACAGGGCGAAATAGGCGGGGTTGGTGGCGCCCAGCAGGCGGAAGCGGAGCCAGTCCGGGTCGTCGGGGCGGTCGCCGCCGACCGGTTTGAAGAAGCCCTTCGGGGTGGAGTCCGCCCCGATCACCAGCGCCACGTCGCACAGGCCCGCCAGGATGCGGGTGCGGGCGATGTCCACGGCCTGGGCGCCTGAGGCGCAGGCCGCGTAGCAGGAGGCGATCCTGGCGCCCGACCAGCCGAGCGCCTGCGCGTAGGAGGCGCCCGCGACGAACCCGGGGTAGCCGTTCCTGATCGTGTCCGCCCCGACCACGAACTCCACGTCGGTCCACGCCACCCCGGCGTCCCGCAGGGCCGCGCGGGCGGCCGCCACGCCGTACTCCAGGAAGGGCCTGCCCCACTTGCCCCACGGATGCATCCCGACACCCAGCACCACCACGCTCACAGCGCCTCCTTCGTCGGCGCTGTGAGCGTGGCACTGCTGTGCTTATCGGTTCGTTCGCTTCGCTCTCTCACGGCCCGCTCCCACATCCACACCAGAGGACCGTCGGACAGCGGCCCGGCGGTGAGCGTCAGCTCCATGCCCACTTCGAGCTCGTTCACCGTGAGGCCCCTGACCTGGCCGAGCACCACGATCCCCACCTCGTCGAGCTCGACGGCGGCCAGCGTCACCGGCACGTACGGCTCCGCGGCGACGTACGGGGCGGGGGGTGGGTAGCAGGCGTTCGTGTAGGACCACACCCTGCCGCGGCGGGGGAGCCGGACGGTCTCCGTCGAGGTCCCGTCGCAGTGCGGGTTGGGGCAGAGGCCGGTCCTGGGCGGGAAGGTGACGGTGCCGCAGGTCGCGCATCTGGTGCCCAGGAGGAAGACGCCGTCCTCGTCGACGGCGAACCAGCCCTCGATCGCTAACGTCATGCGGCCAGTATCGCACAAGCGCTTGTTCGGGTGGAGGGCTGGGGACAAAGCCTGGTGGGGGAGGGCTGCGGGGGCGGGGTCAGGGGCGGCGTTTGCGACGGTGGCGGACGAGGACGCGGGCCGACATCGCGGCCGCCAGCATCACCATGCCCGCCACCACCGGTCCCCGGGAGGCGGGCGGAGGGCCGTCGCCGAAGTACGGGCCGGTGCGGGCGCGGCCGGAGCCGGGCAGGTCCAGGCGGGCGGCCTCGCGCAGGGCGAGCAGGGCGTTGGCCACCCCGTGCCCGTAGGCGGGGCTGTGGCCGTCGGCCGGCTGCCGCCTGGTGCCGAGCTCGATGGCCGTCCGCACGTGGTACGGCGACAGGGCCGGATACGCCGACTTGACCAGGGCCGCGAGGCCCGCCACCATGGCCGCCGCCGAGCTGGTGCCGTCGCTCACCACGTACGAGTCGCGCGCGTCGGCCGTGACGATCTCCGTCCCCGGCGCGACCACCGAGAGGTAGTCCTGCCTGTTGGAGAACGCGGCCACCCTCAGCTCCCGGTCCACCGCCCCCACGGCGATCACCCCGGGGTAGGCGGCGGGGAAGTTCTTCCTGTTGGCCGTGCCGCCGTCGTTGCCCGACGAGGCCACCAGCACGGCGCCCCGCGCGATGGCGTACTGGATGGCCTCCTCCTCGGAGGGCGAGCCCTCCCACGTGCCGCTGCCGCCGCCCAGCGACATGCTGATCACGCCGGCCCCGTGGTCGACGGCGTACCGGATGCCCTTGGCCAGCGCGTCGCGCCCGCCGGAGCGCTGCTGCTCGCGCAGCGGGTCGCCGTTCTCCAGCGTGACCCGGATGGACATCACCCTGGCCGCGGGCGCCACCCCGATCACGCCGCCCCTGTGCTCGTCGCCGTGCCCGCGCCCGGCGATCAGGCTGGCCATGGCGGTCCCGTGCCGCCCCCACAGGCCCTTGGCCGTCCCGGTCAGGTCGGGGCCCTGGATCACGGCGCCCTCCAGGTCGGGGTGGCGGCCGTTCACGCCGGTGTCGAGGACGGCGACGATCACGCCCTCGCCCCTGCTCGTCCGCCACGCCTCGGGCAGGCGCATCGCGGCGAGCTGCCACTGCCCCGCCCGGGCGGCCTCGCCCACGTCGTCGGTGGCGCTCGCCGGGACGGTCCCCACCACCAGCGCGGTGATGAGGACGGGGACGGCGAGCCTGCTCATCGGGTCAGCGTCCGGTGCAGCTCCGCGGCGAGCTGCCGCGCCGTGGCGCGCAGCCGGGGCACGACGCGGTCACCCGGCTGGTACGGCCGGCCGTCGGCGTACCCGGCGGCCGTCGCCACCACGTAGCGCTCGTCGGACCTGAGCACCACCCCGGTGAAGTACTGCCGCCGGCCGAAGCGCTCGGCCGGCCCCTGGGGGAAGGCCACCGGCAGCACGGTCGCGGGCCGTCCCGCGCGGTAGTAGCCGCGTCCGGGCGCGTCGAGCACGGCGATGCCCACGGTGGCGACGAACGTCTGCGTGCTGTCGGCGTACGTGGCGCGCAGGGCCACGTGGCAGCCCCGCCGGACGGCGGCGGGCTGGAACGCCGCCCGGCAGGGCGCCTCGGGGGCGACCCCGGCGAGCACGTACGTGACACGTGCCCCCGACGGGCTGACCCCGGGCACGGTGGCGGGGAAGATCTGCGAGACGGGCCACGCGCGCCAGCGCTCTGACACGGGCGGCTCCGGCGCGGGCCAGATCGCGGACAATATGGAGAGCAGCACAACCGACAGCTGGTACACGTCGACCTCGGGAGGGGAGGAGAGGGGACGCCCGCGCGTTGCATTCTGACACGTGCCCGCTGATTGTTTCCGACGCTTCGGTAAACAGACCGATACGCGGAGTAATTCCGATCTGTGTGCTTTCGTACTAAGAAGTAGGCGCAAGTCGGACATGCGCGCCAGGCGGGAGCCCCAGCCGCTGCGCTGCGTCACCGGAGTTGACCGCGATCGCGATCAGCCCCGCCGAGTCGGCGAACGCCACCAGCTCCCCGGGCGGCACCGCCGCGAACGTCTCTCGGTACGGCAGCGCGAGCTGCCGCCGGCCCAGCCAGACCCCCAGCGTGTCGCCCACCCGCACGCCCAGCGTGTGCAGGTCGCCGGCCGCGATCGAGAGCTGGGTGTTGCCGTAGCGGTCGACCGAGACGACCTCGCCCTCCACCGAGCCCTCGCGCAGCAGCGAGGTCGGCTCCGGCAGCGTGACCAGCCGGCCGATCGGCACCTCCGGCCCCAGGTCCGACGGTCTCAGCCCGCCGCACAGCCGCCCGGCGACCGGCGAGAAGACGTCGCGCCCGTGGAAGGTCGGGGAGACCGGCCGAAGGAAGTGCTCCTCGTTGCTGATCGCGTAGGCGGCCTCGGCGCCGCCGCTGGCGCGCACGGCCCACGACAGCACCCCGTTGTCGGGGCCGATGAACACCCGGCCGCCCGCCTCGACGGCCACCGCGCGCCGGGCACCGCCCGCACTGGGATCGACCGCGCCGATGTGGATGCCGACGGGGAGGTACGGGATGGTCTGGGCGAGAACCGCCGCGCCACGCCGTACATCACCCGAGGGGATCAGGTGGCACACGTCGATCACCCGTGCCTCCGGGGCGATTCCGGCGATCACTCCGTGACAAGCCGCTACATAGCCATCTTCGAGCCCATAGTCGGTGAGGAGCGTGATTACTGAGGTCACATTTCGTGACTGTACGTCTCTCAATACGCCGTGAACAGCCGCACTCCGCACATTACGATTGGCCACGGGCCGCGTGCGTGCGGAGTCGTCGCGCGCCCCTTTCCCGAGGAGGACACCATGGGAGCACCGCTCAGCGGTGACAATGCTGCCCAGGAAGCGTCCGGCCAACCCCTCTCAGAACGCGATCTCGAACTCCTCGCCTTCGAACGCCAATGGTGGCGGTACGCGGGCGCGAAGGAGCAGGCCATCAAGGAGAGCTTCGGGTTCTCCGCCACCCGCTACTACCAGTTGCTCGGCGAGCTGATCGATCGGCCGGAGGCGCTGGAGCAGGATCCCATGCTGGTCAAGAGGCTGCGCAGGTTACGGTCCACCCGTCAGCGCGACCGCGCGGCCAGGAGACTCGGCATGCGTCCCTGACCGGCTGGGTAAAGCAGCCGCGTGAAGAACATCCCTGGAATGAAAGCGATCCTGGACGATCCGGCCGGCGCCGTGATCGGGCTCGACTTCGACGGGACCCTGTCGCCGATCGTGCCCGATCCCGCCGAGGCCGTGATCCATCCGAAGGCGTCGGCGGTGCTGGCCGAGCTCGGCGCACACGTCCTGGCGGTGGCCATCGTGACAGGCCGGCCGCCGGCCACCGCGCTGGCGCTCGGGCCGGGCCTGGCCGACGTGCCCGGGCTGGTCGTGCTCGGGCACTACGGCTTCGAGCGCTGGGAGGCCGGGCGGATCTCCGGCCCGCCGCCGCCTCCGGGCGTGCTCCAGGCCCAGGCCGAGCTGCCGCTGCTGCTCGACTCGCCGGGCCTGGAAGGCGTCACCGTCGAGGACAAGGGCCGGGCGGTGGCCGTGCACACCAGGCGCAGCCCCGACCCGGAGGGCGCGCTGGCCAGGCTGCGCGAGCCGCTGGCCAGGCTGGCCGAAGAGCACGGCCTGGTGGTCGAGCCGGGGCGCTTCGTGCTGGAGCTGCGGCCGCCGGGCATGGACAAGGGGCAGGCGCTCAGCCTGTTCCTGGCGGAGCGGGCCGCCAGGTCCGTCATGTTCGTGGGCGACGATCTCGGCGATCTGGCCGCGTTCGAGGCCGTACGCGCCTCGGGGCTGCCCGGCGTGACCGTGTGCAGCGGCTCCGCCGAGGTCACGAAGCTGGCCGAGCAGGCCGACATCGTGGTGGACGGGCCCGACGGCGTCGTCGCGCTGCTGGCGGAACTCGTGGCGGCTTTCAGCCGTTCGTGACCGGGCTGCAAGTCGCGCTCTCTAGGGTCGGGCGCATGCACAAGCGATACCTCGCCGCCGCGGCCGTGGCCGCGGTCACCCTCCTCGCGACCGCCCTGCCCGCGCACGCCGCGCCCGCGCAGGCGGTCAAGCTGCGGCACGGCCTGACCCTCTACGTTCCGATCAAGTGGAAGGTCTACCGCCACGGCGCCGACCAGGTCCAGATCGTGACCGGCAAGTGCGCCAAGCCCAGCGGCTGGGGGACGCCCGAGTGCGACGCCTTCTACGTCTTCGGCCCCAAGTACATCAAGATCGGCGCCGAGGGGTTCGGCCCGTACACCGGCAAGAACCCCTTCTACACGGCCAGCGACGTGCAGCCGTGCCCGTCCAACCGCAAGTGGGGCGAGCACATCGGCCCGACGGTCACCAGGGGCCTGCGCCAGGTCGGGGCGGGGCACAAGGCCGCCTACAACGCGTGGAAGTCGACCTGCGTCAGCTACTCCGGTGCGAAGGTCCTGGCCCGCTTCACGCAGCGCGAGTGGTATCTGCCGAAGAGCAAGATCCTCGTCGTGGACCAGTGGAACACGCCGGGGCTGTCCGACACGCTGGAGAACGCCGACTGGAACTGACCGCGCTCAGATCTCGTCCAGCGCGTCGAGCTGGGCCGCGAGCCACTTCTGCGGCGGCAGGGCGGTGGCCGCCGCGTGCAGCTTGTCGCGCCGCATGCGGCGCTCGTCCTCCGGCATGACGAGCGCGGCGTGCAGCGCGGCGGCCGTGCCGCTGATGTCGTACGGATTCACCACGAGCGCGTGCGGGCCCAGCTCGGCCGCCGCCCCCGCCTCGCGCGAGAGCACGAGCGCGCACCTCGTGGACAGGATCGGGCCCTCCTTGGCGACCAGGTTCATCCCGTCGCGGATGGGGTTGACCAGCAGCACGTCGGCCATCCGGTACGCGGCCAGCGAACGCGGGTAGTCGTCGTTGACGTTGAGGATCAGCGGGTCCCAGTCCTCGGTGCCGTACTCGTCCTCGATCTCCTGCGCGCAGCGCAGCACCGACGCGGTGTATTCGCGGTATTCGGGAAGGTCGTGCCTGCTCGGGTACGCGAACGCCAGATGCACCACCTTGCCGTGCCACTCGGGATGGGCGGCCAGGAACTCGCGGTAGGCCACCAGGCCGCGCACGATGTTCTTCGACAGCTCGGTGCGGTCGATGCGGACGATCAGCCGGCGGTCGCCCACCTGCTCCCTGAGCGCGATCATGTGCGACTCGACGTCGGGCTCGACGGCGCGCTCCCACAGCGCGTCGCCGTCGACGCCGAGGCTGTGCACGCCGATGCGGGTGGTCCTGCCCTCATGGGTGACGCTGCGCCCCACGCGGTCGACCTCCGCGCCGAGCAGCGCCTCGCAGCAGTCCATGAACGCCAGCGCCCACCTGTCGGCCAGGAACCCGGCGTGATCGGCGCCCAGGATGCCTTCCAGGACCTCGCCGACCACCTCGTCGGGCAGCAGCGAGAAGTATTCGGGCGGCGCCCACGGGGTGTGGCTGAAGTGCGCGATGCGCAGGTCCGGCCGCTCGGCGCGGAGCATGGCCGGGGTCAGCGTCAGGTGGTAGTCCTGCACCATGACGCGGGCGCCGTGGCCGGCCTCCTCGGCCAGCGCCAGCGCGAACGCGCCGTTGTAGTCGCGGTAGGACTCCCACTCGCGCTCGAACCTCGTGCCGAAGTTCGGCGAGTTGGGGATGTCGTAGAGCAGGTGGTTGACGAACCACAGGGTGGAGTTGGCCACGGCGTTGTAGGCGCGGTGGAAGGTCGCGGGCGGGATGTCGAGCATGCGCAGCGGGCCCGTGTCGTATCCGGCGTGGTCGATCCGGCCGCCGGGCACCAGGCGCACGGCGCTGCGGTCGCCGTCGGACAGCGCCGCGCACACCCACAGCACGCGGTCCTTCCTGGCCACCTCGGACAGCGCCGAGACCAGGCCGCCGCCACCGCGTTTCATGGTCAGCTCACCGTCGTCCGAGACGGTAAAAGAAACGGGTCCTCTGTTGGAGGCCACCAGGACGCTGTTCATCTACGCTCCCTTCGCCCATAGGATCCCAGCTATGGCGCTAGATGAGCTAACCGAGGAACTCGCCCGCTCGGCCGCCGGAGGAGATCATCGCGCACTTGGCGAGCTCCTGGCGCGGATCGAGCCCGATGTGATGCGGCACTGCGCCCGGATCCTCCCCTATCACCAGGACGCCGAGGAAGCCTCCCAGGACACGTTGCTGGCCGTGGCGCGCAACATCGGCCGGTTCGAGGGCCGGGCGCGGTTCAGCACGTGGCTGCACATCGTGACGGCCAACTGCGCGCGCACCACGTACAGGTCGCTCAAACGGCGGGCGGCCGAGCAGACCTCCGACGAGTTGCCCACGCAGAAGCCCGACGTGGCGCGGGTGAGCGTGATCGCGGGCTCGCGGCTCGACCTGCTCGACGCGATGGAGGCGCTGGAGGCCGACAAGCCCGACCTGGCGCAGGCGCTGGTGCTGCGCGACATCGTCCAGCTCGACTACAACGAGGTGGCCGAGCAGCTCGGCATCCCGCTCGGCACCGCCAAGTCGCGCATCCATCAGGCCCGCAAATACGTGCAGGGAGTGCTGGGTGATGATTATCGCTGAGACGCCGCGTCCCGCATCCTGAGACAGGTGGCCATCCCGGCCTCATGGGCGGGTAGAGTCCATTTCAACAACTGCATATTGCTCATCCAGAGGGGTGGAGGGACCGGCCCTGCGAAGCCCCGGCAACCCTCCCGGCTTGAGACTCGCGACCTGGCGAGGCCGACCGGGACAAGGTGCCAATTCCGGTCTGCGGTCAAGGTGGCCGCGGGCGAAGATGAGGGAAGGCCTCGCTTCATGTCGCTCGACTTTGGTCCTGCTGTCGGTCTGTCCTGCCGTGAGTGCGGCACGCGTTACCCGCTCGGTCCGAGCTTCGCGTGTCTGGAGTGTTTCGGGCCGCTCGAAGCGGCCTATTCCTTCGGCGAGGTGACCCGTGCCGACATCGAGTCGGGTCCCGCCAACATCTGGCGTTACCGGTCGTTGCTCCCGGTGCCGGTTGACGTCGCCAGTAAGCCCAATATGAACCCCGGTTGGACCAAACTGGTCAAGGCCGGAAACCTCGGGCGCGCGCTGGGCCTCAAGTCTCTGTACGTGAAGGACGACTCGGGCAACCCCACCCATTCCTTCAAGGACCGGGTCGTCGCCATCGCCGTCGAGGCGGCGCGTAACTTCGGCTTCCACACCCTTTCCTGCTCCTCCACGGGCAACCTCGCGGGCGCGGTCACCGCGGCGGCGGCGCGCGCCGGGCTCGAGGCGTGCGTGTTCATCCCCGCCAACCTCGAAGCTGCCAAGATCGCCATGGCTCGCGTGTTCGGCGGCAAGCTGATCGGGATCGACGGCACCTATGACGAGGTCAACCGGTTCTGCTCCGAGCTGATCGGCGACCCGCTGGGCGACAAGTGGGGGTTCGTCAACGTCAACCTGCGGCCCTACTACGCCGAGGGCTCCAAGACGCTCGCGTACGAGATCGCCGAGCAGCTCGGGTGGCGGTTGCCCGAGCAGATCGTCATCCCCATCGCCTCCGGCTCGCAGCTCACGAAGATCGACAAGGGCTTCCGCGAGCTGGTGAAGCTGGGGCTGGTCGAGGACACGCCGTACAAGGTCTTCGGGGCGCAGGCGGCCGGGTGCTCGCCGGTCTCCACCGCGTACAAGGCGGGGCACGACGTCGTACAGCCGGTCAAGCCCGACACCATCGCCAAGTCGCTGGCCATCGGCAACCCGGCCGACGGGCCGTACGTGCTCGACATCGCCCGGCGCACCGGCGGGGCCGTCGAGGACGTCACGGACGCCGAGATCGTGGCCGCGATCAAGCTCCTGGCCTCGACGGAGGGCGTCTTCGCCGAGACCGCGGGCGGGGTGACCGTGGGCGTGCTGAAGAAGCTCGTTGAGAGCGGGCGGCTCGACCCCGAGGCCGAGACCGTGGTCCTCAACACCGGCGACGGCCTCAAGACGCTCGACGCGATCAGCGACGACGCCCAGCCCACGGCCGTGATCCGGCCCTCCCTCGACGCGTTCCGCGCGGCTGTCTGACAACCAGGAAAGGCAAGTTAAACCATGAGCGTTTCGGTGCGGATTCCCACCATTCTGCGCACCTACACCGGGGGCAACGCCGAAGTCAGTGGCGAGGGCGCGACTCTTCGTGACGTCCTCACCCAGCTCGACTCCGACTACCCGGGGATCGGCGCGAGAATTCTGGATGAATCGGGCAAGATTCGTCGTTTTGTCAACGTTTACGTTGGGGAAGAGGACGTCCGTTTCGCCGACGGGCTGGACACTCCGGCACCTGAGGGCACTCAGATCTCAATCATCCCGGCCGTAGCCGGCGGCTGAGTGCCATAGATCACACCTGAGAAGGCGCCCCTAGTGGGCGCCTTCTCCATTTCCAGGCCAAATGAAACGTTGAACCGCCTTCGATGCGAAGAAATGCGTCGTTTGCAGATTGACTCTGTTGCCAAACCCCGTGCCACAGGTATGGTCGAGGGCGATCGTCTGGCTGATTTTCCGTTAAGTCGGGCGATAACGGGTCTCGCGGAGGAATGGGTGAGATCTGAAAGTCCAGTAAGAGGAGTCGGAAGTGGCGCAGGGCACCGTCAAGTGGTTCAACGCGGACAAGGGCTACGGCTTCATCGCGGTAGACGGTGGTAAGGATGTATTCGTCCATTACTCAGCGATCATGATGGACGGGTACCGATCTCTCGAACAGGGGCAGCGCGTCGAGTTCGAGATCACGCAGGGCCAGAAGGGACCTCAAGCGGAGTCCGTCCGCGCGGTCTGATACACCCCCCTGGTATGCACCGGCGGGGATCGCACGGCAACGCAGTCCGGGCGAACCCGCCACCTTTCTCTCGTCGACTCGATCACGGCGAGCCGCGTTGAGGCGGCTCGTCGTGGGTACGGATCCCGCTACCTGCGGTGGCCTGGACGCGGCTCTTCGCAGGTACGGGGTCCCGCCGCCACCGCCGACGGACGGCCGGGCACGGCCCGCCACGCAAGCCGATACGGGGAGGAAAGCCCCGGTAGGAGGCTTCTCGCTTGCACTCGGCAGGGTAGAGTGCTAAACAGTTCGTTGGCACTCTGTGCAGCAGAGTGCCAATACTCGGATCGGGACGATGGGGTCTGCCGCAGGAGATGCTGACCCATGCCGTCGCGGGCGTCGGCTCGGTCCACGACAAGCCACCCTGCATCTGGGAGGTCTAGCCTTATGGCAGCCAAGATGATCGCGTTTGACGAGGACGCCCGGCGCGGTCTCGAGCGCGGTATGAACCAGCTCGCCGACGCCGTCAAGGTGACCTTGGGGCCCAAGGGCCGTAACGTCGTGCTGGAGAAGAAGTGGGGCGCCCCCACGATCACCAACGACGGTGTCTCCATCGCCAAGGAGATCGAGCTCGAGGACCCGTGGGAGAAGATCGGCGCCGAGCTGGTCAAGGAAGTCGCCAAGAAGACGGACGACGTCGCCGGCGACGGCACCACGACCGCCACCGTGCTCGCCCAGGCGCTGGTGCGCGAGGGTCTGCGTAACGTCGCCGCGGGCGCCAACCCGATGGGCCTGAAGAAGGGCATCGAGGCCGCGGTCGAGCGCGTCAGCGAGGAGCTCTCCAAGCTGGCCAAGGACGTGGAGACCAAGGAGCAGATCGCCTCCACCGCCTCCATCTCCGCCGCCGACCCCGAGATCGGCTCGCTCATCGCCGAGGCGATGGACAAGGTCGGCAAGGAAGGCGTCATCACCGTCGAGGAGAGCAACACCTTCGGCCTGGAGCTTGAGCTCACCGAGGGCATGCGCTTCGACAAGGGCATGACGTCGATGTACTTCGTCACCGACTCGGACCGCATGGAGGCCGTGCTCGAGGACCCGTACATCCTGATCGTCAACAGCAAGGTCTCCGCCAACAAGGACCTGCTGCCGCTGCTCGACAAGGTCGTTCAGTCCGGCAAGCCGCTGTTGATCATCGCCGAGGACATCGAGGGCGAGGCCCTGGCGACCCTGGTCGTCAACAAGATCCGCGGCCTGTTCCGCTCCGTGGCCGTCAAGGCCCCGGGCTTCGGCGACCGCCGCAAGGCGATGCTCAACGACATCGCCATCCTGACCGGTGGCCAGGTCGTCGCCGAGGAGGTCGGTCTCAAGCTCGAGAACGCCACCCTCGACCTGCTCGGCCGCGCCCGCAAGGTCGTGGTGACCAAGGACGAGACGACGATCGTCGACGGCGCCGGTGACGCCGAGCAGATCTCCGGCCGGGTCAACGAGATCCGCGCCGAGATCGACCGCACCGACTCCGACTACGACCGCGAGAAGCTCCAGGAGCGTCTGGCCAAGCTGGCCGGCGGCGTGGCCGTCATCAAGGCGGGCGCGGCGACCGAGGTCGAGCTGAAGGAGCGCAAGCACCGCATCGAGGACGCCGTGCGCAACGCCAAGGCGGCCGTCGAGGAGGGCATCGTGCCCGGCGGTGGTGTGGCGCTGCTGCAGGCCGGTGCCAAGGCGTTCGACAAGCTGGAGCTGTCGGGCGACGAGGCGACGGGCGCGGCGATCGTGCGCAAGGCGCTGGAGGAGCCGCTGAAGCAGATCGCGGTCAACGCCGGCCTTGAGGGCGGCGTCGTGGTGGAGCGGGTTCGCAACCTCACCCCGGGTGAGGGCCTGAACGCCGCTTCCGGCGAGTACGTCAACATGTTCGAGGCGGGCATCCTCGACCCGGCCAAGGTGACGCGCTCGGCGCTGCAGAACGCCGCCTCCATCGCGGCGCTCTTCCTGACGACCGAGGCCGTCATCGCGGAGAAGCCCGAGAAGACCCCTGCCGCTCCGGCCATGCCGGGCGGCGGCGACATGGACTTCTAGGTCTTTTCTTCGCCGTTCATACGAAGAGCGGCCCGGTTTTCCGGGCCGCTCTTCTTTTCGTTTCTCAGCCATTACGTTTCATAATTGATCCGCTACTCCGGGTGAGGAAGGGTGGTGATCACAGACCTCAACGAAGGAGTAGAGGATGTTTTCCCGCAGCAAGCGTATTTTCGGCATCGCCATTCTGAGCGTGGCCGCGGCCACCGCCGTCGCCGTGCCCGCCCACGCGAACGCGCCTCTCACCAACGCCATCGCCGGTGAGCTTCCGGTCCAGCTCCTGAGCAAGGTGCGGGCGCCGCTCTGTCTGCCCATGGGCGCGCTGGCCGGCCAGACCAAGCTGAATATCCCGCTCGTCGACTCGCTGCTGCCGCAGCTCGAGGGAAGCTGCTAGGGCCTAGGGCTCAGCCGGCGCTTGTCGCGCTTCATGGTCTCTCGGACGCCCCGCCCTTCCACGGCGGGGCGTCTCCCTTTTCCCGGCGGGCCCGCCGCGCCTTCTGGTGGGCCCCGCCGCACCTTTTGTCGGGCCTGGCCCGTCGGGCCCGGTACACCTTCTGCTGCTTTTGCCGGGCCCGGCGCACCGCCCCCTGGAGGGCGGTGCGGCCGCGGGCGCGGTCAGGTGCTGTAGGTCGGGACGATGTGGCCGCGGGCCAGGGTGTTGGCGGTGATGTTGAAGCCCACCACCGCCGGGCTGGCGTCGCTGTGCACGCCCAGCTTGTCGACCCCCAGGGCGTGCACCGTGAAGACGTAGCGGTGCGGGGCGCCGGGGGGCGGGGCGGCGCCGCCGAACTCCTTGGTGCCGTAGTCGTTGCGGGCGTGAACGGCCCCCGCGGGCAGGCCCTTGAACTCCGGGCCGGTGCCCGCGCCCGCCGGCAGCTCGGTCACCGAGGCCGGCAGGTCGAACAGCACCCAGTGCCAGAAGCCGCTGCCCGTGGGGGCGTCGGGGTCGTAACAGGTGACGGCATAGCCGCGGGTCTCGGCGGGCGCGCCGGACCAGCGGAGGTGCGGCGAGCGGTTGCCGCCCGTCATGCCCCAGTCGTTGAAGACGTGGAGGTCGTTCAGCCGCTCGCCGTCCTGGATGTCGTCGCTCTCGACCACGAGCGCGGGAACCGACGGCAGGTGTTCATGTGGAAGCGGTGCTGGCACGGCATCCTCCTAGGTTGAGAGCTCCTTGCTCAGCCATCCTAGAAGCGGTCGTGCCCGCCGACGATCAGCCGCCGGGTCCCGCCGGTTCAGGTCGTCAGCTCGGCCGGCAGCGGCTTGTCGTGCAGCACCGTCAGGGACGTCACCGCACGGGTCAGCACCACGTACAGCCTGGCCAGGCCCCTGGGTTCGGCCGCGACGATGTCCGCGGGCTCCACGACGACGACGTGGTCGTACTCCAGACCTTTGGCCAGGGTCGCGGGGACGATCAGCAGGCGGTGCTCCTCGGCCGAGTCGGGATCGAGCACGGCGTGGGGGAGGCCGGCCAGCGCGCGGGAGACGTCGGCGATCAGGGCGTCGGGGACGATGACGCCGATGGAGCCCTCCTTGGTGAGGGCTTCGGCGGCGGCCTCGGCGACCGAGCCGCCGGGGCGCACGGCGAGCGAGCCGAGGCCGGGGCGCAAAGAGCGCGGCGCGGCCAGCTCGGGGGCGATGGAGGGGAGCAGCCGGGCGGCGTAGTCGAGGACCTCGCGCGGCACGCGGAAGCCGAGTGTCAGCTCCGTCACCTCGCCCTCGCGCTGGCCCAGGTGCTGGAGCACCGACTCCCACGAGCTGGTCGACCATGGAGTCGTGCCCTGGGCCAGGTCGCCCAGAACGGTGGCGGAGCCGTTGCGGCAGCGGCGGCCGAGCGCACGCAGCTGCATCTCGGAGAGGTCCTGGGCCTCGTCCACCACGAGGTGGCCGAGGGACGGGGTGCGCTCCATCAGGTCGCGGAGCTCGTCCAGGAGCGCGGCGTCCGCGGCGGACCATTTCGCGGACTTCCAGCCCCGGTACGGCTTCCGCCAGATAAGCATTTCTTGCTCATCAGGCGACAAATCGGATTTTGCGGCCTTTGATAGGAATTCTGGGTCGGAAAGGAGGCGGTAAAGGACTTGCTCCGGCGTTAGTTTGGGCCAGACCGTATCCACGAGCTGTTTCACCGGTTTCGACCGGGCCACGGCGTCCTGCACCCGGTCGTCGGGCGATTCGCCGCGCTGCTCCATTCGTACCAGCACCATGTGGGCCAGCCGCTGCGCGAGCGCCGCCCGGCCCGGGTTGTAGCGCGTGGTGCCGCGCAAGGAGGCCACGATCTCGCGTACCTCGTAGTCCGCCACCCGGAAGCGGTAGGCGCCCTTGGTGAACACCACGCCGTCCTCGGGTTTGACGATGTGCAGCCAGAGCGCGCGTTCGAGCACCGCCGCCATCCTGGCGTCGCCCTTCACCGCCGCCACCATCGGCTCCTCCGCGGTGGCGTACTCGCCGAGCAGCCCCGCCACCGTGGTCTGGTCGACCTTGACCTCGCCGAGCGCGGGGAGCACCGAGGAGATGTACGACAGGAATGCCCGGTTCGGGCCGACGATCATCACGCCCGACCTGGCGAGCCGCTCGCGGTGGGTGAACAGGAGGTACGCCGCCCGGTGCAGGCCCACGGCGGTCTTCCCGGTGCCGGGGGCACCCTGCACGCACACCGTCTGGGCCAGGGTGGAGCGGACGATCTCGTCCTGGTCCGGCTGGATGGTGGCGACGATGTCGCGCATCGGGCCGGTGCGGGGGCGCTCGATCTCGTCGGTGAGGATCTTCGACGGGCCGATCTCGCTGCCCTCGCCCAGCGGTTCGTCCTCGAACGCGGTCAGCGCGCCACCGTGGTACCCGAAGCGGCGCCGCCGTACGACTCCCATGGGTTCGGCGGGGCTGGCTTGGTAGAACGCCCGCGACACAGGGGCGCGCCAGTCGATGACCAGGGGCTTGCTGCCGCCGTCGTGCACGTGGCGGCGGCCGACGTAGATCGTGCCGGGGAGGTCGTCTCCCGCCCCCCGGTCGAGGCGGCCGAAGAACAGCGGGGTGTCGGGATGGTCGGCCAGCGCGGCCACGCGCTGGTCGAGGAGGGACTGGAGGATCTGCTGCGACACCCAGTCACCCGCCGCGTCCGCGGACAGCGACTGGGCATGTGCGCGCATCGCCTTGAGCGCGGCCCTGGACTCGGCCAGGTGGGCCTGCTCGGAGGCCAGCACGTCGGAGGGTATGTCGGGGGCCAACTGGTGTCCGGGCATGCGAAAGTGCCTCCCTTGGTCGGGAACGGAGGTGGTAAGGCAGCGAATCGGCCAGTCTAGTGGCGGGGTCGGGTGGCTTCCAAAGCATTTACCCGTGGCCCGACCACGCGTCCTTGCGCACTCCCCGCTCCCGCCCGGCCGGCCGCATCGGGGCAGGGGAGTGGCGTTGATCGCCGCGGCGGGGTACGTCGGCGGCTGCGGAGGACCGGCCGGTAGCGGGGTCGGGGGCGAGTAGCGGTCTTCGGGGTGGGGTAGGCATAGGTGATGGCGCGGATCCAGCTGCGTTTTTCGCCGATCATTCCCACGATCGCGAGCTTCCTGCTCGCCGCCCTCTGGTCGTTGTCCGTGTTCGCGGGCTGGGGGATGGAGGCGTTCTGCGAAGGCGGCGAGTCCGCTTCGACCTGCTCGCAACGTCTTGGTACGGTCTCCACGGTGTCGGGGCTGTTCGCCGCGCTCGCCGCCTGCTGCACGGCAGCCGCCTGGCTCGTCCCGTGGTCCAGACAGGAACCGCGCACGTTCGGGCGGATCATGGGCGCGGGAGTGGTCGCCTGGGTCGTCGCGGAGGGCGTGTTGTTCCTCGGCGGCATGATGGCGCGGTAGGGTGCGCCGACCGCTCGAATCCCTACGATCCGTAACAACCCGGAAATACCGAAAAATTCGGGCATATCAGGTGGGTTTGTCGGATCATGGGGGTATGTCGCAGGCGGCGTGATAGTACGCAGGTGAGGGGGGTGGTTCGATTGTCTTCGGCCCGCGGAGTCTCGTGGACGTGACACCACGCTGAACATGCCTGGCCGCTCAAGCTGAGCGGCCGGGCATCACACCCCGCCGAGCACGTCGTCGGCGTCGATGATCTGGTACGCGTACCCCTGCTCGGCCAGGAACCGCTGCCGGTGCGCGGCGAACTCCTGGTCCACCGTGTCCCTGCTGACCACCGTGTAGAACCGGGCGCCCCCGCCGTCGGCCTTGGGACGCAGCACGCGGCCGAGCCGCTGGGCCTCCTCCTGGCGCGAGCCGAACGTGCCCGACACCTGGATCGCGATCGCGGCCTCCGGCAGGTCGATGGAGAAGTTCGCGACCTTCGACACCACCAGCACCTGGATCTCCTTGTCGCGGAAGGCCTGGTAGAGCCGCTCCCGCTCCTTGACCCTGGTCTCGCCCTTGATGACCGGCGCGTTGAGGTGCTCGCCGAGCTCGTCGAGCTGGTCGATGTACTGGCCGATGACCAGCACCTGCTCACCGAGGTGGCGGCGGACCAGCGCCTCGGTCACGTGGGTCTTGGACGGCGTGGTGGCGCAGAAGCGGTAGCGCTCCTCGGACTCGGCCATCGCGTACGCCAGCCGCTCCTCGTCCGTCAGCGTGACACGCACCTCCACGCAGTCGGCGGGCGCGATCCAGCCCTGGTTCTCCATCTCCTTCCAGGGCGCGTCGTACCGCTTGGGGCCGATCAGCGAGAACACGTCGCCCTCGCGCCCGTCCTCGCGCACCAGCGTCGCGGTCAGCCCGACGCGCCTGCGGGCCTGCAGGTCGGCGGTCATCCGGAAGATCGGCGCGGGCAGCAGGTGCACCTCGTCGTAGACGATCAGGCCCCAGTCGCGGGCGTCGAACAGCTCCAGGTGCGAGTAGACGCCCTTCCGCCTGGTGGTCATCACCTGGTAGGTGGCGATGGTGACCGGGCGGATCTCCTTCTTCGAGCCGGAGTATTCGCCGATCTCGTCCTCGGTCAGCGACGTGCGCTTGAGCAGCTCGGTCTTCCACTGGTGGGCCGAGACCGTGTTCGTCACCAGGATGAGCGTGGTGGCCTGGGCGTGCGCCATGGCGGCCGCGCCGACGATGGTCTTGCCCGCGCCACAGGGCAGCACGACCACGCCGGAGCCGCCGTGCCAGAACGAGTCCGCCGCCTCCTGCTGGTACGGCCGCAGCGCCCAGCCGTCCTGCAGCAGCTTGATCGAGTGGTGCTCGCCGTCCACGTAGCCGGCCAGGTCTTCCGCCGGCCAGCCCAGCTTGAGCAGGGCCTGCTTGACGTTGCCGCGGTCGCTCGGGTGCACGATGACCGAGTCGGCGCCGAGCCGCTCGCCCAGCATCGGCTGGATCTTCTTGGAGCGCAGCACCTCCTCCAGCACCGCCCGGTCGGTGGAGGTCAGGACCAGGCCGTTGACCGGGTCCTTCTCCAGCCGCAGCCGGCCGTACCTGGCCATGGTCTCGGCGATGTCCACGAGCAGGGCGTGCGGCACGGGGTAGCGGCTGAAGCCGATCAGCGCGTCGATGACCTGCTCGGCGTCGTGGCCGGCGGCGCGGGCGTTCCACAGTGCCAGGGGGGTGACGCGGTAGGTGTGCACGTGTTCGGGAGCGCGCTCGAGCTCGGCGAACGGCGCGATCGCCTTACGGCAGTCGTCGGCTCGTTCGTGGTCGACCTCGAGCAGCAGTGTCTTGTCCGACTGGACGATCAGCGGTCCATCGCTCACTGGCTTTTCTCCGTGGGGTTCCGTACGGGGCCTCGCGCAACAGGACCATCGTCTCCCGATCCTGGCTCTCCCGCTCCGAGACTCCAACAACCGGCGCGCCCGGATTAGTCCTCAGGCGGTCCGGAAGCCGCGGACGTCAGTCGTCGAGACGGCCGGTGAGGCCCAGGAACAGCAGGACGCCGATGCTGAGCACGAAGCCGAGCCCGAACATGATCCAGCTCCAGATCACCATCGTACGGGCGGAGCGCGGCTCCGCGCGGGCCTTGCCGAGCGCCAGGCCGGCCAGGATCGCGCCGGGCAGGCCCAGGAGGTTGCAGCATGAGACGAGCGCGAGGAGGTTGAGCACGAGGGAGACGATCGCGTTGGCGCTGGGGCCGTCGTTCTGCGGGGGCGGGGGATAGCCGTAACCGTAACCGTGCTGCGGCGGCGGCTGCTCGCCGTAGGAGGCGCCATAAGGCTGGTACGGGTGGCCCGGCGGATCTTCCTGGCTCACGTTCACCTCCAGACACGTCAACACTTACCACGGAAACGAGACGTGCCTGAACACGCTGTGAGATCTGGCCATAGATCGCGGGCCCGGCGACCGTGTGCCGAGGCCCGCGGCCAGGTCGGTCGAGGCGAGGTCGGGGCCCGGTCAGCCGAGGCGGGCCCGCAGGGCCTTGCGGTCGAGTTTGAGCACGCTCGTCACCGGCACCGAGTCCACGAACCTCACCTCGCGCGGGTACTTCACCCGCCCCACCCGCTCGCGAGCCCACTCGATCAGCTCCTCGGCCGTCACCGTCGCGTCCGTCCTGAGCTGGACGAACGCCACCACCTCCTCGCCGATCCGCGGCTCCGGGCGGCCCACGACACCTGAGATCACCACGTCGGGATGCCGGTTGAGCGCGTCCTCGACGTCGCGGGGGAACACGTTGAAGCCGCCGCGGATGATCAGGTCCTTCTTCCTGTCCACGACGTAGAGGTAGCCGTCGTCGTCCACGCAGCCGATGTCGCCGGTGCGCAGCTCCCCGCCGATCAGCGCGGTGCCCTCGGGGTCGGGCTCGGCCTCGCCCCAGTAGCCGAGCATCAGCGAGTCGCCAGAGACGCAGATCTCGCCGACGTCCCCGGTCTCCAGCTCCTCGCCCTCGCCGTCGCGGATGGCGATCGTGTAGCCGGGCAGCGGGAGCCCGACGCTGCCGACCCTGCGCCTGCCCGGCGGGTTGAACGTGGTGACCGCGCTGGTCTCGGTCAGACCGTACCCCTCGAGGATCTGCACGCCCGGCATCCTGCGCTCGAACTCCTCCAGCACGTCCCTGCCGAGCGGCGCCGCGCCACAGGTGAGGAAGGAGAGGTCGGGCAGCGGGTGCGACTCCAGCGGCTCGGCGAGGAGCTGCTGGAGCATGGAGGGTACGACGGTGCCGTACTGGACGTGCTGCTCGGCGGCCAGCGCGAGGAACGCCTTCGGCTCGAACCAGCGCATCAGCACCGCCTGCTGCGGCTCCGTGGCGTGCATCGAGGCGACCGAGATGATCAGCCCGTACGCGTGCGAGAGCGGCACGGGCACCAAAGCACGATTTTTCCCGTCTAGGTGGGACGTGTCCCAGACGTCCTTGGCCACCTGCCAGAGGCCCCCGTGGCTCAGCATGACGCCCTTGGCCCGGCCCGTGGTGCCGCCGGTGTACATCAACGCCGCCAGATCGCCGGGGTCCCTGGTCACGGGGCCGCGTTCGGATGCCCGTTCCAGCTCGGCCGTGTCTACATAAATCGGTATATCGACGGCGGTGGCCCGTACGGTCTCCACCAGCTCCGGCGAGGTGACGATCGCGGACGCGCCGCTGTCGAGCAGGATGTGCCGCAGCTCATCGGCGCCCACCAGGAACACCACCGGAGTCACCACCGCGCCCGCGGCCCACAGCGCCTGATAGATCAGCGGCACCTCGGGCGAGGTCGCCATCATCACGACCACCCGGTCCCCGGGCCCGATCCCGGCCTCGGCGAACCCGCCGCACATCCGGCGCGCCCGCTCGGCGAGCGCGTGACTGCGGTGCCAGACGCCCTCGTAGAACGTCGCGTCGTGGTCGTCGAAGCGGCCCCATGACTCCTCGGCCAGCTTGCCCAGCGTTTGCTCGCTCACATGCCCAACCTGATGCGATCGAGGTCACGCCGTCAACCCTTGACTAGTCCGGGTGGGTGGGGCCCGCTTGGCCGATAAATGACAACATATCTCCCTCTATGGTGGTTCGTGTTTCTTGTTGGACTAGATCGTGTAATGGTGGAAGATCTAGGGGCCGTGGGGCCTGCCGAGGCAAGGGAAGTCATGATCGACATGTCCGCGTCAAGCGGTCCCGAATGTGAGTACCACACAGAAGGCCAGGTCAGGATGGCCTTCGTGACTCTCCGCGAGCCCTTCGTGGTAAAAGAAGAAACTTGTTAGGCGTAGTTGTTTTCTGTAGAAAACTTTCCAGTCAATCCTGAGGTGAATTCGTGACCGAAACGCCTGAATCGGGCGAGATCGACCTCGATGACATAATGCTCGAACAGAGTTTGTTAACGGTATACGACTACCTGCGGCCACTCGCCGCACCGGTCCCCGGGGACCTGAAGAGACGGGACGCCGACGCGCTCCTGCGCTCCTACCTGGAGCCCGGCCGTTTCCCCGAGGCCGTGCACCGGCTCTCCGCCTGCCACCTGCTCGTCCTCGTGGGCGAGGAGGAGACGGGCAAACGACTGGGCGCCATCGCCCTGCTCTCCCGGATGCCCCTGGCCGAGAGCACGATCACCGTGCTGTCGCCCGCTGGCACCGCCGCCGACCTGCTGTCCAGGACCGAGTACGAGCCGGGCCGGGCGTACCTGCTGCACGACTGGATCGCCGAGAGCACCGACAGGGTCGAGCTGGTCAACCTCGCGCGCAAGCTGGCCGAGCTGGGCTCGTACCTGGTCATCACCAGGAACGGCGCCCCCTCCCAGGCGGTCGAGGTGGAGCATCCGTGGAGCGCGCCGGACCCGGGGGAGCTGTTCGACCTGTGCCTGCGCGCGTACGGCCTGCGCGCGGGACGCAGCCCCGAGGAGCTCACCCGGGCCAGGGACCTGGCCCTGAGCCTGCCGACCCCGGCCGAGGTCGTGCGCCTGGCCGGGCGGCTGGCGGAGACCGACGAGCCTGCGGGGGAGGAGGTGGCGGCCTGGTTCGACACCAAGCCGTCGTTGCGCGAGGTGCGCGAGGTGGCCGCGCTCGCGTTCCTGCACCGGGTGGGCGGGCCGGTGTTCGAGCGGCAGTTCGCCAGGCTTGAGCGGATCTGCCAGGCGCATGAGAGGCGCGGGCCGCAGCCGGTCGGGCCGCCCCATCCCCTCGTCACCTATGACGAGGGCCGCGTGGTGTTCCGGGCGCCGCACCACCGCGGGCAGGTGCTCGCGGAGCTGGCCGGGCGGTACGGGTTCTGGCTGTGGCAGCCGCTGCGCGAATGGGTGCGGTTGCTGGCCGCGGAGGGGGCCGACGTCCGGACCCGGGCCGCGGAGGGGGTGGCGTTGCTGGCGGCGTACTCGCTGAAGGACGCCCAGGCGGAGTTCCTGGACGGGTGGGCGCGGGGCGGGGACGCGGAGCGGCTGGCGGCGGGGGACGCGCTGTCGTACATGTGCGCCGACGACACGCTCGCCCCTGAGGCGCTCAGGATCGCGCTGGCCTGGGCGGCCGACCCTCTGGACCCGCGGGCCGCGGCGGCGGCCGTGGCGCTGGGCGGCGGGCTGTCCGTCCGGTATCCGGCCGACGCGGTGCGGCAGCTGTGGCGGCTGGGGTCCGGCGACGGGCCCTCGGCCGGGGTGGCGGAGCGGGTCCTGGCGCTGCTGGTCGAGCACGCGCGCCGGCACCACGACGCCTGGGGGCGGACGGTGACCGCGCTGGCCGCGGCCCTCGCCGCGGACGCCTGACCCGGGCCCGACGACGCCCGCCGGGGCCGCGGGACCCCGGCGGGCCCCCCGCCCCCCGCGCCGCGACCTCGGTTCGCAGGAGGCGGCGGGGTCGGGGGTCAGAGGCCGGCGACGCCGGTGATGCGGTGGAGGGCGAAGCGGTGGACGGCGGCCCGGGTCTCGTCGTAGGCGGTCAGGTAGCCGCCCTCCATCCGGGCCGGCTCCAGGATGCGCGAGGTCGCGTTGCCCTGCGAGTCGAGGTATCCGATCCACACGCGCACCCCCTGCTTGATCGCCTCCTGCAGGGCCGAGATGGTGGCCGTCGCGGGCCCGCGCGGTATCTGCCCGCCCGGGGCGTCGACGGGCTCGCGCCGTGCCAGGTGCGCCGCGTCTCCGGCCCGCAGCGCGCGTACGGCCGCCACCGCCACCCCGGGGTCCAGCCCGTTGGGCGACGCGACGGTGCGGGCCGGGGCCGGCCCCTCGGTACGGCGGCTGTCGAGCTGCGAGATGATCACGTCGCCGTCGAGCGACTCGGCGACCGGCGCGTACCCCATGGCACGCAGCGAGTCGACCAGCGCCGCCCTGGACGAGCGGGAGGCGATCACGGTGGGGGCCAGCCTGCGCAGCCGCAGCGCGGCGGAGCGCCGGTCGGCGGTGATCTGGTCGAGCAGCGCCGGGTCGTCGCAGCGGATGTACGCGCTGGCGGTGCCCACCCGGATGCGGCCGTGGCGCCTGGCCACGTCGGTCACCAGGTACGACAGCGCCTGCGGCACCGGCGTGGCCGAGTGGCGGGCCAGCATCGACACCAGCTCCTCGCCCCCGTGCCCCGCGTCGAGCGCCCGCCGGATCGAGCTCTCGCTGAACCGGTAGACCGTGGCCCCGCCCTTCGACTCCACGTCGGCGGTGAGCGTCATCCAGCGGTTGACCTCGCTCGTCAGCGGCCCCGGCGCGACGGCGGTCAGGTCGGCCTGGAGCAGCACGTGGTCGACGGGCTCGGGCAGCAACGGCGCGAGTACCCCGGCGGGGTCGCCGCCGTCGAGCAGCGCCCGCCCGTGCGCCGACAGCGCGCCCAGCCCCGTCACGCCGACCTGCTCGGCCTCCCGCAGCGCGAACTCGGTGAGCTGCTCGCGCAGCGGCCCCCGGCGGCGCGGCTGCTCCCACGCCAGGCGTTCGAGCACGGAGTCACGCGACGGCGCGAGGCCGGGCGCGGCGGCGAGCACGCCCAGCGTGGCCGCCCTGACCCCGGGAGCGGAGGAACGGCGCAGGTCGGTGTGCAGGGCGTTCAGCGGCCTGTCGCGCTCGTCACCGCGTTTGACGGCCGCTTCGCCGGCTTTATCCTGGCGAGCTCCTGCGCTGCCGTGTTTGATGGTCGCGCCCGCTTCGCCACTCGCCGGCGTCGCTGCGCCCGCTCTCTCCTGGCGAGCTCCTGCGCTGCTGCGTTTGATGGTCGCGCCCGCTTCGCCACTCGTTGGCGTCGCTGCGCTCGCTCTCTCCTGGCGAGCTCCTGCGCTCCGGTCACCGACCAGGCCGGGGACGCGGTCCATGTGCAGCCACGTGGCCGCGAGGGTGACCCACCGGTCGGCGGTCGCCCTGACCCGCCAGAGGTCGTAGCCGGAGGTCGGCAGCCACTCGCCGTCCACGCCGCCGCCCGCCGCGATCAGCCCGGCCGCGTGCGCCACCTCGACGACCAGCGCCGCCACCCACTCGGGCAGGTCCAGCTCGCTCGCCGTGCGCTTCAGGTCGCGCACGCCCAGGCCGCCGGTACGCAGCACGCCGGGCGGCTCGACGCTCCACCGCTCGCACAGCTCCTCGACCGCCCTGACGAACGAGAACGCCTGCCCGGCCGCCGTGCGATCGGCCAGCTTCCGGTCGCGCGCCGTCCCTTCCAGCGGCGGCGGGAGGGCCAGCAGGCCGCGGTGCACCCGGCCGCCGCGCAGGTAGAGGCCGACCTCGCGGGGCAGGGTCACGCTCTCCTCGCCGGTGGCCGCCAGCAGCCCTCTGGCCAGCAGCTCCTCGATGGGCGAACGGGCGGACGCCACGCTCACCTCGCGCCTGGCGTTGGGCACGCGGCCGGTCGGCGGGCCCCAGGCGAGCTGATCGAGCGCGCCTCTGGCCTCGGGCGAGACGGACTCGACGAGAGCGGCGGGCGCCGCCAGCGCGGCCGCCAGCCGTTCCTTGCCCGAGCCCTTGGTGCCGGGCGCGACGTCGTCGGCCATCTCGTCGAGCTGCTCGGGCGCGTGATGCCGGAACGCGTCGGTCGCCCGCGGCCCGAGCCCTGCCGGGTCTTCGAGCACCTTGCGCACGCCCGGCCCCAGGTCGAGCGCGTCGTCGGGCCCGTAGACCAGCGCCAGCTCGAACAGCCTGTCCAGCGCGGCCGACAGTGCGGGCTCGGCGGCGTCGCCCGGCCCGCCCTTGGCCCCGCTCTCCGCGCCGTCGCCCGTCAGGGCAGCGCCCACGAGCTCGCGCAGCCGCTTCCTGGGCGTCGGCCCGTCCTGTACGGCGAGCGTCTCGACGACGGCCAGCGTGAACCGGTCGAGCCGGTCGAGCACCCTGGCTATCGCCGACGGGCTGCCCGCCCGCGAGGCCAGACCTTCCAGATGCGCGGGCACCGGAGTGATCAGCTCCGGCCGCGCGGAGACGAGCGCCCGCAGCTGTTCGTCGGTGCGCCCCCTGATCCACTCCGTGAACTCCATCGTTGCCATGGTATGTCCCCCCTGATTGGGGCAGCATTGCTTGACGTGATAGAGCGCGCGGACCAGCTCGTCCTGAACTATGTCTCGAAGGCGGCCGACGCCGCCCACGGCGTGCTCAGGGCCGACCAGCGGCTCGACTTCGCCAAGCGGCTGCGCGCCAGGATCGAGGTGGAGCGGCGCGGCAGCCAGAACGCGCGCGAGGTGTCGAAGGTGCTGGCCAGGTTCGGCGACCCGGCGGCGCTGGTCGAGCGCGAGGCGCGCAGACTCGCCGAGGAGGGCGTCTCCACCATGCGTGCCGCCGAGGCAGGCCCGCCGGCCCAGCCGGAGGAGCAGGGCTCCACGCGGCGCTTCCCCACGATCGTGGACGACGGCGACGTGCCCGCGGGCGTCCAGGCGTACCGGAAGATCGCCCGGGAGAGCCTCGGCAAGGGGCGGGGCCTGCCGTTCGCCGGGCTGCGCAGGGTGGCCATGTCCAGCGCGAACCCCATGGCGACCGGCGGCAGGGACGCCAGGACCCTCGTCAAGGAGCATCCGCGCGACGCCGCCGCGATGGTCATCCTCGTGGTGGCCGCGCTGCTGCTGCCGTTCGACCTGCCGCCGCTGGCGATCTTCGAGATCCCTGTGGTGGTGTGGGCGATCGGGGCGGCGCTCGTGCTGTTCAGCGAGAGCTGGAACCTGCGCGACAGGTTGCTCGGGATCGGGGCGCCGCTGCTCGGCTACTCGGTGGGCGGCGTGCTCGTAGGCGGCCTGCGGGTGGGGAGCGAGCCGGGGTTACAGGCGTTCTTCGCGCAGTTCTACAGCGTCAGCGGCACCATGTTCATGATCGGGACCGGGTTGGGCGTGGTCTGGCTGGCCTACCGGCTGCTCGACGTCAGCTGACCGGCGCGGGGCTGGGCAGCAGGCCCACCGCCAGGCGCACCCACGCGGCGACGAACTGGTCCTTGTCCGCGTGGCCCGGCAACTCGCCGACCGTCTCCTGGAAGAGCCGGTAGTGCACCACGGAGCCGCCCAGCACCGCGGAGATGCCGGTCCAGTCGACCTCGACGTCCTTGTACTCGGGTTGCGCCCTGAACCAGGTGACGATCGCGTCGAACATGGGCTGCAGCAGCCCTTCGCGCACCACGGCGACCAGCTCGGGGAACTGGCTCAGGTCGCGGAAGAACACCCGGGTCAGCTCGGACTCCTCGCGGACCTTGGCCAGCCCGGCGCGGCACAGGAGGGACAGGCGATCCTCCAGGTCGGCCGACGCCTCCATGCTGCTCAGCTCGGCCAGGCTGTCCGCCACCTGGCTCCTGGTGCGGGTGGCGTGCTCGTTGATCGCCGCGGCGAGCACCTCGTACTTGGACTTGAAGTGCCGGTAGAGCCCGCCAGCGCCGGGCGAGAGCCCGGAGGCGGCCTCGATCTCCGCAACGGAGGTGGCGGAGTAGCCCCGCTCCGCGAACAGCCGCAGGGCCTCATCGATGATCCGCGCACGGGTCGATCTGGTCATATCTATCCTGTTACCTCCGCCTTGAGAGTAGTCGCAGTGAGTGGCGGGGGCCGCACCTAAGGAGCGGCGCGCCGGATCAGGCCTGCCAGCGCCGAGCCGATGATCAGCCAGACGACCGCGGCCAGGCCGTAGTTGACCAGCGCGGTCCAGCGCGGGTCGGCGAGCTGGAACAGGTTGGCCAGGCCCAGCGACAGCCAGGCGGCGAGCGACTCGACGAACTGGTACCAGACGTTCGCGGGGTTGGCCTTGAACACCGTGAAGACCGCGTACAGGATCACGACCAGCGCGGCCACCCGCGTGGCGACCTTCACCAGATAGGCCAGGGCCGACACGGTCCGGCTCCAGATCGTCACGGGCGGACCGCCGGGCCGGGCGGGTCTGTGGGGGCGGGGTGGGGCGGAGGAGGCGACGAGCCGGTCTCCGGTGTGCGGCGGTTGGGGGGTGTTGGTCACGGCCGCTCCTCTCCGATAAGTAATTCCTTTCTTCCCATTCCTTCGGTCCCACGACAAGGGGCCGTTACGCGGAGTGGAGAGGCGTTTGGCATCCTGCACTCGTGACAACTTCCGTGGGATTCGACCTTGACATGACATTGGCGGACACGCGAGAGGGCATCGCGGCCGTTTACGACGAGCTGTCGGTGCGTTTGGGTGTGCCCATTGACTCGGCGGCTGTGGTGAGCCGGTTGGGGCCGCCGCTGGAGATGGAGCTGGCCAACTGGCTGCCTGTAGAGGAGGTCGCCTCAGCCGCCGACCTTTATAGGGAGATATATCCGGAAATAGGGGTGCCGGTGCACACGGCCATGGCCGGCGCGTACGACGCGATCGAGGCCGTACGGGAGCGCGGCGGCCGGGTGATCGTGGTGACCGGCAAGAACCTGCGGGACGCCATCGGCACGGTCAAGGTTCTCGGCCTCGCCGTGGATGAAGTGGTCGGTTCCGTTTTCGGTGCCGCCAAGGGATCGGCACTCGCGCGGTTCGGCGCGGCGGCTTATGTTGGTGACCATGTCGCGGACATCGAGGCGGCCCGCGCGGGCGGCGCCGTGAGCGTGGCGGTCGCGACCGGTCCTTACACGGCGGGAGAGCTGCGTGAACACGGAGCGGATGTGGCGCTGGCCGACCTGACCGAATTCGCGGCCTGGTTCGCGGGTTGGCGCAGGCATGATGCAATCCGGTAATTGCCCGGGATTTACCCGGTCGCCCTGGCGCGCTCCGGGGCATAACCTACATCCATCCATCTTTTCGACTGTTTGAACGAGGTCCTCCTGTGCCGAGTGGCAAGGTCAAGTGGTACGACGCCGACAAGGGTTTCGGCTTCCTCACCCGTGACGACGGCGGTGAGGTCTTCGTGCATTCCTCCGCGCTCCCCACAGGTGCGGGCCCACTGAAGCCCGGCCAGAAGGTCGAGTTCGGTGTGGCCGAGGGGCGCCGCGGCCAGCAGGCGCTCTCGGTGCGGATCCTTGAGCAGCCGCCGACGCTGGCCAAGACCAAGCCCAAGGCCAAGCGGAAGAAGCCGGACGAGATGGTGGTCATCGTCGAGGACCTGATCAAGTTGCTTGACGATGTCTCGACCTCATACCAGCGGGGCAAGCATCCGGAGGCGGCCCACGCCAAGAAGATCGCGCAGGTGCTCAGGGCCGTCGCCGACGACCTCGACGCCTGACGCGGCGGCCCCGGATTCGAGGAGGCCCCGGGTCAACTGTTCGGGTTGGTGAGCGGCTTGGTCGGGTCGAGCGTGTCGGTCAGCTGGAGCTCGTGACCGCCCGCCTCGGCCCGCTGCCTGCGCAGCTTGTCGTCGGTCGCGCGCACGCGCCGCCGGCGGGCGACCAGCAGCCAGCCGAGCGTGGCCGTGAGCGCGGCGGCCGGCGTGACCAGCCCGGCCACGCTGCTCTGCGACAGCGACAGCACCAGCCCGACCAGGCCGCCGAACACCCAGGCGAGCTGGAGCATGGCCTCGACCACGCCGAACGTGGACGAGCGCACCTCCTCGCCGATCTCGCGCTGCACGATGGCGTCGAGCGCGAGCTTGCCCAGCTCCTGCGCGAAGGCCGTGACCAGCGAGATGGCCAGGGCGGTCCACAGGCCGAAGAAGATCGCGGTCGAGATGCCGGTCACGACGGTCACGGCCAGCGTGACCAGCACGATCAGCTGCGGCGAGTGATTACGCGTCCAGTTGGCCACGGCGGCCCCGACCAGGCCCCCCAGGCCGGCCGCGGCCGCCAGCAGCGCGATCGTCTTGGGAATGTCGAAGAACGGGTCCCGCAGCGGCCCCGCCGCCAGCCAGGGCACCGCCTTGTCCTGCACCAGGAACAGCAGGAAGAACAGCAGGAACCCGGAGAAGACGCGCAGCGCCACGTTGGCCCAGACGGCCTCGGCCACCGCCGGGCCCACTTTGAGCAGGGTGCGCCAGCGCGGCGCGGCCCCCTCCTCCTCCAGATCGGGCGAGTCGATGTGCCGCGGCAGCCGTACCGCGGCGACTCCCAGCAGCAGGAAGGCCACCATCGCCACGCGCAGCACCAGCGCGCTGCCCAGCCAGGCGGTCAGACCGGCGCCGAGCGGCACCGCGACGCCCGCCGAGACCAGCGTGAACAGCGCCACCCGCGCGTTCGCCGACACCAGCGTGATGTCCGCGGGCAGCACGCTCGGCATGATCGCGGCCCGCGACACGTTGTACGCCTTCGACAGCACCAGCACGCCCAGCGCCCCGATGAACAGCGTCGGCAGGTCGCCGGGGCCCACCGCGGCCGCCATCGCGAAGCAGAGCAGCCCCCGCCCGAACAGCGTGCCCGCCATCACGTAACGCCGCCCCGACCTGAACCGGTCGAGGATCGGCCCCACGAACGGCGCCAGCAGCCCGAACGGCAGCATCGTGATCACCAGGTAGAGGGCCACCGAGCCGCGGGCCTCGCCCACGGGCACGCCGAAGAACACCGTGCTCGCCAGCGCCACCGTGACCAGCGCGTCGCTCGCGCTGTTGCCCGCCGACAGCTCGATCAGCCGGCCGAGCCCGGTGCGGCCGGCGCCGTTGGCGTAGGTGAGGCGCCGGGTGGCCTTGCCGACTTTTCGCGCACCTTTTGCCGTGGCCTTGCCAGCCCGCGCCGTGCCGCTGGCCGTGGCCTTGCTCGCGCGCACGGTGGCGCTGGCGGTGGCCCTGCTCGCGCGCACGGTGGAACGTCCCGCGTCGGCGGCCCCGCGTGCCACCCGCCGCGAGATGTCGCGTGCCCGGCCCCAGCCTCCCTCCACGCATACCAGTCTTACCTGATTCATCCGCGATCTCGGAGTGGGATCCCCCGTTGTGGGACTCTCCGGTCCGCCCATGGGTGAGAATGAAGTGTGAGCGAACAGCACCTTTCGGCGGAGGGCGCCCCATGAGCCGCACCCGGGCCCGCGTCTCCGCTCCCGACCAGGCCTGTGTCGCCGCGGTCGATCTGGCGCGCAGCGCGGCCGAGGAGCTCGCGCGTCCGGGCGAGCCCGGCGAGCACCTCGGTTTCGAGAGCGAGGGCGACCGGATCGTCACCCACTACTTCGCGTGCCTCGACCGGGCCTACCGCGGCTGGCGCTGGGCCGTCACCGTCACGCGCGCCTCGCGGGCGAAGATCGTCACGGTCAGCGAGGCCGTCCTGCTGCCCGGCACGGGGGCGCTGCTGGCGCCCGAGTGGCTGCCGTGGAGCGAGCGCCTGCGCCCCGGCGACCTCGGTGTGGGCGACCTGTTGCCGACCCCTGAGGACGACGACAGGCTCGCGCCGGGCTTCACCGAGACCGACGACGACGGCGACCAACAGGCGGTTTTCGAGTACGGCCTGGGCCGGGCCCGTGTGCTCTCGGCCATTGGCAAGGACCGGGCGGCCAGACGCTGGCACTCGGGCGAGCACGGGCCGCACACTCCGATCGCACACGCCGCTCCCGCGCAATGTTCCACCTGCGGCTTCTACTGGCCGCTGGCGGGTGGCTTGCGGCAGACGTTCGGGGTCTGCGCCAATGAGTACGCGCCCGACGACGGCAAGGTCGTCGCCGCCGACCACGGCTGCGGCGCCCACTCCGAGGCCGCCGTCCTGCCGCCCACCGTCGAGCAGGCCATGCCGATCCTCGACGACCTGGGCTATGACCTGATGGAGGAAGAGGCGGGCTCGGTCGACGAGTCGGCCTCCGAAGAACTCGGCCATTCCTGACAGAGCCGGCCGCTAACCTACGCGTGGCCGTTACCCCTCTACCAGGATCGTGATCGATGACCGACACCTATGGCACTGACCGGATGCGAGCCGCCGTCCTCTCCGCGTGGACGGCCTCGCCCGCGAGGTTCCGCGAAGACGCCAACGCCGAAGAGGACTTCGCGCTCGGCGGCTACCGGGACCGACTGATCGTCGAGCTCGCCCAGAACGCCGCCGACGCGGCCTTGCGAGCTGGTGTGCCGGGGGTGCTGCGGCTGACGCTCACGGGCGACGTGCTGACGGCCGCCAACACCGGCGCCCCCCTCGACGCCACCGGCGTGGAGGGCCTGTCGACGTTGCGCGTCTCCGGCAAGCGCGACGAGGTGGGCGCGGCGGGGCGGTTCGGCGTCGGGTTCGCCGCGGTGGTGTCGGTCTGCGACGAGCCCGCCGTCTGCTCGCGCGGCAGCGGCGCGGTCCGCTGGTCGCGCACGGAGACCGCGGCCGCCGTGGCGGAGATCCCCGCGCTCGCGAGCGAGCTGGCCGACCGTTCGGGGCACGTCCCGCTGCTGCGGCTGCCGTTCGACGCGCCGCCGCTCGACGTGCCCGAGGGTTTCGACACGGTCGTACGCCTGCCGCTGCGCGACGCGGCCGGCGTCGACGTGGTCCGCCGCATGCTCGCCGAGACCAGCCCGGCGCTGCTGCTGGGCATGCCCGCGCTGGAGGCCATCGAGATCGACCTCGACGGGTCGGTCCGCACGGTGGTCGCCGACGGCTGGCATGTCGTCTCGGAGTCGGGGGAGTTCACGGCCGAGGAGGTGAGCCGGCTCTTCGCCGACCGGCCCACCGAGGAGCGCGCCCGCCCCTACTGGTCGCTGCGCTGGGCGGTACCTCTCACCGGCACCGGCGAGCCTGGCCCGCTGCCCGCCGCGGTGCCGCCGGTCGTGCACGCGCCGACGCCCAGCGACGAGCCGCTCGACCTGCCCGCGCTGCTGATCGCGTCGTTCCCGATGGCCACCGACCGGCGCCACTTCGCCAAGGGGCCGCTGACCGACTTCCTGGTCGAGCGGGTGGCCGACGCCTATGTCCGGCTGCTCCGGGAGCTGCCGCGCACGCCCAAACTGCTCGACCTGGTGCCGTCCCTGATGGGCAAGGGCGAGCTGGACGCCAGGATCCGCCGGGCCGTGCTGACCAGGCTGCCCGTGACGCCGCTGCTCCCGGCGCTGTCCGCGCCCGCGCCCGCCGTGCAGACCCCGTCCTTCGCCGACGCGGAGGTCTACGAGCCCGACGCGGAGTGGCAGGTCGAGCACCCCGCGCGCGAGCCCGAGGACGACGGGTGGGTGGTCGCGGGCCGGGAGGCGGCCGTGGTGGCCGCCGGCTCCGGCGAGCTGCTCGCGGCGGTCGCCGACTTCGTGCCGGGGCTGGTGCCCGCCGGGTGGCCCGCCAGGCACCCGGCCATGGCCGCGCTGGGCGTGCGCAAGGTCGAGCTGGCCGACGTGATCGATCTGCTGTCCGGCGAGGCCGTGGAGGCCCGCGAGCCGTCGTGGTGGCGCTCGCTCTACGAGGTGCTGCCCGCCGACGATCCCGAGTCGCTGGGCGCCCTGCCGGTGCCGCTGACCGACGGCCGGCTGGTGCGCGGGCCGCGCGGCACGCTGATCCTCACCGACGGCGGGGCCGAGCTGGACCTCAGCCCGCTGGGGCTGCGCATCGTGCACCCCGAGGCGGCCCACCCCGCGCTGCTCAGGCTGGGCGCGGCCGAGGCCACGCCCCGCACGATCCTCGAAGACCCGCTGACCAAGGCCGCCGTCTCGCAGTCGCTCGACAGCCCCGACCCGGAGCCGGTCGCGCGGGCCGTGCTGTCGCTGGTGGGCGCCTCGGGGCTGGTGCCCGGCGAGGCGCCGTGGCTGGCCGAGCTGGCTCTGCGCGGCACCGACGGCGAGCTCTACCCGGCCGGCGAGCTCATGCTGGCCGACGGGGCGCTGGCGGGGCTCCTGGAGCCCGGCACGCACCTCGGGGTGGCCGCCTCCGAGCTGGAGGAGGAATACGGCGCGCGGGTGCTCGCGGCGGCGGGGGTGCTCGACGGGTTCGCGACGGTCCACGAGGCGGACGTGCTGCTCGACCAGGACGACTGCGACCACGACCTCGACGGCGAGGACGACTGGCTCGACCACGTGCTCGACCTGCTGCCCGAGCTGGGCGTGCCGCCCATGGTGCCGGAGTTCCTGGCGGTGCGCGACCTTGAGCTGGTGGCCGACTGGCCGGCCGCCCTTGAGCTGCTGAGCCGCCCGCCCTTGCGGGCCGCCCTCCACCCGCTGCGCGTGGCCGGCGTGGAGGTGCCGTCCTACACGGCGTGGTGGCTGGCCAACCACCCGGTGCTCGACGGCCGCAAGCCGCTGGAGCTGCGGCTCCCGGGGGCCGACCCGCTGCTTCAGGGCCTGTACGCCGACGCGCCCGCGGGGGTCGACGAGGCGGCGCTGTCGATGCTCGGGGTGCGCACGACGCTGCCCGAGCTGCTGGCCTCCCACGGCGGCCCGGAGGAGCTCCTGGACCTGATGGCCGACCCGGGCATCGAGGTGGACCGCGCGCAGCTCCGCGCCCTGTGGATCGCGCTGGCGGGCGTGGACCCGTCCCGGGTGGCGCCGCCGTCCCGGATCCGCGCCGTCCGGGCGGGCTCCATCATGGTGGCCGCCGCGGACGAGGCCGTGGTGGTGGAGGCGCCCGACCTGCTGCAGCTCGTGGCGGACCGGCCGCTGGTGCTGGCACCTTACGACCTGGCCGAGTCGTTGTCCGAGCTGCTCGACCTGCCGCTGGCCGGGGAGCTGACCTCCGGGGAGGTCACCTCGCAGGGCCAGGAGCGCCCGGTGCCCCCGGAGGTGCAGGCGCTGCTGCCCACGGCGCCCGCCGTCTACGTGGAGCACGAGAAGCTGCTGGTGGACGGGGTGGAGTGCACGTGGCGCTTCTTCGACGGCCTGGTCCACTGCACGGGTCTCGACGGGCTCGCCCGCGGCCTGGCCTGGGCGACGGGCCAGTGGAACGACCGGCTGGCGGTGGCCGCGCTGCTGCGTGACCCGGAGTCGGTGCCCCTCCTGCTCGCCGAGGCCGACCTGTCCTGACGGCCGCTCGGGGGGAGGCACCACGGGGTGCCTCCCCCTGAGGGTCAGGCCGCGCAGGAGGTGGACTTGGCGGGCACCTTGCCGTCCAGCAGGTACGCGTCCACCGCATCCATGATGCAGCCGTTGCCCGTCGCGTACGACCCGTGCCCCTCACCCTCGTAGGTGATCAGGACGCCCGTCTTGAGCTGGTCGGTGAACCGCGTCGCCCACTTGTACGGCGTGGCAGGGTCGCCCTTGCCGCCGACCACCACGATGGGTCCCGAGCCGGAGGCGTCGATGCGCTCGGCCGCTTTGTCCCCCTTGACCGGCCAGAGGGCGCAAGGGGGGAGAGCCGAGTCCTCGCCTGACATCGGCGAGAAGATCTTCTCTACCCGCTCGTTGGTCTTGGCGGCCTCGGCCGCGGTGGGTCGTTCGGCGGTGTCGGCGCAGTCGATCGCCTGCTGGCTCGTCATCGAGGTCGTGTACGTCCCGTCCGCTTTGCGACCCGTGTACAAGTCCGCGAACGTGAGCAGCATGTTGCCGTCCCCCTTGACCGCTGCCGCCAGACCCTCCTCCAGCGACGGCCAGCCATCCTTGGTATACAGCGGGGTGATGAGGCCGAGCTGGGCCAGCCCGAAAGTGAGCTCCCGGTCACCCGCCTTCAGCGGCTTGGTCCTGAGCCCGTCGAACAGGGTCTTCACCCTCTGTTCCACGGCGGCCGGGTCGGCTCCCAGGTCGCAGCCCTGCGCCACGCAGTCCTTGGCGAACGCCTTGAACGACTGGTAGAACCCCTCTGCCTGGGTCACCGTCCGTTCCGCCCAGGTGACCCTGGGGTCGATGGGGCTGTCCAGAACGAAGCGGCCGACGTTCTTGGGGAAGTGGGCGGCGTACACGCCGCCGAGGTGCGTGCCGTACGAGATGCCGAAGTAGTCGAGCTTCTTGTCGCCGAGCGCGACCCTGAGCAGGTCAAGGTCCTTGGCGGCGTTCACGGTGCCGACATACGGCAGGACCTTGCCCGAGTCCTTTCGGCACGCCGCCACGTACTCCTTGGTCAGCCGTTCGGCGTCGGCCTCCGGCCCCGCGCCGAGGAACTTGTCGAGGCGGCTGCCGCACTTGACGCCGGCGCTGCGCTCGACGCCTCTCGGGTCGAAGCTGACCAGGTCGTAGCGAGTGCCAAGGCTCGCGAATAACTGGGCCATCTGCGCCAGTGCGTCCACGCCCGAAGCGCCGGGTCCGCCGAAGTTGAAGACCAGCGAGCCGCGGCGGTCGCCGGTGGCCTTGACGCGGATGAGCGCGAGGTCGATCTTGTCGCCGTCCGGCTTGGCGTGGTCGAGCGGGACCTTGATCGTGCCGCATTCGACGCCGCGGCCGGCGGCGATCGGCTTGCCCGTCTCGTCGATGAGGTCGGTGCACTTGCCCCAGGCGACCGTGCCCTGCTCCCGTGCGGGCCGGTCAGCCGTGCCACATCCGGCGAGGACCGCCGCGGGCAGGAGGAATGTCACTATGGCCTTCTTCATGCCGACAAGCATGCTGAAGCCGGGATACGCCGAAGTAGTGAGTGGAAACACGACATCCGCGTGACTTTGGCGGAGATCGATAGATGACGAATGTCAGTGTCAGCGTGGGCGGCGTACGAACCACATGCCGAAGAGCCCGAACCCGATCCCGGTCACGCAGGTCCAGATCCACCACGTGTTCTCGGGAGCGGGACGGAAGATCAGCAGAGCGATCAGCGCGACGGCCCACACCGCGGTGCCGACCGCGACGGCGGCCGTGTCGTTGGTCTTGATCGGCTCCGGATCGGGGTGCCATTGCTTCACGTTGTCCAGCCTAGCTTGCAATAGGGTCTCGATCTCATCACCGACTCTTTTCCCAGCTCATCGCGACTGTCACTGTTCGCGTCGTGAGCGACACTCGTAACGCTATCGACCGCTTCTTCCAAATCTCCCAACGAGGCTCGACCGTCTCCCGTGAGGTGCGGGGCGGCCTGGCCACGTTCTTCACCATGGCTTACATCGTGGTGCTGAACCCCATCATCATTGCCAACGGCACGGACGTGCAGAAGCAGGTCATCGGTGACGGCACGACGCCCAACGTGGCGCTCGTCGCCGCCGGGACGGCTTTCGTGGCGGGCATCCTGACGATCCTCATGGGCGTCGTCGGCAGGGTGCCGTTCGCGATGGCGGCGGGCCTGGGCCTGAACGCCTTCGTCACCTTCAACATCGCCAGCGTGATGACCTGGGAAGAGGCCATGGGCCTGGTCTTCCTCGAAGGCGTCATCATCGCCGTCCTGGTGCTGACCGGGCTCAGGACGGCGGTCTTCCACGCCATCCCGGCCCAGCTCAAGACCGCCATCAGCGTGGGCATCGGCCTGTTCATCGCCTTGATCGGCTTCGTGGACGCCGGGTTCGTGCGCCGGGTGCCGGCCGGGCCGCCGCTGGAGATGGGCATCGGGGGCGCCCTGACCTCGTGGCCGATCTTCGTGTTCGTGGTCGGCCTGCTCGTCACTGCCGTGATGGTGGCGCGCAAGGTCAAGGGCGCCATCCTGATCGGCATCGTCGGCACCACCGTGCTGGCGATCGTGGTGGAGCTGATCACCAAGTCCGGCCAGGTCTCGGACAAGAACCCCGGGGGCTGGCAGCTGAACGTGCCGAAGGTCCCCGACGAGATCTTCGGCTTCCACAACCCGCTCACGCTGTTCACGGAGTTCGACCCGTTCGGCGCGTTCAGCCGGATCTCGGTGCTGCTGGCCGTGCTGTTCGTCTTCACCCTGCTCATCACGGACTTCTTCGACACCATGGGCACCATCGTGGGCGTCGGCCGCCAGGCGGGCCTGGTGCAGGAGGACGGCACGCTGCCGCGTACCAGGGAGATCCTGCTCGTCGACTCGATCGGCGCGGCGGCCGGCGGCGCGGGCTCCGTCTCCTCCAACACCACCTACATCGAGTCGGCCGCAGGCGTCGGCGAGGGCGCGCGCACCGGTCTGGCCAGCGTGGTCACCGGGTTGCTGTTCCTCGTGGCGATCTTCTTCGCGCCGCTCGTCAAGGTCGTCCCGTACGAGGCCGCCGCGCCCGCGCTGGTCGTGGTCGGCTTCCTGATGATGACCTCGATCCGCGACATCGACTGGGACGACTTCGAGGTCGCGATCCCGGCGTTCCTCACCGTCGTGATCATGCCGTTCACGTACTCGATCTCCAACGGCATCGGCGCCGGCTTCATCAGCTACGTGCTGATCAAGGTCGTGCGGGGCAAGGCGCGCGAGATCCACCCGCTGCTGTGGGGGGTCACGATCCTGTTCGTCCTGTACTTCGCGATCGGGCCGATCCGGGTGCTCTTCGGCGTCTGAGCACGCCCCCGAAGCCGCCCTGCGCGTGCGGGGCGGCTTCGAGGTACCAAGGAGGTACCAGATATTTGCTTTCGGAAATTTCTCGACATGCCGTATAGTTAGCAAAGGTAATGACACATGCTAACCAACACCCAGCCCAAGACGGACCTGCGCAGCGACGCAGGCCTGGCTTCAGCCCTGCGCGTCTCAATGGCAAGGCTGACCAGGCGCCTACGACGACAGGCGGCAGCCCACTCGCTGACTCCCACGCAGTTCGCGACGCTCGCCGAGATCGAGCGCAGGAGCTCTCGACGAGAGAGCGAGGGACGAGCCAACGAGGAGAGAAGCGGGCGCGACAATCAGCAGGCACGGCATTCCGGGATAACCCCCGGCGAATTGGCCGAGCTCGAGAAGGTTCAGCCCCCCTCGATGACGCGCGTGATCGCCGCCCTCGAGGAGCGCGGCCTGGTCTCGCGCAGCCCGCACCCGACCGACCGGCGACAGGTGACCGTGACGATCACCGAGGCCGCCGAGAAGCTGCTGAAGGAGGAGCGACGCCGCAAGGAGGCGTGGCTGACGCAGCGGCTGAAGGAGCTCTCGCCGGAGGAGCGGTCGGTGCTTCGGCAGGCGGCGCCGATTCTGGAGAAGCTCAGCAGGATATAGAGCCTGAAGAACCCAAGACCGGGATGTTCCGGTCGCTCAGGATTCCTAACTACCGCATGTTCGCGGCCGGTGGCATCGTCTCCAACGTCGGCACCTGGCTGCAGCGCACCGCCCAGGACTGGCTGGTGCTCGACCTCACCCACGGCAGCGCGGCGGCGCTCGGAACGGCGACCGCGCTGCAGTTCCTGCCGATGCTGATCTTCGGGATGTTCGGCGGCGTGCTCGCCGACCGCTACCCCAAGCGGCCCATCCTCATCGCCGCCCAGTCGCTCATGGCCACCCTGGCCCTCACCATCGGCGTGCTCACCATGACGGGCTCGGCCCAGGTCTGGCACGTGTACGTGATGGCGTTCCTGCTCGGCCTGATCTCCTGCGTCGAGGTGCCCACGCGGCAGGCGTTCGTGGTCGAGATGGTCGGCCGGCGAGACCTGTCCAACGCCATCGCGCTGAACAGCTCCATCTTCAACCTCGCTCGCGTGGTCGGCCCGGCGCTCGCCGGTGTGCTGATCTACGTGCTCGGCGGCACGGGCCCCATCTTCCTGATCAACGCGACGACCTTCGGCGCGGTGATCTCCAGCCTGGTCTTCATGCGCAAGTCCGAGCTGAACCCCACCGAACCCGTGCCCAGGGCCAAGGGCCAGCTCCGCGAGGGGCTGCGGTACGTGATCGAGCGCGAAGAGCTGCTCATGCCGGTGCTGCTGATCGGGTTCGTGTCGATGTTCTCGCAGTCGTTCTCGATGTCGATCGCGCTCATGGCCCGCGAGGTGTTCAAGGCCGGGGCGTCCTCGTTCGGGCTGGCCTCCAGCATGTTCGCGGTGGGCGCGCTCGGCGGCGCGCTGCTCGCGGCGCGCCGGGCACGCCTGTCACGCAAGGTGCTGATGGCCGGGGCGCTCGGCTTCGGGCTCTTCCAGATCGCCACCGGGCTGGCCCCGTTCTATCCCGTCTACCTGCTGCTGCTGATCCCGACCGGGATCGCGCTGATCACCATCAACACGGCCGCGAATGCCAGCGTCCAGATCGCCACGTCGCCGGACATGCGGGGCCGGGTCATGGGGATCTACATGCTGGTCTTCACCGGCGGGGCCCCCGTGGGCGCGCCGCTGATCGGCTGGCTGTCCGAGCTGGGCGGGCCGCGGGCGGGCGTGATCCTGTCCGGCGTGCTGGTGCTGGTCGGCACCGGGCTGGCGGTGCTGGTGACGCGCCTGATCAGCGCCCGCGTCGCGAAGCCCGCGCTCGCCGTCGCCTGAGCCCCACCCTGGGGCTCGGGGCGACGCGCGGGCAGGGGAGAATCAAGTCGTATGAGGCTGTTCGCGGCGCTGGTGCCGCCCGACGAGGTCCTGGACGAGATCTCGCGCGCCATCGCGCCGCACGTCGGGCAGGTGCCGGGGCTGCGCTGGCCGGATCGCGCCACCTGGCACATCACGCTGGGCTTCTTCGGCGAGGTGCCCGAGCAGGTGCTGCCCGAGCTGGAGGAGCGCCTGTCCCGCGCCGTACGCCGCTACAGCGTCCTCGACCTCGCCTTCGCCGGCTTCGGCGCCTTCTCCTCCGCCCGCCGGGCCAGGGTCTTCTGGGTGGGCGTCACGGGCGACTCCATGACCAGGCTGGCGGACTCCGTCAAGGCGGGCGCCCGGCGGGCCGGGGCCGCGCAGACCGATGAGAAACGGTTCCACCCGCATCTCACGCTCGCCCGCGCCAAGACGGAGACGGACCTGCGCCCGCTGGTCGAGTCGCTGTCCGAGTTCAGCGGCTCGCCGTGGCGGGCGGAGCAGGTCCGTCTCGTCCGAAGTCACGCAGGACCCCAGGTGAGGTACGAGTCACTCGCCGAATGGGCGCTGGCACCCTCCGGGCAGAGCTAGGCTCCAGACCGTGGATCGTCCTCGCAGTTGGCTGCTGCCCATTGTGCTCGGCCTGCTCCTGCTCATCGTCGTCATCGGCGCCCTGGTGAGCTGACCTACCAGGCGTAGTCCTCCGGGGCCGTCTTGTGGCCGGGGAAGATCTCGTCGATGCGGGCCAGCGTGGCCTCGTCGAGGTCGATCTCCAGGGTGCGCAGGCTGCCCTCGAGCTGCTCCAGGGTGCGCGGGCCGATGATCGGCGCGGCCACCGCCCGCTGCTTGAGCAGCCAGGCCAGGGCCACGTACGCCGGGTCCTCGCCCAGCTCGTCGCAGAGCTTCTCGTACTGCTCGATCTTGTCGCGGTGCTTGTCGAGCTGCTTGACCATGTGCTCGGAGGCCGAACGGCCCTTGTCGATCTTGCGCAGCACGCCGCCGAGCAGGCCGCCGGCCAGCGGGCTCCACGGGATCACGCCGAGCCCGTAGTCCTCGCACGCGGGCAGCACTTCCAGCTCGACCGTGCGGGTGAGCAGGTTGTAGTGGGACTGCTCGCTGATGAGGCCGTTGACGTTGCGCCGGGCGGCCGCCTCCTGGGCCTTGGCGATGTGCCAGCCGGCGAAGTTGGACGACCCGACGTAAATGATCTTGCCCTGCTGGCGCAGGACGTCCATCGCCTCCCAGAACTCCTCGTACGGGGTGTCCCGGTCGACGTGGTGCGCCTGGTAGATGTCGATGTAGTCGGTCTGCAGCCGCTTCAGCGAGGCGTCGCAGGCCCTGCGGATGTTCAGTGCGGACAGCTTCTGGTCGTTGGGCCAGTCGCTCATCTTGCCGTTGAGCTTCGTCGCGATGACGGTCTTCTCCCGGCGCCCGCCGCCCTGGGCGAACCACCGGCCGATGATCTGCTCGGTGATGCCCTCGCCCAGCTTCCAGCCGTACACGTTGGCCGTGTCGAAGAAGTTGATCCCCAGCTCCAGGGCCCGGTCCATGATCGCGAAGGAGTCTTCCTCCGAGGTCAGGGGGCCGAAGTTCATGGTGCCGAGGCAGAGCGGACTCACCTGGAGGCCACTGCGTCCGAGGTTGACGTAATCCATGACTCAACCCTAAAGACCTGGAGTGCACTCCAGGCCATACACCAGGTTCATGATCTTGAATGGAGCGCCGACGGTCATCCGCGCTTCATGATCGCTTTACTTCGCGCCGCCGTGGCGGTGGCCAACGGGCTCCTGGTGGTGCTCCAGGGCACCGGCTTCCACCGCCACAGCGCCAAGGTGGGGCAGGTCCTCGTCGGCTAGAACCCCGGGACGATGAGGTCGCCCGACCAGGCCTTGTATGTGTACTCGGCGAGCTTGCGGATCCGGCCGGTGTTGACGTCGATCGCGTACGTGACCTCGCCCAGCGTGGGCACACCGTCCTTCTTGCCCCCCCAGGACATGTCGCGCAGCACGTCGCTGAGCACCACTTCCGTGGGGCTGTGCCAGCCGCCGATCCGCGGGAAGCGGAAGCCCTCCGGGACGTCGGTGAACTTGGCCCTGGACAGGACCTTGCCGGTGGTGAGGTCGAGCGTGACGATCGTGTCGAAGTCGTGGGTCACGACGTGGTCCTTGACCTCCTGGCCGTCGAGATAGACCAGCGTCCGCCCGTCCGCGGACAGCTCGCCGACCTGCGGCGAGGTCTGGTTCAATGGCGTCACCTTCCCGTCGTCGAACAGCCCCAGCCGGTCCTTGCCGTCGCTGACCACGACCGGGCTCCCGCCGTTGCCGATCCGCCGCACGTGCCACCCCTTGGGGATCTCGGCCACCTGGCCCGTCTCCATGTCCACCACGGAGTTCGTCCGACTCGGCAGGCCGAGAAAGCGCCCGTCAGGGGAGAGGATCAGTAGCGTCCCGTTCTTCACCATCGTCTCCCGCGTGACAGTCTGCGGGGTGAGCCAGATCCGGCCGTCCGCCAGGTCCCGGACCGCGAACTTCTGGTCCTTCTCGCTGTAGTACGCCACCCGCTTCCCGTCCGAGGAGATCGCCAGGGGGCCACCGGTGTTCATGTAGTTCTCGGGGACCTGCTCGGTGTACACGCTGAGCGCCTCGGGCATCCGGAAGCTCCCGCCGGTGCGGGTCACCAGCCGCCACTGGGCGCATTCCTGGCCGGCGAAGGTGTGGGTGTTCTTCCGGTAGTCCCACTGCCTGCCGCAGAAGTCGTAGTACGCGTACGCGGCCGGATCCACGCCGGAGGCGGGCAGTACGTTCGCGATCTCGCCGCTGGTCATCGAGGCGCCGTTCGGGGTGGTGATCAGGACGGTGGCCGTGAGCGCCGCCGCGACCAGCGACGCCACCGCAGAGCCGAGCGTCGCCGCCTTCCGCCTGCGCGCCCCCCGTACGACCCGCTCGGCCAGATCGACCTCGGGCGCCTGGGCGGCGATCAGCTGGAGCTCGTCACGGAACCTGGTCATCGGTGGACCTCCTCAGGATCGACGTCGTGGAGCAGATCGGCCAGCTCGGGGGCGAGCACGCGTAAGCGGCCGAGCGCGTGGCTGGTCTGGCTCTTGACCGTGCCGGGCGAGCAGCCGAGCAGGTCGGCGGTCTCGTCGATGCTGCGGTCCTCGTAGTACCGCAGCACCAGCACGGCCCGTTGCCGCGGCGTCAGGCGCATGAGGGCCTGCTGCAGCGTCATCCGGTGCAGGCTCTCGTCCCCGGGGTCGCGCCCGGCCTGGGTCTCCGGCGGCAGCGCGGTGAGCGTCTCCGCACGCCTGCGCCGCCGCCAGGAGATGTGCTCGTTGACGAGCGCCCTGCGTACGTACGCCTCCGGATTGCCGTCTTTCGCCAGCTTCCTCCAGTGCCTGGCCGTACGCATCAGAACGGTCTGCAGCAGGTCCTCGGCCTGCGGGGCGTCGCCGGTGAGCAGGTACGCGGTGCGCATCAGCGCGTGCTGGCGGCCGCGGACGAACTCCTTGAAGCCCTCATATGGGTCCATGCGTCTCCTTTCACTCGCTATCAACGCGGACACGAGCGGCGGCGTTGGAGGTCAGCCTTGGAGGGCGACTCGTGGGGCATGATGTCGGAGTGGGGGATGGAGTGATGAGGGCGCTGGCCGCCGCGGGGGCCGTGACGATGGCCACCTGCGCGTTGTTCGCTGTTCCCGCCCGTGCGGCGGTGGCGGACGAGGGGATGGAGAGGCTTTTCACCTTCAAGGACCCCAAGATCACGGAGTCCAGCGGGCTGGCCGTCTCGCCGACGCACAAGGGCATCTATTACACGCACAACGACAGCGCCGCCAGCCCCACCTTCTACGCCGTGGACGGCAAGGGGCGCACGCGGGCCACCTTCCAGGTGCAAGGCGCCCAGGCGAGAGACTGGGAGGCCATGGCCGCCACCAAGGACCCGGCCACGGGGCAGGCCACGCTGTGGTTCGCGGACATCGGCGACAACCTGAACGGGGCCTGGCCGGACATCTCGATCTACCGCGTGGTGGAGCCGCAGACCCTCAAGGACGCCACCCTGCCCGCGACCCGCTACCGCTTCCGCTACGCCGACGGCGGCCGCAACGCGGAAGGCATCATGATCAACCCTCGGACGGGCCGCCTCTACGTGGTGTCCAAGGAGTTCGCGGGGTCCGTCTACGCCGCGCCGAAGAAGCTCCGCACCGACAAGACGAACGTCCTGCGCAAGGTGGCCGTCGCGCCCCTCATGGCCACGGACGCCGCCTACGCCCCGGACGGCTCCTCGTACGTCGTCCGCACCTACTTCTCCGCCACCATCTACAGCTCGTCGGGCAAGATGATCACCAGGGTGTCGATGCCGGAGCTGAAGCAGGCGGAGTCGATCGCGTACACCGCGGACGGCAAGTCCCTCCTCACGGGCTCGGAGGGGGCCCAGAGCCCGGTCTACCGCGTCACGATTCCCGCGGCCGCCCGTCCTGCCACCACCCCCAGCCCGACGTCGGCGGCGCCGCAGACGCCCGCACAGGACGCGGGCGCGGCGTCCCGGGCGGCCGTCGACGCGGGCGCGACCGGGTTAAGCATCAAGGACATCCTGATCTGGGTCGCCGCCGCCGCGACCGCCGTCGGCACCATCACCTTCATCGCCCGCCGCACCCGCTGACCCCGCCCCCGTCGAGTACGTATCGAGGATCAATCGTGAAACGCGATCGTTCCGATGAAAAACATGCGTTGGACTCATTGATCCCCCATCCCCGAGGCTGTCGGCATGACGGCGATGAGACCTCATCCGGACGGCCGCCTGTCGCGCGGGCTGCTCCTGCTCATGTCAGTGGCGACCGGGCTGGCGGTCGCCGGTAACTACTTCGCGCAGCCGCTGCTCGACCTGATCGGCCGGGAGCTGGAACTCGGGCCGTCGCAGGCGGCGCTGGTGGTGACGGCCGCGCAGGGCGGGTACGCGCTGGGGCTGATCCTGCTGGTGCCGCTCGGCGATCTGGTGGAGCGGCGGCGGCTGGCGGTGTCGCTCTACGCGGCGACCGCGGTGTTCCTGCTGGTGTCGGCCACCGCTCCCAACGGCACGGTGCTCCTGGCCGGTGCCGCACTGACCGCGCTGGCCTCGGTGGGGGCGCAGGTCGTGGTGCCGTTCGCGGCCACGCTGGCGGGCCCGGCCGAGCGCGGCCGGGTGGTCGGCACCGTGATGACCGGGCTGATGCTCGGGCTGCTGCTGGCGCGCACCGCGTCCGGCGTGCTGTCGGAGCTGGGCGGGTGGCGGACGGTCTACTGGGCGAACGCGGCACTGATGGCGCTGATGGCCGTGCTGCTGCGCGTCTTCCTGCCCCGGCTCGGCGGGGACGGCGGAGGCCTGACCTACCTCGGACTGCTGCGCTCGACGGTGGCGATGTTCCGGCACGAGCCGCTGCTGCGGTGGCGGGCGGGTATCGGCGCGTTGAGCCTCGCCTCGTTCAGCGTGCTGTGGACGGCGCTGACCTTCCTGCTGTCGCGGTCGCCGTACGACTGGCCGGAGTCGGCCATCGGCCTGTTCGGGCTGGTCGGCGTCGTGGGCGCGCTGACCGCCACGGTGGCGGGGCGGCTGGCCGACCGCGGATACGTACAGGTCGTGACCGGTGCCGGGACGGTGCTGCTGGTGGCGTCCTGGCTCGCGCTCGCGGCGGGGGCGCAGTCCCTGATCTGGCTGCTCGCCGGCGTGCTCGTGCTGGACCTGGCGCATCAGGCGGTGCTCAACAGCAGCCAGAACGTCCTCTTCGCGCTGCGGCCCGAGGCCCGCAACCGGATCAACTCCGCCTTCCTGACCGTCTTCTTCGCCGGGGGCGCGGTGGGGTCCGCGCTGGCGTCCGTGGTCTGGGTGCGCGGCGGCTGGACCGGCGTGTTCGTCCTGGGCGTCGCCCTGTCGGCCGGGACCGTCGTGCTCTGGGCCCTGGAACGCATCACCCTCGACCGGCCGGCGGGCAAGCCCCCCAAGACCGTGCTCCCTGCCCCCGTTACCGCCAAAGGAGAATGAGCGTGTCACGCACCGTACTGATCACCGGGGCCACCGGGACCGTGTCCACCGCGCTGATCGACGCGCTGGAAGCAGCCGAGGTGGATCTTCGGGCTCTCGTCCGTGACGAGTCCGGAGCGGCCGGCCTGTTCGAGCGGGGCGCCGAGGTCTTCGTCGGTGATCTCGACGACGCCCGGTCGCTGCCGCCCGCCTTCGAGGGCGTGCAGGACGTGTGGCTGCTGACCCCGAACGGCCCGCGCGCCCCGGAGCACAGCATGAACGCCGTGTGGGCGGCCCGCCAGGCCGGTGTGGAGCGCGTCGTCCGCCTGTCCGTCGTCGGTGCGGCGCACGACGCGCCGAACCGCAGCGGCAGGCTGCACGCGCTGTCCGACCGGGAGCTCGAACGGCAGGGCATGCGCTGGACGATCCTGCGTCCGCACTGGTTCATGCAGAACCTGCTGAACGAGGCGGGCGACATCGCCGCCACCGGCACGTTCTCGCTGAACCTGGCCTCGGCGCGGATCGGCATGATCGACGTACGCGACATCGCCGAGTGCGCGGCCCGCGTGCTCCTCGATGACCCGGAGCGTCACCACGGCGAGACGTACACGCTGACCGGGCCGCGCTCACTGACGTTCGACGAGGTCGCCGGCCAACTGGGGCTCGCTCTCGGCAGGCCCGTCACGTACCTGCCGATCGGCGACGACGCCAAGCGCAAGACGCTGCTCGGCTACGGCGTCCCGAAGTGGATCGTCGACATGCTGGAGGAGTACGCGCAGGCGTACGCCTGCGGCTGGGGCGACTTCACCACCGACACGGTCGTGGACCTGCTCGGCCGCCCGCCGCGCGACATCGCCGAATTCGCCCGCGACCACGCCACGGCGTTCACCTCGACCGGAGACGACAGATGACGAGATCGATCAGGGCCCTTGACGCGATCCTCGCCGCGCTCGCGCCGGCCGTCACCATGGGCGGCCCCGCCGGAGCGACCGCGGACCGGCGGGCCGGGGGACTTGGGGGTTGATCGCGTTTTGTGCTCGATCGACTACTATCAGTCGTCATCCTGATGATCGAGCAACCAGTAGGGGTGGCCGCCCGTGTGGCAGCGTGATTTCGTGCCTCAGGGCAGAGGCGGGAGAGGCCACGCCCTGATGACCCGGGCAGGTGTGACGATCGCCGATCACGGGCGGCTGGTGACGGCGATCTGGCTGGCCGTGGCCGCGCTGTCGCTGGTCCTGCTCCCGCAGTTGCAGCAGCGGCTGAAGCCGCCCGCCTGGGAGATCGAGGGCTCCCCGTCGCAGCGGGCCACGGCCATGCTGGCACGCGAATTCCCCGGCCTGGGCGCCGAGCGGATGGTGCTGGCGTTCGACTCGCCGAGGTGGGTCGCCTCGGACCCGCGCTACCGCCGCGCGGTCGCCGCCACGGCCGGCGCGCTGGCCGCCCGTCCCGAGATCGGCGCCGTCCACCGGATGCGGCCCCTGCCCGGGCAGGATCCGCGCCACGCGTACGTGACGGCGGGCGTCTCCGGCGACGAGGCCGGCCGCCGTCAACGGCTGGACACCCAGCGGGCCGCCGTGCGCGACGCCGTACGGCAGGCGTCCGCGGGCGCCGTCACGGTCACGCCGGTCAGCACGAGCGCGACGTACGAGGAGCTCAACCGCGCCGGAATCGACGACCTGCGCACCGCCGAGATCGTCACCGTCCCCGCGGCCCTGCTGATCCTCGTGCTCGGCCTGGGCGCGGTGGGCGCCGCCGTCGTCCCGCTGCTCGTGGCCGCGGCGGCGATCCTGGCCAGCCTGGCCGTGCTGGCCGGGATCGCGGCGCCGGCCGGGGTCGACTCGACGGTGGTCACCGTCATCTGCACCCTCTGCCTCGGGCTGGGCCTCGACTACACCCTGCTGATCATGTTGCGTTACCGCCAGGCCCGAGCCGGCGGCGACGACCCCCGGACGGCCGTGGGCGGGGCCATGGCGACCGCGGGATCAACGGTGGCCTGGTGCGCGGTCGCGATCCTGCTCGCCTGCGCGAGCCTGTTCGTCGTCCCCGCGCCCGTCGTGCGGACCATAGCCGTGGCGAGCATGCTCGGCACGGCCATCACGATGACGGCCGCCCTGACGCTCCTGCCGGCGCTGCTGCCGAAACTGGATCGCCTGCTCGGCTGGGGACGCCTGCCCCGGCGGCGCCGGGCGGGGACGACGCCGAGGTGGGTGACCTGGGCACGGCACCTGATGCGCCGCCCGTGGCGCTACGTTCTCGGCGTGACCTCCGTCATGCTGCTGGCCGCGGCCCCGGTCGCGGGCCTCCGGCTGGGCATGCACTACGAGAGCTCCTCCATCGCGCACTCCGACCTCGGGCGGGCGCTGGCCCGGATGGAGAGCGACGGGCTGGCGAGCACGACGACGCTCGCCCTGCCGCGCCAGAACGGGGCCGCGCCGGTCGAGACGCGCGCGCTGGTGGCCGCGCTGCGCGCGGACCCGCGCGTGGCGCAGGTCACGGTCATGGACAACGGCCGGAACCTGACCGTGCTGTCCGTCGTCGAACGCCACGCGCCCGACAGCGCCCACTCCGCCGCTCTGCAGCAGCACATGCGCGATCTCGCCCGCCGGCATCTCCCGCCGGGCCAGGAGACGCTGGCGGCGGGGGCGGCGGCGCTGCTCGCCGACCTGGCCGAGGAGTTCCGCACTCGCCTGTGGCAGGTGCTCGCGCTGGTGCTGGGCTGCTCGTTCGTGCTGCTCATGCTGATGTTCCGCAGCCTGCTGATCCCGGTCAAGGCCATCTGCATGAACCTGCTGTCGATCGGCGCGGCCTTCGGGCTGCTCACCCTGCTGTTCCAGCACGTGGGTGCGGCGGGGACGGTGAACGTGGCCCTGCCGCTGCTCGCCTTCACCCTGGTGTTCGGGCTGTCGCTCGACTACGAGGTCTTCCTCACCCATCGCATCGCCGAGCACCACCGGGCCACCGGCGACAACACCGAGGCGGTGATCGAAGGCATCCGGCACACCGCCCATCCCATCACGCTGGCCGCCGCCGTCATGGCCACCACGTTCTTCGGCCTGCTGCTCACCCATCGGGCGGATCACCAGCAGGCCGGGTTCGCCGTCGGCGCGGCCATCATCCTCGACGCGACGCTCGTCCGCATGGTCCTGGTGCCGGCGCTCATGCGGCTGTTCGGCGAGCGCAACTGGTGGCTGCCCCGGCTGCGGTCGCGGCGCGTGCGTCAGGTGGTGGTCGCGGAATAGACGCGCTTGATGAACGGGCGCTCGAAGAGGTAGTAGAAGGCGTAGATGCCGATCTGGTAGAGCGCCGCGCAGGCCAGGCCCTCCAGCGAGCGCGACCAGAGGGCCCAGCCGTAGGCGTGCAGGTTGCCGACGCTGTACATCGGGTTGCTCAGGTAGCGGTAGGGGCCGGAGGTGACGAACTGGCCGGGGGAGGCCGTGCCGCGGAACATGTCGTGGCAGTAGTAGGTGTCCAGCCCCGCCACGTACCCGGCCCAGGTCTTGCACGTGAGTCCGGCCGCCATGAACGCCGCGCCCGCCAGGTAGCTGGCCCAGACCGGCATAGCCGAGGGAAGGCTGTCGCCGAAGGCGTAGACGACGACGCCCTGCGCGAAGCCCTGGTTGCAGAACAGCACGCCGAGACCTGTCTCGTAGATCGGCATGGCGCGCGCCTCGCCGAAGCGGCCGAGGAGCCTGCGCCGCCCCGGGCCGCCGAGCACCAGGCTCAGCCCGCCGTAGTACAGGATCCAGACCGCGACCGCGTACCAGCAGGCGAGGGACGGTGTGACGGCAGGCAGGACGGCGAGGTAGTGCAGCGCGAGCATCCCCGCGAACAGGGCGACGCGCGCCACGCGGTGAGAGCCGTCCAGCCGCAGCCCGGACATGCCGAGGCTGACGACCACGAACCGCCGCACCGCCGAGGCGCGGTCGACTGAGACGAGCATGTGACACCCTTCGATGGATCGTCAGGAACGAGAACGTCAGCGGCGGCGCGCGACGACGAGGCAGTCCTCGCCGGGCGAGTTGGAGATCGCCCTCCACCGGACCGGCTCATCGGGGGCCTTGGCGGGGGACAGGGCGAGCGTGCGGGTGAAGACCCGCAGAAACGCCTTCATCTGCATGATGCCCAGGTGGTCTCCCAGACAGGTGTGGGAGCCGCCGCCGAACGGCATCCAGCCGTAACCGCCCGGCCGCCTGTCGAGCCAGCGTTCGGGCCGGAAGGCCGTGGCATCGGGATAGAGGACGGGATCGTGATGCAACGACCGCAGATGAACGATGATCGTGGTGCCCGGCGACAGCACGCGACCGCCCAGCTCGAACGGGCGTCTCACCGCGCGGCCGAAGAAGGCCACGGGAGGCCGCACGCGCAACGCCTCGTACGCCACCGCCCCGGCGTAGACGTCCGCCGCCGCTTCGTCGCTCTCGTCGGTCAGCCGGCGCAGCGCGTCGGGGTGGCGCACCAGGCGCTCGAATGCCCACGCCAGCCCTGTGGCGGTGGTGGTGCGGGCACCGGCGATGATGCTCATCACCTGGTCACGGACCGCCTGGTCGGTCAGCCGCGCGCCACGCTCGTCGCGGGCGCGCAGCAACGCTCCCAGCAGGTCGTCTCCCTCGTCGCCGCGCCGCCGCCGGCCGATCTCGTCGTAGATCAGCCGGTCGCAGGCCGTCTTCGCGCGGTGGTAGGACCGCCACAGAGCGAGCCCTCCGACCTGCCGCAGGCAGTAGCGCACGGTGATCTCGTAGGAGTCGGCCCGCCGGAACAGCTCGCGCAGCGGCCCCTGCCAGGCGGGACCGGGACCCACGGTGATCGCCAGGATGGCCTCCATCAACGCCAGGTGCAGCAGCGGCCGCAGGGCGAACGGCGTGCCGATCGGGCACTCGTCGGCGACCCGCTGGGCGAGCTGCTCCGTCGCGGCGCGCAGGCGCAGTGACACCTGCTCGCGGACGGCCGGCGCCATGATCGTCCGGAGCCGGCGGTGCTCCGGGCCCTCCAGCCGGGCGAGCCCCTGCGGGCCGATGACCGGCTCCTGAACGCGGTTGGCCGCCGAGGAGTCGATGACGTCGGCGGGGGCTCGGCAGACGTCCCTGACCAGGGTCGGATCGGCCAGCATGACGGCCTTGCCCACACCTGGGATCCAGAGGCCGAACATGCCTTCGGTCCGGCCGAACATCCGGTCGAAGACCCGATCGCCTGCGATCAGGGCAGCGAGCATGACACCGCTGCCGATCCACGGCTCCCACACCGGAACCGCTGCTCGATGGGGCACTGGCCCTCCATGACGGTCGTGGCTCGACGGGGGATCAGCGACGCCCGCCGCCCGGAACGGCATCGGCGGAGGCCGGCGAACCCGGACCCAGCCGGCCGAAGGCGGCGGCCACGGCCTCCAGGATCCGATCCACCTGGGCGTCGGTATGGGCGGCGGTCACGCTCAGCCGCAGCACGGACCTCCCACCGGGGACGCTCGGCGGGAGCATGGCATTGGCCAGCACCCCCTGGTCGAACAGGTCCTTCCACAGGCGGCAGCACAACACGGCGTCGCCGACCTCCAGCGGCACGGTCGGGGTCTGCGCCGCGGACAAGGGAAACCCGAGCGCGGCCAGCCCGGAGCGCAGGCGCCGGGCGGCGGCCATGACCCGCAGACGGCGTTCCGGCTCGGCGCGGATGACGTCGAGCGCGGCCAGCGCCGCCGCGGTGCACGACGGCGACAGGGACGCGGAGAACATCGCCGCCCGGGCGCGATGGCGCAGGAAGTCGATGACCTGCGCCGGCCCCGTCACGGCGCCGCCGACGGTGCCGAAGCACTTGGAGAACGTCAGGGTCTGCACGTCGATCGCCGACTGCCGCCCGAGCAGTTCGGCGGCGCCCCGGCCGCCCGCGCCCAGCAGCCCCACGTCGTGCGCGCTGTCCAGGATGACGCGGGCGCCGTGCCGGATCGCGAGGTCGGCGACGCCGGGCAGGTCGCCCAGATCCCCGGTGACCGAGAACATGCCCTCGGTGAGGATCAGCAGGCCGGCGGCGGGGTCGGCGGCCGCCAGGAGTTCGGCGAGATGCGCCATGTCGTTGTGCCGGTAACGCTGGAGCCCGGCCTGCCCCAGCCGGAGGGCCTCGATGAGCGAGGCGTGGACGTGCCGATCGGCGAGCACCACGTCGCCGCCTCCGAACAGCGGGCTGAGCGCCAGGTTGGCCTGATAGCCGGTGGAGACCACCATCGCCGCCTCGTGCCCGAGGAAGTCCGCGAGCTCGCCTTCCAGCCTCCGGTGCGACTCCAGGGTGCCGTTGAGGACGCGGGAGCCGGAATTGCCGGTGCCGAGGCGTCGCAGGGCCTCGGCGCCGGCCGCCTTCAGGCGGGGATCGTCCGACAGGGCGAGGTAGTCGTTGGAGCCCGCCATGAGCACGCGACGGCCGTCGATGATCACTTCACCGTCGCCCAGGCGCTCGTGAACCGGCTGATAGAAGGGATAGATCCCCTCGGCCAGCAACGCCGGCACCTCCTGAGGCGGCCGGCATTTGGCGAAGGCGTCGGTCATGGAGAGGCTCCCGGTGGGTGTTCCGCGCTCGTCGATCAAGTTTAATAACTTATAGTAATTGAACCTCTCCGTAGAGTAATGATTGCTCAATGTGCCACTGACCGATGAGGAGCACGCATGAGTGACGAGGAAGTCTTCCAAGAGCTGCGTTCGATCTGCGCGAAGATTCTCACGGTCGATCCCGCGCTCCTCTCGCGGGACGTGGACCTGCGCGAGGAGCTGGAGGCCGACAGCCTCGACATGGCCGAGATCGCCGCGGCCATGGAGGACCGCTTCAAGCTCACCGTCGACCTCGACACCGCCCAGCAGGCGCGCACGCTCGCCGACGTGGTCGCGCTCCTCCAGGCCGCCGGCGCATGACCGGCTCGCGCGTCCGGGTGGCCGTGACTGGCCTGGGCGTCCGCACACCCGCCGGCAACCAGATCAAGGAGTTCTGGGAGACGGTGGTGGCGGGCCGCTCCTGCGCCCGTACGATCACCTCCCCTGGCTTCGGCGGGCTGCCCGTCGACTTCGCCTGCCAGGTCTCCGACCTGTCCGCGTCCGGATATGTGACGCCCAAGCAGGAGCGCCGGATGGACCGCGCGACGCTGCTGGCCGTGTGCGCCGCCGCCGACGCGGTCTCCGACGCCGGCCCGGCGCAGGTCCCGCCCGAACGCCGCGCCGTCGTGACCGGGACCGGGCTGGCCGGCAACGAGACCGGCGAGGCCACGCTGCTGGGCCACGACGGCCGCGGCGATCCCAGCGCTCTGTACGTGCCGAAGGTGATGCACAACGCCGCCGCGGCGTTCATCAGCATGCGCCATCGCCTGCTGGGCCCCAGCCTGACGATCTCCACGGCCTGCGCCTCCGGCGGTCATGCCGTCGGAGAGGGGCTGCGCCTGCTCCGCGAGGGCTCGGCCGACATGGTGCTGGCCGGTGGCGCCGAGGCGTGCGTGTCGCCGACCATCCTGCTCGCCTTCCACCGCTGCGGCGCCCTGTCGCAGCGTAAGGCCGAGCCGGAACGCGCCTCGCGGCCGTTCGACGCCGAGCGCGACGGCTTCGTGCTGGCCGAGGGCGCCGCCTTCGTCGTGCTGGAACGCCTGGAGGACGCGGTGCGGCGCGGCGCCCGCGTGTACGCGGAGCTGGCCGGATACGGCCGCACCTCCGACGCGTACCATCTGACGATGCCCGACCCCGACGGGGACGGCGCCGAGCGCTGCATCCGGCAGGCCCTGGCCGACGCCCGCGGTTCGGCGGGGGACGTCGTGCACGTCAACGCGCACGGCAGCGGCACCCCGCTCAACGACGCCACCGAGGCCAAGGTGATCGCCCGGCTGTTCGGGCCCGGCCGGGTGCCGGTGACCTCGACCAAGAGCGTCCTCGGCCACGCCATCGGCGCCGCCGGGGCCATCGAGGCCGTCGTGAGCGTGCTGACGCTGCACGAGCGCCTGGTCCCGCCCACGATCAACCTCGACTCGCAAGATCCCTCGTGCGAGATCGACGTGCCGCGCGAGCCGCGGCCGCTCGTCCCCGGCGCCGTGGTGTCGAACTCGTTCGCCTTCGGAGGTCACAATGCCAGCCTCGTCTTCACCCCGGCTCCTTCCTGACGGCGCGAACGGCATGACGGTGACGGCGCGGCCGGTGCGCACCCGCCGCCGGCTGCGGCAGTTCGTCGAGCTGCCCTACCGGCTGCACGGCCGCGAGGCCGCCTTCGTGCCGCCGCTGCGCGAGGACTGCCGGCGGCTGCTCGACCGGCGCCGCAACCCCTTCTTCGCCTACGGTGACGTCGAGCTGTTCACGGTCGTCGTGGCGGGGCGGGTGGTGGGCCGGATCGCCGCCGTGCACAATCCCCGCCACAACGCCGCCCACCAGACACGTGACGGCTTCTTCGGCCAGTTCGAGTGCGTCGACGACCAGGCGGTCGCCGGGGCGCTGCTGGACGCCGCCGCGCGGTGGGCGGGCGAGCGCGGCCTGACCACCCTGCTCGGCCCGGTGAACTTCACCATGAACGACGAGTGCGGCCTGCTGGTGGACGGCTTCGACACCCCGCCGAGCGTGCTGATGCCCTACAACCCGCCCTACTACCGGGAGTTGCTGGAAGGCTGCGGCCTGATCAAGGCCAAGGACCTGTGGACGTGGCATCGCGGCTCCCATCCGCTCGACGATCGGCTCCGCCGCCTGGCCGAGCACGTCCAGCGGCGTCATCGGCTCTCCGTGCGCCCGCTGGACCTGGGCGACTTCGCCGCCGAGCTGGGCCGGATCAGGGGTGTCTACAACGAGGTGTGGGAGCACAACTGGGGCTTCACGCCGATGACCGACGCGGAGTTCGCCGCTCTGGGAGGCCGGTTGCGCCAGGTCATCGATCCGAGTCTCGTCCTGCTGGCCGAGGTCGCGGGGGAGGCGGTCGGGGTCGCCGTGGTGCTGCCTGACGTCAACCAGGCGCTGCCGGCCGCCCGCGGGCGGCTGACCCGCTGCGGGCTGCCGATCGGGCTGGCCCGCCTGGCCTGGGCGGCCCGCCGCATCGACCGTACCCGCGCGGTGCTGTTCGGCGTGGTGGAGCGGCTGCGCGGACGGGGTGTCGAAGCCCTGCTCTATGCCCGCGCCTTCGAGGCGCTGCGGGCACGCGGGCCCATCGACTGCGAGCTTGGCTGGACGCTGGAGGACAACCGGGCCGTCAACCAGTACCTGATGGCCGACGGCTGCGTGCGGTCCAAGACGTACCGCATCTACCGGCGCGAGTTGTGACCCGCTACCTGCTGACCGGCGCGACCGGCTTCGTCGGCGGCCACCTGACCCGCGCGATCCTGGCCCGCGGTGACGCGGTCACGGCGCTGGCCCGCCCTTCGTCGCGCGCCCGGGCACTGCGCGAGCTGGGCGTGGACGTCGTCGGCGGCGACCTGGCGAGCGGCGACGGCGTCCGCGAGGCGCTGCGCGGCGCCGACCGGGTGATCCATCTGGCCGCCGCGGTCAGGGCGCGCACCGCCGCGGAGTTCTGGGCCGCCAACCGCGACGGCACCGCGAACCTCGTCCGGGCCATGGCCGCCCTGCCCCGCCCTCCCCGGCTGGTGGTGTGCTCCTCGCTGGCCGCGGCCGGCCCCTCGCCCGTGTCGCTGTACGGCCGCAGCAAGCGGGCGGGGGAGGACGTGGTTCGCGAGCACGCCCATCTGGTGCGGGCGGTCGTCCTGCGTCCCTGCATCGTCTACGGCCCGGGCGAGCCCGCCCTGGTGCCCGCGCTCCTGCCCCTGATCCGGCTCGGCCTGGTGCCCAAGGCCGGATTCGGCCCTCGCCGGTACGGCATGATCTATGTCGATGACCTGTGCGCGGCCCTGCTCGCCGCCGCCGAACGCGGCCGGACCCTGAGCCGGGCCGATCCCGCCGCCGGCGTCTATCCCCTGAGCGACGGCACCGCCCACCACTGGCGCGACATCTGCGCCGCCGTCGCCGAGGCCGCGGGCCGGCGCGCTCCCGCCGTCCTACCTGTCCCCGTGTCCCTCCTGGCCGCCGTCGCCGTGCTCGCCGAGGCCGCCGGGCGCCTGCGGGGAGCGGTGCCCGTTCTCAACCTGGACAAGGTACGGGAGATGCGCCGCGCCGACTGGACCTGTGTCCCCGACGACGCCGTGCGCGACCTCGGCCTCGCGCCGGCCACGTCGCTCGGCGACGGCCTCAAGGCCACGATTGACGGCATGAGCGGCCAGGGCCACCAGGAATCCGGCCAGCGCGTCTGAGACGTAGTGATACCAGTCGTACACCACGGCGATCGTCAATCCGATCGTCAACGCCCACAGGACGCGCCGGGCGAGCCTGGAGACGTGCCGCCGCAGCGTCAACAGGGTGATCCAGGCGCCGGCCACGTGCGGAGAGGGGAAACACGTGCCGGGCGGGTCGAACGCGGCCATGATCGCGTTCTGCAGGTCCGTGATCAGGTATCCCTCGGGGCGGCCGGACGGGAACCCCTCCGGCAACGACGCCGCCGGCCCGGCCAGCGGGACGAACATGAAGCCCAGGTAGCACGTCAGCAGTGCCAGCAGCGCGCCGAACAGATAGCGCTCGGCGAGCAGCCTGCGCCCGCGGGCGTACAGGAACAGGGGAATGAGGAAGCCGCCATAATAGGAGAAATAGCAGAATGTCAGGATCTCGGTGAGGAGTGGAGAGTGGATCGCGCCGAGAGAGACATTGGGATGGGCGCCGAAGAATGACTTCTCCCATGTGTTGAGGGTCTCGTCGACGTATCGTCCATGAATGAAGAGCACCGTCTGGGCGGCGGCGGAGTACATGAAGGGAAGCATGAGCAGCGGACCGGCGAACCGCAGCGCGGGCAGGTGGAACCTACCGCCCAGACCGGACTCTCCCCAGGCCAGGGCCAGGATAAGGACGCCGAGGAGGCAGCATCCCGCGATCATCGCCGGCCGGTCGCGCGCCGGCTCACCCCACCCGATATAAAGAATCCCGGTAATTCCGAAATAGCCTAGGACGAGTATCTCGACCGGTCGCAGTTTCGGCATTCTCGTTCGCCCCCGCCAGTAACATGAGCAGCCGTGGACAGTAATACTTCAGGTGCGGCGACTTGTCCAACGGAGGCGGTGCCGCTGACTTTCGGCGACCATTACCTGTTGTGTCTGGGTGCAATCGCGACAGATGATTCGCGCCTGTACATGGCGCTCGGCGCCCACCTGCCGGGCGCGCCGCCCGCACCGGAGGACCTGCACAGGCTCGTCGCGGAAAAGGTGCGGCAGGCGCCCGTCCTGCGCTACCGCCTGACGGGCTCGGGGCGGCGGGCGTGCTGGGCTCCCGACCCCTGCTTCGACCCGGTCCGGCACGTCGAGCACCACCGCCTGAGGTCAGGGCAGGACATTCACCAGGCGGTCGCCGACGTCATGGGCGGCCGGCGGCTGTCCCGCGAGCGGCCGCTGTGGAGGCTCGCGGTGCTGCACGGCCATGCCGCCGGCGAGCACGTCCTCCTCTACTACGTCCATCACGCCTTCCAGGACGCCCTGGGGTGCCTCAGCGTCGTCCGAGCCCTGACCGGCGACGAGACGCTGCCGCTCCCGGCACCCGTGCCCCGCGCGGAGATCTCGATGGCCTCGACGATCCGCAGGGCGCTGCCCGACCTGGTGCGGGTGGCCGCCGCGCCGCCGCGCTGGCACCCCACGCGGACGGCGAGCGGCACGAACCGTCGTCTGCTCGTCGTCCCCCTCGACCTGGCGGCGCTGCACGACATCGCCCGCCGCACGGACGCCACCATCACGCAGATCGGCCTGGCCCTGGTGACCGGCGCCCTGCGCGCGTGGCAGCCGGAACTGTGGAGCTCCTCAGCGCGGCGGCGCGGAGCGATCGCGATCAACCTGGCGGTCAGCCTGCGCGGCCGGCGCGATCACGCGGCGCTGGGGAACCGCGTCTGCTTCCTGCCCATCACCCTGCCCTGCGCGGAGCCCTCGCCACGCGAACGACTGCGCCTCATAGCTGAGCAGAGCACTCTCGCGAAGATCGTCCATCAGCGCCGGACCGCACGTGGGCTCTACGAGATCCCGGCCGCGGTGGCCCGGCCGATGTTCAGGGTCGTCCTGCCCCTGGCCACCCGAGGCCGGGCCAACCGGCTCGACGTCGGCGTGATCCAGGCTGCCCAGGTGTTCCCCGGCGCCCGAGACCTGTTCGCCTGCCCTCCGCTGGCCCCGGGGGTCGCCGGGATGATGACGGTCCTGCACTCCGGCGACACCGCATCGGTCTCGGGCGTCTTCGACACCCACGTGGCCCACCCCGAGCAGGTGCTCGACCTGGTGCGCGGGGCCGTCGAGGAGCTGCGCGCCGACGTCGTCGCCCATCCGTCCGCGGGTCCCGACGGCCCCTGAGGCGGGTGCGCCACCGCTCCGGCTCATCGGAAGTTGCGCATGGTCGCGGTGAACATGTCGCCGCGCAGGGCCTGCTCGACGACGGTGATGGCGCGGGCCAGCCGGACCAGCCGCGGCCCCTCCTCGCGATAGACGTCGAGCACCGCCTCGACCGCGTGCGGAGGGAGATGACCTTTGAGATCCACCGCGGCGCCCCGGTAGCCCGCCCTGGCGGCTTCGACCGCGGCGTTCACGTGGTGGATGGCCATCCTGGCCAGGGCGATCGGATGGCGCCTCAAGATCTCGTAGGCGCGGTAATCGGGGGGCACGGCGTCGAGCAGCCAGGTCACGGCCGAGGTCTCCCAGTCAGGGACGCTGGGTGGCCTGACCTCGGGTGGCCACTCCGGCGGAAGGTACATGCCGCCATCGTACTCATGTTCGACTGGATGTCCCCGGAAGGGCCCGCTGCGCCCATCGGCTCAAGTACCGGATCGCCCGCATATGGCGGGGACGGCCGGATAGCCGGAAAATCGTCATGTGACGGAGAAGATCGGAGTCGTGGGAGCGGGCATAGTCGGCCTGGCCGTGGCGCGTGAGCTGGCGCGGGCCAGGGGCGCCGAGGTGACCGTGCTGGAGAAGGAGTCGCACGTCGGCGCCCACCAGACCGGCCACAACAGCGGCGTCGTCCACGCGGGCATCTATTACCCGCCGGGCTCGCTCAAGGCCCGGCTGTGCCGCGAGGGCGTGGCGCTGCTCAAGGAGTACTGCGCCGCGAACGCGCTGCCGTACGACGAGGTCGGCAAGCTGGTCGTGGCCTCCACTCGGGCCGAGCGGCCGCTGCTGAGCGCGCTGGCCGAGCGGGCGCGCGCCAACGGCGTGCCCGGCATCGCCGAACTCGACGGGCTGGCGCTGCGCGAGATCGAGCCGCACGCGGTCGGCGTCGGCGCGATCCACTCGCCGCACACCGCGATCTGCGACTTTCCCGCCGTCGCCCGGCGCCTCGCGCTCGACGTGGAGGAGATGGGCGGGTCCGTACGGCTCTCGCATCCGGTCAGGGCGATCAGGGAGCGGTCCGGGGGCGTGGAGGTCATCGCGGCCAGGCGGAAGTTCACCTTCGACCGGCTGGTGGTGTGTGGCGGCCTGGGCACCGACACGGTGGCCGGGCTGGCGGGGCATCCGGGGGACGTTCGGATCGTCCCGTTCAGGGGGGAGTTCTACGCGCTCCAGGGCGCGGCCAAGGACCTCGTCCGCGGGCTCATCTATCCGGTGCCGGATCCGCGCTATCCGTTCCTGGGGGTGCACCTGACGCGCCAGACGGACGGCGGGGTGCTCGTGGGGCCGAACGCGGTGCTCGCTCTGGCCTACGAAGGCTACACCTGGCGAAATATCCGAAATTTCGGTCAAATCCTTGGCTGGCCGGGGACGCTGCGCATGGCCAGAACCCACTGGCGCACGGGGATCAAGGAAGTCCACGGATCCCTCGTCAAAGGCGCGTTCCTCCGGGCCGCCCGCCGCTACGTCCCCGCGCTCACCGCCGCCGACCTCGTACGGGCTCCCGGCGGCGTACGCGCCCAGGCGGTCTCCAGGGACGGCCGCCTGGTCGACGACTTCGTGGTGGACGTGCACGGCAACATCGTCCTGGTGCGCAACGCGCCCTCGCCCGCCGCCACCTCCAGCCTGGCAATTGCCCGGCACATTGCCGGAATTGTCCCAGCACTCGTCCGATGAGGGCATCCTTGAACGTGATGGAATCACGCCTGCTGATCGTCGAGGACGACCCCAACATCCTCGAACTCCTCGCCGCGAGCCTGAGATTCGCGGGTTTCGACGTGACCACCGCGAAGAGCGGCCACGACGCCGTCGCCGCCGTGCAACGGCACCGGCCCGACCTCGTCGTGCTCGACGTCATGCTGCCCGACCTGGACGGATTCGAGATCGTCCGGCGGCTGCGCGGCGGCGGGCTGCACACGCCCGTGGTGTTCCTGACCGCCCGTGACGAGACCGAGGACAAGATCCGCGGGCTCACGATCGGCGGCGACGACTACGTGACCAAGCCGTTCAGCCTGGAGGAGGTGGTCGCCAGGATCCACGCGGTCCTGCGCCGTACGAACGGCGACCTCCCCGCGGCCCCGCCGCGGCTGACGTTCGCCGACATCGAGTTGGACGAGGAGAGCCACGAGGTGTGGCGCGGGGGCAACGCGGTGGCGCTGTCGCCGACCGAGTTCAAGCTGCTGCGCTACTTCATGACGAACGCCGGCCGGGTCCTGTCCAAGCCGCAGATCCTCGACCACGTGTGGGACTACGACTTCAGGGGCGAAGTGGGCATCGTCGAGTCGTACGTGTCCGTGCTCCGCCGGAAGATCGACAACCGCAGCCCCCGGCTCATCCACACCCTGCGCGGTGTCGGATACGTCCTACGCCTGCCACCGAGCCCCTGATGCGCGGCCTGCCGCTCCGGATCAAGCTCATCGCGTCGATGCTGGCCCTGCTGGGGTTCGGCATGACCTTCATCGGCCTGGTGAGCGTCTCGGTGCTGCACGGCTACCTCATCGACCGGGTGGACAGCCAGCTCGGCCTGCTCAACGCCCGCATGCACAAGAAGGTCGTGAGCGACTGGAAGAAGGACCGGGACACCTCGGAGCGGCCGATCATCATCGAGTCCGACGCGGTCGTCCTGGTCAAGGAGCCGGGCGGCGAGTTCGTGCCGATGCTGACCGACCGTGACGTGGACGCGAAGCCGAAGCCGGTGCTGTCGCCCTCGCCGGGCCCGGAGCCGTACACGGCGCCGGCGCTCAGCGGGGACGGCGAGTGGCGGGTGCTGGAGCGCGTGGTCCAGCGGCAGACGCTCGTGGTCGCGGTGGACCTGGAGGAGGTCGACGCGATCACCCGGCGGCTCGTGCTCATCGAGTTGCTGGGCGGGGGCGGCATCCTGCTCCTCCTGACCGTCGCGGGCATCACGATCGTGCGGCGGAGCATGCGCCCGCTGGGCCAGATCGAGCGCACGGCCGAGGCCATCGCCGGCGGCGAGCTGGGCCGCCGGGTGCCGGACGCCGACCCGCGTACCGAGGTCGGGAGCCTGGCCAATTCGCTGAACGGGATGCTCGCCCAGATCGAGACCGCCTTCGCGGCGCGCTCGGCGTCGGAGGCGGCGGCCCGCCGCTCCGAGGACCGCATGCGCCAGTTCGTCGGCGACGCCTCCCACGAGCTGCGCACCCCGCTGACCTCCATCCGCGGCTTCGCCGAGTACGCCAGGCAGAACCCCGGCGCCGACCCCTCCGAGCTGATGCAGCGCGTGGAGAAGGCCGCGGGCCGGATGAGCCTGCTGGTGGACGACCTGCTGCTGCTGGCCAGAGTGGACCAGCAGCGCCCGCTGAAGATGCGCCCGGTGGACATGCTGGCGCTGGCCGCGGACGCCGTGCAGGACGCCAGGATCCTCGCGCCCGACCGGATCATCAAGCTGGACGTGGTCGGCGGCACGGCCCTGATCGTCTCGGGCGACGAGGTACGCCTGCGCCAGGTCATCAGCAACCTCGTCACCAACGCGATCATCCACACCGACCCCGGCTCGCCGATCATCGTGCGCATCGGGGCGGGCTCGGAAACGCTGTTCCTGGAGGTCGTCGACAACGGCCCCGGGCTCACTCCCGAGCAGGTCGAGCACGTCTTCGAGCGCTTCTACCGCGCCGACTCCGCCAGGTCGCGCCGCCGTTCCGGCGAGGACCGCGGCAGCGGGCTCGGCCTGGCCATCGTGCAGGCGCTCGTCAAGGCCCACAGCGGCACGGTCACGCTGGACAGCGCGCCGGAGACCGGCTCCACCTTCCGGGTCGAACTCCCACTCGCCTTGGAGTGAGCCTTCAGCTAACCCTCAGGTGCCTGGGTCACTCTAAGTAGGTGACAAAACCCGAGGCGCTGATCATGGTGGTGGACGACGAGCCCAGCATCAGGGACCTCCTGTCCGCCAGCCTGCGCTTCTCCGGGTTCGAGGTGCTGACCGCCGCCGACGGGCATGAAGCCGTGGAGGTGGCCGACCGGGCCTCGCCCGACCTCGTGGTGCTGGACGTGATGCTGCCCGACCTGGACGGGTTCGAGGTGGCCAAGCGGATCGACGCCCCCGTGCTGTTCCTGACCGCTCGCGGCGACACCGAGGACAAGATCGCGGGGCTCCGCGTGGGCGACGACTACGTGACCAAGCCGTTCAGCCTGGAAGAGGTGCAGGCCAGGATCCGGGCGGTGCTGCGGCGCACGCGCGGGGAGGGCGCGCCGGCGAGCAAGCTCAAGGTGGCCGACCTGGAGCTGGACGAGGACGCCCGCGAGGTGTGGCGGGGCGGCCGGCAGGTGCGGCTGTCGCCGACGGAGTTCAAGCTGCTGCACTACTTCATGGTCAACGCGGGGCGCGTCCTGTCGAAGGCGCAGATCCTCGACCACGTCTGGAACTACGACTTCGGCGGCGACGCCGGCGTCGTCGAGTCGTACGTGTCCTACCTCAGGCGCAAGGTGGACGACGTCGAGCCGCGGCTCATCCACACTCTGCGCAGCGTCGGCTACGTGCTGCGGGAGCCGCCGCCGGGTTAGGGCGCGACACCCGCCACCTGCGGTGGACCGCCGAACGCGGATCACCGTAGCGTGGGTGGTATGGATCTGCTGGCCGCGTTGGAGGCGCTGCGCCGGCCGCTGGATCGCGACCTGTTCCCGTTGGCGGTCGGCGAGGCGGCGCGAGACCGGCGTGCCCTGCGCGAGCTGGCCGGGCAGCTCGACGACTACCTGCTGCCCCGGCTGCGCGCGCTCGACGCGCCGCTGCTGGCCGTCGTCGGCGGGTCCACGGGGGCGGGCAAGTCCACGCTGGTCAACTCGCTGGTCGGGGCCGACGTGACCGAGCCGGGCGTGCTGCGGCCCACCACGCTCGTTCCCACGCTGGTGGCCGGCCCCGCCGACCACGCCTGGTTCATGGGCCAGAACGTGCTGCCCGGCCTGTCCCGCGCCACGGGCACCGGTCCTGGCGCGCTGCGGGTGGTCACCTCCGACGCCCTGGGCGCCGGCCTCGCGCTGCTCGACGCGCCCGACATCGACTCGGTGGTGGTCGCGAACCGGGAGCTCGCCGCCCAGCTGCTGGCCGCCGCCGACCTGTGGCTGTTCGTCACGACCGCCGCCCGTTACGCCGACGAGGTGCCGTGGAGCTTCCTGCGCTCCGCCCGCGAACGCAGCACCGCCCTGGCCCTCGTGCTCGACCGGGTGCCCCCGGACGCCGTCGAGCCCGTCTCGCGCGACCTGATCCGCCTCCTCGCCGAGAACGGCCTCGAAGGCACCCGGCTGTTCACCGTCCCCGAGTCGGCGCTTCCCTCCGAGCGGGCCAGGCTGCCGGAGGAGACGGTGCGGCCCATCTCCTCCTGGCTCACGGGGCTGGCCACCGACGCGGCGGAGAGATCCCGCGTCGTGCGCCAGACGCTGTCGGGGGCGCTCGACAGCCTGGCCACCCGGGTGCCCGCGCTGGCCGAGGCCGTCGAACGCCAGCGGTCCGCCTTCGACACCCTGCACTCCGTCGTGGCGGGCGCCTACGCGGGCGGGATCGCCGACTTCGACGCGGGCATGCGTGACGGGTCGCTGCTGCGGGGCGAGGTGCTGGCCCGCTGGCAGGACTTCATCGGCACCGGCGACCTCATGCGCACGCTGGAGAGCCGGGTGGGATGGCTGCGCGACAGGATCGTCGGCCTCTTCACAGGACGGATGCCGGAGGCCCAGCTCAGGGACGCCCTGGAGAGCGGGGTGGGGGCGCTCATCAGGGGCGCCGCCGACGGGTCCGCCGAGCGCGCCCTGGAAGGCTGGTCGGCCGCGCCCGGCGGCGCCGGCCTGCTGGAGCGGCTCGGCCCCATGGAGTCCGCCCGCCTCGGCCGCGCCTCTCCCGACGTGAGCAAGCGCGCGGAGGCGACGGTCCGGGGGTGGCAGGAGTTCGTCCTGGACCTCGTACGTGAGGAAGGGCGCGAGCGGCGCACGGCCGCCCGCGTGGCCTCGTTCGGGGTGAACGGGGCGGGGCTGCTGCTCATGCTGGGCGTGTTCGCCTCCACCGGAGGGCTGACCGGCATCGAGGTGGGCATCGCGGGCGGCACGAGCCTGCTGTCGCAGAAGCTGCTGGAGGCCGTCTTCGGCGACCAGGCCGTGCGGACGCTGACCGTGCGGGCACGGGACGACCTGCGGGATCGGGTGCGGCTGCTGCTGGAGGAGGAGTCGTACCGGTTCACGGCCCAGCTGGAGGCGGTGGAACCGCCCAAGGGGACGGCGAACGCGCTGCGCGCCGCGGCCGAGCGCATCCAGGCCCACCGCGCGGAGCTCCCGGGTCCTCCGGCGCCGCTCGCCCCGGAGGAGGGTCCGTGAAGCTGCTGCGTCGCAAGGAGGGGCCGTCCCTCGACTCCCGGCTGGCCGCCCTGCTGGAGGCCGCCGAGCTGGCCGAGGGGCGGCTGCCGGAGGAGGCGGTGTCCGGCGCGCGTACGGTCGCCGAACGGGCCGGCGTGCGCCGCAGCCTCTCGATCGAGCACACCGTGGCCGCGCTGGCGGGCGCGACGGGCAGCGGCAAGTCGTCCCTCTACAACGCGCTCGCCGGCGCGGACCTGGCGGCGGTGGGCGTCGTCCGGCCCACCACCTCGGCCGCCCAGGCGGCGCTGTGGGACGGAGAGGGCTCGGGCCCCCTGCTGGACTGGCTGGACATCCCCCGGCGCCACCCCGCCGCCCCCGCCTCCGACCTGTCCGGGCTGGTCCTGCTGGACCTTCCCGACCACGACTCCATCCAGGTGTCCCACCGCCTGGAGGTGGACCGGCTGGTGGAGCTGGTGGACCTCCTGGTCTGGGTGGTGGACCCGCAGAAGTACGCCGACGCCGCCCTCCACGACCGATACCTGCGCCCGCTGGCCGCCCACCGGGGCGTCATGCTGGTGGTGCTCAACCAGGTCGACCGCCTGCCGGAGACCGCCGTCGACCGCTGCCTGCGAGACCTGCGGCGCCTGCTGGACGAGGACGGCCTGGAAGGCGTACCGGTCCTGGCCGTCTCCGCCCGCACCGGCGCGGGGCTCGCGGAGCTGCGCGCGCTCATGAACGACCGCGTCGCGGAACGCAAGTCCTGGTCCACCCGCCTGGCCGCGGACATCACCACCGCCGCCGCCCGCCTTGGCCCGCCGGAGGAGGCCCCGGCGGGTCAGGTGACGGACCGGGCGCTCACGGCCTCGCTCTGCGCGGCGGCGGGGGTGCCGCTGGTCGTGGAGGCGGTGGCCAAGGGGCACCGGCACCGCGCCGTCGTCGCCACCGGCTGGCCCGTCACCCGCTGGGTCCGCAGGCTCAGGCCCGACCCGCTGCGCAGGCTCCGCATCGGCGTCTTGGCCCCGGCGAGCAGGCCGGCGGGTGGGGTGCCGGCCGGGCCTTCGGGGCCCGGGGCCGAGGTCGTCGGCCGTACCTCCGTCCCGGCGGCTTCGGCTCTTGAGAGGGCCAGAGTCGAGACGGCGATCAGGGACGTCGGCGAGGCGGCCGCGTCGGGCCTGCCCGGCCCGTGGGCGGCTGCGGTGCGGCAGGCGGCGCGGTCCCGCTCCCAGGAGCTGGCCGACGCCGTGGACCGGGTGGTGGCCACGACGTCCGCCTCCGCGACGAAACGGCCCAGGTGGTGGCGGGCCGTGAACGTGCTGCAGTGGCTGGTGTTCGCGGCCATGCTGGCCGGTGCCCTGTGGCTGGGCGGGCTGTTCGGGATGGACTACCTGCGCCTGCCGCAGCCGCCGCTCCCGACCGTGGGCGCGGTGCCGTGGCCGACGGTGCTGCTGGCGGGCGGGGCGCTGGCGGGCGTGCTGATCGCGGCGCTGTCACGGCTGACCGCCTGGGCGGGCGGCAGGCGAAGGGCCCGGCGTACGGCCAGGGCCCTGCGTACGGCCGTGGGCCGGGTCGGCGACGATCTCGTGCTGGCCCCCGTGCGCGTGGAGCTCGACCGGTACACCCGCTTCACCGAGGCGCTCACCCGAGCTCGCGCGTGATCCGCCCTGCTCGGCCCGTGCCACCGCGCCGGAGCGGCGCGGCTCAGCCCGTGCCGTCGCGCCGGAGCAGTACGGCCGCCAGCGCCGCGCCCGCCAGCGCGAGGCCGGAGGCCGCCAGGAAGGGCGCCGAGGCCCCTAATCGTTCCCCGGTCACGCCGGCCGCCCCCGACCCCAGCGCACCCCCGACGCCGATGGCCGTGGAGACCCACCCGAACGCCTCCGCCTGCGCCCCCGGCGCGTACTCGTCCACCAGCAGCGACGACGTCGTCAGCGCCGGATTGAGCGCCAGCCCCCCGCAGAACAGCACCATCCAGAACACCGGCCACGACTCCACCAGCGCCAGCGGCGCCAGCACCGCCCCGAGCACCAGTGTCAGCGCCACCAGCCGCACCCCGGCCCGGGACGCCCAGGATCGGGCACCGTAAGCGGCGGCCCCCGCGATGCCGCCCAGCGACAGCGCCGCCACCAGCACCCCGGTGGCCGCGGGCGCGTGGCGGGCGGTGGCCAGCGCGGGCACGCCCACCTGCAGCGCCCCCAGCGTCCCGCCGAGCAGCAGCACCACGGCCAGCAGTACCGGCATCCGCCGGTCCGCGAACACCCGCCCGCGCTCCCGCACGGGCCCGCGGGCCCCCGCCCGCAGTGCCCGGGTGAAGCCCAGCGTCCCGGCCCCTGCGGCGACGGCCACCAGCCCCAGCCCCAGCGAGGTCGTGGTCAACGCGATCATCGCCCCGAACGCCAGCGGCCCCACCAGCATGGCCAGCTCCTGCACCAGATAGACCAGGCTGTAGGCGGCGGTACGCCCTTCGTCGGCCACCCGGCGCCCCCATTCGAGCCGCATGCTCACCGAGATCGGCGGCAGCCCGACCCCGGCCACCCAGGCCAGCGCCACCACGACCCACCAGAGCCGGTTCCCGGCGGCCACGACCAGCGTGACGAGCGCGGCCACGTGCACCAGTGCGGTGACGAGGAGCACCGGCCTGGACCCGCGCCGGTCCATGAGCCGCCCTTGCACCGGCCGCCCCATGCCCACCCCCATGGAGAACGCCGCCGCGGTCACCCCCGCCAGCACCAGCGAGCCGCTCGCGCCCTGCACCACCAGCACCGTCCCGACGGGCGCCACCTGCTGCGTGAGCTGCGCCAGGAACCCCAGCACGGCCTGCGCGGGCACGCCGGGTATACCGAGCAGGGTTCGATAGCGCGGGCCTCCCATGGGCCGCACGCTATCCCGGAGATCAGGAGATGTCCGGATAAGTAGGGGTTTTTCACCCCGCGTCGAGAGAGCGGCCGATCGTGCGCAGCGTCGACAGGAGCGGGCGCAGGAGGGGATGAGCGTCGGAGCCGCGGCGTACGGCGGCGAAGACGCGGCGCTCGGGCCCCGGCGTCCGCCGGACGGCCACCCCGGTCAGCGCCATGTCGCGCAGGGCCAGTCGCGGCACCAGGGCCACCCCCGCCCCCGCCCCGACCAGCGCGACGACGGCGCGGAAGTCGTCGGAGCAGTGGGCGAGGTTCGGCGTGAAACCCGCCTGCCGGCAGGCGAACGTGATCACGTCGTGCACCGGGTTGCCCGGGTAGGGCCCGATCCAGGTCTCCGAGGAGAGCGAGGTCAGGCTCGCCTCCGCGGCCAAGGGATGGTCGTGGGGGAGCACCAGGTCGAACGGCTCGGCGTAGAGGGGCAGCCGGGACAGGCGCCGGTCGGCGGCGTCGGGGGCGCCCCGGTACTCGACCGTGATGGCCAGGTCGGCCTCGCCGTCCAGCAGCATGGCCAGGCTGTGGTCGCCCTCGGCGTCCAGCACGCGTACGTGCAGGCCGGGGGAGGTGGCGCGAAGCGCGGCGATGGCGGGGGAGAGCACGGCGCCGATCGCGGTCGCGAAACAGGCCACGGTGACCTCGCCGGCCTCGCCCGTGGCGTATGCCGCCACCTCGGCCTTGGCGCGTTCGAGCTGGGCGAGCACCTCGTTCGCGTGACCCAGCATGATCTTGCCGACGGCGGTGAGGTGGACACCGCGGCCGTCGCGGGTGAGCAGCCGGTGGCCCACCTCGTGCTCCAGCGCGGCGAGCTGCTGGGACACGGCGGACGGCGTGAGGTGCAACGCGGCCGCCGCGGCGGTGACCGTGCCGTGGTCGGCCACCGCCCGCAGCGTGCGCAACCGCCGCGTGTCTATCACCCGTGCTCCTTGGCCTCACTCCCGGAGGCGCGCCTGATCGCCGCTTCTCCGGCAGCGAGAATACTCGCCCGCCGGGACGGCAGGGCCCCGGGCGGCCGTCAGCCGCGGGCCTGGATGAACGCCCGCACCGCGCGGTCGACGTCCTCCGGCGAGTGGGCGGCGGAGAGCTGGACGCGGATCCTGGCCTGGCCGTGCGGCACGACCGGGTACGAGAAGCCGATGACGTAGATGCCGAGGTCGAGCAGGCGATCGGCCATGGCCGCGGCCTCGGCGGCGTCGCCGATCATCACGGGCACGATCGGGTGCTCGCCGGGCAGGATGTCGAACCCGGCCCCGGCCATCTCCCCGCGGAAGCGCGCCGTGTTGGCGTGGAGCCGCTCGCGGGCCTCGTTCGAGGTCTCCAGCAGGTCGAGGATGCGCAGCGACGCAGAGGCGATGACGGGGGCCAGCGAGTTGGAGAACAGGTACGGGCGCGAGCGCTGGCGCAGCAGCTCGCAGATCTCCTTGCGGGCCGAGACGTAGCCGCCGCTGGCGCCGCCGAGGGCCTTGCCCAGGGTGCCGGTGACGATGTCGATCCGGTCGGTGACGCCGTGCAGCTCCGGAGTGCCCCGGCCGGTCGGCCCGACGAAGCCGACGGCGTGGGAGTCGTCGACCATCACCATGGCGTCGTACTGCTCGGCCAGGTCGCAGATCTCCCGCAACGGCGCGAGATATCCGTCCATGGAGAACACGCCGTCGGTCACGATCAGCCGCCGCCGCGCCTCCGACGCCTCCTTCAGCCGGGCCTCCAGCTCGGCCATGTCGCGGTTGGCGTAGCGCAGGCGCTGGGCCTTGGAGAGCCTGATGCCGTCGATGATGCTGGCGTGGTTGAGCGCGTCGGAGATCACCGCGTCCTGGGCGTCGAGCAGGGTCTCGAACACGCCGCCGTTCGCGTCGAAGCACGAGCTGTACAGGACGGTGTCCTCCATGCCGAGGAAGTCCGACAGGCGTGCTTCCAGCTCCTTGTGCACCTCCTGGGTGCCGCAGATGAACCGTACGGACGCCATGCCGAACCCCCACCGGTCCAGCGCCTCCTTGGCCGCCTCGATCACGGTGGGGTCGTCGGCCAGGCCGAGGTAGTTGTTGGCGCAGAAGTTCAGGACCTCGCGCCCGCCGACGCTCACCGACGAGCTCTGCGGGGAGCCGATCACGCGCTCGGGCTTGAGCAGCCCGGCCTCGGTGATCTCGTCGAGCGTCGTACGCAGCTGCTGGCGCACGTTGGTGAACATCAGGCGTCGCTCCTGTTCATGGTCGCGGCCGCTTCGGCCTCCGTTGGCTCGTTCCTCGCTCTCTCCGGCCAAGCTCCTCCGCTCCAGTCCATGATGACCTTGCCCGTGCGGCCGCTGGCGGCCGTGTCGAAGGCGGCGTCGAAGTCCTGGTACGAGAACCGGTCGGTGATGACGGGGGTGAGGTCGAGGCCCTTCTCCAGCAGGACCGACATGTTGTACCAGGTCTCGAACATCTCCCGCCCGTACACGCCCTTGATCGTGATCATGGAGGTGACGACGGTCGCCCAGTCGACGGCGAACTCCTCCGCGGGCAGCCCGAGCATGGCGATCTTCCCGCCGTGGGTCATGTTCGCGATCATGTCGCGCATGGCCCGCGGGTTGCCGGACATCTCCAGCCCGACGTCGAAGCCCTCGCGCATGTGGAGCCGGCGCATGCCGTCGGTGATCGAGGACCTGGAGACGTTCAGGGCGAGGGAGACGCCGAGCTTGCCGGCCAGGGCGAGCCGCTCGTCGCTGACGTCGGTGATCATGACGTTGCGGGCGCCGACGTGCGTGGCCACGGCCGCCGCCATCAGCCCGATGGGGCCCGCGCCGGTGATCAGCACGTCCTCCCCGACCAGGGGGAAGGACAGCGCGGTGTGCACGGCGTTCCCGAACGGGTCGAAGATGGCCGCCACGTCGGGGTGGACGGGGGCCCGGTGCACCCAGACGTTGGACGCGGGCAGCGTGACGTATTCGGCGAAGGCGCCGTCCCTGTTGACACCGAGGCCCACCGTGTTGCGGCACAGGTGCCGGCGGCCGGCCATGCAGTTGCGGCACTTGCCGCACACGAGGTGGCCCTCGCCGCTGACGAGGTCGCCGACGGCGACGTCCTCGACGCCCGGCGCCACCTCGACCACGTGGCCGGAGAACTCGTGCCCGACGATCAGCGGGAGCCGCAGGGTGTGCCGCGCCCAATCATCAAATTTCCGGATATGCAGGTCAGTGCCACAGATGCCGGTCCGCAGGACCCGGATCTTCACCTCGCCGGGTCCCACCTCGGGCTCGGGCACGTCCACAAGCCAGAGGCCGGCCTCGGCCTTCTCCTTGACCAGCGCTTTCATGGCTCCATTCCCCCCAGTCCGAACCTAACGCACTGTGCCCTCCCACCTCCTGAGATGTCCATCGAGGGATTCTTAAGTGCCCCCACAGCTTCGCTTCACGCCCCAGCAAAGGCGAGCGCGCTTGCTTAGATCTGCGTGGTTGGCGCTATTTATTTGCATAAATGAGTACTAGCCTGGCGTCTGCTGCGGCTGATTCGGGAAGGGACACCAGTGGAAGACCTGCGTATCGGAGTCATCGGCCTCGGACTGCGGACGAGCCTCTCCCTGCACGCGCACCGGCCGGGCAGGGGTTCGATCGTGACCGCGCTGTGCGACTCCGACCCGGCGGCGCTCAAGAGGCAGGCGGGGCGGTTCGAGGCGGAGTTCCTGACCGGTGACCACCGCGAGCTGCTCGACCGGCCCGACCTCGACGCGGTCATCGTCAACACCCCCGACGACACCCACGAGCGCATCGCCATCGACTGCCTCCGGGCCGGCAAGGCCGTCTACCTGGAGAAGCCGATGGCGATCACCGTCGAGGGCTGCGACAACGTCCTGCGCGCCGCCCGCGACACCGGCACCCGCCTGTACGTGGGGCACAACATGCGGCACATGGGCGTGGTACGGCTCATGCGCGACATCATCCGCAAGGGCGTCATCGGCGAGCCGAAGACCGTCTGGGTGCGCCACTTCGTCTCCTACGGCGGCGACTACTACTTCAAGGACTGGCACGCCGACCGCACCCGCACCACGGGCCTGCTGCTGCAGAAGGCGGCCCACGACCTGGACGTCATCCACTGGCTCGCGGGCGGTTACACGACCAGGGTGAACGCGTTCGGCGACCTCATGGTCTACGGCGACCTGCCGCGCCGCGCGCCCGGCACGCCGCGCCCCGACGGGTGGCTCCAGGAGTACGAGTGGCCGCCCACCTCGCGTACCGGCCTGCACCACGTCGTGGACGTCGAGGACGTGTCGGTGATGAACATGCGGCTCGACAACGGCGTCATCGCCGCCTACCAGCAGTGCCACTTCACGCCCGACTACGTGCGCAACTACACGGTCATCGGCACCGAGGGCCGCCTGGAGAACTTCGGCGACGGGCCCGGGGACACGGTCAAGGTGTGGAACCGGGGGCCGACGGACTACCGGGACGACTGCGACATCGCGTACCGGGTGCCTCCGGCGGAGGGCACGCACGGGGGCGCGGACGCGCAGATCATGGCGGAGTTCTGCAGGTTCGTCCGGGACGGCGGCGCGACGGACACCTCGCCGGTGGCGGCCAGGATGAGCGTGGCGGCGGGCTACATGGCCACGATGTCGCTGCGGAACGGGGGCATGCCGTACGACGTGCCGCCCCTCGACGCGGAACTGGCCGCGTACTTCGACGCCGACCGGCGCTGATCCCGCCTACCCGGTGACGCTCAGGTGCGGGTGCTCACCTGGACGGCCTGTCTGGCCCGCAGCGCGATCTCCAGCTCGAAGCGGATGTCCGGGTCGGCGAGCTGGTCGCCGTACAGCTCTTCGAGCTGCCGCAGCCGGTAGCGCACGGTCTGCGGGTGCACGTGCAGCCTGGCGGCCACCTCGCCCGCGCCCCGGCCGTGCCGCAGCCAGGCCAGCAGCGTCTCCGCCAGCCGGTCCTGCTGGGCGGGCCGCAGGTCGGCCAGAGGCGCCAGGCGCACCTCCGCCAGGGCGCTGACCAGCTCCTCGTCCTTGAACACCACCAGCGTCGCCATGTGGTCGGCGCACCGCAGCGGCCCGCGGGGCAGGATGCCGCGCCGCGACAGCTCCAGGGCCTCCCCGGCCCAGCGCAGCGACGTCGCGGCGGCCGAGAGGGGCACGGCGGGGCCGATCGCGGCCTGGCGTCCGCGCAGGGCCTGGTCGAGCAGCTGGGCCTGGCCGGGCCCGGTGGGGTCGGGCGCGAGCAGGCAGGGCACGGGTCTGTCCAGCCCGGTGAGCACGTCGGGCGGTAGGGCGGGGGCGCGGTAGGCGGCGTGCCGGTCGTCGAACGCCACGCAGGCGACGGTCCTGGGCTGCCGCCACCCGGCGGACCTGGCCAGCTCGGCGATGGCCTCCGCGCTGGCGGGCGGGCGGCTGAGCAGCAGGTCGAGCAGGCGCCCGCGGCGGCGTTCCGTCTCGCCCGCGGCGTGCGCCCTGGCCTCCTCGAAGCCCTCGGCCGCCGCGTCGGCGAGCTGGTCGAGGTAGACGAAGATGGCCTCGCCCAGGTCGTACAGGCTCTGCGGGGACAGGCGCAGCGGCTCGGCGAGCTCGGTCAGCCGTCGCCAGCAGACCCGGGCGCCGAGCCGCATCGCGGCCTGGAGCGCCTCGAGATTGCGGCCCTCGGCCGCCTCGCCCTTGCCGATCATGCGGAACGGCTCGGGGTCCCAGGGGGCGCCCGGGTGCTCGACGCGGTCGAGAAAGCCCTCGATGGCCTGCTCGACCGCCATCTTGACGACCTTGAGGTAGAGCTCGTCCGATGGCCTGGCGTACTCGGGGATCCGGGTCTGGATCTCCTCGATCACCTCTGCCGAGACCCTGCCGACGCCCGCCCTGAGCGCCTGCACGGGGATTTCACTCGTGATGACCATCGTCCCTCCCGTCGCCATTGTGACCCAGGCAACAGGAGAATGTGTAGCAAGAGCTTGTTTTTGTCACTACTGGAGGAAGGCGGCGAACTCCTCCAAGTCGATCAGGCCATCGCCGTCCTTGTCGAGCTTCTGCACGCCCTCCTGCGCGGCGTCCAGCGTCACCGGCCGGCCGAGCACCTCCATCAGCTTCACGAGCTCGACGGCGGAGATGCGGCCGTCCTTGTCGGCGTCGATGAGGTCGAAGGTGACGGCGTAATCGCTCATGGGGGATCGCCCTTCTACGTGAATCGATGTCGCGTCAGACCTTAGTCGCGACCAGTCTCAGCGCGTCGATGAATGCCACGACTTGTGGACTCACATCCCCTTCCCGCCAGGCGATGGCGAGTTGTCCGGGAGGCATGGCCACCCCCCCGCCCTCGGTGGCCAGCACGTACGTCCTCAGCCCCGGCGGCACCGGCAGCCAGGTGAACGCCACGTCGGAGGACCCGTCGGCCAGCCCGCCGCTGGGATCGTCCCAGCCCACCAGCCTCAGCGACACCTCCCATCCCGGCATCGCCGTCCGGAACCGCCGCAGCGCCTCCTGCTGCAGCCCCCTGCCCACGGCCGTCTGCATCCCGATCACCAGCGTTCCGGCGGGCGCCGCCGCCCGCGCGGACTCGACGCCGCTCGCCCACCGTTCGAGCAGGTCGCGGGCGATCGGCAGGAGCGCCTGGCCCTGCCTGGTGAGCGCCATGCCGGTGTGAACCCGCTCGAACAACCGGAACCCGAGCTGCCGCTCCAGCACCCTGAGCTGCTTGGACAGCGCCGGCTGGGACACGAACAGCCGCTCCGAGGCCCGCGTCACGTTCAGCTCCTCGGCCACCGCCACGAAGTACCGCAGGTCACGCAGGTGCACATCCACAACCAATGGTTCTACCAAAGGGTCTTGGACTGCCTGGTTAACGTGACCGCCGGCCAGGGCGCGTCGCACAATCGCGCTCCTGGCCGGCCGCCTACCTCTGACGGTACGCCTCGGGGGTTTTCCCGGCCTCAGGCCGCGTGCAGGTAGACCTGGCCGAAGACCTCCGACAGGTTCTTCAGGTCGGTGGCCACGTCCACCTCGGGGTTGGCCGGGTCGTAGATGGTCGCCAGGCGGGGGCGCACCGCGTCGAGCTTCTTGAGCTGGTCCCACGTGGCGTTGGCGGCCCACTTCTCGCCGTACACCCGGCTGACCTGGCCCTGGTCGTTCTGCCAGCGGGTCCACAGGGTGACCGTCTCCGCGGCGTCGTCCTGGAGCGGCGACGCGATGCGCTCGGTGATGGCCTTGGTGACCTGCTCCTCGGTGAGGTTGGAGGTCCCGGCGGCGGCGAAGGAGGCGTCCTCGCCGGCGATCTGCGCGTAGGCGTCCCAGGCGCGGGCGCGGACCTGGATCCACTGGTTGCGCTGGGCCTCGGCGGCGTCGATCTTCCAGGTGGCGTACTCGGTGGCCAGGTGGCCGTCGTCCAGGGCGAGCTGGTCGATCAGGCCCTTGGAGAGCCAGACGCCGATGCGCTCGGGGTCGAGCAGCGGGTACTTCTTGGTCATCTCGGCCTTGCAGGCGTCGTTCGCGCCGCAGCCGAACAGCGGCACCACCGTGTGCGCGGCCAGCTTCTTGCCCGGCACCGCGGTACGCAGCGCGGCCGTGGCCTCGTTGACGAACTTGTCCAGCTCGTCAGCCGTCGCGAACGTCTGGTTGTAGCCGAGCTGCGAGGTGAACCTGACGCCGACCACCCCGGGCTGCGCGGCGACCAGCGCGGCGATCTTCTTGACGCCCTCGGCCAGCTTGCCGGCCTTGTAGTCGTCGGCCAGCTCGGTCTCGATCCAGAGGCGCATGGTGGTCTGGACGGCGGCCTGCGCGGCCTTGCCGGCCGGGGTCTCCTGCGCGGACTCCTTCTCGGCGGCGGTGACGCCGGTGGGGTCGACGTAGCCGCACTCGTCGCCGTTCTGGCATTCGGGCGTGCCGCCGTCCTCGGCGCCCGGCACGTCCGGGGAGTCGCCGTCGTGCAGCTGGCCGTCGCCCTCGGAATCGGTCGGGCAGAAGTTGCCCTCTTCGGTGCAGTCCACGGTGATGGGGTTCGGGGGACCGGCTTCCTTCATGTGCTCGCCGTCGTTGTCCAGCCAGAACCGCGCGATGTCCGCGGCTTCTTCCGGGGTGGCCAGCCAGCGGCAGACCACGTACGCCGGGGTGTCGCCGGACATCAGGTCATTGCAGTTTCTGTCGCCGTCCGCCGACCACGCCGGAACGCCGACCCCCAGGAGCGAGAGGGCTAATCCGATGACGAAGACCTGCCGCAGCCGCTTTCGCATGGCACCTTTACTTCCAGGGGATGATCGTGGGCATATCGCACACTATCCGGACGATCAATAACGTTCAATGAGATCCATAGCTTCTTCACGCAGTATTCGACGTGAAGTAGTCGCCTTAGTTACGAACGCTCACTCGTCCACCTCGACCCAGGTCCAGCCCGCCCCGCCGGGATCGGCGCGTACCGCCCGGGTGCGCCCTTTCGCCACCTTCACCCATTGCGGCTGCGCCGGCTCGGCGGGCACCGGCACCGGATCGGTGTCCGCGCCGAAGGCGGCCGGCCGCCCCTTGACGGTGATCGCGGGCCGCCCGGACGTCAACGGGCGCCGTTCGCTCCGGGGAGCGGGCGCGAGGGCGGGCCTCTCCTGGGGCGCCACGACGTCGTACTCGCTCGGGGCCGCGGCGGGGGAGGCCCCGCGGGGGCGCAGCGGCCACCAGTTCGCCGGGCCCAGCAGCCTCATGGCCGCGGGCACCAGCAGCAGCCGCACCAGCGCGGCGTCCACCGCGACCGCCACGCACAGGCCCGCACCGAGCAGCCGCACCACCGCGATCCCGGCCGTCGCGAGCGCGCCGCCGACCGCCATCATCGTCAGCGCGGCCCCCATGATCACCCCGGCGGCCTCCCGCGGGGAATCCCCGGCACGCGGCCACGCGGAACGCGCCTCCGAGACCAGGAACACCTGGTGGACGACCGACAGCCCGAACGCCACGACCCCGATCAGCACCGCGACGGAGACGTCCAGGGGTCCCGCGAAGCCCAGGAAGCCGCCCTGGAACGCCCACACGATCACCCCGAACGACGCTCCCAGGGACAGCACGCTCGCGACCACCGCGGGAACGGGCACCACCAGCGACCCGAAGGCGAGCGACAGCGGCACCGCCATCGCCGTGCAGACCACCACCGCCAGCCACGGCAACGTGCCGGAGAGGCCGGCCAGGAGGTCCAGCCGCGCCGCGACGGGCCCGCCGACCGCGACCTGCCGGACGTCCGGCCCAGGCGCCATGGACCTGATCGAGGTCACCAGGTCCCCGGCCGCCGCCGACGCGGGGTCGAGGTCGTGGCGGACGGCGAGCCGCACGGCGCTGTTCGGCCGCGAGAGCCCTGCCATCTCGACCCCGGTGACGTGCGGCAGCCGCTCCAGCCGCTCCATGAGGGGGCGGACGTCGAGCGCGGTGACGGCGGTGCCGTCCAGCGGCTCGACCACGACGTGCACGTCGATCGGCGACAGGGCGTTCTTGACGAACTCGCGCTCGATGGTCCCGGCCACCCGGCGGCCCTCGGAGGCGGCGGGCAGCGCCCGGTGGTCCGCGTTCCCGAACTCGACGCGCAGGAGCGGCGCCGCCAGCGCGACCAGCACGGCCGTCACCGCCACCAGGTACACGACCGGCCGGCGGGCCACGCCGTCCCGCATCCCGCCGTCCCGCCGTGCGTACGCGGGCCTGACCCGCAGCGCGTCCACCCGCCGCCCGAGCACGCCCAGCAGGGCGGGCACCACGAGCAGCGCGGCCACGGTCGCGACCAGCGCCACGGCCGCCGCCGCCGGCCCGAGCGAGCCCAGGAACGGCTGCGGGAACAGCGTCAACCCCACCAGGGACGCGGCCACGCTCACCCCGGCCACGGCCACGGCCCGCCCGGCGGTGGCCACCGCGCCCGCCACGGCCTGCTCGTTCGAGGCCCCGGCCCCGATCTCCCTCCTGAACGCCTTGAGCAGGAGGAGCGAGAACTCGGCCGCCAGCCCGAGCCCGAGGAGCACGACGGCGTAGAACGAGTAGACGGACACCTCGGGCAGCAGCGCCAGCGCGCCGAGCACCGCGAGCAGCCCCACGACCAGCGGCAGCAGGGCCGCCACCAGGCTCCCGAACACCACCGCCAGCAGCACCAGCAGCACCGGCGCCGCGACGGCCGCCACGCGGGCCAGGTCGCCCGCGGCCTCCCTGTCGAGCTCCGCCTGTACCGGCACCGGCCCGCCGACCGCGACGTGCAGGTTCTCGACGCTCTTGAGCCGCGCCGCGACGGCGGCGTAGCTCGCCCGCTTGGCCCCCTTCAGCGTGACGATCGCGTACGTCGAATGCCCGTCCTTGGACACCATCTCCTTCGACCCGGTCGTCCAGTACGTGACCATCCCGCGCGCGTACTCGGCAGGCAGCCCGCGCAGCGAGTCGTGCACCGCCTTCCGGTAGCGCGGGTCGCGCACCTTGACCGTCGGATGCCGGTAGAGGACGACCACGTCGGGGCTCTGACCGCCGTACCACTCCGCGCCCCACCGCGCGGCGGTCGCGGAGCCGGCGCGCGGGTCCTCGAAGCCGCCGCCCACCGCCTGCCCGGACAGCGCCGTCGGCGCGAGGAGCAGGGCCGCCACCACGCTCAGCGCCAGCAGCGTCCACCTACCGCGATAGACCAGCCGCCCCAATGAAGTCCCCTCGCCGACAGCAGGGTCCTAGCAAATTACGGGAGAACGAAGACGGATTCTTGCCACACGCGCACACATTCCGCTTCCGGAGTTGTCAGCGGACCAATATTCAGGCGACATCAGCGAGGGAACCCGGCAGAATGGCATGGTTTGGCTGTTTTCAGGGGGGCAGGCCGGTGCACAGTTATCTCAGCGATCTCGGGCTGCTCCGGGACCGCCGGTTCGCCCTGCTGCTGTCGGCGCGGACCCTCTCGGTCCTCGGCAGCGCGTTCGCGCCCGTGGCCCTGGCATTTGGCGTCCTCGGCCTGCCCGGCGCCACCGCCGCGACCCTTTCGGTGGTGCTCACCGCCGAGTCGGTGCCCATGATCGTGTTCATCCTGTTCGGCGGGGTGCTCGCGGACCGGCTGCCGCGCAAGTGGGTGATGATGGCCGGCGAGTCCCTGATGGCGGTGGGGTTCTTCGCGCTGGCCGCGATGCTGCTCGCCGGCTGGACCCCGCTGCCGGCGCTGTCCGCGGCGGCGGCGCTGACCGGAGTGGGCACGGCGATCATGTTCCCGGCGCTGACCGGGATCATCCCCGAGGTCGTGCCGCCCGACCGGCTGCAGGCCGGCAACGCCCTGCTCGGCCTGGGCCAGAACGCCTCCCGAGTGGCGGGCGCGGTGCTGGGCGGCGGCACGGTGGTGCTGTTCGGCGGGGGCTGGGCGCTGGTGGTGAGCGGCGCGATGTTCGCGGTGGCGGGCGCGCTGCTGGCCCTGCTGCGGATGGATCCGGTCGCGACCTCGCGGGAGCGGCACTCGGTGCTGGCCGATCTGCGGGACGGCTGGCGGGAGTTCAGCTCGCGGCAGTGGATCTGGGTGGTGGTCGCGCAGTTCTCGCTGATGGTCATGGCCATCCAGGCCGGTCACGGGGTGCTCGGCCCGCTGATCGCGAAGGAGACCCTGGGCGGTCCCGCCGCCTGGTCGGCGTTCCTGGCGGGCGAGGCCGTCGGGACGATCGTCGGCGTGCTGGCCGCCATGCGGCTGCGGCCCCGGCGGCCGATCCTGGTGGCCGTGCTGCTCTGCCTGCCGCCCGCGCTGCCGTACGCGCTGCTCGGGCTGGACGCGCCGCTCTGGGCGATCGTGATCGGGGCGTTCGTGCTGGGCGTGTGCTTCGACCTGTTCGGCGTCCTGTGGCAGACCACGATGCAGCGCGAGGTCCCGGCCGAGTCGCTGTCGCGGGTGAGCTCGTACGACGCGCTCGGGTCGATGATGTTCGGGCCGATCGGGCTGCTGCTGGCGGGGCAGGCGGCCGACCTGTTCGGCACCGAGGAGACGCTGCTCGCCTGCGCCGTCATCATCGTGCTGTCCACCCTCGCCGCCCTGCTGGCCCCCGGAGTGCGCAACCTGCGCGCCCCCGAGCGGGAGCCGATCTCAAGCTGACTTGAAGTAGGCGTTGGCCCTGGGCTGGAACATCAGCGTCATCGCCCCGAGCACGGCCACCACGTGCAGGATCCGGCTGCCCGCGAAGAGCAGCCCCATCGCGTCCGCCCCGGCGACGGCCTCGCCGATCGAGCCGCCGGCCAGCAGCCACTGGACGGGTTCGATCACGAGCGAGAGCGTGCCGAAGACACCGAGCGTCACGGCGAGGGTCAGGCGCGCCCAGTTCTGGCCGGCCTTGAGCCGCAGCGCCATGAAGACGGCCGCCGCGAACACCACCAGCCGGATCCCGACCTGCGGCAGCAGGCCGGCGACCGTGGCGCTGCCCGTGAACAGCTGATCGGAGACCACCAGCACGGTCTCCAGCGCCCCGAAGGCGACGGCCGCCAGCCAGAGCATGGCGGCGGTGTGGACGACGGGCGGCAGGTCGGTTCTGCGTGAGTCCAGGACGGTGGTCATGGCATTGCCTCCGTGGATTGAAGCGGCTATGCCTGAAGTGTCCGCTCCTGAGCTGGGCCGGAGCATGCCCGCTGACCGCCGAGTTCCGGTGAGGCGGGCCCTACCGCGGGTGCGCCGGGAGGCTTCAGGCGATGATGAGCCGTACGACGACGCCCGCGCAGTTGCCCGCCACGCAGATCCGGACCGGCACCTCGGAGACGCCCGGGGCCGCGGGCACGCCGCCCACGTGGCCGTCGGGCCCGATGGTCACGGCGCGGGGCAGCTTGGCGCGGTCGGTCACGGTGAACGTCGGGATCACGCCCTCCGGGCCGCCGTTGATGCCGATCTCCCCGCTCAGCGGGGTGCCGGCCCGGCCGGGGAAGGTCAGCGAGCGCGGCTCCCACGGCACGTTGGCGAGCACGACGAGGGTGAGCCGCTGGTCGCGGCACGTCTGCCCCGCGCACATCCGGACGGCGGCGAGGTAGGTGCCGGAGCGCTGCGGCGTGCCGTACAGCCGGCCGCTCCGGTCGACCTTGATCCCGACGGCGAGGTAGGCGGGGCGGAACGTGGCGCCCTTCGCGGTGGGCAGCAGCCGCTGGCGCACCTCGATGCCCCGGGTGACGTAGAAGGTGTCCTCGACCAGGCTCCCGTCCACGGGGTCGAGCGGGACCTGCCGGGACACCAGGGTCATGGTGAGCGAGGGCACAGTGGCGAACACGGTGGCGGACACGGCGGCGGACAATCCGCACATGGCGAGGCCTGCGAGCAGGAACACCCACCACTGCCTCATCGTCACCCCCCACGGGCTATGTACCCGCGCCGCACGGAGAGTCACCGGATAATCGTTCGCATGGCCGCTGAATCCGCTCAGACCCTGGAACGCGGGCTTCGCCTGCTGAGACTGCTCGCCGACGGGAAGGGCGGACGGACGCCCACCGAGCTGAGCGCCGAGCTGTCGCTGAGCCGTCCCGTGGTGTACCGGCTGCTGACGACGCTGATGAACGAGGGGTTCGTGCGGAGGGACGCCGAGGGGCGGGTGCACCTCGGGTTCGGGGTGCTGGTGCTGGCCCAGGCCGTGCAGCCGCTGTTGCGCGCCGCGGCGGTGCCGACGCTGCGGCGGCTGGCCGAGGACGTGGGCGCGACCGCGCACCTGACCGTGGCCGAGGGCGACGACGGGCTGGCCGTGGCGGTGGTGGAGCCGTCCTGGACCGACATGCACGTGGCCTACCGCGAGGGCTCGCGCCATCCGCTGGTCAAAGGCGCGGCGGGGCAGGCGATCCTGGCGCTGCGCGAGGGGCGTCACGACTACTTCGCGACGGAGGGGCAGTTGCAGGAAGGGGCGCGGGGCGTCGCCGCGCCCGTCACCGGGCTGCCCTGGTTGGAGGCGTCGGTGGGGGTGGTGACGTTCGGGCCGCTCGAGGAGTCCACGGGGCCTCGGGTGGTCGCCGCAGCCGCCGAGCTGGCCGCCGCGCTGGGTTGACATCTCCAGGCCGATGGCGGACGGTTGTTACATATAGAGGACATATCCGTCCGGTAAGCGGACACTATGGAGGCAGCGGATGCCGTACTACCGCGTCGTTGGGGAGGTGCCGCGCAAACGGCACGTGCAGTTCAGGCGGCCGGACGGCGGTCTCTACGCGGAGGAGCTGATGGGCGAGGAAGGGTTCTCGTCCGACTCCTCGCTGCTGTACCACCGCTACCTGCCCACCGCGATCGTCAAGGCGGAGGCCGTCACGCCGACGGTGGAGACCCGGCTGGAGCCCAACCTGCCGCTCTCGCCGCGCCATTTCCGCACGCAGGAGCTGTCCGGCGCGGGAGACCTGGTCTCGGGGCGCCTGCTGCTGGCGGGCAACGGCGACGTCCGATTGTCGTACGCCGCCGGCGACCGGCCGAGCGAGCTCTACCGCAACTCGATGGGCGACGAGTGCGTCTACGTGCAGGGCGGCCGGGTCCGCTTCGAGTCCACGTACGGCGTGATCGAGGCCGGCGAGGGCGACTACGTCGTCATCCCGACCGGAACGATCCACCGCTGGGTGCCGGACGGCCAGGTCAGCGTGCTGGCCATCGAGGCGGCCGGGCACATCAGACCGCCCAAGCGCTACCTGTCGCAGTACGGGCAGTTCCTGGAGCACGCCCCCTACTGCGAGCGCGACCTGCGCAGCCCCGCCGAGCCGTTCACGGTCGAGGGCGAGGAGGTGCCGGTGCTCGTGCGCACGCGGGGCGGGCTGACCCGGCTGGTCTACCGCAACCACCCGTTCGACGTGGTGGGCTGGGACGGCTACCTCTACCCGTTCGCGTTCAACATCGACGACTTCGAACCGATCGTGAAGAAGACGCACGCGCCGCCGCCCGTCCACCAGACGTTCGAGGGGCCGGGGTTCGTGGTGTGCTCGTTCTGCCCGCGGCCGCTCGACTTTCACCCGGAGTCCGTGCCGATCCCGTACAACCATCACAACGTGGACTCCGACGAGTTCATGTTCTACGTGGGCGGCGACTACTCCGCGCGCAAGGGCTCGGGCATCGACGTCGGGTCGATCTCGCTGCATCCCGCCGGGTTCACGCACGGGCCGCAGCCCGGCGCGGTCGAGGCGGTGATCGACGCGGTCTCCCGGGGCATCACGACGACGAGCGAGAAGGCCGTCATGGTGGACACGTTCCGCCCGCTCGACCTCGGGCAGGGCGCTCTGTCCTGCGAGGACACCGGCTACGCGTGGACCTGGTCACGATGAGCGTGTACACGGCACTCGTGGACGACGCGGGCCTGTTCCCGCCGACGTCCCTGCACATGGACGAGGCGCTGGCACGCAACCGGCGCGATCTGGAGCACGGCAGCTCCGTGCTCACGCACCGGTTCCTGTGCCCGGCCAGCCGGCTCCACCGGCTGCGCGACATGGACTACCGGCCGCGGCGGATCGGGCTGATCGTGGACCAGGAGGAGGTGCCCGCCTTCGACGACCTGCCCGTGGACTTCGTCGAGATCCGGCTGCCGCCGGGCACGACGATCGAGGCCCTGGCCGGCCGGCTCCGGCTGCCGGCGGGCGTGCGGCTCTTCGTGGAGGTGGCGGCGGGGAAGGTGGGCGTCGAGGTGCCCGGCGGGGTGGGGCTGAAGGTGCGCTGCGGCGGCCTGACGGCCGACACGTTCCCGCCGGCGGAGCATCTCGCGGCCTTCATCGGGTGCTGCGTCGAGCGCGACGTCCCGTTCAAGGCCACGGCCGGGCTGCACCACGCCGTACGCCACTTCGACCCCACGCTGGGCGTCGACCGGCACGGCTTCCTGAACCTGCTGCTCGCCGTCTGCGAGGCCGTCGACGGACGCGACCCGGTGCCCGTACTGCGGACCACCGACGTCGGGCATCTCGTACGTCTCGCGCAGGGCGTACCGGAAGACACCGCGAAGCGGGCGCGGCGGCTGCTGGTGAGCTATGGCTCGTGCAGCACCAGCATCCCTGTCGAGGACCTGCGCACACTGGGGCTGATCGCGTGACGGAGGGAAATTTCGTGAGCTGGGGAGTGGACAACCTGCCCTATGGCGTGTTCTCGCGTCCGGGCCAGGCGCCCCGCGTGGGCGTGCGCTACGGCGACAAGGTGCTCGACCTGGCGCCCGCCCTGCACGACGAGGTCTTCGAGTCGCCCTCGCTCAACCCGTTCATGGCCCGGGGGCGGACGGCCTGGCGCGACACCAGGACGCTGATCCGGAACAAGCTCACCGGCGACGTCGCCGTGACCGAGCGGCATCTGGTCCCGCTGGAGCAGGTGCGGCTGCACATGCCGTTCGAGGTGGCCGACTACGTCGACTTCTACTGCTCGATCGACCACGCGAGCAACATCGGCCAGATCTTCCGGCCCGGCACCGAGCCGCTGCAGCCCAACTGGCGCCACCTGCCCGTCGGCTACCACGGCAGGGCCGGCACGGTCGTGGTGTCCGGCACCCCGGTCAGGCGCCCGCACGGGCAGCTCGGGCGCGGGGTGTTCGGGCCGTGCGCGAAGCTGGACATCGAGGCGGAGCTGGGGTTCGTGGTGGGCGTGCCGACCGAGCTCGGCTCGCCCGCGGGGGCCTTCGAGGACCACGTGTTCGGGGTGACGCTGGTCAACGACTGGAGCGCGCGCGACATCCAGTCGTGGGAGTACGTGCCGCTCGGGCCGTTCCTGGCCAAGTCGTTCGCCACCTCGATCTCGCCGTGGATCACGCCGCTGGAGGCGCTGCCCCGCGTCCCCGGCCGCGCCCAGGACCCCGAGCCGGCCGGCTACCTGCGCAGGCGGGGCGACTGGGGGCTGGACATCTCCCTGGAGGTCCTGCTCAACGGGGAGGTCGTGTCGCGGCCCCCGTACGCGGGCATGTACTGGACGCCCGACCAGATGCTCGCCCACATGACGGTGAACGGGGCCTCCCTGCGGACCGGCGACCTGTTCGCCAGCGGCACGATCTCGGGGCCCGCGCGCGGCGAGCGCGGCTCGTTCATCGAGCTGACCTGGAACGGGACCGATCCGCTCAAGCTCGCGAGCGGCGAGACGCGCTCGTTCCTGGAGGACGGGGACACGGTGACGATCCGGGCCACCGCCGGCGCCCTGACCTTGGGGGAGGTCTCCGGAACTGTCGCGTAAGTGACTCAACGTGCTTGCCTGCTGACTCGCCGCTACCCTGGGACCGCCCCTTCCCTCGGACAGAAGGAGTGACATGCGGCGGGCCGCGATGACTTGTGTCGCCTTCCTCCTCATGGTCTGCGGCTGCTCCTCGGTGACGGCCGAGGCCCCGTCGCCGCCCCCGGTCGTGCGGGTCTCGCCGGCGCTCGACTCCAAGCGGGCCCGCACCGACCGCGGCCTGGTGGTCAAGGCCCGCGGCGGCACGCTCAGCCGGGTGCTGGTCTCGGAGGGCGGGCAGCAGGTGCCCGGCCGGCTCGACGACTCCCGCACGACGTGGCGCTCCGCCTGGACGCTCAGGCCCGCCGCCGAGTACACGGTGTCCGTCACGGCCGACGGCGCCCGCGGCCCGGCCACGGTCGCCGTCGGCCGCTTCCACACCCGGTCCGCGGGCAGGCCGTTCCAGGTGGCCGCGACGGCGCCGCTGCCGGGCGAGACGGTCGGCGCCGGCATGCCGGTCATCATCGACTTCGACGCCCCGGTGGCGGACAAGGCGGCCGTCGAGCGGGCACTGGAGGTCAAGGCGGAGACCCCGGTCGAGGGCGCGTGGCGGTGGATCAGCGACACCCAGGTGATCTACCGCACCCGCCGGTTCTGGGCGCCCCACCAGCAGGTCACGGTCACCGCGCACCTGGCCGGCGTCCGCGCGGGCGCCGGCGTCCACGGCACCACCGACTCCACCTTCGCCTTCACCGTCGGGCGCAGGCAGACCAGCACGATCGACACCCGGACCCACCAGATGATCGTCCGCCGCGACGGCGAGATCGCGCAGCGGATGGCCATCAGCGCGGGCATGGCCACCACCCCCGAATACACCACGACCAGCGGCATCCACCTGACCATGGACAAGGGCAACCCGGTCCGCATGATCTCCCCCGGCCGGGTCAAGGGCGACCCCGGCTACTACGACCTGCTGATCGACCACGCCGTGCGCATCTCCAACAGCGGCGAATACGTGCACGCCAAGGACAACGTGTGGGCGCAGGGCCGGGCCAACGTCAGCCACGGCTGCGTCAACGCCCGGCCCGACCAGGCGGCCTGGTTCTACGACGGCTCGCTGCGCGGCGACCCGGTCACGATCGTCGGCACCGACCGCCGGCTCGAATGGAACAACGGATGGGGCTTCTGGCAACTCCCGTGGGAGAAGTGGCGGGAGGGAAGTGCCCTGTTCAGGGCCGGTCCCACGGGCGGATGGGTGCCGTCGGGTTGATTCCAGGATTACGGTAGAGAGGGGGGAACCAGTCACGAACTCAGGCCCGTTGTCCCATCAGGAGGGCCGGACATGGATGAATGGATCATCTGGGTAATCCTCGCGGTGGTGCTCGGCGTGGCCGAAATATTCACCCTCACGGCCTCACTCGGGCTGCTGGGCGCGGCGGCGCTCCTGACCGCCCTCACCGCCGTCATCGGATTGCCCGTGCCCCTGCAGTTGCTGTGTTTCGCCCTGTCGTCCGCGGCAGGTCTGCTGGTGCTCAGGCCGATCGCGATGCGTCACATCAGGCAGCCTCCGCTGCAGCGGTTCGGCGTGGAAGCGCTCGTCGGCAAGCCCGCCTACGTGGTCTCGGAGGTGACGGGCCGCGACGGTCGCGTACGCATCGGGGGAGAGGAGTGGTCGGCGCGCGCCTACGACGAGACGCTGGTGATCCCCACAGGGGCGACCGTCGACATCATCGAGATCGAAGGGGCGACAGCCCTCGTATATCCCCGGGAGTGACTCATGGATCCGCTGTTGCTGGTCGGACTGCTCGTCATACTCTTCGCGGTGTTCACCGTGCTCAAGGCGGTGCGGATCGTCCCGCAGGCGCGGGCCCGCAACGTCGAGCGCCTGGGCCGCTACCACCGCACCCTCAAGCCGGGTCTCAGCTTTGTCATCCCCTACGTCGACCGCGTCTACCCCATGATCGACCTGCGCGAACAGGTGGTCTCCTTCCGGCCGCAGCCCGTCATCACCGAGGACAACCTGGTCGTCGAGATCGACACCGTCCTCTACTTCCAGGTCACCGACCCGCGGGCGGCGGCGTACGAGATCGCCAACTACATCCAGGCCGTCGAGCAGCTGACCGTCACCACGCTGCGTAACGTCGTCGGCTCCATGGACCTGGAAAAGACCCTCACCTCGCGCGACACCATCAACAGCCAGCTCCGGGGCGTGCTCGACGAGGCCACCGGCAAGTGGGGCATCCGCGTCAACCGCGTCGAGATCAAGGCCATCGACCCGCCCAAGACCATCAAGGACGCGATGGAGAAGCAGATGCGGGCCGAGCGCGACAAGCGGGCCGCGATCCTCAACGCCGAGGGCCAGCGGCAGTCGCAGATCCTCACGGCAGAGGGCGACAAGCAGAGCCGCATCCTGCGCGCCGAGGGCCAGCGCACCGCCGCCATCCTGGAGGCCGAAGGCCAGTCGCGCGCCATCGACCAGGTCTTCCAGGCCGTTCACCGCAACGACCCCGACCCGAAGCTGCTGGCCTACCAGTACCTCCAGGTGCTGCCGCAGCTCGCGCAGGGCGACGGCAACACGTTCTGGGTGATCCCGAGCGAGGTCACCTCGGCGCTGCAGGGGGTCTCGAAGGCGTTCACGGAGGCCCTGCCCCGCTCGGCGGCGACGCGGGAGGAGGCGCCGCAGACGGCGGAGTTCGACGAGGAGGTGGCCAAGGCCTCGGAGGCGGCGGCCGAGGCGGTGGCGGACGCCCAGGATGCCGAGAGCCCCGACGGCCCGCGCCAGCTCACCCAGGGCGTCGAGGAGCCGCCCCCGTTCCCGGACCTGGACCGCAAGCACACCGAGGCCGAGCGCTGACACCCCACAGAGGCGCCCACCCGTGGGCGCCTCCGGCTGAAGGTCGAGGAGTGAGGCTTTCGCGCTCGGGGTGCGGCAGCGAGGGGCGAGGTCCGAGGTCGACGGTGTGACGTGTGGTCAGGCGATGACCTCGAACAGGTGGCGAAGCCCGTCTTCCCGATGTGCGGCTCGGGCCCGGCAGCTGAGCCTCACGAGCGCGTCCGCCAGAGCGACATCCGGATTTTCCGGCGGGATGTCGTCCCCCATCCGCGTGCGCAACCACTCGGAGATCTCGGCCCACGAGTAGAGACGGATGTTGTCGGCCTCGATGAGAGGAGCGGGAAAACCGCCGGGGCCCCGCTGCCCTGCGGCGAGCTGGCGCAGGCTGGCCTGCGTGCGCCCACCGTGCCGACGGGCGGCGTCGCCCAGCGTCACGCCGTCGTCCTCCCCGACGGCGATGGGCCAGAGACCGGGGACCGTCTTGATCTGGGCGATCACGGAGGCGATCGCATCCAGCATGCTGTCCGCCTCGCGGTCGCACAGCACATAGACGCTGCCATCCTTGTCTCCGGATACCGTGCAGTCATCCAGACCAGCCTCGAACAGAGCATCCAGCTCTTCGTCGGTAAGCGCCCGATTCAGAGTGACGTGGAAATCCCAGGTGATCACGGCCCCATCCTCGTTTCTTCGCGCACTCCGTGTGATCGGCCAACCACGTAGCAATCTTGCTACCGCGTTGCACGGATGGCGGCGGTTCCAATCCTGGAGCCCCTACTTTCGGTAGCCAAATGACTACAGTATGTCGCTTTTGGGCCAGGCGGACATGGCGAGGGTGGCGATGTGGAGGAGGTCGGCCTGGGGGGCGCCGTCGCGGGACTGGGTGGACATGCCCTGGATGACGGCGGCGTAGAACGTCGCCAGGCCCGCCGGGTCCGTGCCGGGCGGGAGGCGGCCGGCCGACAGGTCCTCGTCGATCCGGGCCTTGAGCGCCGCCTTGCTGCCCTCTCTGAAGTCGCGTAGCAGCTCCTCGACCTCGGCCGACTCCGGCCCGCAGTTCACCGCCGCCGTGATGATCAGGCACCCCGTCGGGTGCGATCGGTTCGAATACTCGATGGCGGCCTCGCGCAGCACGCGCTCGATGGCCTGGCGTCCGGTCGGCTCCTCGGCGAGGGCGCGGGTCGTGAAGGCCCCGTACGTCTCCTGGTAGCGGCGCACCGCCTCCTCGAACAGCCGCCGCTTGTCGCCGAAGGCCGCGTACAGGCTGGGGGGACGGATCCCCATCGCGGCGGTCAGCTCGGCGATCGAGGTCGCCTCGTAGCCGTGCCGCCAGAACGCGAGCAGCGCCGTCTCCAGCGCCGCTTCCCTGTCGAACGCCCGCTGTCTGGCCATTGGTAGTCAGGGGCGCGGTGCCGTGAAGGCCCGGTTCCCCATCCCCCTTTCAATTCCGTACGTGCGGTTTTCCCGCATACGGCTTACCGAT
>NZ_JBITJQ010000041.1:0-108251 GCF_044460125.1 Nonomuraea sp. NPDC050153
CTCCATGACGGGCCGGGGCCTGCTACCGGGCGCTCCGATGCTTACCCGGACGGGACTTTCACCCGCAGGCCTGGACCAGCTTCCAGGACGCAACACGCAGGCAGCTTACGGGAGGACGATCGCGTATGAAATCTGCATGGATGACGCATTGGTTGTCTCGCCGCCGCCCCCTACGGTGGCCTGCATGAGAACGGTGATGGTCACGGGCGCGACCGGCACGGTCGGCGGACAGGTGGCGGCGCGGTTGACGGAAATGGGGGCCGAGGTCAGGCCGTTCGGCAGGGCCCAGGGCGATCTGGCGGACCCCGGGTCGCTGCCGCTCGACGGAGTGGAGTCGGTGTTCCTGGTGTGGCCCTTCGCCACGGCGGAGGGGGCGCGGGCGGTGGTCGACGCGATCGCGGGCCGGGCGCGCCGCGTGGTCTACCTATCCTCCGCCGCGGTACGCGACCACGAACGCGAGGTCGAGCGGCTGATCGAGAAGTCGGGGCTGGAGTGGACGATCCTGCGCCCGCACGCCTTCGCGGCCAACGCGCTGCGGTGGGCCGCGCAGGTGCGGGCAGGCGTGGTGCGCGGCTCGTACGGCCGGGCCGCCATGCCCGTGGTGCACGAACGGGACCTCGCGGAGGTGGCGGCACGGGCGCTGCTGGAAGAGGGTCACCACGGCGCCGTCTATGACCTGACCGGCCCGGAGTCGATCAGCCAGGCCGACCAGGTCCACCTCATTTCCCAGATCACGAAATTTCCGGCGCACTGGGAGGAGGTCCCGCCCGACCGGACCCGCGCGGAGCTGCTGGCCGGGGGCTGGCCCGCGCCGGTGGTGGACGGCGTGCTCCAGGCCCAGGCGGACCTGGTCAGCCACCCGGCCCCCGTCACGCGGACGGTCGAGGAGATCACGAAGACCGCGCCCCGCACGTTCGGCTCGTGGGTGGCCGAGCACGCCGCGGAGTTCCGCGTTCCCGGCGAGCCGCCCGAGACCATGCGTGCCGCCCGCATCCACGAATACGGGGCCGAGATCCGCTACGACCGGATCCCCACGCCGCGCCCGGGCCCGGGAGAGGTCCTCCTGGAGGTGGCCGCCACCTCGTTCAACCCGTCGGAGGTCGGCCTGCGCATGGGCCTGCTGCGCGAGGTGCTCCCGGTGAGCCTGCCGTGCACGCTCGGCGCGGACGTCTCGGGCACGGTCGTCGCGCTCGGCGCGGGCGTGACGGGCCTGGAGCCGGGGGACCGCGTGTTCGGGCTGGTGGACGGCGCCGCCGCGGAGTACGCGGCCGTGCCCGCGAGCGTCCTGGCCGAAGCGCCGCGGAGCATCCCGCTCACCCACGCGGCCGCCGTCCCGGTGGCCGGGCTCACGGCCTGGCAGGCGGTCCACGAGCACGCCCGCGTCGCCCGTGGCGAGCGGGTGCTGATCAACGGGGCGGGCGGCGGGGTCGGCATGTTCGCCGTCCAGCTCGCCAAGCTCGCGGGCGCGACCGTGTTCGCCACGGCGAGCCCCCGCAGCGCGGCCGCGGTCGCGCGGTACGGCGCCGACGAGGTGATCGACTACACGACCACGCCGCTCCCCGGCGGCATGGACGTGGTGCTGAACCTGGCCGCGCTCCCCGACGGGGACGCCGCCGCCCTGGCCGGGCTCGGGCGGCGGACGGTCACGATCGCCACCCCGATCGAGGGCGGCACCCACTTCGTGGCCCGCAACGACCCGGCTCAGCTGGCCGGGCTCGCCGCCCTCGTCGACCGGGGCGAGCTCGCCGTCGAGGTGGCCGCGGATCGCCCGCTGACCGAGCTGCACGAGGTCCACCACGCGGCCGAGCAGGGCCGAACCCGCGGCAAGATCATTCTGATTCCGGCCTGAAGTGGCGCAGCACCTCGGGGTTGGCCATGGCGTCGGGATTGGCCGCCTGCTCGACGGGCGTGCCCAGCAGGATCTTGCGTACGGGCACCTCCAGCTTCTTGCCGGAGAGCGTGCGGGGGATGCCCGGGACGACGTGGATCTCGTTGGGCACGTGCCGGGGCGACAGCTCCTTGCGCAGGGTGTCGCAGAGGGCGCGTTGCAGCGACTCGGTCAGCGTCGCGCCCTCGGCGAGCGTCACGTACAGCAGCAGCCGCCCCTCCTGCCCGAGCTGCCCGGTGTCGATGACGAGGCTGTCGGCGATCTCGTCGAACCGCTCGACGACCCGGTAGAACTCGCTGGTGCCCATCCGGACGCCGCCCCGGTTGAGCGTCGAGTCGGAGCGACCGTAGATCACGCAGCTCCCGTCCTCGTTGATCTTGATCCAGTCGCCGTGCCGCCACACCCCGGGGTAGACGTCGAAGTAGCTCTCGAAGTAGCGCCGGCCGTCGGGGTCGTTCCAGAACCGCACCGGCATCGACGGCATCGGCGCGGTCAGCACCAGCTCGCCCACCTCGCCGATGACCGGCTTGCCCGCGGAGTCGTACGACTCGACCTTCGCCCCCAGCGACCGGCACGGGATGACGCCCGCCCTGATCGGGTGGAGCACGGTCGCCCCGACGAACCCCGTGCACACGTCCGTGCCCCCGGAGAACGACCCCAGCGGGACCCCGGGCAGCTCCGCGGCCACCCACCCGAATCCCTCGGGCGGCAGCGGCGACCCGGTCGAGCCGATGCCGCGCAGCCGCTCCAGCCCGTCGAGGCGGATCCCGGCCTTCAGCGAGGCCATGATGTACGGCGCCCCGACCCCGAAGTAGGTCACCTTCTCGGAGTCGGCGATCCGCCACAGCGCGACCGGCGACGGATAGGTGGCCGCGCCGTCGTACAGCACCGGCGTGGCCCCCACCAGCAGGGCGCCGATGAGGTAGTTCCACATCATCCAGCCCGTGGTGGTGTACCAGAAGAACACATCGCCTTCGCCGATGTCCTGGTGGAAGGCGAGGGACTTGAGGTGCTCCAGCACCACGCCGCCGTGCCCGTGCACGATCGGCTTGGGCAGCCCGGTCGTGCCGCTGGAGTAGAGGATCCACAGCGGGTGGCCGAACGGCACCCGCTCGAACTCCAGCGGCCCCTCCTCGGCCCGCAGCCCCTCCCAGCCGATCACCTCGCCGTGCGGCACCTCGCGGGTGTGCGCCTCGGCGGGCCCGGCCTGCTGGGGCGCACTGCCCTCGTCGAGCGCCGCCAGGTAGGGGATCCACACGGTCGCGCGCAGCGTGGGCAGCTGGGCGGCGATCTCGTTGACGGCGTCGGAGCGGTCGTACGTCTTCCCGTTGTAGTGGTAGCCGTCGACCGCGATGAGCACCTTGGGCTCGATCTGCTTGAACCTGTCGACGATGCTCGGCACCCCGAAGTCGGGCGAGCCGGCCGACCAGATCGCGCCCAGTGAGGCGGTGGCCAGGAAGGCGATCAGGGCCTGCGGGATGCTCGGCAGGTAGGCGGCCACCCGGTCGCCGCGCCGCACGCCGAGCCGGGCCAGCCCCGCCCGGACGCGGGCGACCTCCTCGCGCAGCTCGTCCCAGGTCAGCTCCTGGCGGGCGCCGTCCTCGGACACGAACACCAGGGCGGTGCCCCCGGCGTGGCGCAGCGCGTTCTCGGCGTAGTTGAGCGTGCTCCCCTCGAACCACGTGACGTCCGGCATCGTCCCGGAGACCACCGGCCCGTCGCCCCGGTCCCCGACCACGTCGAAGTAGTCCCAGATGGACGTCCAGAACTCGCCCGGATCGTCGACGGACCACCGCCACACGTCCTCGTAGGGTCCCGGCCGTCCCAGCCACTCCAGGTACCGGGTCAGCCTGGCCTTCGCCACGACCTCTTCGCTCGGCTCCCAGAGAAGCGCGCCCTCAACAACCATGTGCCCATCCTGTCGCCCGTTCGCGGGAAAGTCATACCCGACCTCCCACATAACTTGCTACCGCCGTAGGTGGTCCACCGCCATACGCGCCGCCGTGCCGATCACCGCGTCGGCGCGCGGCTGGTTGAGCGCGGTGCTGAACGAACGGGTGCAAACGGCCACGGCGTAGCGCCGGCCGTCGGGGTACTCGACGACCCCCGACTCGCTGCGCAGCGTGGGCAGCGTGCCGGTCTTGCCGCTGACCGCGACGTCGTCGTACGGGAAGCCGGAGGCCAGCCGGTGCGGCCACACCTGCATGTTGAGCACGCCGCGCATCCAGGCGCACGACTCCGCAGAGGCCGCCTCGTCCCGCCAGATCATCCCGAACAGCTCGGCCAGCTCGCGCGGGGTGGACCGGTTCGTCCGCTCGGGGTCGAGCGCGCTCAGCCGCGCGATGTCCTCCGGATCCACGAACGGCCACCCGTGCCCGGTGTCGGCGCCCATGCTGCCGAGGAGCTCCCGAGCGCTCCGCGTCACCCGCGTCCCGTCCAGCCCGAACCCGGCCAGCATGCTGTTGACCGTCTCCAACCCGACCCGGCCCAGCACCATGTCGGCCGAGGTGTTGTCGCTCACCGCGATCATCAGGTACGCCAGGTCGCGCAGCGAGATCGTCACGTCGTCGAGCATCGACGAGAGCCCCGTCGACCCCGAGACCCTGTCCTGTGCCGTCACCGTCACGCGTTCGGACAGGTCCAGGAGCCCGGCGTCGGCCTGCCTGCAGAGCGCCGCCAGCAGCGGCACCTTGAACATCGACGCCGTGGGCACCGGCTCGTCCGCCCGGTGTCCCACCTCGTGCCCCGAGTCGATGTCGGCCGCGTACAGCCAGCCCCGCACGCCCGCCGTGCGGAACAGCGCGTCGAAGTCCGGAGTCCTCATGCCAGCATCCCCGGCCTGCGGCTGATCCGCCGCACGGACACCGCGCCCTCGTCCGTCATCCCGGCGCTCTCCTTCAGAGTGCGTACGGCCACGGCCGAGAAGTCGCCGACCAGTTCTTCGATCGGGGCGGCCGCCGCCTGGCGCCAGGCGGTGGAGACCCGGCACGTGATCGGCGAGCCTAGCAGCGGCCGCCAGGCCAGCCCCGGGAGGTCCGCCCTCGGCCCGAACGCCACCGCCGCACCCGCCATGACCAGCCCGAGCCCGGCGCCCTCGTGCACCTGCGCGGGGACGTAGCCGTGGCGGCGGCACTCCGAGAGCATCTCCGCGTACAGGCCCGGTTCGCCCTCCTGGGGCGGCATCAGCAGCTCCCGCCCCGCCAGGTCGGCCAGGTGCACCTCGCCCACGCCGGTGAGCGGGTCGCCCTCGGCCAGCAGCACGCCCTGCGCCTGCGCGAGCAGCTGACCGAAGCGCAGGCCGGGCGCGGCGACCGGGTGGCGGACGAGGCCGACGTCGATCGTTCCCTCCGCCAGCGCCGTCACCTGGTCGGCGGTCCAGATCTCGGCGGGCGCGAGGCGTACGGTGGGGTTGGTCTCGCGGAATCCCGCGACCAGGGCGGCGATGGCGGCGGCGGCCAGGTCGGGCGGGACGCCCACCTTGAGCACCGTGCCCTCGCCCTGCCTGGCCAACTCGTGCAGCCGGTCCACCCTGGCCACGATCTCGCGGGCCTCGCCCAGGAGCAGCCGGCCCGCCTCGGTGAGCCGCACCTGGCGGGCCGAGCGGTCGAACAGCCGCACGCCCAGCTCCTCCTCCAGGCGCTTGATGCGCTGGCTGAGCGGCGGCTGCGCCATGCCGAGCCGGATCGCGGCGTTGCCGAAGTGGAGTTCCTCCGCGACGACGGTGAAGTAGCGAAGGTGCCGGACGAGGTCCACGACCAGCCACTATATCCAGACTTATATCTATAAACCGCCCATACCAGTATTGGACACCTCTGCTGCCTCTCTGGTGTCCTCTGCTCCATGGCACCACAAACGGGGAAAATTCGGCGCCGTCGCTGGCCGTGGATCGTTTCGGGGATCCTGGTCCCGGTCGTGGCGGCGGGAGGCGTCATCTGGGCGCTGCGTACGGAGGGCTCGCCGGAGGAGACGGCCGACAAATACCTGACGGCCTGGTCCGCCCAGGACTATGCGGGGATGCGCGCCCTGGTGGCCGACCCGCCCGCCGACTTCGAGACCTGGCACCGCCGCTTCCGCGCCGACCTCAAGCTCACCGGGGCGGACTTCCACCGCCCCAGGCCGACGGGGGTCTTCGCGTCCTCCACCGACGTCGTCTCCTTCCAGGCCAAGCTGCTCGGGCAGCAGGACTGGACCTACAACGGCCAGCTCAAGCTCGTGGAGCGCGACCGCAGGTGGCAGGTCGCCTGGACGCCCGCCGCCATCCACCCGCTGCTCAAACCGGGCCGCTCGCTGCGCGTCATCTCCCAGCAGGGCGACCCGCTGCGGGTCCTGGCCGCCGACGGCACCGCGATCAACACGCCGGACGCGCCCGGCTCGGTGCAGCAGCTCGTGGAGGGCATCAAGCAGACGTTCCCCGACCGATTCGAGAAGCCGGCCCGCTCCCGGATCGACCTCTACGAGGGGGACGAACCCATCCAGACGGTCGTCCGCGCCGACGGCTACCGCCCGCTCCAGACCACCGTCGACCTGAAGGTCCACCGCGCCGGGGCCAAGGCCCTGGAGGGCGTGAAGCAACCGGCGTCCCTGGTGGCGCTGCGTGCCTCGACCGGCGAGATCCTCGCGGTGGTGAACAAGCCAGGTGGCTTCAACCGGGCCCTGCTCGGCAAGTATCCGCCCGGTTCGACGTTCAAGGTCGTGACGGCCTCCGCGCTGGTCGCGGACGGGGTCGAGCCGTCCCGCCAGGTCACCTGCCCCGCCGAGAAGAACATCGGCGGCTTCCCCTTCCACAACGCCGACTTCGAGGACTTCGGCAGGCTGTCGTTCCAGGACGCGTTCGCGCATTCGTGCAACACGACGTTCGGGGAGATGAGCGTTCGTCAGCTCAACGGCGGGCGGCTGGCGCAGGTGGCCCGCAGCTTCGGCTTCGGCACCCCGATCACCGCCGGCGTGCCCGCCGTACGGGCCGAGTTCCCGGACCCGAAGGACGACACGGACCTCGCCTCCGCCGCCATCGGCCAGGGCCGCGTCCTGGCCAGCCCGCTCAACATGGCCTCGGTCGCCGCCGCCATCGCCTCCGGCGCCTGGATCTCCCCGACCCTCGTCAAGGAGGAGCTGATCCCGGACGCCCAGCCCACCAACCCCCGGCCGCTGGAGGAGGGCGTGGTGGCGGCCCTGCGCAAGCTGATGCCCGCCGTGGTGACGGACGGCACCGCCCACGCCGTCCGGTTCCCCAAGGGCACGGCCGGCAAGACGGGCACCGCGGAGTTCGGGTCCGGCAAGGAGCCGCCGACCCACTCGTGGTTCATCGGCTACCGGGGGGACGTGGCCTTCGCGGTCATCGCCGAGGGCGCGGGCACGGGCGCCGGCGTGGCCGCCCCGGCCGCCGCCCGCTTCCTCGCCGCTCTGGACCCGGGCGCCGAAGGCTAGGCGATGCGGCCGACCGGGGAGGTGAGGCCCGCCACGGCCGCGACGACCTCGGAGGCGTTGGAGAGGTCGGGCAGCACCACGTCGGCTCCCGCCTCGCGGAGTTCGGCCGCCATGGAGCGTCCCGAGGCGACCCCGATCATCGCCGCGCCGCCGATCTTGGCGGCCTGGACGTCCCGCGTGGAGTCCCCGATCACGACCGTGTTGGCCGCGGTGAACGGCGTGCCCAGGCGTTCCTTGGCCCGCGACTGCGCCACCTGCAGCAGCGTCGCCTTGGGGTAGACCTCCTCGCCGTACCCGCCCAGCGTGAAGTCGATGTGCTTGTCCAGCCCGAACGCCTTGAGCTTGTGCACGGCGTTGCTCTTGATGGTCCCGGTCAGCACCGTCTGGATCACGCCGTCGAGCCGGGACACCGACTTCAGCGCGTCCTTGGCCCCCTGCATCATCCGCCCCTCCTTGGCCAGCCGCCCGCGCCGGTCGGCGAAGGCCACGGCGAGCGCCGACAGGAACTTGGGCAGGTGGTCGTCCTCGGCCAGGATGCCGTTGACGGCGAGCGTCTCGAAGATGATCTCGGAGTCGGGGCGCCCCAGCGGGGGCACGAGTTTGACCAGCGGTCGCCCGGTGACGAAGCGGAACGCCTCCGCGTAGGCGTCCCTGGTCACGATGGCGACGTCGACCAGCGTCAGGTCGATGTTCCACAGCACAAGGCGGTTGATGGCAGCCTCCTGGGGGGGTGACCCTGCATAGGGTACGGCGGGCGCCGCCGTTCTGTTCAGTTACGGTAGGGCCGGCGCCATGCCCGTGGTCGACGCCTCGGCGATTTGGGCATGAAGGCCCTACGCGTGATCCAGCGCGTCCGACAGCGTGTCGACCACGGGGAACCCGGTGCTCTCCAGGTCGGCGCGGGTCGTCATCCCGCCCGTGTACAGCACCGCCTTGGCCCCCACGTGCCGCGCGGCGAACCCGTCGTCCATGCTGTCGCCGATCACCAGGATCTCGCCGGGATCCACCCCGATGGCCTGGATGTGGGCCGCCATGTGCGCGGCCTTCTCACCGCCGGTCGTGCCCAGCAGCCCGTCGACCCGGGTGAAGTGCCGGGTGATGCCGAACGAGTCGACCATGGGCACCAGGTGCGCATGTGGCGCCATCGAGCAGAGCGACTGACTGCCCGTCCAGCTCGTGAGGGCCAGCACGGCGTCGGCGGCCAGCGCGCAGGCGTCGCTCAGCCGGAAGTAGTGCTCGTGGAACCCTTCGTCGAGCAGCTCCCACTCCCCCTCGGTCAGGGGGCGGCCGAGCAGGCGCTCGTAGGCGACCCAGATGGGCCGGGTGTAGACCGCGCGGAAGCCGTCGACGGTCACCTCGGGAAGCTCGTACGGCTTGAAGACCGCGTTGGTGGCCCCGACCACGGCCTCGATGTCGTGGAAGAGCGTGCCGTTCCAATCCCAGATGATGTGCTTTGTCATGTTGCGACAAGCTTAGACGGCACGTGTGACGTTTCGATGAACGCCCAACGCAGGGGCCGCGACCATCCGGCCACGGCCCCTACGGAGAGCCCGGAGAGCCTACTTGCAGGCCTTGCCGGTGGTGCCGGCGCCGTTCTGGCCGCCGCGGCCGCCGTTCCACTGGACCGAGGCACTGCCCCAGGCGCACATGTTGTTGGCCCAGATCATGTTGCCCCAGTGCCGGCCCTTGTTGCCCTTCTTGTAGCGGAACTGGTCGTACCGGCCGTCCTTCGCGGTCACGGTGATGGTGCCGCTCCCCGAGGTCGGCACCCGGACCTCGACCCAGTTGGTCTTGCACTTGAAGGACCACCAGAGCTTGATCGTCCCGACCTCGCCGTCGACGCGGCCCTTGATGGGGGCCGTCCGGACCACCTTGGCCGAGTTCCAGCAGCCCGACTTGGCCGGGTCCTGGTGGTCGTACGGCTTGGCCTGCGCGTTCGCGGGCCCGCCCGCCAGCAGGACCGCTGCCATGGCGCCCACGGCAGTGGCCACGACTCGAAGCTTCACTTGGACCGACTCCTTGCGTAAACAACACTTGCTAGATCGGGACCCTAGCGAGGATCGGCTCGAAACGGTCAAGGAAGTGTGATCGATGTAACGCCTCCGTTATGTGCCCAGAAGGTCAGGAATCTCCTGTGTCGCGTACCACATGAGCTCGTGCGCCTCGGCCCCGTCCACGGTGAATCTGGCGTCGTCGTCGCCCTCGTCCGCGGCCGGCAGCGCGGCGACCGCGGCCTCGACGTCGGCGGTCGCCTCGTGGTCGTCGACGTGCACCGCGGCCACCTTGGCCAGCGGGATCGGGTCGGCGAGGCGCACTCTCGCCCGTTCCTCGAGATCGACCCCGGCGGAGACCGAGCGATCCGGCACCTCGGCGGCGACCACCACGCGCCGGGCCGCGATCTCGGCGCCGTCGGCGCGGCCGGCGGCCAGCATCCGCAGCGAGGCACGGGCCGCCTCGGTGAGCGCCACGTATTCGAGCTCCTCGGTGTCACCCGAGGCGTACCACTCGGTCAGCGCGGGGGTCACCGCGTAGCCGGTCAGCGGGGCCGGGCCCAGCTCTCCCGCCTCGACCGCCTGGGTCAGGGCCGGGAGAGTGCACGGCAGATAGACGCGCATGACGAACCTTTCGTGCTTCTTTCTGGCCGAGCTCAGCTCGGCGTGCCGGGACGGACGTCCGCGTCCGGCGGGCCCGTCTCAGCGTGCAAGGGCTCTATCATGCCCGCCGCAGCGTGAGACGGAGGAGAGACTCGAGTTCCTCGATGGTCGAGTTGGCATCTTTGTGATGAATGCCGGCGATGCCGAGCGCGCGGGCGGCCAGGATGTTGGCCTCGATGTCGTCGATGAACACGCACTCCTCGCAGGTCAGACCGATCAGCTCGACCGCGTGGCGGTAGATGCGCGGCTCGGGCTTGCGCATGCCCACCTCGCCGGAGATCACGACCGCGTCGAAGAGCCCGTCCCACTCGGCCCGGGGATACTCATTCGACCAAGAGTTAGATACCAAACACGTTTTGACACCATTTTTCCGCACATCGCGGAGCATGTCGTACATAGCGTCAACGCGGGCAAATCCCGCGAACATCCGGTTCAGCAGCCCTTCGGCCACGGGCGGCACGCCGTCGACGGTCAGCAGCCGGGCGGCGAGGTCGCGCTCGAAGGAGGAGCCGTCGATCTCGCCCCTTTCCAGCGCGTGGACGACGCTCTCGCCGTCGCCGTCGCCATTCCCGTAGGCGTGGTCGACCAGCCCCCGCATCACCCGGCGGTAGAGGTCGCCGTCGATCCTGTCCGCCGCGATCCAGCGCGCGATGGCGTCGGAGAGGCTGGTCGTCAGCACGCCGCCCCAGTCAATGAGCACACCCGTAAGCACCGTTCCAGAGTAGAACGTCACCGACACATATAAACCGTTAAAACCCCATAAAAGGGTCGCCCGATATGTCCGGTTAGGGTGTGCTTCCAGCGATAGTCGCTACCCAGAAAGGACCGCCGTGCGGACGACGATCCTGATCACCTCCCCCGACCGATGGACCGCCCCGGGACTGGAACTGTTCGAATTCGCGCCGATCTTTCCCGGCGGCCCGGAATGGTTCACCAAACCGGTGCTCATCGCCCTGCTCAGCTCGGCCATCGCCATCGCCCTGTGCTGGGCCGCGTTCGCCAAGCCGAAGATCGTCCCCCGCGGCTGGCAGAGCATCGGCGAGTACGCGTACATGTTCGTACGCGACCACATCGCCCGCCCCAGCCTCGGCGCCGACTCCGACCGGTGGATGGGCTTCCTCCTCACGATCTTCCTGACCGTGCTCCTCTGGAACCTGATGGGCATCATCCCGCTCGTCCAGTTCCCCCTCGCCGCGCACATCGCCTTCCCCCTGGTGCTGGCGCTCATCGTGTACGGCACCAAGGTCTACCTCGGCGTCCGGCACCACGGCGTGCGCGGCTACCTGAGGGGCATCGTGCACCTCCCGGGCCTGCCCGGCTGGGCGTACGGGATCTACGCCCCGATGATCCTGGCCGAGGTGTTCATCACGTCGCTGTTCACCCACTTCGTCCGGCTGTTCGCGAACATGTTCGCCGGCCACATCCTCGTGGCCTTCTTCAGCTCGGTGGGCTTCTGGTTCCTGTTCGAGCGGCTCACCCCGCTGGGCGCAGGCCTCGGCGTCGTCGGCGTGCTGATGACGATCGTGATGACCGCGTTCGAGATGTTCATCCAGTTCTTGCAGGCGTTCCTGTTCGCCATGCTGGCCGGGATGTTCATCGCCGGCGGCCTGCGCGGCGCGCACTAGCTAGCGCGTGACCTGGGCGGCCAGCTTGCGGTGCGCCGCGGAGCGCACCACGCCGGCCGCCCTCCCCGCGTCGGCGGCCGGGGCCTCGGGCAGGTAGCCCTTGGCCTGCTTGAGCGTGAGCAGCCGGGTGACGGACTGGTCGAGCCGCTCCTTCGAGATCCGGCCCGACCGCACCGCCGCCACCACCGCCTGGTACGCCTTCGGCAGGTCGTTCGGCATGAGCAGCAGGTCGGCCCCGGCCAGCACGGCGCGCACCGCGATCTCCCCGTCGGCGTACTTCTTGCGCACGCCCTCCATGTTGAGCGCGTCGGTGGAGATCACGCCCTTGAAGCCGAGCTTCTGCCTGAGCAGGCCGGTCAGGATGGGCTTGGACAGCGTGGCCGGGTCGCCCGACGGGTCGAGCCTGGGGAAGACGATGTGGGCGCTCATCACGGCGTCCACGCCCGCGCCGATGGCCGCTTTGAACGGCGGCGCGTCGATCTTCTCCCACTCCGCCTTCGTGTGCTTGATCACCGGCAGCCCGGTGTGGCTGTCGACGTCGGTGTCGCCGTGGCCGGGGAAGTGCTTGGCGCTGGCGGCCACCTTCGCCTCGCCGAACCCCTTGACCGCCCCCGCGACCATCTTCGCCACCCGCGCCGGGTCGTTGCCGTAGGCCCGGCGGCCGATGACCGGGTTCTTCGGGTTCACGTTCACGTCGGCGACCGGGGCGAAGTCGAGGTTGACGCCGAGCGCGCGCAGCTCCTCGCCGGTGGCCCTGGCCACGGCCCGCGCCCGGTCGGGGTCCTTGGTCGCGCCGAGCTCGGCTGCCCCGGGGAAGTCGGTCATGATCGCGGACATTCTGGCCACCAGGCCGTTCTCCTGGTCGGTGCCGATCAGCAGCGGCACGTCCTTGGACGCGCGTTGCAGGCCGTTGGTGAGGCCGACGACCTGGCCGATGCCCTTGATGTTCTGCGGGAAGAGGATCACGCCGCCGAGGTGGTATTTCGCGATCACCTTGGCCGGGGTCTGGGCGCCGTACCTGGCCTGGTTCTCGCCCGACACCGTGTCGGCCGCGGTGCCGTACAGGACGGGCATGAAGAGCTGGCCGACCTTCTCCTCGACGCTCATCTTCGCCAGGGCGCGCCCGACGGCGTCCTGGCGCGCCTGCGGCGGGCTCTGCGGCGGCGCCGTCTGTGGTGCCGTCTGTGGTGCCGTCTGTGGTGCCGTCTGCAGGGTCGCCGCCTGCGGCGGTGCGGCCTTGCCTCCTCCGGTCGGGGTCGCACCCGCCGGGCTGCCGTCCGAGCCGCAGGCTGTCAGAGCGATCGCGAGGAGTCCTGCCGTACCGATCCGTCGAAGCATGACTCCAAAGGTATCCATCTGACGACCCGCAGCAGACCGTCCCTTTACCTGGTTGGCCGGATGCGGACCCGGCTACAGCCCCAGCAGGGCGAGCCCGGGCAGGTGCACGCGGGCCGCCGCACGCGCGTGGGCCGCCGTCGTCTGCGCCCGCGCGGCCTCGGCGGCACGCAGGCACTGGTCGAGCGTGTGCGCGGCCAGCACGGCGCGTACGGCGGGCAGCGCCGCGGCGGCCATCGACAACGAGGAGACCCCGAGCCCGACGAGCACGCAGGCCAGCGCCGGGTCGGCGGCCGACTCGCCGCAGACGCCGCACGGCTTGCCGATCTTCGCCGCGGCGGCCGCGGTGATGGCGACCAGGTCCAGCAGCGCGGGCAGCCACGGGTCGTGCAGCGCGCTCACGGCGCCGACCTGGCGGTCCGCGGCGTAGGCGTACTGGGCGAGGTCGTTGGTGCCGATCGAGACGAAGTCCACCCGGGCGAGCAACTCGCGGGCACGCAGCGCGGCCGACGGGATCTCGACCATCACGCCCACGTTCGTCAGGCCCCTGGCCCGGCACTCCTGCGCGAACCAACCGGCCTCCTCGGCCGTGGCCACCATCGGCGCCATCACCTGGAGCCCCTCGGCGGCGACGGCCGCCAGCGCGGCAAGCTGCGCGTCCATGACCTCGGGGAACCTCCGGAGCCTGCGCAGCCCCCGCTCCCCGAGCGCCGGGTTCGGCTCGGCGGGCGCGGGCATGAAGGCCAGCGGCTTGTCCGCGCCCGCGTCCAGCGTCCGCACGACCACCTTGCCGCCGGGGAACGCCTCCAGCGCCGCGCGATAGGCCCGCCGCTGCTCCTCGGTGGAGGGCGGCTCGGCCCTGTCGAGGAAGAGGAACTCGGTGCGGTAGAGCCCGATCCCCTCGGCTCCCGCGCCGCGGGCGGCGTCGAGGTCCGCGGGGCCGCCGATGTTGGCCAGCAGCGGGACCGGGTGCCCGTCGGCGGTCCTGCCGGGGCCCTTCGCCGCGGAGATCGCCGCCTGCCGCGCGGCGTCCGCGCCGACCGCCTCGGCCACGTCGGACTCGGCCGGCTCGACACGTACGGCTCCCGTCGTGCCGTCGGCCATCACCCGGACTCCCGGCGGGATGTCCAGCGCGCCGTGGCAGGCCACGACGGCGGGCACGCCCATCGCCCTGGCCATGATCGCGGTGTGGCTGGTGGGCCCGCCCTCCTGGGTGACGAACGCGGCGATGTCCTCCTTGCGCAGCAGCGCCGTGTCGGCGGGCGCGAGGTCCCTGGCGACCAGCACGTACGGCTCCTCGGGAGCGACCGGGAGCCCCTGCATGGCGTGCCCGTAGAGGAGCGCTATCACGCGGTCCCTGATGTCGACGAGGTCGGCGGCCCGCTCGCCCAGGTAGCCCCCGGACCCGGCCAGCACGTCCCGATATTTCGTGAAAGCCTCAAAAACCGCCCTCGGGGCGGCCAGGCCGCGGTCGATCAGCGTTCGCACCTTGACGACGAGCCCGGGATCCTCGGCCATCAGCGCCTGGGCCTTGAGTATCTCCTCGGCCTCGCCGCCCGCCTGGTTCCCCCGGGCCTCCAACTCGCCCGCGACCTGCGTGAGCGCGGCCATCGCGCGCTCTTTCTCCTGCTCCGCCTCACCGGTGTAGGTGGCGCCCTCGGGGGGTTCGGGCACGGAGGCGGTCAGAACGTACGCGGGGCCGTGCCCGATGCCCGGGCTGACCCCAACCCCCCGCAGGTTCATGGCGTCGCGGCGATCGCGGCCAGCTCGTCGAGGATCTGCTCCGACCCCTCACCCTCCGCGCTGATCACGACGGTCTCGCCCTGCTTCACGTCCAGGGCCATGATCGCGAGAATGCTCTTGCCGTTGACCTGCTCGTTGCCGTGGGACTTCGTCACCGTGATGTCCATGGGGGCCTGTTTCGCCCGCTGGACGAACGTCGCGGCGGGGCGGGCGTGCAGCCCTACCTCGGCCGCCACAGTGACCTTGCGCTCACCCATTACTCCTCCTTCTGGTGCCGGTCCAGACCAGCTGGACCCTCGTGCGATGGCGCGTGTACATTCTGCCGTCTCCCCGAACCCGCTCGTTCCGGAGCTATTCCCAGCGGAAGAGCTCGTCCCCTGCGTGAACTGCCCCCTCCGCGACCTCGGTCACGGACTCCGAGAGGGCGTCGAGCGCGACGACCGGGCAGACGGGCGAGCGGCCGCCCGCCTCGACGACCGCCGGGTCCCAGGCCACGACGGGCTGCCCGGCGCTCACCCGGTCGCCCTCGGCGGCCAGGAGCTCGAACCCCTGGCCTTTGAGCTGGACCGTGTCGATGCCCAGGTGCACCAGCACGCCTCTGCCGTCGTCTCCGACGATGACGTACGCATGCGGATGCAGTTTCATGATTTTCCCAGCTATGGGGGCAACGGCCTTCCCCGGCCCGCGCAGCGGGTCGATCGCCGCCCCCGGCCCGACCAGACCGGCGGAGAACACCGGATCGGGCACGGCGGCCAGCCCCACAGCCGCCCCCTCGACCGGGGCGAGAACAGTCGTCATGATCTCGCCCTTAGCCGATGATGTCCTCGATGTCGCTGGCGATGGTGTCCGCCTCCGGCCCGACGACGACCTGGACCACGTTTCCCGCGGCCATCACGCCGTGCGCGCCCGCCGCCCTGAGGGCGGCCTGATCCACCTTGGACGCGTCGTGCACCTCGGTGCGCAACCGGGTGATGCAGGGCTCTATATCGATGATGTTGTCGGCCCCGCCCAAACCGGCGATGATCGCGTTCGCATCAGCCGCCATCGGCCCTCCCTAGGCTCTTGTGACCAGGCTAATCAGTCGGTCTGGGTGACCTTGTTCAGCCCGCGCGGCGCGTCGGGGTCGATGCCGAGCCTGCGGGCCAGCGCCTCGGTGAGAAGCTGCCCGGGCACGATCAACCCCATCGGCGCCACCCATTCGGGCAGGTCGGGGCCGTTCAGCGCGGCCGTGCCCGCCTGCGCGAGCGCGTCGCCGCCGCCGATCGTGTACGCCGCCGCGCCCGCGGCCACCACCCGCTCGGCCAGCGCGACCGTACCGGGCAGGGTCGGGCTGTTCTCGGCGGCGACCAGCAGCGCCGGGGTGTCGGCGTCGACCACGGCGATGGGGCCGTGCAGCAGGTCGGCGTAGGACAGGCCCATGGCGTGCAGGTAGCAGGCCTCCTTGAGCTTCAGCGCCGTCTCCAGGGCCGTCGAGAACGCCAGCCCGCGCCCGGACACGACCACGCCCGGCTTGTCCAGCAGGCCCTCGACCACGGCCTCCAGGTCGCCCGGATCGCTGATCAGCTTCTCCACCGCGTCGGGCACCCGCCGCAGCTCCGCCGCGTCCACGTCGGCGCCCAGCCCCAGCGCGAGCACGGCCAGCGCCGCCAGCTGCGTCGTGTACGTCTTGGTCGCAGGAACGGCCTTCTCCTCCCCGGCGACCGTGCACAGGGCCACGTCGGCGGCCTGCGCGAGGGGGCTGTCCGCGCCCCCGTTCGTGATGCCGACGGTCCTGGCGCCGCAGTCCTTGGCCCAGGCCAGCGTCTCGACGATCTCCTCGGTGCGACCCGACTGCGAGATGGCGACCGCCAGCACCCCGTCCAGGTCCAGCTTGCGCTTGTACGTCGTGGCGATGGAGGGCGCGGCCAGCGCGCACAGACGGCCCGCGTGTGATTCGACCAGGTATCGCCCATAAACTGCAGCATTGTCAGAGGTGCCGCGCGCGATGAACAGCAGCTGGCGAGCCTGCTCGCCCACTGCTCTCACCTCGCCGACCCTCGGCAGCAGGGAGTCCAGGGTGGCCCGCAGCGCGGCCGGCTGCTCCGCGATCTCGCTGCGCATCTTCGTGGTCATCTCGGGCTCTTTCCTTGATCGACTTCGACGCGGACTTGACCGTCTTTCGCGACATGTGGTCTAGTCCGGACTAGACCAGTACGAACCATAGCCCATAGCCAAGGCTGCGATCGAGGGGAGGATCCGTGGCGCACATCGATCCGGACAGCCCGGTGCCCAAGTATTTCCAGCTCCGCGAGATCCTGTTGGACCTCATCGACAGCGACGAGCTCAGCATCGGGGCGGCCATCCCGTCCGAGCGCGAGCTCTGCCAGCGCTTCGGCCTGTCCAGGATGACCGTACGCCAGGCGGTCGACCACCTCGTGTCCGAGGGCCGCCTGCACCGGGTGCCCGGCAAGGGGACGTTCGTCGCCCGGCCCAAGATCGAGCTGGCGCTGCAGCTGACGTCGTTCACCGACGACATGAGGGCGCGGGGCATGATCCCGGGTTCGCGCGACCTCGATCGCCGGATCGTGCGGGCCAGCGCCCACCTCGCCAAGGAGCTGGGGATCCAGCCGGGCGAGGAGGTGCACTTCATCGAGCGGCTGCGCACCGCCGACGGTGAGCCGCTGTCCATCGAACGGGCACACATCCCGGTCAAGCTCGCCCCCGACCTCGGCTCCCACGACTTGTCGGAAAAATCACTGTATGAGCTTCTGGAGAGCCGCTACGGCCTGGTCATGGACGCCGGCGAGCTCACCATCGACGGCGGCATCGCCGACCCGAGCGACGCGGACCTGCTGAAGCTCCCGCGCGGCGGCGCCGTACTGCTGCTGCAGCGCAGGTCGTTCGCCGGCGGCGTCTGTGCGGAGTTGGGCGTGTCCACGTATCGTGCGGACCGTTACCAGTTGCGCACCATCCTGGAAATGCCCGTAAGACGGGGCTGAGGCCTCACCCGGCTCGGAGGAACGCCCGGTGAACGAGACCACCGCCGCCCGGCCTTCGCCGTTCGCTCGCGTGATGACCGTGCTCCAGCGGCTGGGCCGCTCCCTCATGCTGCCCATCGCCGCCCTGCCCGCGGCCGCCCTGCTGCTGCGCTTCGGCCAGCCCGACATGCTCGGCTCCAACGGCGCCGAGCCGGGCGGCCTGGCCGACGTGGCCGGGTTCGCCTGGATGAACCAGGTCGCCGACGTGCTGGCCGCGGCCGGCGCGGCGCTGTTCGAGAACCTGCCGCTGCTGTTCGCCGTGGGCGTGGCGATCGGCTTCGCCCGCAAGGCCGACGGCTCCACCGCCCTGGCCGCCGTGGTCGGCTACCTGGTCTTCGACCGGGTGACCAAGGTGATGTTCTTCGGCTCCGACATCCGGGACACCGTCCTCATCAGAGAGGCCCAGCCCCAGGGGATCAAGGAGATCATCAACTACGGCATGCAGAACCCGACCAAGGTCCTCGGCGGCATCGTCATGGGCCTGATCGCCGCCCTGCTCTGGCAGCGCTTCCACCGCATCAAGCTGCCGTCCTGGCTGGCCTTCTTCGGCGGGCGCCGGTTCGTCCCCATCATCACCTCCATCGTGGCCCTGCTCATCGGCGTGGTCTTCGGCTGGCTCTGGCCGGTGATCGGCGAGTGGATCCGCCACGCCGGCGAGGCCCTGGCCGCCATCGGCCCGATCGGCACCGGCATCTACGGCCTGATCAACCGCCTCCTCATCCCCCTCGGCCTGCACCACTTCGTCAACTCCGTCGTCTGGTACGTGGTGCCGCAGTGCGACGTGGGCGGCCGCGTCCTCGGCGGGGACTGGAACTGCTACTTCGGCGGCGCCCCGCACTCCGGCCAGTTCATGGCCGGCTTCTTCCCCATCATGATGTTCGCCCTGCCCGCCGCCGCCCTCGCCATGTGGCGCGCGGCCCCACCCCACCGCCGCGCCACCGTGGGCGGCATCATGCTGTCGGCCGCCCTGGCGTCGTTCGTCACGGGCATCACGGAGCCGATCGAGTTCGCCTTCATCTTCGTGGCCCCCCTGCTGCTGGTGGTCCACGCCATCCTGACCGGCCTGGCCATGGCCCTGACCACGCTGATCGGCGGCCAACTGGGCTTCGGCTTCTCGGCCGGCCTGCTCGACATGCTCCTGAACGCCAGCAAGTCGAATACCGAGAATTTGCCCGGGATCCTGATATTGGGGGTCATTTACGGCGCCGTCTACTACGCCGTCTTCACCTTCCTCATCCGCAAACTCAACATCATGACCCCAGGCCGCGAACCAGAACCAGACGTCGACTCAGGCGAAACCTAACCCCACCCCAACCCCCACCCCACGGGCACCCTCACCCCCCCCAGCCACCCCACGCGCGATCCCACGCACCCCGACCACCCCATAGGTAAGCCCCACCCGCGCCAGCCACCCAACGGGCGATCTCCGCACGCCCCAACCACCCAACGGGTGACCCTGCGCGCCGCTCTACGAGACGCACAGCACCGCCACGCCCACTCCCCCAAAGCACTGCCTCAGCGGAACACCCCACAGCCAAGCCACCAGCCCAACCACGCCCACAAGCCGTACCGCCACCCCGTGCGCCTCCCCCGCCCGCGCTTCAAAGCGCCGCGTCGGCGAGACGCCTCACAGCCGAGCCCGGCGCCACCCAACGGCGCAAACACGGCACCCACCAGAGCGCCCAGCCACCGCCTCCGCAAAACGCAAGCCACCGGCCCCAGCGACACCCACAAGCAGCACCGCCACCCCAAGCACCCCACCCGACCCGCACCCCGAAAGCGCCGCGTCGGCGAGATGCCCCATAGCCAAGCCCGGTGCCGATAAACGGCGCGAGCCACGCGGTGCCCGCAATTAAGGGACGACTACTAAGCCATAACTAGCATGGCCTAAAAGGTTTGAGCCATCCCCAACCCAGCAGATCGCGTCCGAAAGACCCTGCCACCCCCACCCCAGGGGAATCCAACTTCCAGAAATCTTCTCCAGCAAAGGCGGACAAACCCATCCACCCCCAGGAGAAGTTGGCGGCATTTGTATTCCTAGCCCGGACCGAAAACTCCTTATAGCGATTCTTTCTTCGCTCAAAGAATTTGGAGGATGCGTGTCAACAACCCCCCGCATCGGCGTCACCCCCACCCCCGAACCCCCGTACGACGAAGACCAGTCCACCCCGGAAATCGCGACCCCGGAAAACCACGGCGCCCTGGCCCTCGACCCGCATCCCCTCGTATGGGGCCCGCCCGGAGCCATCCCCGATGAGCGCAAGTTGCGCCATCTGGGCCAGGCGCTGGCCGAGGTGCTCGCGGGTCGCCGCCCGCCGGAGACCGTGGCCGACAGGCTCACAGCCCGCGCCTACCGGGAGCTGGTCCAGGCGGGGCAGATGATCCACACCAGCCGCCCGCCGTTCGCCGGCAGCGTGCACGTCAAGGAGCCGAGGGAGGGCGCGGTGGAAATGTGCCTGCTGTTGCACTGCGGCGACCGCAATCGCGTCCTGGCGATACGCCTCGAACGGAGAGGCACCCAATGGCTCTGCACAGACTTCGAAACAGCGTAGAAAAGCGTAGAGAAAAAGCAGCAGAAAAAAGAGACCCCCACCGAGAGGTGGGGGTCTCAGAAAGCGTCAGGCCGCGTTCTTGGGATCGCCGTGGCAGCGCTTGTACTTCTTGCCCGACCCGCACGGGCAGGGCGCGTTGCGCTCCACGTTTCCGTAGGCGGCGCGCTCCGCCGAAGTGGTGCGGACGCGGGTGTGCTCGACCTCGCCCTGCTCGCCGGGCGCCGAGTACTCGAGCTCGGCCGGGCGATCAGGCCCGCGCAGCCCACGCGCGATGATCGAGCGGGTCTCCGCGAGGACCGCGTCCTCCTCCTCGACGATCGGGTTCTCCTGCACCTCGACCTCAAGGTTGAACAGGAACCCGACCGAGTCCTCCTTGATGCCTTCGAGCATCGCGGCGAACATCTCGAAGCCCTCGCGGGCGTACTCGATCTTGGGGTCCTTCTGCGCGTAGGCCCGCATGCCGATGCCCTCGCGCAGGTAGTCCATCTCGTACAGGTGCTCGCGCCACTTGCGGTCGAGGACCGAGAGGATCACGCGGCGCTCCAGGTCGCGCGTGGTCTCGGGGCCGAACTCCTCCTCGCGCCTGGCGTACGCCTCGAGCGCGTCGGCCTTGACCTTCTCGGAGATGAGCTCGGCGGACAGCTCTTCGCGGCTGCCGGCCTCCTCGACGAGGTCCTCGATCCTGACCGAGACCGGGTAGAGCTCCCCGAACGCCTTCCACAGCTTGTCGAGGTCCCACTCCTCCGCGAAGCCCTCGGAAGTGGCGCCCTGCACGTAGCCCTCGATCACCTCGCCGATGAAACCGCGCACCTGCTCGTGCAGGTCGGCGCCCTCAAGCACGCGGTGGCGCTCGGCGTAGATGACCTTGCGCTGGCGGTCCATGACCTCGTCGTACTTCAGAACTTCCTTGCGGATCTCGAAGTTCTGCTGTTCGACCTGGTGCTGGGCGGAGGCGATGGCCTTGGAGACGATGCCCGACTCGATCGGCTGGTCGTCGGGGATCTGCAGCCTGGTCATGATCATTTCGACCCTGGCCGAGTTGAACAGGCGCATGAGGTCGTCGCCGAGCGACAGGTAGAACCGGGACTCACCAGGGTCGCCCTGACGGCCGGAGCGGCCGCGGAGCTGGTTGTCGATGCGGCGCGACTCGTGGCGCTCGGTGCCGAGGACGTAGAGGCCGCCGAGCGAGGTGACCTCGTCGTGCTCGGCCTTGACCGCCGCCCTCGCCTTCTCCAGCGCCTCGGGGTAGGCCTTCTCGAACTCCTCCGGCGTCTCGACCGGGTCGAGGCCGCGCTGGCGCAGCTCGAGGTCGGCGCGGAACTCGGAGTTGCCGCCGAGCATGATGTCGGTGCCTCGACCGGCCATGTTGGTGGCGACGGTGACCGCGCCCTTGCGCCCGGCCTCGGCGATGATCGACGCCTCACGCGCGTGGTTCTTCGCGTTGAGCACCTCGTGCTGCACGCCGCGGCGCTTGAGCGCCTTGGACAGCCGCTCGGACTTCTCCACCGAGGTGGTGCCGACGAGCACCGGCTGCCCGGCCTCGTAGCGCTCCTTGATGTCCTGGACCACCGCGTCGAACTTGGCGTCCTCGGTCTTGTAGACCACGTCCGCCTGGTCCTTGCGGACCATCGGCCGGTTGGTCGGGATCGGGACGACACCCAGCTTGTACGTCTGGTGGAACTCGTTGGCCTCGGTGGCGGCCGTACCGGTCATTCCGCTCAGCTTGGAGTAGAGGCGGAAGTAGTTCTGCAGGGTGACCGTGGCGAGAGTCTGGTTCTCGTCCTTGATCTTCACGCTCTCCTTGGCCTCGATGGCCTGGTGCATGCCCTCGTTGTAGCGGCGGCCGTGCAGGATGCGGCCGGTGAACTCATCGACGATCAGGACCTCGCCGTCGGCGACGATGTAGTCCTTGTCCTTCTTGAACAGCTCCTTGGCCTTGAGCGCGTTGTTCAGGAAGCCGACGAGGTGGGTGTGCTCGGGCTTGTAGAGGTTGTCGATGCCGAGCCAGTCCTCGACCTTCTCGACACCGGCCTCCAGGATGCCGACCGTGCGCTTCTTCTCGTCGACGATGTAGTCGCCGGTGCTCTCCTCGCCCGGGTTCTTCGCCTCGACGCCCCTGCGCAGGCGGGGCACGATCTTGGCGAACTCGGTGTACCACTTGCCCGACTGCTCGCCGGGGCCGGAGATGATCAGCGGCGTACGGGCCTCGTCGATCAGGATGGAGTCGACCTCGTCGACGATCGCGAAGTTGTGGCCGCGCTGCGCGCACTCCTCGAGCGACCACGCCATGTTGTCGCGCAGGTAGTCGAAGCCGAACTCGTTGTTGGTGCCGTACGTGATGTCGGCCTCGTACTGCTTGCGGCGTTCGTCGGGCTGCTGGCCTGCGACGATGCAGCCGACCTGGAGACCCAGGAAGCGGTGGATGCGCCCCATGTTGTCCGCGTCACGCTTGGCCAGGTAGTCGTTGACCGTGATGACGTGGACGCCCTTGCCGGAGATCGCATTGAGATACGCCGGCAGCGTACAGGTCAGGGTCTTGCCCTCACCGGTCTTCATCTCCGAGATGTTGCCCATATGGAGATTGGCGCCGCCCATGATCTGCACGTCGTAGGGTCGCTGGCCGAGCACGCGGCGGGCCGCCTCGCGCACGGTCGCGAACGCCTCGGGAAGCAGATCGTCGAGCGATTCACCGTCTGCATGGCGCTGCTTGAACTCATCCGTCAGCGCACGCAACTCCGCGTCGGACAGGCTCGTGAAGTCGTCCTCGATGGAGTTGACCTGGTCTGCGATCCGCTTGAGCTTGCGCAGGATCTTGCCTTCGCCGGCACGTAGGATCTTGTCGAGAATGGCTGCCACTTTATGTAAAGCTCCTCGCAGGTCTACCCCGGCGGCGCCGCCAGGAGGAGAGGCCGAGACAAACTTCCCCGTTGCCATCGTAGGCGGTTCCGCAACCTGACACAGCCACCGTGATGATGAGGGCGCCACACTCGTCTGGGAGAATGGGTCAAGGCAGAGGGTATGCCGGTTGAGAGCCGGCTCGCACCATTAAGCGCGATAACCGGCAAAGGAAGGATTAGTCATGGTTGAGGGGAAGAAGTCGGGGCATTCGGAGGAACTCGGCAGCCACGCCGGGCGGGCGTCGTCGTGGCTGGCGGTGACGGTGATGCTCGTGGGCACGGTGGTGGCCGGCTTCGGCCTCACGGCCGCCAACTGGACGCTCGTCTGGGTCGGCGCCGGCGTGTTCGTCGTGGGCGGCGTCCTGGCCCTCGTCTTCGATATCTTCACCGATGTCGTGATCGACGCGCCCCGTGTGGGCATGCACGCCGAAGATCACCGCTGACGCAGGCTTCACCGGGCGGGCGCCCACCCCACGGGTGGCCCGCCGGCTCCCATCTCCCGCGCTCTTCACGCCGTACGCCGAGCGTCTCGACGATGGCGAACGTGGCATTCGTAATAGACGAGCACAATCCCCGTAATGCCGAGCCCGCTGCGCGTGTCGAGCGAGGATGAACCCCCTGGGTCACGCCCGCGCCGGACGAACCTCACCCCGGCACCCTGGCCGGTCAGGGGATGACGGGCGACCCCCGGATCACGCGCCCGTCGGACGGACCTCGACCTGGCCGACCGGGGGGTGACGGGCAGTCCCGGGGGGTTACGGCAGTCCCGGGGGGTTACGGCAGTCCCGGGGGGTTACGCGGTCGCCGGACAGACCTCGGCCACATGCCGCCGAGCGCCCCTGCCCCTGAACCACGCGCATGACCGCCCCCAGCGCCGGGGTCGGACGCTGACGCGAGGGGCCGGACACAGACGCCCGAGGGTCGGACGCTGACCCGAGGGGCCGGACACAGACGCCGGGGGGTCGGACGACCGCTGGGCGTGGTCAGGGGGTGATGGGGTGTGGGCGATGCATGGCGCCCAGGGTGCTACGGCGGGCCCCGATGGTAGGTGGCCGAATGGGGTTCTGTGGATGCGGGCGTGTTATCCACAGGGCCGGGGAGATCCGCCAGTGTGGAGGGACAACTGCGGGCGACGGGTGCGCGCGGGCGAGCTGATGCCGGGGCAGGGTACGGACCAGGTGCGGGCCGAGTGCGGACGGCGGGCCGGCGCGGGCGGTGCTGGTGCCAGGGTCGAGGGGAGCGGCCGGGGGCGGGCTGCGGGCTGGGCGTGAGCGATGCGGGCGCCAGGGCGGCGGGCGTGGGCGGCGGGTTGGGTGCGGGCGGGTTTTGTCGGTGGGCGTCGCTAGATTGCTCGCATGCATCGCCGTACGCAAACGCAGACATGACCGGCACCACCGACCTGACCCCCGATGAGGCGCGCCGGATCATCCTCCGCTCCCAGGGCTTGATCGGCGCCGACGCGCGCAAGGGTGGGGCGCATGCGATGCTGCGCAGGCTGGGCGCCGTGCAGCTCGACACGATCTCGGTCCTCGCCCGTTCCCACGAGTTGGTCGCCTACGCCCGCCTGGGCGCGGTGGGCAGGCCCAGCATCGAGCGGGCCTACTGGCACAACCCCGCCCAGAGCTTCGAGTACTGGTGTCACGCCGCCTGCATCCTGCCCATCGAGCACTGGCCGCTCTACTCGTTCCGGCGCCGGGCCTACCGTAAGCGGCGCTACCGCTGGCACGAGGTGCCCGACGGGGTGGACAAGCTGCTCGAGCAGGTTCGTGAGCAGGGCCCGCTGACGACCTCGGACGTCGGCGGCGCCAAGAACGGCGGCCCGTGGTGGGACTGGTCCGACTCCAAGATCGGCCTGGAGTGGCTGCTCGACATCGGCGAGCTGGTCTGCACCCGCCGCGTCGGCTGGCGGCGCGTCTACGACCTGGCCGAGCGCGTGGTCCCCGCCGACTTCCTGGCCGATGACCTCTCCGACGAGGAGTGCGTCGTACGCCTGGCCGCCGTGGCGGGCCGGTCTCTGGGCGTGGCCAACAGGACCGACCTGATCGACTTCCTCCGCCTCAAGGGCGAGTACGCCACCATGCTCGACGAGGTCCTGCGCAGCGGCGCGGCCGGTCTGGTGCCGGTGACGGTCGCGGGCTGGCCGGGCAAGATGGGCTCCCCCAACGCCTGGGCGGACCCGGTGGCGCTGGCGTCCGAGCCGCGCGGGCGTCACCGCACGACGCTGCTGTCGCCGTTCGACTCCCTCATCTGGCACCGCGGCCGCACCGAGCGCGTCTTCGGCTTCCAGTACACGCTCGAGCTGTACGTCCCCAAGCACAAGCGGGTCCACGGCTACTTCACGATGCCCGTGCTGGCGGGCGGCCGGCTGATCGGCCGCGTCGACCCGGCCCGCGAGGGCAGCACGCTGGTGATCCGGCAGCTCCACCTGGAGCCGGGCCTGTCGCCCGCCAGGTGGGCCGACGCCCTGGCGGACGCCGTGTGGTCGGCGGCGGAATGGGTGGGCTGCGACGCAGTACGCGTCGAACGGACCGATCCGCCCGAGCTCGCCACCATGCTGAGTACGGCCCGGTGATCATCTCCGATAAGCCTGGGGCGGAGCCCGCCTGCAGCCAGACGCCGCTCGTCGCTCCCCGATGCCGCTCGATGTTGCCGGACGCCCTGTCTGCTGAACCCCTCAGGCACCGCCCGACGATCTTCCGATGCATGCCGTCTCCAGGGACCGGCCCGACGATCCTCCGATGCGCACCCCTCCAGGCACCGCTCGGTGACCTCCGTCCGATGCATGCCTCTCCAGGCATTGCCGGGTGATTCTCCGGTGCGCGCCTCTCCAGGCGCCACCCGATGCCCCTTCCAGGCGCCGCTTGATGCCCTGTGACGAAACCTTCACGCGTCGCCCAATGGGCCTCAGGCAACACCCCGACGGCCCTCCGGTGAACGCCCAGCCCCGCCGCCGTCTGGTGGAGGCGCCGGCACGACGGTGTCAGGTGGGCGGGCAGCGGTGACCGGCTGCGCCCCCGGCCGTCCAGGCAGTGGATGCCCTGGGGCGGGCGGTGTGCCCGGCGTGGCCTGGCCGCCGAAGCTCGGGAAGCTCTGGGGGTGGCATGGCCTGGCCGCCGAAGCTCGGGTAGCCCTGAGGTGGCGCGGCCTGGCCGGTGTGGGCCGGGGCTAGGTGATTTCCAGCATGCGCTCCCGTACCGCGTACACCACGGCCTCCATCCTCGAGTGCAACTGCAGCTTGTCGAGGATGTTGCGGACGTGGTTCTTCACGGTGTTCTCGGAGATGAACAGTTGCTTGGCGATCTCGCGGTTGTTCATCCCCTTGGCCACCAGCCGCAGGACCTCCATCTCGCGATCGGTCAGGCGGGGGACGGGGAGCTGGGGAGGGCGCTCGGACTCCTTGCGGCTCATGCTCTGGAACTCGCTGATGAGCTTGGCGGCCATCGCCGGGTTGATTAAGGACTGGCCCCCGTGCACGCCGCGCACCGCGGCCGGCACGTCGTTGATCTGGACGTCCTTGAGCAGATAGCCGGTGGCGCCCGCCTTGATGGCTTCGAAGAGGTCTTCCTCCTCGTCGCTCACCGTCAGCATGATGATGCGGGTGCTCGGGACCGAGGCCTTGATGCCCTTCGTGGCCTCGATCCCGTCCTGCCGCGGCATGCGCACGTCCATGAGCGCGATGTCGGGCATGAGGCGGTTCGCCAATTCGACCGCCTCCTGCCCGTCGCTCGCTTCGCCGACCACCTCGATGTCGGGCTCAGCGGCCAGCGCGAGAGCCAGGCTTCGCCGGATCAGCTCGTGATCGTCAACGATCAACACGCGGATCGGCTCGCTCGCCGACGTGCGGACCTCGCCGGACTCGGTCACGAGGCCTCCTTGATCCGCCTCGCGACAGCCTTTGCCTCGCTTCGCTCGCTCATCTGAACCTGACTGAGCTCGCTCACGTCTCCTCCTCGTCGGGGGGCCAGAGCCGTTGAACCGCAATGATGGCACGGGTACCGCGGTTCTCGGGTGGTCGAGAAGATCTTTTAGCGCGCGATCATGGCTCTACGAGCCGCAACACGCCGTAGTTGTAGCCGCGTCTGTTGTAGACGACGCACGGCTGGCCGCTCTCCTTGTCACGGAACAGGTAGAAGTCGTGCCCGACCAGCTCCATCTCGAGGAGGGCCTGGTCGATGGTCATGGGTTCCGCTTTGTGGAACTTCTCTCGAACGATGAGCGGCCCTTCGCCGTCCATCTCGATCGGGACGATGTCGTCGTAGCGCTGGTCGCGCCGGACCTGCTCGTCCTCGTCGGCCTCGCTGGGGACGGTGGCCGCCCGCGGGGTCAGGTCGGCGACGTCGGGGAGCGTCGCGGTGATCTCCGCCACAGAGGGCGGGCAGTGGTTGCCGTGGTGAACCTTGCGCCGGTCGGCCAGCCGCCTGAGGCGGCCTTCCAGCTTGTCGAGGGCCATGTCGAGGGCTGCGAATCGGTCGTCGGCCGAGGCTTCGGCGCGGATGGCCGGTCCTCGAGAGTGAATGGTGAGCTCGACGCGCTCGCGCTGGTCGGCGAGGCGTGGATTGCGTTCTTTCGACACCTCCACGTCGACTCGGATGAGTTTGTTGTCCAGACGTTCGATCCTGGCCAGCTTGGTCGTCACTTGGTCACGGAACCGATCACTCACTCCGGTGTGCCGGCCCTTGACGATGATGTCCATGCAACAGCCCCCCTTCGGTCTAGCGACTGAGCACGAGCGCCCGACGACGTGCTTGCCGGACGAGGTCTTCTGTCTGCCTTTCTGTCACCGTTACCCTCTTCCGACTCTGCGTCACCGGGGAACTCGGTTGGCACCCGCCCGGCCGACCTGGTCTTCGACCCCACATCCGCCTGCTGAGGGTTTCGCAGCTCTGTTGCCACTACTGCCCTTCTCTTCTGGCGAGGGACATCTGGACCCTCGGGAAGGCAGGACTTACCCCTAAGCCGCACCGTGATCGGTCGACAAAGAGTCGCCTTACGTGGACCGTTTTGCCTGCGGCTGGCATCGGCTAGCAGAGCCGGGGACCCCGACTCTGCGCAACCACGGACCCGAACGGGTGCCATGTCAGAACGCTATCCGCATCCTGGGCGAATGTCAGCCGGAGGATCGGCCAAAGGATCACGTACCGTGATTTTCCCGAGGTTCTCATGGCCTCCCAAATGCCCCATTTAACCGATCGGCAACCCTTATGAGTGTGGGGCTCCCGTCCACTGAGCAGCCCCACCGCCACCTTGGGGGAAGTGACATGTGGCCTCCAGGTGAGGATAGCGATTTGGATCTTTCTTTACGCACCGTAACCGTAATCCTTTTCAAGATCTTCGGCGTGTCGCGGCCACGGTCGCGGCCAGCGGCACCTCGACCCCTGCCGAGCTCAGCGCCCTGGCGGCCTCCACCAGGGTGGCCCCGGTCGTGACGATGTCGTCCAGGAGCACCACACAGGCCGCTGGAGGGCCTTTCGCGGCCCGCCGCACCTGGAGTGACCCCGCGAGGTTGGAGCTCCTCTCGGCGGAACTCAGCCCCGCCTGATCGGCCACCCGCCGCACCTGGCCCAGCGCCGGCCAGGTGACGGCCCGCATGCCCCACGCCCGCAGCTGCCCCGCGGCCAGCACCGCCAGCCGCCCGACCGGGTCGTGGCCCCGGTGCCGGCGCGTGCGCCGCGCGCTCGGCACCGGCACCACCGCGAACCGCCCGCCGGCCCAGGGTGCCTTCGCGCCGTTCGCCGCCGTCACGACGGTGAACGCCACGGCCTCCGCCAGCACCCCTGCCAGCGCCACCGCGCCCCGCTCCTTGTACGCCACGACAGCTCTGCGCACCGCGCCCTCGTACGGCGCCGCGGACCAGCAGTCGGGCAGGCCGCCCGGCACGGGCTCGGGCAACCGCCTGGCGGGCGCGCCCACGAGCTCGGCATGACAGCCCGCGCACCACCGCCCGCCTTCGGCGCCGCACCCGGCGCAGGACTGCGGGAGGACGAGGTCGAGCACGGCGGTCAGCACGCGTGCCAGAATGCCGCCCGCGACCGACAATTTCCGCGCCGGCGACCGACGGTTGCACCCGCGCCCGCCACCCGCCCGCGCCCGACCGACCGACCGACCGACGATTCCACCTGCGGCCGCCGCCCGCCCCCGGCCGACGGTTCCGCTCAAGGTCGCCGCCCGCCCGCGACCGACGGTTCCCGCCCGCGGTCGCCTCCCGGTGGGCCGGCCCGGGCAACCGCCGGTGGTCAGCCCAGGGGGAAGAGCGGGGTGTTGGCGCCGGATTCGATCTTGGTGGTCCAGGACTGCCGGTCCTGGCTGAGCTCCATGATCTGGTTGCTCTTGTCCGTCTTCGCCTCGGCCAGCACGCGGTCGTTCACCGCCGCCACCGACACGAGCGGCTCCTTCAAGGGCACCCCCTCGACCTCGCCGTCCCCCACGTTGATCTCGTTGAGCACCTGCCCCGCCTTGCTCTTCACCAGCACCAGCAGATGCTCGTCATCCCCCCAGGCCACGTCGATGATGCTGGTGCCGCCCTCGATGGTGGTCAGGGCATGGACGTTCCCCAGCATGATCCCCGCCGCCCCGCCCGTGAGCGCGCCGATCTGGACCGTGTTCTGCCCGGTGGTGATCGCCACCCGCACCCCGTCCCTGGCGATCCTGAGCCGGGTGACGTCCAGCCCGGTCAGCTTGGGCGAGGAGATCCGCTGGGGTCCCTTCCCGCTCATCGGGTCGTACCGGAGCAGGGCGGCGTTCGTCCGGTCGTAGGTCCACAGGGACCCGTCCCGGTGCCACGTCGGCGCGGTCAGCTCGCCCTGCATGACCTCCTGCCAGCGCCCCGACTGCGTCACCGCCGCGACCGAGATGCCGGTCGAGGTCCTGGCGGCGACATACCCGCCGTCCTTGGAGAGGGCGAAGTCGTGGAAGCCCTCGCGCTCCTCCCCCGCCGGGCCCGGCACGGAGCCCGCGGGACCGTCCTTGCTCATGTAGTGGACGGCGCCCTCGCTGATGTAGTACGCGGTGTCGCTGGTGGCGTCCAGCCAGTCGTCGTCGGAGTCGGGCCGGTCGACGGAGTAGGACTCGCCGTCCACCTGGATCTCGATGACGCGGCCCTTGGCGATCTCGTTCTTGTTGAGGCTGTACCTGATCTGCGCCCGCAGGGAGTCCTCGGCGCTCAGGTCCAGGGGGTCGAGGGGACCGGAGAGGTTGATCACCACGCGGTCCTCGCCGGACCTGATCGACTGGACCTTGGTGCCGGACGGGAAGCTCGTCGTCACCGCCCCCTGCAGGGCCGCGGTGGGGCTCTTGAGCAGCCGCTCCAGGATGGTCTGCGCGTACGTCTCCGTCGGCTTCAGCCGCAGGCGTACGCGGTCCACGACCAGCGTGTTCGGGCTGTTGCCGTTCACGTAGTAGAGGTTCGTGGGCCGGTACGCGCGGGCCACGTCGGAGTTGGTGAGCAGCAGCCCGTTGGGCAGGCTCCTGACGAGGTAGCCGCCTCCCTGGGACTTCACGAGCTCGACGGTGTAGTCGTCCCACTGACCCTCGGTGGGGGCGTACGAGTCGTCCTCGTTGATGCGCGCCACCCACCGGCCCTTGAGCATGACCTTCTCCACCGGCCCCAGGTCGTCACTCTGCGGGGGAGGAACGACCTCGAACGCGTCGTCGACCACCGTCACCGGACCCGAGGCGTTCCACTTCGCCCGCGCCTCCGGGGTCAGGTACTGGGGCAGGACGGTCGGGTCGTCGGCGTAGGCGGCCATGGCCGCCTGCAGACCCCTGATCGTCTGCTCCTCGTTCCAGGTCTTGTCGGGCGGAAGGGCGATCATGCGGTGGAACGGCTTGCTCAGCGGGTCGCCGCTGCCGGCCTCGTTGACGGTGAGGGGCCCGGTCACGGGGATCACGGTGCAGCCGGTGCCCGCGCAGGCCACGGCGACCACGATCGCGATCAGCGCGCCGAGCCGCCAGGCCCTCTCGCGCCGCCTAGTCCTCGTCATGGCCGGCCCCGTCCGCCGAGGCCGGCAGCAGCACCGGCGTCATGGACGTTCGCCACGTACGTCGCATCTCGATCTCCGGCGGCACCAGCGACAGCGGGGAGCCCTTCAGATCGGCGCCGGCCGACCTCGGCAGCGTCAGCCTGAACTGCGAGCCCTCCCCCGGCTGTCCCCATGCCTGCAGCCAGCCGCCGTGCAGCGTGGCGTCCTCGCGGGAGATCGCCAACCCGAGCCCGGTGCCGCCGATCGTGCGCGCCCGCGACGGGTCGGCCCGCCAGAACCGGTCGAACACCATCGTGTCCTCCCCGCCCTTCAGCCCGATCCCGTGGTCGCGCACGGCGACCGCGACCGCGTCGCGGTCGGCGCCGACGGTGACCACGATGTCCCTGCCCTCGCCGTGCTCGATGGCGTTGAACAGCAGGTTGCGCAGGATCCGCTCGACCCTGCGGTTGTCGATCTCGGCCATGCACGGCTCGTTGGGCAGCCGGAGCTCGAAGCGGGTCGTGTGCCGCTCGGCCAGCGCCTCGGAGTCGGCGATGGCCCGCAGCACCACGTCGCGCACGTCCACGGAGTCGAGGTCGAGCGTGGCGGCGCCGGCGTCGTAGCGGCTGATCTCCAGCAGGTCGGCCAGCATCGACTCGAACCGTTCGAGCTGGGCCTGCATGAGCTCCGCCGAGCGGGCGGCCATCGGGTCGAAGTCCTCGCGGGCGTCGTAGAGCAGGTCGGCGGCCATGCGCACGGTCGTCAGCGGGGTGCGCAGCTCGTGGGAGACGTCGGAGACGAACTGCCGCTGGACCTGCGAGAGCTCCTCCAGCTGGTGGATCTTCAGCGTCAGGTTCGCGGCCATCTCGTTGAACGAGTTCGCCAGGCGGGCCAGGTCGTCCTCGCCGCGCACCTTGAGCCGTTCGTCCAGCTTGCCGGCGGCCAGGCGCTCGGCGGCCTGGCGCGCCAGCCGCACCGGGGTGACGACCTGGCGGGCGACCAGGTACGCGATGGCGGCCAGCAGCAGCACGAGCCCGAGGCCGACCACGACGATGGCCAGCCGGACGTTGGACAGCAGCTCCTCCTCGTCCGTGAACGGGAAGAAGTGGTAGACCTCGTAGCTCTGCCCGGTGGAGGGCACGTGCACGGTGCCGCCGACCACGTACGTGAGCCTGGGCTGGCTCTCGCCGACGAACTTGATCTTCTCGATGGACCCGACGGTCTTCTTCTGCACGTTGTGCCGCAGGCTCTCCGGCACGTTCGACGGGACGACACCCCCGGACGCCCGCGACTGGCCCGGGGTCGTCTCGTTGAGGATCAGCACGTCGTAGCGCTTCTTGGAGCCGTTCTCGCCCGATCCGGTGACGATGTCCATGACGTCGTCGAGCGGGCTGGCCGAGCCCTTCTTGCCGCCGTCGGCGGGCTTGGCCGGGTCGTCGGCCTCGGGCGCCAGGGCGTCGGCGATCTGGAGGCGGTCGGCGAACGCCTCGCTGGCGGAGGAGCGCTGGCTGCTCTGCACGACCGACCGGTTGATCTGCTCGGACAGGAACGTGCCCAGCACGACCACCACGATCACGGAGATCACCAGCGTGCTGGTGACCACCTGGAGCTGGAGCGACCGCCTCCACACGCTCCGTGTCCTGCCTGCCGCACGGCGCACCCGCCGGCGAACGCCGCCGAGAATCTGGCGGAATGTCCGTCGGCGGAAGCGTTTCTTCTTCGCCGGGGGCACGTCAGGACGAGGCGCGGGCTAGGCGGGGCCGGCTTTGTAGCCGACGCCGCGGACCGTCACCACGATCTCGGGGTGCTCGGGGTCCTTCTCGATCTTGGCCCTGAGCCGCTGCACGTGCACGTTGACCAGCCGCGTGTCGGCGGCGTGGCGGTAGCCCCAGACCTGCTCCAGCAGGACCTCGCGGGTGAACACCTGGCGCGGCTTGCGGGCCAGCGCGACCAGCAGGTCGAACTCCAGCGGCGTGAGGTTGATCGTCTCCTCGCCCCGCTTGACCGAATGCCCCGCCACGTCGATGGTGATGTCGCCGATCTGGAGGATCTCGGGGGTCGGCTCGTCGGTGCGGCGAAGCCGCGCGCGCACCCGGGCCACGAGCTCCTTCGGCTTGAACGGCTTGACGATGTAGTCGTCGGCCCCGGACTCCAGCCCGAGAACGACGTCGATCGTGTCGCTCTTGGCCGTGAGCATCACGATCGGAACCCCCGACTCAGCCCTGATCCTGCGTGCGACGTCGATGCCATCGGCCCCCGGCAGCATCAGGTCGAGCAGAACCAGATCCGGGCGTGTGTCCCGGAACGCATCGAGGGCCTTGTCGCCGTCGGAGACAAAAGACGGCTCGAAGCCTTCCCCTCGCAGGACGATCCCAAGCATCTCGGCGAGAGCGGCGTCGTCATCGACGACCAGCACGCGACCTTTCATGGCCCCTCATTCGTTCTACGCATTATGGGACATACCCGCACGATCGCTGAAGGTTACCCTTGGTCGGCCCATGAGCGTGACATGAGCCATGCAAAAGGCGAATTTTAGGTCCGCCCCCCGCGACCGCAATCTCAAGTCTGCGGCAACAGAGCAACTTTCGGCCATCCCCTGGACGTGAACCTCGGCTGGATTCGCCATGGAATACGGGCTTGACGCGACGGCGAATGCGCTCAGCGACACCAATGCCCCGTTCAGCATGCCAGGATTGGGATATGTCAGACGGTCACGGTCCCCCGCCCGAGACGCCATCAGGCTGGTCGGCCGAACAGCCCCCGCCATACAGCGCCCCGCCGGCCTCCCCGTGGACCGCGCCAGGCGCGCCGCAGCAGGCGCCCTACGGGCAGCCGAGCGCGCAGCCGTACGGGGAGCCCCTTCAGCAACATCAGCCACTGGGACCCGGGCCCCAAACACCTTATCCGCCCCATCCGCATCCTCAGCCCGGTTACGGCTACGCGCCGCCCCCGCCGGCGCTCAGACCGGGGATCATCCCGCTGCGCCCGCTGGGTCTCGGCGACATCCTCGACGGCACGATCAAGCTGATCCGGTCCAACCCGAAGGCCGTGCTCGGCCTGTCGGCCGTCGCGGCCCTGCTCGCGGCCGTGCCGCTGGCCGTCGGCCAGGCGTTCGTGCTCGACGGCATGAGCGGCGCGCTCACCGACCCCGAGAGCATGGCCACCACCTCCGGCCAGCTCACCGGCGTCGCCGCCCAGTACGGCGGCACGCTCGTCTCGTACGCGGTCCAGTTCGTCGTGGTCACGCTGCTGACCGGCGTGCTGACCCGGATTCTCGGCCGGGCCGTCTTCGGCGGAAACCTGTCGGCCGGGGAGGCGTGGCGGCTCGTCAAGGGCAGGGTGCCCGCGCTGTTCGGCGTCGTGGGCCTGATGACCGCCATCATGGTGGTGCCGCTGGTCTTGATCGTGCTGCTCATCGTGGTGATCGCGATCAACGTCCCCTCCGACGGGGTCGGCCTGATCCTCGGGCTGACCTTCCTGTTCATGATCGTCTACCTCGGCTACTACCTGTTCTTCACGACCCGCTTCGCCTTCGCCTCGCCCATCGTGGTGCTGGAGGGCAGAGGAGCGATCGACGCCATGCGGCGCTCGTGGCACCTGGTGACCGGCGACTTCTGGCGCGTCTTCGGCATCCTGCTGCTCACGTCCCTGCTGGTCGGGCTCGTGGCGGGCGTCCTGTCGGTGCCCTTCACGCTGGCGGGCACGCTGTTCGGCATGTTCGGGGCGGGCTCGGTGGTCACCACCGTCGTGTCGGCCGTGCTCATCGCCGCCGGCGGCACGCTCGGCTCGATGCTCACCTATCCGTTCCAGGCCGGGGTCGCCGGGCTGCTCTACGCCGACCGGCGCATGCGCAGCGAGGCGTTCGACCTCGTGCTGCAGACGGCGGCCATCGAACAGCAGCGCCAGGGATGGGTGCACGCCTCCGCGGACGAGCTCTGGCACCCCTCCAACTCCGCCAGGCCGTGAGCCCGATCGACAGGGAGGAGGCCGCGCGCCGGGCCGCGGAGGAGCTCCTCAAGCCTGCGTACGAGAAGGAGTCGTGGCCCGACCTGATCTACCGGCGGGTCATGCAGTTCCTCGGCGACCTGGTGGACAGGGCCGCGGGCGGCGGCACCGCCGGTGGGATCATCGCCTCCGTGATCATCGTGCTGATCATCCTCGCGCTGATCGTGCTGATCTCGTGGCGGTTCCGCAAGGCCACCCGCAAGAACGCGCTCACCGTGGGCGGGCTGTTCGGGGAGCGGGTGATGACGGCGGCCGAGCACCGGACGGCGGCCGCCGGGCTGGCCGCCGAGGGGCGCTGGACCGAGGCCGTCCAGGAACGGCTCCGCGCCATCGCCCGTGACCTGGAGGAACGCGCGCTGGTCGACGGCATGCCGGGGCGCACGGCCGACGAGCTGACCCGTGAGGCGGCCCTCTCGCTGCCCGGCTTCGCCACGAGGCTGGCGGCGGCGGCCCGGTCGTTCGACGACGTGACGTACGGCGGGGTGCCGGGCACGCGGGAGGCGTACGAGGCGATGACCGACCTGGACGAGCAGCTCCGCCAGGCCCGGCCGGTCCCGGTCGGGGCCGGCGCGGCGGCCACGGCCTGGACCCCGGTCGGCGCGGCCCCGGGCGAGCGGCCCGGGGCGGGTGGGACGGCATGAGCGTCCTCACGCGGCCCGCGGCGGGCCCGTCCTACCCGACCTCGCCCACCCCGCGCTCCACCTGGCGCGGCAGCCGGATCATCGTCCTGCTCGGCCTCATCGTCGTGCTCGTCGCGGTCGCGGGCGTCCTGTTCGGCCCGGAGTCGCGCCCATCACGGGCCCTGGACCCCGACGACACCACCCTGGCGGGCTCCAAGGCGCTGGCCGAGGTGCTCAGGTCGCGGGGCGTCGCGGTGGACCGGGTCGACTCCGTCGAAGCCGCCGCCGCCAAGGCCACGACCGGCAACCGGCTGCTGCTGATCACCGACATGTCGTACTTCGAGGAATACAGCCTGGCCCGGATCCAGGGCGACCGGCTGATCGTCGGCGACGTCCCCGGTCTCCACGCCCTCGCCCCCGGCGTGCGCAGCGAGCCGGGCCTGGCGCGCACGCGCTCGCGCGAGCCCGAGTGCGCGCTGCCCGCCGCCACGGCCGCGGGCAGCGCCTACCTGGGCGGCGCCGTCTTCACCGGCCCCTCCGGGGCCACCGGCTGCTACCCGGCGGACGACGGATACACGCTGGTCAGCTTCCCGCAGGCGGGCGGCGTGACCACGGTCGTCGGCGACGGCGGCTTCATGACCAACCAGCGCCTGGCCGAGGACGGCAACGCCGCGCTCGCACTCAACCTGATCGGCACCGGCAGGCCCGTGACCTGGCTGGTCCGCCCCCAGACCCCGCCGCCCGCCGCCGAGCTGCCGGGCGAGCGGGGCAAATCCATGTACGACCTCATGCCCGAGAGCATCCGCTGGACCGTCTACATGTCCCTCATCGCCCTGGCCGTCACGGCGTTCTGGCGGGGCAGGCGGCTGGGCCCCGTGGTGACGGAGAAGCTGCCCGTCATCGTGCGCGCGGCCGAGACCGTCGAGGGCCGCGGCAGGCTCTACCGGGCCAGGCGCGCGCGGCAGCGGGCGGCGGAGTCGCTGCGCGAGGGCGCGATCGACCGGCTCACGCCCAGGCTGGGGCTCGGTTCGGGGGCCGGGCCGAACGAGGTCGTCGCGGCGCTCGCCGCCCGCACCGGCCAGGACCCTCAGCAGGTCGGCGCGGCGCTCTACGGGCCGCCGCCGGCGGACGACGCCGGGCTCGTCGGGTTGGCCGGATATCTGGACTTCATCGAAAGGCAGGTCAGTGAACTCTGAGGAGACGTTCCGCGTCACGGGCTACGGCGACTCGGCCAGGGAGGCGCTGGGCGCACTGCGCGCCGAGGTGTCCAAGGCCGTGGTCGGCCAGGACGCGGTGGTGACGGGGCTGGTCATCGCGCTGCTGTGCAGGGGGCACGTGCTGCTCGAAGGCGTGCCGGGCGTGGCCAAGACGTTGATGGTGCGTACGTTGTCGGCCGCCCTGTCCCTGGACTTCAAGCGGGTGCAGTTCACGCCGGACCTGATGCCGGGTGACGTGACCGGCTCGCTGATCTACGACGCGAAGACCGCCGAGTTCGAGTTCCGCGAGGGCCCGGTGTTCACGAACCTGCTGCTCGCCGACGAGATCAACCGCACCCCGCCGAAGACCCAGGCCGCGCTGCTGGAGGCGATGGAGGAGCGGCAGGTCAGCGTCGAGGGCTCGGCCCGGCCGCTGCCCGACCCGTTCGTGGTGTGCGCGACGCAGAACCCCGTCGAGTACGAGGGCACCTACCAGCTTCCCGAGGCCCAGCTCGACCGGTTCCTGCTCAAGCTGACCGTGCCGCTGCCTCCGCGCGAGCAGGAGATCTCGGTCCTCGAACGGCACGCCCGCGGCTTCGACCCGCGCGACCTGAGCGAGGTCAAGACCGTCGCCACGGCCGACGACCTGGCGGCCGGGCGCGAGGCGGTCTCGAACGTGCACGTGGCGCCCGAGGTGCTCGGCTACATCGTGGACGTGGCCCGCGCCACCAGGAACTCCCCGTCGCTGCAGCTCGGCGTCTCCCCGCGTGGCGCCACGGCGCTGCTGGCGGCCTCGCGGGCGTGGGCGTGGCTGTCCGGGCGCCAGTACGTGACTCCCGACGACGTGAAGGCGCTGGCCAGGCCCGCGCTGCGGCACCGGATCCAGCTCCGGCCCGAGGCCGAGCTGGAGGGGGCGACCGCCGACGGCCTGCTCGACGGCATCCTGGCCTCCGTCCCGGTCCCGCGCTGATGGCTCTCACGGGACGCGCCGGGCTGGTCGCGGCGATCGGGATCGTCGTGGTGCTGCTCGCGCCCCGGCCCGGGGCCGCGCTGGCCGGGGTCTGCCTGCTGCTGGCCGCCGCGATCGTGGTGGACCTGGTGTTCGCCGGCGCCGTGCGCCCGCTGAGGTTCCACCGTTCCGGAGACACGCTCGTACGGCTCGGCCAGCGGGCCACGGTCGAGCTGATGGTCGAGAACCTCGGCCCCAGGCGGGTGCGCGGCGTGCTCAGGGACGCCTGGCCCCCGTCGGCGGGCGCCACGCCGCGCGTCGCCGACCTGAACGTGCCCAAGGGCGAGCGCCGCAAGATCACCGTGACGCTCGCCCCGACGAGGCGCGGCGACCGCTCGTCCGTGGCGGTCACGGTGCGCTCGGTCGGGCCGCTGGGCCTGGCCGCCCGCCAGGGCAGCCACCGGGCGCCGTGGTCGGTACGCGTGCTGCCGCCGTTCCTGTCGCGCAAGCACCTGCCGTCCAGGCTGGCCCGGCTGCGCGAGCTGGACGGCCAGCACCCGGCGCTGGTGCGCGGGCAGGGGACGGAGTTCGACTCGCTGCGGGAGTACGTGGTGGGCGACGACGTGCGCTCCATCGACTGGCGGGCCACGGCGCGCCGCAACGACGTGGTCGTGCGCACCTGGCGTCCGGAACGCGACCGCCGCGTGCTGATCGTGCTCGACACCGGCCGCACCTCGGCGGGCCGGGTGGGCGACGCGCCCATCCCCATGTCCGGCTCCATGTCTGGGGCCACCGCGGGCGGCGGCGGGCTGCTGGTGCGGCCGGATCCGCGCCCGGCGCCCGGCTGGCCCCGGCTCGACTGGTCGATGGACGCCGCGCTGCTGCTGGCCGCGCTGGCCGCCAGGGCCGGTGACCAGGTCGACTTCCTCGCCTACGACCGGGCGGTGCGCGCCTGGGTGGGCGGGGCGTCGCGTACCGAGCTGCTGTCGTCGCTGGTCAACGTGATGGCGCCGATCGAGGCGGAGCTGATCGAGGCCGACTCGCAGGGCATGGTGGCGGCCATCCTGTCGCGGGCCAAGCGGCGCTGCCTGGTCGTGCTGCTCACCGACCTCAACGGGGCGGCCCTCGACGAGGGGCTCATGCCGGTGCTCTCCCAGCTCTCCTCGCGTCACCTGGTGCTGGTGGCGGGGGTGTCGGACCCGCGGGTGGCGGCGATGGCGGGGCGCCGGGCGTCGGCCGAAGAGGTGTACGACGCGGCGGCGGCCGAGCACGCCCAGCTCGAACGCAGGCGCATCACGGCCCGGCTGCGGCGGCACGGGGTGGAGGTCGTGGACGCGCCTCCGGAGGACATCGCCCCCGCGCTCGCGGACGCCTACCTGGCCCTGAAGGCGGCCGGACGGCTCTGAGCGCCGGGCAGCTCCTGGGCCTCAGGGACCGGCGGGGCTCAGGCCGTCGGGGCGACGTCCGGCGCGCGTTCGAGGTCGCCGGTCTCGTTCTGGCGCAGGGCACGGCGGCCGAAGGCGATCACGTACGTCAGGAAGGCCACCTCCGCGAGCACGCCGATGCCCACGCGCGCCCACGTCGGCAGCCCGGAGGGCGTGACGAACGCCTCGATCAGGCCCGACACGAACAGCACCACGACCAGCCCCAGCGCCACGCTCATCACCGCCCGGCCCTGCTCGGCCAGCGCCTCCACCCGCTTGCGCGGCCCCGGGTCGATGACCGTCCAGCCCAGGCGCATGCCGACCGCCGCCGCCAGGAACACGGCGGTCAGCTCCAGCAGCCCGTGCGGCATGATCAGGCCGAAGAAGATGTCCAGCTTGTCGCGGGAGGCCATGAGGCCGCCGGAGACGGCGACGTTCGCGGCGTTCACGTAGAGCACGTACGGGATCGGCAGGCCGAGCAGCACCGAGTAGATGATCGTCTGCGCCGCGACCCACGCGTTGTTCACCCACACCTGGCTGGCGAAGGAGGCGGCCGGGTGCTCGGAGTAGTAGTCGGCGAAGTCGTGGTCGACGAGCTGGGCGATCTCGTCCGGCGAGCCGATCGACGCCTGGACGTCGGGGTTGGCCGCCACCCACGCGCCCATCACCCACGCCACCGCCACGAACGCCAGCGTGCTCCCCAGCCACCACCACCGCGCCCGGTAGGCCACCACGGGGAACGACACCGTGAAGAACCTCACCAGCTCCCGCCAGGCGGGCGTGTGCGCCCCGGTCACCGCCGACCTGGCCCGGGCCACCAGCGCCGACAGCCGCCCGGTCAGCATCGCGTCCCTGGACGAGGAGCGCACGATGGAAAGATGGGTGGACACGCGTTGGTAGAGGTCGACCAGTTCGTCCACCTCGGCACCCGTCAGCGACGAGCGGCGCTTGACGAGGTGGTCGAGCCGGTCCCATACGGGGCGGTGTGCTGTGACGAACGCATCGATGTCCACCCGAACATTCTGGCCGCTCTAACACCAGCACATAGCCGTTAGGCTCCACATATGTCTGAGGTTGTGACCGGCGACGCGGTCGTCGTCGAAGTGCGGATCGCCCAGATGCCCTCGCGGGCGCTGGCGGTCGTCATCGACATGGTCGTGCAGTTCACGGTGCTGATCGCCGCCTATGCGATCTTAGGCGCATTCTCGGTCGTCTCGGACTCGGCCATGCTGGGGGCCGCGATGATCGTGTTCGTGGTGCTGGTCCTGGTCGGCTACCCCGTGATCTTCGAGTCGCTCAGCAGGGGACGCAGCCTCGGCAAGCTCGCACTCGGGCTCCGGGTGGTCAGCGACGACGGCAGCCCCGAGCGCTTCAGGCAGGCGCTGTTCCGCGGCCTGGCCGGGGTCGTGGAGTTCTGGATGCTCTCCGGGGCGCCCGCGCTGATCGCGTCGCTGGTCTCGCAGCGGGGCAAGCGGCTCGGCGACGTCTTCGCCGGCACCATCGTGATCTCCGAGCGGGCGCCGCGCGACTCCGGGCAGCTCATCGTGATGCCGCCGCCGCTGGCGGCCTGGGCGGCGACGCTGGAGCTCTCCCAGCTCCCCGACGAGGTGGCGCAGGCGGCCCGGCAGTACCTGTCGCGGTGGCACGACCTGTCGCCGCAGATCCAGCATGAGATGGGGGTGCGGATCGCGACCCAGGCGGCGTCCTTCGTCTCGCCGGCGGCGCCCGCGGGGGTGCCGCCGCACGCGTACCTGAGCGCCGTCCTGGCCGAGCGCCGCAGGAGGGAGCAGGCCCGCTTCGCGCAACGCGCCGCCAACGGCCGCCCGACCCAGACTCCCCAGGCCCCTTACGCCCAGCCGTTGCCGCACCAGCCCCCGCCCCCGGCGCCGTACCAGCAGCAGCAACCGCAGGGGCCTTACCAGCAGCAGCCCCAGGCGCCGTACCGGCCCCCCGCGCCGGAGCCGCCGAGGACGACTCCGGGCGGGTTCGCGCCACCTCAGTGAGCGGCCGGCCCAGTGAGCAGCCCGCTCAGTGAGCGGCCGGATCGGTCAGTCGTGCCACCCGTTGCGGTACGACTCCTGCGTCTGCACGTTCAACCGGTCGGTGCGGACGTGCCGGGCGCTGTTCGTCAGCCGGTCGGTGACCTTGACGACGTCGAGGCCCTCGTGGAAGTCGGCCGCGTAGATGTAGCCGTTGTAGTAGTACGCGGACCAGATGCCGCCGCCACCGCCGGCCGAGCGGGGACCGCGCTCGAAGTAGCCGATCTCCCTCGGGTTGGCCGAGTCGGTGAAGTCCCACACCGACAGTCCGCCCATGTACCAGGCCTGGACCATGATGTCCCGACCCTTGACCGGGATCAGCGAGCCGTTGTGCGCGACGCAGTTCTCGCTGTCGGCCTGGTAGCGCGCGATCTTGAAGTAGCTCTTGAACGTGAACTGCCCGTTCGAGATGTCGTAGATCGCGTCCGCGCCGCGGTTCGGCCCGGTGGCCTCGTTGCAGGTGGCCGCGCCGCCGCCACCGAGCTCGTCGGTGAAGACGACCTTCCTGGCGTCGTTGCTGAAGGTGGCCGAGTGCCAGAACGCGAAGTTCGGGTCCGTGGTCCTGGCCGTGACCTTCGGGTTCAGCCGGTCCGAGATGTCGAACAGCACGCCGTCACCCATGCACGCGCCCGCCGCGATGTCCTTCTCGGCGTAGGCGGTGATGTCGTGGCAGCCGCTGGTCGGCACGAGCAGGCCGGGCTGGGTCTCGTTGCCGCCGTCGGGGAAGACCACCGGGGTGGCCGCGACCGCCGCCGCCGTCGGGTTCCTGAGCGGCACCTTGATGATCGAGATCTTGTCGTGCGGTGGCTGGCAGTCGGGGAAGTTCGCCGCCGGCAGGTAGGACGAGACGTAGATGTAGACGTTCTTGTTCCGGTCGCGGCCCTTGCCCGGCACCATCGTCAGGGTGTGGGAACCGCAGTTGGTCTCGATCGACTTGATGTACTTCGGGTTGGCCTTGTCGGAGACGTCGAAGATCCGGACGCCTTCCCACGACTCCTTGACCGACGCGGACTGCGAGGTGCTGTTGCACGAGTCGTCGTTGCGCGAGGAGTCCACGGCGGTGAACAGCAGGTTGCCGTAGACGCTGACGTCCATCTGGGAGCCGGGGCAGACGACGGAGCTGACCGGCTTGGCCTTCTTGGGGTTGCTGATGTCGTAGATCGAGAAGCCGCCGTAGTTGCCGACGTAGGCGTAGTCGCCCTGGAAGGCGATGTCGGTGTTGATGGTGCCGGCGATGGGGGCGGGCTTGGGGATGTTCAGCACGTGGGTCACGTTCGGGCTGGTGACCACGGTGTCGGGCGGCGGGATGTCGGCGGCCAGGGCGGGCACGCCCGTCAGCGCTAACGCGACGGCGGCCGCGGCCATGACGAGGGCACGGCGCGGGTTGGACACTCCGTTACTCCTTATCGCATATGAACGGATAACTGAAAACGGCGAGGACCCGGTCGGGGCCCTCGCCGCCTGGTGATCAGTGGCCGTGTTCGGGGTACGACGTCTGGGTCTGCGCGTTGAGTGAGCGCATCTTGACGCCGTTCGCCCGGTTGGTACGCCAGTCGTTGATCTTCAGCACATCAAGGCCCAGGTTGAAGTCGGACCCGTAGATGTAGCCGTTGTAGTAGTAGGCGGACCAGAAGCCGCCGCTGAGCGCCGGCGCGGTGTTGTCGGGACCGCGCTCGAAGAACGCGATCTCCTGCGGGTGGGCCGAGTCGGTGAAGTCCACCACCGAGATGCCGCCCTGGTACCACGCCTGCACCATGATGTCGCGGCCCTTGACCGGGATCAGCGAGCCGTTGTGCGCCACGCAGTTCTCCGTGTCGGCCTGGTGGCGCGAGATCTTGAAGTAGCTCCTGAACTGGAGCTTCCCGCGCACGATGTCGTAGTACGCGTTGGCGCCCCGGTTCGGGCCGATGGCCTCGTTGCAGGTCGCCCTGGTCCCGCCGCCGAGCTCGTCGGTGAAGATGACCTTCGTGCCGGTGTTGTTGAACGTGGCCGAGTGCCAGAAGGCGAAGTTCGTCTCGTCGCGCACAGTCGCGGTGATCTTGGGCTGCTCGGGGTTGCGGATGTCGAGCAGGATGCCGTCACCCATGCAGGCGCCCGCGGCGATGCCCTTCTCCGGGTAGGCCGTGATGTCGTGGCAGCCGGTGGTGGCGGACTTCCCGTCCGGGTAGGGCAGCTGGACGCCGCCGTAGCCGCCGTCGGGGAAGAGGTTCGGCGTCGCGATGACCGTGGCGGCCGCCGGGTCGCGCAGCGGCACCTTGATGATCGAGATCAGGTCATGGGGCGGCTGGCAGTCGGGGAACGCGGCGCTCGGGCTGTAGGACGAGACGTAGATGTAGACGTTCTCGCGCCTGCGGTCGGGCACCAGCGTGTTGGTGTGGGAGCCGCAGTTGGTCTCGACCGACTTGATGTACTTCGGGTTGGCCTTGTCGGAGACGTCGAAGATCCGGATGCCCTCCCACGACTCCTTGACGGACGCGGGCTGCGAGGTGCTGTTGCACGAGTCGTCGTTGCGCGAGGAGTCGACGGAGCCGAAGAGCAGGTTGCCGTAGACGGACATGTCCATCTGGCCACCGGGGCAGACGACCGAGCTGACCAGCGATGTCCGCTTCGGGCGCTTGATGTCGTAGATCGAGAAGCCGTAGTAGTTACCGACGTAGGCGTAGTCGCCCTGGAAGGCCATGTCCGTGTGGATGTCGGACAGAGCCTGAGGCTTGGGCACGTTGGTGACGTGCTTGATGTTGGGGCTCATGACGATCTCGCCCGGAGCCGGGATGTCCGCGGCCTGCGCCGGTAAGACGGTGCCTGCCATGGCCACGACCGCCGCGACCAGGGTGAAGGCCCTGCGGAGGGTGAACACTCGGGATCCTCCTATAAAGGGGGCATAAATCTACGCCATCCTCGCCTTTCACCCCTCAGCTGGCCAGCAGGCAACTTGTCAATTTTTGTTCCGTTTCACCCTCTTTAAATTTGTCCACTTATGGCCTAGAGTGCGCATTCTCAACCGAGTCAGTCAGGGAGGTTGTGGGTGCGCGCCGCGCTCATTGTGGTCATGGGCATGGTCGTTGCCCTCTCCGGCTGCACCTCCTCCGGCCCGCCGCCGGCCCCACGGGCCGACTCGACCGCCCCCGTGATCGCTCCCGGCCGCCCAGGAGAGCAGGCCAGGACGCTGTCTCCGGGCGAGGCCGCCACCGCCGTCCCCTCGGCCACGGCCAACGCGGCCGACATCAAGTACGTCCAGGACATGATCATCCACCACCGGCAGGCCCTGGACATGTCGCTCCTCGCGCCCAACCGGGCCGAGTCGGCCCAGCTGAAGAGCCTGGCGAGCCGGATCAAGGACGCCCAGGGGCCGGAGATCCAGTTCATGACGACGTGGCTGCGGGAGCAGCAGCAGGCGGTGCCCGAGCATCACGCGGCACATGAGGGCATGCCGGGGATGGCCACGCCCGCCCAGCTGGAAGCCTTGAAGGCGGCCAAGGGCAAGGACTTCGACCGGATGTTCCTCGATCTCATGATCAACCACCATCTGGGGGCGATCAAGATGTCGGAGCAGGTGCTGACCAGCGGCTCCCACATCCGGGTAGAGGAGCTGGCCGGCGACGTCAGCGTGACCCAGGCGGCCGAGATCCGCCGCATGCAGCAGATGCAGTCCGCCCTGTAGCAACCGCTTCACCACTGCGACCGCTCCCCTGGTCGCGCCTAAAGCATAGTATACCTGCGGGTAATATGGGTTTACATAGGGGCACACCGACGAGGAGGATGTCGCGTCATGGCAGAGTCACCAGCTCCGTCCCCATCACCCACGTCGTCCCCATCACCCACATCGTCACCGTCTCCCACGGGGACCCCGACGCCAACCCCCACGACCCCGGACCCCACCCCGTCGACGCCGGGCCCCAGCCCTTCAACCCCGGCGCCCAGCCCTTCGACCCCGACGCCCAGCCCGAGTCCGACGTCCCCAAGCCCTTCACCCACGCCCACTCCCACACCCACCCCGACGCCCACCGAAACCGCCGGGGCGTCACCGACTCCCTCTGCCACCGCGTACCCCACCCCGTCGCCGACCTCGCCCGCGCCCGTTCCCGAACGACCGGGCATGCCGAACACCGATGTCCGCGGGAGCACCTTCACGAGGGCGGCCGGCGGGTTCACCGTCGAGCACGACGATCTGGCGAGGGACACCCGGCGGATCCTCGACGCCATCGCCGCACTGGGCGATTTCGCCGGCACGGACGAGACGGCGAACACGTTCAGGCAGGGCTATTCCGCCGCGCTGAAGAAGGCCGAGACCTACGTCAACGCCCTGCGCGACGTCTATCCCGAGGTCGCCGAGCGGCTGGCCGGCATGAAGACCGGCTTCGACGTCGCGCACTGGGCCAGCGTCGAATCCCTGCCGAAGGTGGCCGACCCTCCCGGGTACTCGAAGCCGGACAAAAAGTTCAAGCCCTGACATCGCCTGGAGACGGAGACCTGATGACGACCACGCCCGACGGCGGCACTCCTTTCCTCGACGAGGAGATGCAGCGCCTGCTCGCCCAGTTCCAGACCGACACCCGGGAGCTCGAAGAGTTACGGGACGGCCTCAACGACCTCCGCGGCCGAGGTGAGGCGGCCAACGGCCAGGTGACGGCCGAGGTGCTGCCGAGCGGCGCGCTCAGCGGCCTGCGCATCGACCCGCGGGCGATGCGGCTCGGCTCGGACGCGCTGGCGGAGGCGGTGCTCGCCGCCGCGAACGCCGCCGCCGCGGACCTGACCGCGCGGATGGCCGGGATGATGACGGACGGCCTGACCCCGTTCGCGGACGAGGTCAGACGGTTCAGCCAGGACTAGCGACCGTGGTCACCGGCACTCAGTACCCGCGCCAGCGCCTGAACTGGTCCTGGCCCGCGGCGACGCCCAGCTTGGCGAGCATCTGCTCCCAGGTGGGCAGCAGGCTGGCCGGATCGTCGATCACGTCGCCGGGCCGGTTGAGCGCGTTCCCCGTGGTGGTGAAGATGGAGGACCCGGTCAGGAACACGATGGCGTCCTGCGCCGCCTTGTTCTTCGGCAGCAGGTTCGCGACCCTTCCGAAGTTGGCGGGATCCACATGGTAGAAGACCATGCACGCCGCGAAGTTCTTCACCATGTACTCGCCGCGGTCGCCCCACGACCCCATGTCCTCACCTCTCGCCAGCTTGACCCCGTCGACGAGCACCTGGTCGAGGGCCGTGTAGGCGAGGGTGCCCCCGGTGGCGTAGATGAACCGCTTGCCCACCGCATGATTGAACATCCTGAGCAGCAGCCCCGCCTGCTTCCTGCGCATCGCCCAGTTGATCAGCGTCTGGACCTTCCTGTCGATGGCCGGCCAGCAGAAGAACATCAGCAGTTCGAGCCACTGGATCATGGCCATCGTCCGGAGCGTGTGCTGGACCTGCTCCAGCATGTCCGCATAGTCGTCGACCGCGTCGGCCAGCCCGCGGATGTACGCGGACACGTGCGGCGGATAGGGCGCGACCTCGTCGTTGAAGTACTTCCTGAACGCGTCGATGCCCGCGCCGGAGCTGGGCGGCCGCCACACCGCGCTCGCGACCTCCTCCACGTCGTCCAGGCTGACGTCCACCCGCTTGGCCAGCTGCCGCAGCAGCCCCGCGGCCTCGCGCGCCTTGGCCGGGTCGCCGTCGGGGTACGCGACGGCCAGCATCTGCAGGACCACGGCGCCGACACCGACCGCGGAGAACAGGAACCCTGCCTTCGGCAGGGACTTGGGGGACGGACTCACGTAGCAGAACCTTTCTCCACCACCGAACCTCCTGATCTCCGAGATCAGGATCATCCGACCATCCTGCCACTAAAGTGAACAAATGGCATACAAAGCCACAAATCTTCACTTCGCCGGCGTAGGGCGGCTCCCGGCTAGGAGCCGACCCGCCAGGAGTGCAGGTAGTCCTCCTGCTCCGGCGTGAGATCGTCGATGCCGATCCCGGCCGCGGCCAGCTTCAGCTTGGCGACCTCGTGGTCGATCTCCTCCGGGACGTCGTAGACGCCGGGGTCGAGGCGGGAGCGCTCGCCGACCAGCCAGGCCACGGCCAGGGCCTGCGCGGAGAACGACATGTCCATGACGGCCGCGGGATGGCCTTCGGCGGCGGTGAGGTTGACCAGCCGCCCCTCGGCGAGCAGCAGCAGCCGCCGGTTGTCGGGCATCACGTACTCGTCGGTGTTCGGCCGCACCCCGCGGTGCACCTCTGTGGCCAGCTCGTCCAGCGCCCGCACGTCGATCTCCACGTCGAAGTGCCCGGCGTTGGCCAGGATCGCGCCGTCCTTCATGACCGCCAGGTGCTCGGCCCTGATCACGTCGCGGTTGCCGGTCACGGTGACGAAGAGGTCGCCGAGCATCGCCGCCTGCGCCATGGGCCGGACCTCATACCCCTGAAGGGTCGCGTCGAGCGCCTTCACGGCGTCGATCTCGGTCACGATCACCCGCGCGCCGAACCCCTTTGCCCGCTCGGCCACGCCCCGCCCGCAGAACCCGAACCCGGCCACGACCACCGTCCGCCCGGCCAGCATGGTGTTGGTGGCGCGCATGATGCCGTCGAGCGTGGACTGCCCCGTGCCGTAGCGGTTGTCAAACATGCGCTTGGTCCGCGTGTCGTTCACGGCCACGACGGGGAACCTCAACGCGCCCTCGGCTGCCATCTGCCGCAGCCGGATGATCCCGGTGGTGGTCTCCTCGCACCCGCCCGTGACGTGTTCGAGCAGGTCGGTACGTTCGGTGTGGAGAATGTTGACCAGGTCGCACCCGTCGTCGAGCACGAGGTCGGGTTCGAGGTCGAGCGCCTGGTGGATGTGCCGGTAGTAGGTGGACCGGTCGACGCCGGCCCGCGCGTGCACGGCGATCCCGTAGGAACGCAGCGCCTCGGCCACGTCGTCCTGCGTGGACAGCGGATTGGATGCGGCGAGCGCGATCTCGGCCCCGCCCGCCTTCAGGGCCCCCATCAGGACGGCCGTCTCGGCGGTGACGTGCAGGCAGGCGGCGATCTTCAGCCCGTCCAGCGGCCGTTCGAGGCCGAACCGCTCTCCGATCGCGGTCAGCACCGGCATCGAACGAGCTGCCCAGGAGATCTGCCGCTCGCCACTTTCCCAGAGATCCATGCCAGCCCTTTGCGCGAAGAAGACGGCCAAGAATACGCGTCGTCACGGCGAGCGGCCCGTGAGCCTTCACGACCGGCCATGACGGACGGCCACTGGCGTCGGCGCGTGCGGCCCACCGTGCGCAGCCGTAAAGAATGAAGGGTTTGAGCGGCGCGCGGCCCACCGTGCGCAGCCGGGGTTGGTAGCGGAAAGCTCCGGGAGGTGGGAAACCCCCTCCCGGAGCTCGCGAGAATTCAGTACCGGTAGTGGTCGGGCTTGTACGGGCCCTCGACGTGGACGCCAATGTAGGCGGCCTGCTCCTTGGTGAGCTCGGTGAGCTTGACGCCCAGGGCGTCGAGGTGCAGGCGGGCGACCTTCTCGTCCAGGTGCTTGGGCAGCGTGTAGACGCCGATAGGGTATTCGGCCGTCTTCGCGAACAGCTCGATCTGCGCGATCACCTGGTTGGTGAACGAGTTGGACATGACGAAGCTCGGGTGGCCGGTGGCGCAGCCGAGGTTCATCAGGCGGCCCTCGGCCAGGACGATGATCGAGTGGCCGTCGGCGAAGACCCACTCGTCGACCTGCGGCTTGATGTTGTTCTTGACGATGCCGGGCAGCTTGGCCAGGCCGGCCATGTCGATCTCGTTGTCGAAGTGGCCGATGTTGGAGACGATCGCCTGGTGCTTCATCTTCGCCATGTGCGCGGCGGTGATGATGTTGAAGTTGCCGGTGGAGGTCACGAAGATGTCGGCGATGCCGACGACCTCGTCCAGCGTGGTCACCTGGAAGCCGTCCATGGCCGCCTGGAGCGCGCAGATCGGGTCGATCTCGGTGACGATGACGCGGGCGCCCTGGCCGCGCAGCGCGTCGGCGCAGCCCTTGCCGACGTCGCCGTAGCCGCACACCACGGCCACCTTGCCGCCGATGAGCACGTCGGTGGCGCGGTTGAGGCCGTCGATGACGGAGTGGCGGCAGCCGTACTTGTTGTCGAACTTGGACTTGGTGACCGAGTCGTTGACGTTGATGGCCGGGAAGAGGAGCTGGCCGTTCTTGTGCATCTCGTAGAGGCGGTGCACGCCGGTCGTGGTCTCCTCGGTGACGCCCTTGATGCTCTCGGCGATCGCGGTCCACCGCTTGTCGTCGCCGACCGTGCGGGTGAGCAGGTCGATGATGACGTGCCACTCCTCCGGGTCGTCGGCGGTGGCGGCCGGCACGGCGCCCGCCTTCTCGTACTCGGCGCCCTTGTGCACCAGCAGCGTGGCGTCACCGCCGTCGTCGAGGATCATGTTGGGGGTGTCGCCGCCGGGCCAGGTGAGGGCCTGCTCGGTGCACCACCAGTATTCCTCCAGCGTCTCGCCCTTCCAGGCGAACACCGGCACGCCCTTCGGGTCGTCCGTGGTGCCGTCGGGGCCGACGACCACCGCGGCGGCGGCGTGGTCCTGCGTGGAGAAGATGTTGCAGCTGACCCAGCGGACCTCGGCCCCGAGCGCGACGAGCGTCTCGATGAGGACGGCCGTCTGGATCGTCATGTGCAGGGAGCCCATGATCTTCGCGCCGCGAAGGGGCTGGGAGGCCGCGTACTCCTTGCGAATCGCCATGAGGCCGGGCATCTCGTGCTCGGCGAGCCGGATCTCCTTGCGGCCGAAGTCGGCAAGTGAAAGGTCTGCGACCTTGAAGTCCATCGGGTTTCCCCTCGCGTCACTGATGGTTGTCCCGACGAGTTTAGGTGGCCTTTCGGCGGGTCCGCATCACGGGGCGGCCAAAACTGACGTAAGAATGTAAGAATGCGCATCACGGAGGCCGCGAAGCGGCTCGGCATGTCCCCTCGGATGCTCCGATACCGGGAGGCGCTCGGCCTGCTGCCACCCGTGCGGGAGCAGGGTGCGCACCGGCGGTTCGGGCCCGACGAGCTGGCGGCGGTGGCTCAGGGGGTGGAGCTGGAGAAGCAGTTCGACGTCTCGCCCGCGGAGCTGGCGTTCGCGTTGCGGGTGCTCAGCGAGCCCACGGTGGCGGCGGCCGTCCGTGACCTCGGGGTACGGATCGGGCGGATCCAGGTGCCGCGACGGGCCCTCGACTTCGAGAAGGAGAAGGCGCTGCGCCTCCTCCGCCCCTCGGGCCGCTGACTCAGGCGGCGGGCGTGACGAGTTGCTGGGCCAGCCAGGGGAGGGCCTGCGGGAGCTCGCGGTTCCAGGTGTTGAAGTTGTGCCCGCCGCTGGGCAGGATCAGCGAGGACGCCCGCATCGGCGGCTTCACCGCGCTCAGGAACCCCATGGTCGCGAGATAGTCGCTCTCCCCCTTCCTGCTGCTGGTGACGAGCACGTTCACGGGGGGCGCGGGCAGGTTGGCCAGCCGCCACATGAGGTCGTTGCGCTGTTCGAGCAACTTGTCCTTGTGGAACAGGTCTCCGGTGGTGCCGTCGAGGATCGTCTTGAAGTAGCCCGACTGCGAGACCGCCGCGGAGAACTGTTCAGGATGGCTCATGACGATCTTGAGTGCGCAGTAGCCGCCGGTCGAGCCGCCCAGGATGCCCCACGAGTCCCGGCCCTCCGCCACCCGGTAGTGAGTGGTCATGTCATGTTTGACGTCGTTCGCGAAGTACGCCTGGACCTGCGGCCCGTTCGGCACGTCCACGCACTCGGTGTCGCGCGGCAGCACCACGCTGGGCCGCATCATGACCAGGATCGTGGGCTTGACCTGGTGCTGGGCGATGGCCTTCGCCATCCGGCCGGGCAGGTCGAGCCGGGTCATGAGATTGCGCGGGTCACCCGGGTAGCCGGTGAGCGCGATGATCGCCGGGAAGCGCTCCGTGGTGTGCTTCAGGTACGCCGTGGGCAGGAACACGTACGCCTCCTCGCTCAGATGCGTGGACGGCCCCGGCATGATCACCTGTTCGATCCGCCCGCCCGGCACCGAGCGGCTGCTCAGCACCTGCAGTCCCGAGGCGGCGACCGTGATCGGCGCCGTCGCCGTGTCGGTGCCCAGCAGGTCGCTCCAGGAACTGTAGAAGGCGAAGTACTGGTTGACCGCCAGGCCCAGCGCGGCCAGCGTGAACGCCTGGCAGACGCCCAGCGCGCCCACCCGGCCCAGCACGGCGCCCCAGCGGGCCGCGCTCAGCCGCGGCCACCACCACACCGTCGCCACCAACGCGGCCACTGCCAGCACCGAAACGGTCACCAGCAGCCCGATTGAGTTCAGTCCCATGAGGTACGGGATACAGGGAGGGCCGTAAGCAGGGAGTTAACATGGAGATTACCCGGTGGGGTCTTCAATCTCGGAGTGTGAAGCGCTCCTGGATTCCGGCCGTCGCCGCGTACGCGTCGCTGGTGATCGGCCTGCTGGACATCAGCAAGGTTGTGTTCCCCCACTTCGAGCACAGCCGGATGGGCGAATGGACGGACATCCTGCCCGGCATCGTCACGACCGTCGCCAGAGCGTCCTCCCTCGTCGTCGGCATCATGCTGATCATGCTCGCGCACGCGCTGCGCCGCGGGAAGGTGCGGGCCTGGCGCGCGGTCGTGGTGCTGCTCCCGGTGAGCGCCACCATGAGCTTCGTGCATCTGCACCCGGCCTCGGCCGTCATCAGCCTGGCCCTGCTGGCCCTGCTCGTGTGGGGCAGGCGCGAGTTCTCCGCGCTGCCCGACCCGCGCTCGCGCTGGCGCGCGCTGGGCAACCTGCTCGTGCTCGGCGCCATCGACGTGGGTCTCGGCTACCTGATCGTCAGCGCCCGCCCCCATGTGCTCGTGGGCCGTCCGAGCGGGCTCGACCGGCTCGAACACGTGCTCCTCGGCCTGGCCGGGATCGAGGGCCCGGTCACGTTCACCGTCGAGCGGGTCTCGGACCTGGTCTACTTCTCCCTGCTCGCGCTCGGCACGCTCACCGCCGTCTCGACGCTCTACCTGGCGCTGCGCCCCGAGCGACCGGCCGCCGAGCTCACCCAGGACGACGAGCGGCGCCTGCGCGCCCTGCTCGCCCAGCACGGCGAACGCGACTCGCTCGGCTACTTCGCGCTGCGGCGCGACAAGAGCGTGCTGTTCTCCCCCTCGGGGAAGGCGGCCATCGCCTACCGCGTCGTGTCCGGGGTCATGCTGGCCAGCGGCGACCCGATCGGCGACCGCGAGGCGTGGCCGGCGGCGATCAAGGTGTTCATGAACGAGGCCAGGCGCCACGCCTGGGTGCCCGCCGTCATCGGCTGCGGCGAGACCGGCGGCGAGGTCTGGACGCGCGAGGCCAAGATGTCCGCGCTGGAGATCGGCGACGAGGCCATCGTCGAGGTCGCCGACTTCACGCTGGAGGGCCGCGCCATGCGCAACGTCCGCCAGATGGTCAACAGGACCGAGCGGAACGGCTACACGTGCCACGTGCGCCGCACCGCGAGCCTGACCGTCCAGGATCGCGAACGCATCCAGCAGGCGGCCGACTCCTGGCGCGGCACCGAGACCGAGCGCGGCTACTCGATGGCGCTCGGCCGCTTCGGCGACCCGGCGGACTCCGAGTGCCTGGTGGCCACCGCGCACAAGGACGGCGAGCTCAAGGCCGTGCTGCACTTCGTGCCGTGGGGACCGCACGGCGTCTCGCTCGACCTGATGCGGCGCGACCGCGACGCTGATCCGGGGCTCAACGAGTTCCTGATCGTCAAGACCCTCCAGGCCGCGCCCTCCCTGGGCGTCACGCAGGTCTCACTGAACTTCGCCATGTTCCGCGCGGCCCTCGCCCGCGGGGAGCGCCTCGGGGCCGGCCCGGTGCTGCGGGCGTGGCGGACGTTGCTGATCTTCCTGTCGCACTGGTTCCAGATCGAGTCGCTGTACCGGTTCAACGCCAAGTTCCGGCCGATCTGGGAGCCGCGCTTCGTGGTCTATCCGAACGCCCGCGACCTGCCCCGCATCGGTGTCTCGGCGTTGCAGGCGGAGGCGTTCATCACCCTGGGCGGTCTCCGCCGGCCGCGCCTGCGCCTGCCCCGCCTGCGCCCGGCCCAGCTCACGTCGTGAGCCGGGCCCGGCCGGCGTCGGGGGTCAGCTCGTCGAGGGGGAGGCGCTGCGGAGGCGGTCCAGGTCGGGCTCCAGGTAGATCACGCGGGCGATCGGCACGGCCTCGCGGATGCGGCGCTCGGCGTCGTCGATGCCCTGCGCGACCTCGGCCGCCGTGTCGTTGTACGCCACCGCGATCTTGGCCGCGACCAGCAGCTCCTCGGGGCCCAGGTGCAGCGTGCGCATGTGGATGACCCTGGCGACCTCGGACGAGCCCTCCAGCGCGGCCCGGATCTGGGCCTCCATCTCGGGGGTGGCGCCCTCGCCGACCAGCAGCGACTTGGTCTCCATGGCCAGCACCACCGCGATCACGGCCAGCAGCACGCCGATCATCAGGGTGCCGACGCCGTCCCAGACGCCGTTGCCGGTGACGACCGCCATCGTCACGCCGAACAGCGCGAAGATCAGGCCGAGCAGCGCGCCCAGGTCCTCCAGCAGGATGACCGGCAGCTCGGGCGACTTGGACCGGCGGACGAACGCGACCCACGACTGCTTGCCGCGTACGGCGTTCGACTCCTGGATGGCCGTGCGGAACGAGAAGCTCTCGGCGATGATCGCGAAGATCAGCACCGCGAACGCCCAGATCGGCGCCTGCACCTGCTCCGGGTCCGAGAGCTTGTGAACGCCCTCGTAAATCGAGAACACCGCGCCGATCGTGAACAGCACGACCGCCACCACGAAGGCGTAGAAGTAACGTTCGCGGCCGTAGCCGAAAGGATGCTCCTTCGTGCTGGCCCTGGCCGCCCGCTTGCCGCCCACCAGCAGCAACACCTGGTTGCCCGAGTCGGCGACCGAGTGAATGCCCTCCGCCAGCATCGAGGACGACCCGGTGAAGAAGGCGGCCACGAATTTGGACACGGCGATTGCCAGGTTCGCCGCCAAGGCCGCAATGATCGCTTTGGTACCGCCGCTCGCGCTCACCGGTCTTCTCCACTCATAAAGATCACGTACAAAGGCCTGAAAAAGGATCCTATTGCGAAATTCTGGCCTTCAGCTCAGTGATCGCCGACACTGGGGTCGGATCGATGGCATATCCGAGCGCCAGATACGTGCTCGCGTAGTCGCCGAGCGCGATCAGCGTGGCCATCCGCTCCAGCGGATGCTCGCCCTCCGCCGACAGCTCCGTCACCGGGACGTCGCGCTCTCGCGCCAGCCGTACGGACGTCTCGCGCCGGCGCGTCACCTGCGGATGCTCCTCGACGTCGCGCAGCACGACGAGCCGGAGCGTGCGCCCGGCGGTGTCGGCGAAGATGTCGCGCTCGGCCAGCGGCCCGTCGAAGACCTCGACCTGGTTGTGGCCCACCTCGGGCAGCTCGCCGTGGACGGCGGGGTATTTCGCGTTCGTGTTGAGCTGGCAGGCCAGCCGGTACGCCGCCACCGACGCGACCGGCGACGACCCCCAGATCATCGGCACGCTCTCGGCCAGATCCATGGCGAGCGACTTGCCGGGGTTGATGAACGACTCGCTGGACGGCCGGCACCGGTGGGCCATGTCCTCCAGCGTCTTGGCCACCCGTTCGAACAGGTCGGCGTCGGCCTGGACGAGCCGCAGCGCGGCGGCGGCCACGATGACCGGGGTGGCCAGCAGCCAGAGGCTCGCCCTGGACTGCCCGTTGACCGGCACCGGCACGTAGATCGCCGAAGCCTGGGTGGCGATGGCCGCCAGCGGGGAGCCGGGGGCGCCCACGCCGAGCAGGGTGCTGCCGCGCCGCACGGCCTGGGTGGCGACGGACAGCGTCTCGTCGGCGTCGCCTGAGCCGGACACGGCCACGACCAGGTCGGTGGCGCCCACCCAGCCGGGGAGCTGATAGGAGCGCAGCGACACGATCGGCAGCGGCGCGCCGTTGCCGACGACCGCCGCCAGGATGTCGCCGACGATGCCCGAGGCGCCCATGCCCGCGACCACGATGGCGCGCGGGCGCCCGTGGTCGGCCAGGCGGTCGACGCGGGTCTCGACCGCGGTGCGATAGCCGGTGCGTACGTGCGCCGCCGAGGAGGCGACCGCCGGCAGCATCCCGCCGGGATCGGCCTCCCTGAGGTGACGCTGGTCGTCGAGCCGCTCCGGCTCCCAGGTCACGGCTTCCTGGCCTCGTCGACGAGCAGGACGGGGATGTCATCCCGTACCGGGTAGATCAGGCCGCAGCCCGTGCAGACCAGCTCCTCGGCCTCGTTCTCGGCGCGCAGGGGAGCCTTGCACGCCGGGCAGGCCAGGATCTCCAGCAGCCAGTCGTCGATCTTCACTCTGACACCCTTCCCACGATGGCGAGGACCTCGTCCTTGATCGCCTTCATTGTGCTCTCGTCGGCCGCCTCGGCGTTCAGCCTGAGCAGCGGCTCGGTGTTGGACGCCCGCAGGTTGAACCACCAGCCCGGCCCGGTCACGGTCAGCCCGTCGAGCTCGTCGAACTCCCCCCGTGCCGCGAACGCCTCCCGCACCCGTCGCAACGCCTCGCCCTGGTCCGCCACGGCGCTGTTGACCTCGCCCGAGGCGTGGTAGCGCGAGTAGACCCCCACCACCTCCGACAGCGCACGCTCCTGCTCGCCCAGCGCGGCCAGCACGTGCATCGCCGCCAGCATCCCGGAGTCGGCGAACCAGAAGTCGCGGAAATAGTAGTGGGCCGAGTGCTCGCCGCCGAAGACGGCTCCCGTGCGGGCCATCTCGGCCTTGATGAAGGAGTGCCCGACCCGCGTGCGCACGGGCACACCGCCCTGCTCGCGCACGATCTCGGGAACGGCCAGGGACGTGATCAGGTTGTGGATGATCGTCGACCCGGGGTGCTTGGCCAGCTCGCGCGTCGCGACCAGCGCCGTGACGGCCGACGGCGAGACCGAGCGCCCCTGCTCGTCGATCACCCAGCACCGGTCGGCGTCGCCGTCGAAGGCCAGCCCGATGTCCGCCCCGCTCTCGACCACGGCCCGCTGGAGATCGACGAGGTTCTGCGGCTCGATCGGGTTGGCCTCGTGGTTGGGGAAGTTTCCGTCCAGCTCGAAGTAGAGCGGGGTCAGCTCGATCGGCAGCCCCTCGAACACGGCGGGAACGGTGTGCCCGCCCATGCCGTTACCGGCGTCCACGACGACCTTGAGCGGCCTGATGCGCGACAGGTCGACGAGCGTGCGCAGGTGGTCGGCGTACCCCTGCAGCAGGTCCTTCTCGATCACCGACCCGCCGGGCGCCGCCGTGAAGCCCATCAGCTCCGCGGCCCTGTCGCGGATGTCGACGAGCCCCGTGTCGCCGCCGATCGGGACCGCGCCGGCCCGGCACATCTTCATGCCGTTGTAGCGGGCGGGGTTGTGGCTGGCGGTGAACATCACCCCGGGCAGCCCCAGGCTCCCGCTGGCGTAGTAGAGCAGATCGGTGGAGCCCAGCCCCGCGTGCACCACGTCGGCGCCGCGCGAACAGGCGCCCCTGACGAACGCGTCGGCCAGCGGAACCGAAGACTCACGCATGTCGTGCGCGACCACGATCGACTCGGCCCCTGTCACTTCGACGAAGGCCGCTCCCACGGCCTCGGCGGCCGGCTCGTCGAGCTCGTCGGGCACCACTCCGCGAACGTCGTACGCTTTGAAGATCTTGGCGAGGTCGCCCACTCTCCAGCTCCGCCCTTGGGTCGCTTCTCCGGCGTAATCGAGCCTACCGGTCGCGGTGCTGCTGAGCCGACCTCAGAACGCGCAGGTGCCCCCTGCGACCGACCTCCACGCCCTGGCCCACCGGCTCGCCGCTGCCGGGCGGCGTGGGTCGGGCGGCCTCCCTGACCGCGTTGGCCAGCGCTTCGAGGTCGTCGGAACTCGGGGAGGCGCCGTCCGTCGGCAGCCGTACCACCTCCCAGCCTCGGGGAGCGGTAAGCCGCTCGGCGTGTTCGGCGCACAGGTCGTAACAGTGTGGCTCCGCGTACGTTGCCAGGGGGCCCAGAACAGCGGTCGAGTCGGCGTATACGTACGTGAGCGTGAAGACGGCAGGCTGACTGCAGGCGGTGCGGGAACAGCGGCGGACGGGGCTCACGGAGGGACCGTATCTGGTAAGTGTGCGAGGCGCCACTATCTGAGCGCTCTTAACGAGCGTGTCGCCACAATTCGGACACCTGTCGCAGCCTTTCCACCCACATGCCCCGAAGGCACCGGCCCTGCGGACCTTGGGGGATCACGCAGAGGTGGTGAGCGGTGACGCCGACTCAGAGCCTAAGGGGATCAACGCGCGGTGGGGAGCGGCAACGCCGGTCCTGAGCGCCCTCGGATCACCCGAACCGCCCCGTGACTCCGGACGCCCCTCGGGCCATCACCCAGAGGCGTGGAGAGGTGACTCCATTCCTCAGAATCGGCAGGCCCTCCCCGTACACTTGCTTGCGTGACACAGAAGCGCGGTCCCAGACGGCGCGATCGCCACGGTCGCGGCATGCGCGGCCCGCTCGCTCCCTCCCACGTCCCCATGGCCAAGTCCCGGAGCGAGCGTTTCGACGACCTCGTGCTGGACGCGGTCGACCGCCTCCGCCCCCGCTGGGAACGCCAGCTGTCGGCGGTGGAGTTCGCGGTGGAGGAGGTCCCGCCGCTGAGCGACCTGGGCGACGGGCCGAGCCTGGGCACCGACCCGATCCCCTTCGGCCGCGCCGACGCCGCGACCGGCCAGAGCCCGGCGTCGATCGTGGTCTACCGCCGCCCGCTGGAAGCCCGGGCCAGAGACCGCGACACCCTGGGCGCCATGGTCCACGACACGGTGGTCGAGCAGGTGGCCACCCTCCTGGGCCTCTCCCCCGAAACCGTCGACCCCGGCTACGACGACCGCCGCTGACCCGGCCCCTCGCGCTCCCCGGCCACTTCCACCATGGATGATCGTCGGCCAGGACCACTCCCGCCTGGTGTTGGCGTCCGGTCCCGGCCTGCCGGTGCTGGACGAGCCCGCGGCGGCGATGGGCCTGACGGGGCTCGTCCGCCGTGCGTCACTCCGTGATGGTCGCGTGCGCGCCCAGGAACGGCCGCACTTCGAGCCACTCGTGGATCGGCTTCCCACCCGCGCCCGGAGCCGCGGACAACTCGCCGGCCAGTTCGAGCGCCCGCTCGTAGGTCTCGACGTCGATCACCATCCAGCCGGCGATCAGGTCCTTGGTCTCCACGAACGGGCCGTCGGTGACCGGCGGGCGCCCCTCACCGTCGTAGCGGACGAACGTGCCCTCCGGGGAGAGCGCCTGGCTGTCGACGAACTCTCCGGTGCCCTCAAGCCGAGCGGCGAAATCACGCATGTACTGCACGTGGTCCGAAACCTCCTCCGGCGTCCACTGGTCCATCGGCACGTCGTTGACCGCCGCCGGCGCGCCCCGGTAGTGCTTGAGCAGCAGGTATTTGGCCATCTTGTTCTCCTAGATGCGGTGCGGCCCGTGGTGGCCGTGTTCACTCCGGGGACGAAGCCACGCGCGGGTTCTCGACATCCCGCCGCGACATTTTCTGGCGGATTTCAGAGACTTCACGCCTGCCGAGGCGCGATCCACCCAACCTGACGCGGGGCTCACGCGCGCTGACGCTCGATCCGCTGCTGGAGGAGTTCCTCGACCGCGCTCGGCAGGGTCGTCTCGAAGTCGATCAGCTTCGCCCACGTCGGGGTCACGACGATCCGGACCATGCCGTCGTGATAGAGCGAACGCACCTCCGCCTCCCACCCGACCCGTTGCTCGGGCGTCATCTCGTAGGTGCTGGTCTGCTGGAGATACTCGTCCGGGATGCCGTCGACGTAGTCCAGCTCGGCCCGGCCGCGGATGAGCAAGATCTTGGGCGGGTGCACCTCGGTGTCGATCGTCAGGGCGACCGCCGGGTTCTCGCGCAGGCCCGGGAGCTTCGGAGAGTTCTTCGCCGTGCACATGACGATCTCCGAGCCGTTCCAGGCAAAGATGATCGGGACATTGCGGGGTGTGCCGTCCTTGGCGACGTAGGCCAGGCGGGTCACGTCACGGGCCAGCAGTTCCTGGCTGATCGGTCGGTTCAGAACCTCGATGACCTCGTTCGATTCCACGGTTTCGCTCCCATTGTCGTTTTCCTGGTCCGCCCAGCGGACCCATCGGGGGTCCGGGCTCGTTGACGAGCGGCGGGTCTGCCGCGCGTGCCCGGATGACGCTCTGTGGACGCCTTTCGGCGGCCTTCAGCTGAGCTGCTCGGACAGTGCGACGACGGCGTCCTCGATGGCATCGACCGCGAACATGATGCGACGAATGCCCGGCGCGTTCACCGGTGCGCTTTCCGGTCCGGCGCTGACCGCCGTCGGCGTGTGGAACCTCATCGGCTCAAGCCGGCTGTGTCATGGCGATGCCGACCCGGACCCCGTCGAGCCCGACGACCCTGGCCGCCCGAGGTTCCTCGACCAGCCCCTCGCCTCCCCGGTTCGACCAAGTGCGCGGTGACGGCCTCAAGGTCTTCGACGACGATGCCGACGTTGCCCATCCTTTCGATCACGGTGGTTCTCCTTCTCCGTCGCGCGGCCCATCGTGGCCGCTGGTATCCCTGGGACGGAGCCGGGGCGACATTCTCGACACCCGGAATTCGTCTGGATCGTCCGTCTCCGTAGGTCACGGGGAAATCCGTGTTTGCCGGACGCGCAAGGGCCGGGGAGCGCGAGGGGCTGGAAGCCCTCACCGCCGAAGCCGGTGGAGCGCGGCAGGGAGATCAGGTTGCCGCGGCCGAACGCCTGGGCGAGCAGGTCGGCCGAGCCGTCCCTGCTGCTGTTGTCGACGCCGGCCACGCGGTCCGCTGGTTCACCAGGGCGCGCAGCGTCTCCCCCAGCCGGCGCGCGCCGTCGTGAGCGACGACGATCGCGGTGACGTAGGGACGTGACATGGGCGGATGCTCCTGAGGGGGGTTGAGCAGGCGCGCCCACCATACCTGTGAAAGGGGGACAGGAGATGCGAAAAGGGTCACGCGATCGACCGCGTGACCCTTCCGCCCATATACCTAAACGGCCTGGCGCTTGATCCGTCTGCGCTCCCGCTCGGACAGCCCACCCCAGATGCCGAACCGCTCATCGTGCTCGAGTGCGTATTCAAGACACTCGGCACGGACCTCGCACGATCGGCAGACCTTCTTGGCCTCTCTGGTGGAGCCGCCCTTCTCCGGGAAGAACGCCTCCGGATCCGTCTGCGCGCACAACGCGCGCTCCTGCCAGCCGAGTTCTTCAGCGTCAAGCTGATCCTGTGCGATGACCGGATCGGTCACTGCACACCTCCCTGCCGCCCGCCCGCAATGGAGCCCCCCATGGACGCCTTCCTTATTACCCACCCATCGGAAGGCGTAACAACATGGTTGTAATTACACGCGTGTGCTGTAGCTGACGTCAAGCGGCATGCAGCTATCCGGGGAAAGACCAGAGCTCGCCCCGGTGTGCTTGGCATGTGATGTTCACGCCCGGCCGACACCCTTTTGCACGCGGCGTCAGAAGGCTCGTTCAACCTGTCAGCGGTCCGAACCGTACCAGGGCGGGATAGACACCCGCCCAGGGCCCACCTTCTCTCTAGTCGTTCATTACCGGTCCGTTACCTGCGGGGCTCGTTGGGGGTGTATATGGCCGTCGGGTCGATGGGGTCGTCTCCCGGGCGGGCGCCGTAGCCGCTGCCGAAGGGAGCGGAGTCGAGCCTCATCGTCGCGTCGCCGACGGCCTCCGCCTGCTGGTGCGGCCAAGGCTGCTGCTGCTGTTGCGGCGCCTGGTGGGTCGGCCGGTACTGGCCCTGCTGAGGCTCGTATCCGCCCGGCTGCGGCTGCTGGGGCGCCTGGGGCTGCTGCGGGTGGCCGAACGGGTCGTCGTACGACCGGGACGGCTGGGACGGCTGGCCGGAGTAGTCGGGCACGCGCAGCTCGGGCTGGGTGCCGACGGTGGAGTGCTGAGCCGTGGAGTGCTGGGGCGCCGAGTGCTGGGCCGTGGAGTACGTCTCCGCCTGCTGGTAGGCGTCCATGAGCTGCTGGGACCGCGGGTCCACGGGCGGGTCCGGCTCCTGGTACGCGGCCGGGGTGGCGTACTCGCGGCCCGAGTAACCCGTGAACGGCTGGCCGCCCTGCTGGTCGAAGGCGCTCTGGCCGAAGTACGACTGCTGCTGCTGTTCGGGGGCCGGCGGATAGGGGACGCTCGGGGCGGTGTCGCCCGCCGGCGTCGGGAACGCCTGGTCGGCGAACGCGTTGGGCGCGGCCTCCTGGGGCGCGTACGGGTTCGGGCGGTCCGCGGGCGGGGCGTACGGACTGTGCTGCTGGTCCGCGGGCGGCGCGTACGGGCTGGGCTGGTCGGTCCCGGGCGGCGCGTAGGGGTTGGGGCTGGGCTGGCCGTAGAGGCTCGGCTGGCTGTCGGCGGGGACGTACGGGGCCGGCTGGTACTCGACGGCCGGCGGGGTGGAGTACTCCTGGCCCGAGGGGGCCGTGTCTGCGGGGGCGTAGGCCGACGGGGCGAAGCCCTGCGGGGAGTGGGCCTGGTCCGGCCGGCCCTGCTCCGGCGAGCCGAAGCTCTGGGGGGCGTAAGCCTGATCGGGCTGACCCTGGTCTCCCAAGCCGAAGCTCTGGGGAGCATAGGCCTGGTCCGGCCGGCCCTGGTCTCCCGAACCGAAGCTCTGCGGGGCATAAGCCTGGTCAGGCTGACTCTGCTCCGGCAGACCGAAGCTCTGCGGGGCGTAGGGCTGCTCCTGCTGGCCCTGGTCCCCTGACCCGAAGCTCTGGGGGACGTAAGCCTGGTCAGGCTGACCCTGGTCCGCCGAACCGAAGCTCTGCGGGGCATAAGCCTGGTCGGGCTGACCCTGGTCCGGCGAGCCGAAGCCCGGCGGGGTGTAGGGCTGGTCGGGCTGGCTCCGGTCCGAGGGGGCTGCGGGCAGGGCGCCTCTGATCACGGGCTGCTGGTATGTCTCGGGCTGCTGCTGCGCGGCGGCCTGGTAGTCCGGTTGCGCGGCCTGGGGCTCGGGCTGGCCGCCGAAGCTCGGGGGCTGCTGGCCGTACTGGCCCGAAGGGGGTTGCTGGCCGTACTGCCCGGAAGGAGGCTGCTGGCCGTAGCCGGGCTGCTGGCCGGACGGCGGCTGCTGGGCGTAGCCCGGTTGCGTGCCGGGCTGCGGGTCGTACGCGCCCGAGGGCGGCTGCTGGCCGTAAGGGGACTGGCCGAAGCCGGGAGCCTGCTCCTGCTGACCGAAACCGGAGCCCGCCTGCGACTGGTCAGGCTGGCCGAACTGCTGCGGCTGCTCGGGTTGCCCGAACTGCTGAGCCTGCTCAGGCTGGCCGAACTGCTGGGGCTGCTGCCAGGGCGCCTGCTGGCCGAACTGGGGCTGGTAGACCTGCGCGACGGGCCGCTCCGGCAGGATCTGCGGGAGCAGGTACACCAGCGCGACGGCGGTCAAGGCGATGGCGGGCACGCCGAGGAGCACCAGCCGTACCGTCGGCCAGCCCCCGAGCCCGGCGAGCAGGCCGAGGAGCAGCGACAGCATGCCGAACACCGTGGCCAGCACCAGCCCGACCGCCGACCCGTACATGATCGGCTTGGCCTTGGGCGACGGTTCGCCGACCTTGGTGACCAGCAGCACGGCTCCGAGCAGCAGCGCCGTCACGACGGGGTTCGTCAGGTCCAGGACGTTCGCCGCCGCGCGCCTGGTCAGGGACAGCGCGGGCGAGCCGACCAGGACGTCGCCGATCGTCAGCAGCACGGTCAGCAAGCCGAGGACGAGCATGATCCATGCGCCCGGCTCCTTCAGCCGGGCGACGTCAAATTTGCTCACAAGTACCCCCATCGGACCCTTTGGCCCGAAGGGAGTTTGCCACATGACCGACTCGGGTGGCGGGAGTCCCAGGAACCTCCTACGTCCCGATTCGGCCACTACCTGGCACTTCTCTCATAACAAGTGGGGTAAAACCACTCCCGAGATGGGGTTGTCAGGGCCCGGTGGAAGACTGGCGGCATGCACATCGTGTCACTCGCGGGCGGCATCGGCGGCGCCCGTTTCCTGCGCGGCCTGCGCACGGCCGCGCCAGACGCAACCATCACCGTCATCGGCAACACGGGTGACGACATCACCCTGTTCGGCCTGCGGGTCTGCCCCGACCTCGACACCGTGATGTACACCCTGGGCAACGGCATCGACGAGGAGCAGGGCTGGGGGCGCGCCAAGGAGTCCCACGTCGTCAAGGAGGAGCTGGCCGCGTACGGCGTGGAGCCGCAGTGGTTCGGGCTCGGCGACCGCGACTTCGCCACCCACATCGTGCGCTCGCAGATGCTGGAGGCCGGCTACCCGCTGTCCCAGATCACGCAGGCGCTGTGCGCGCGGTGGCAGCCCGGCGTGCGGCTGCTGCCGATGACCGACGACCGCTGCGAGACCCACGTGGTGATCGAGGACGAGAACGGCAAGCGCGCCATCCACTTCCAGGAGTGGTGGGTGCGCCTGCGCGCCTCGGTCCCGGCGCAGTCGTTCGCGCTGGTGGGGGCCGACACGGCCAAGCCCGCGCCGGGCGTGCTCGACGCGATCGAGCAGGCCGACGTGGTGATCCTGCCGCCGTCCAACCCGGTCGTCAGCATCGGCACGATCCTGCAGATCCCCGGCATCCGCGACGCCCTGCTGGCCAAGACGGTGGTCGGGGTCTCGCCCATCATCGGCGGCGCGCCCGTCAGGGGCATGGCCGACGCGTGCCTGACCGCCATCGGGGTGGAGACGACCGCGCAGGCCGTGCTGGAGCTGTACGGCCCGGAGCTGATCGACGGGTGGCTGGTGGCGGAGGAGGACGAAGGGGTCGTGCTCGACGGCGTGCGCGTGATCGCCCGGCCGATCCTCATGCACGACGCCGACGCCGCCGCCGGCATCGCCCGCACCGCGCTCGACCTGGCCCAGGAGCTCGCCCGATGACCGCCGCTCCGCCGCGCTTCGAGGTGATCGCCGTCGAGGGCATCGGCGAGGTGCGGTCCGGGGACGACGTCGCGGCGCTGCTCAAGCACGCGGACCTGCGCGACGGCGACATCGTGGTCGTCACGTCCAAGATCGTGAGCAAGGCCGAGGGCCGCGTCCGCCGGGCGCCCGACCGCTCCCAGGCCATCCAGGACGAGACCGAGCGCGTGGTGGCCAGGCGGGGCGACACCGTGATCTCCCAGACCCGCCACGGCTTCGTCATGGCCGCCGCCGGGGTCGACGCCTCCAACACCGAGCCGGGCACCGTGCTCCTGCTCCCCGAAGACTCCGACGCCTCGGCCAGGCGCATCAGGAAGGGCCTGGCCGTGCGCGCGGGCGTGATCGTCTCCGACACGTTCGGCCGGCCGTGGCGCCACGGGCTCACCGACGTGGCCATCGGCGTGGCGGGCGTGCGTCCGCTCGACGACTTCCGCGGCGCCTCCGACGGCTACGGCAACGAGCTCAGCGCCACCGTCACCGCGCTGGCCGACGAGATCGCGGGCGCGGCCGAGCTGGTCAAGGGCAAGCTCGCCGGAGTCCCGGTGGCGATCGTGCGCGGGCTGTCCCACCTGGTCACCGAGGACGACGGGCCCGGGGTCAGGCCGCTGGTGCGGGGGGCCGACGACGACCTGTTCCGCTACGGGTCGCGGGACGTCGTGTTCGCCCGCCGTACCATCAGGGAGTTCTCGGACCGGCCGGTCGACCCGGAGAAGGTCCGCAGGGCGGTGGCGGCGGGCATCGCCGCGCCCGCGCCGCACCACACGACTCCGTGGCGGTTCGTGCTGGTCGAGTCGGCGCAGACGCGCACCAAGCTGCTCGACGCCATGCGCGACGCGTGGATCGAGGATCTGCGCGGCGACGGGTTCACCGAGCAGTCGATCGCCAAGCGGATCAAGCGGGGCGACGTGCTGCGCAACGCGCCCTATCTGATCGTGCCGTGCCTGGTGATGGAGGGCTCCCACACGTACCGGGACGATCGGCGCAACGCGTCGGAGCGGGAGATGTTCGTCGTGGCGACCGGCGCGGGGGTGGAGAACCTCCTCATCCAGCTCGCCGTCGAGGGGCTGGGCTCGGCGTGGGTGTCGTCCACGATGTTCTGCCGCCCGGTCGTCCGCGAGGTGCTCGACCTGCCCGGATCCTGGGACCCGATGGGCTGCGTGGCCGTCGGGCACGCGGCCGCCCCGCCGCGTGACCGCGCGCCCCGCGACCCGGACGACTTCATCGTCACTCGCTGACCGCCTGACCGCGACCGGAACCGCTGGTCAGGCAGGCGTTTACCGTTAGGAAAGTTTCCTTTACATTTGGAGCATCCCCCCATGTAAAGGAGCCCACTTCATGAGAAGGATGCTCACGTTAGTCGCCGTGGTGGTGATCGCCGTCGCCACCACGGTGTTCAACACGGCGCCGGCGTTCGCGCACGGCTACGTCAACTCCCCACCCAGCCGCCAGGCCAACTGCGCCCAGGGCAAGGTGCCCAACTGCGGCAACATCATCTACGAGCCGCAGAGCGTCGAAGGTCCGAAGGGCCTGCGCAACTGCCACGCCAACCTGTCGCAGTTCGCGCAGCTCAGCGACGAGAGCAAGCCGTGGCCGGTCGCCCAGGTGGGCACCACGGTGACCTTCAACTGGACGTTCACCGCCAGGCACGCCACGCTCAACTACGAGTACTACATCGGCAACACGCGGGTGGCCGTCTTCAACGGCAACGGCCAGCAGCCGCCCGCGACGGTCTCGCACACGGTCAACCTGTCCGGCTACTCGGGCCGGCAGAAGGTCCTGGCGATCTGGAACATCTCCGACACCGTCAACGCCTTCTACTCCTGCATCGACCTGCAGATCGGCGGTGGCGGCGGCAACCCGACGCCCACGCCCACCCCGACCGTCACGCCGACCCCCACCCCGACCCCGACGCCGACCCCCACGACGCCTTCGGGCACGTGGAAGGCCGGCACCGCGTACGCGGTCGGCAACACCGTCACCTACAACGGCGTCACCTACCGCTGCATCCAGGCCCACACGGCGCTGGCCGGCTGGGAGCCGCCCAACGTCCCGGCGCTCTGGCAGCGCGTCTAACCGGAAAGGGGGCGCCCGGAGCGCCCCCTTTCTCATGGGTTCGGCTTGCAGGTGGGGTGGCAGAGGCGGCGGGCCAGGGCGGAGAGGAAGACGTCGATGATCTCCCCCGGCTCCTGGGCCTCGTGCAGCGAGCCGTTGGTGGCGGCCGTGATCTGCGACAGGCTGTCGTGATCGACGCCCTTGCCGAAGGCGATGATGATGATCTGTACGGGCTTGTCGGGGTTCCACTCGTGCCGCAGCTTGTCGAGGAGCTCCGGCAGCTTCGTGCCCTTGCCGTCGTCCTTGCCGGCCGTGATCACCAGGAGCGAGTTGTTCATCTCCTCGCGGTACTCGCTGGTGACCTTGCGGAAGCCGCCGAGTATCGCGTCGTAGAGCGAGCTGTCCAGGCTGGGATGGGCGGTGATCGTGCCGGTCAGCTCGGCGAGGCGGCTCTTGCGGACCACCTGCCCGGTCTGGGGCTCGTTGATCGGGCCGAGCCCGACCCGCTCCCGGTACGACTTGACCCCGCCCACCTTCCCGGCGAACTCCCACAGGCCCATGTGCGTCGACTCGGGGAAGAGCTGCAGCCCGATCTTGGCCGCGTCCAGCGCGATCCTGATCCTGGTGCTGCCGTTCAGCGGCTCGGCCATGTGCTTGGAGGTGTCGGCCAGGACGAGGATGTTCGTCGGCGGGGCCAGCCGGCTCCAGGCCCGCAGCGCCTCGTCGATGTCCTGCGGCGACACCGACGACCTGGTCTTCGGGGTCGACGAGGGGATCTGCGGCCCCGGCGAGATCGGGCCCTGGGTGCCGTCGCCCGACCTGAACCCGGCCCGCCGGACGATCTCCTGCGCCTGCGGGCCCTTCAGCCAGTCGGCAAAGACCGTGGACGCCTCGGCCACCGTAGGGTCGCCGGCGGTGACGACGTACGGGTAGTCGAGGTTGATCGTGCCCTCGCGCGGGTGCAGCGCGACGACCGGGTCGGAGGAGGGGCGCAGGTTGTGGTTCCAGACCGACTGCTCGGGGACGATGACGACCGGGCGCTGCCAGAACGTGTGGTCGTCGACCGCCGCCAGCATGCTGCGGTAGTCGGGGGCGGAGCCGGCCTGCGCCCACCGTACGAACGCGGTCAGCGCCCTGTCCGCCGTCGGACCCGTGCCGACGACGTCCCTGGCGGCGGCCACCGTCGCGATGCCCGCCCCCGCCAGCGACGGGTCGGGGACGCGCACGACGTCCGGTTCGTTCGCGTTGGGCGTCAGCCGCCCGCGCACGGTCGCGGGGAAGACCATCCGCCAGTTCATCTCGGTCTTGCCCACGGAGAAGCGCTGGGCCAGCGACGAGCGGGTCGCGAACACCAGCGGTGACGTCGCCACCACGCTCTCACCGGCGGGCAGCGCGTTCGCGCCCTGCTGGCGGGCCAGCCTGATCCAGGCCGACGAGTCCGCGATCCACCCGTCGGGCCGCTCGCGTAGGACGCCCGCGCGGTCGCCGATCAGCGTGCGCAGGACGGTGGCCGGCGGCTGCTCGGTCACCTGGACCAGCACGCACCGGCCGCCCACGGAGGTCTTCGTCTCGTTGAAGCGCCCAGCGGCCTCCATGACCGCCGGGGCCACGTCGACCGCGGCCGCGACGCTGACCAGAACAGGCTCTCGTGTGCTGCACAGCACGCCGCCACTGCCGAACACCACGACGAGACCGGCGGCCACGATGGCCACGGCGGTGAGGCCCGCCAGCATGCCTCGCTGGAAAGCCTTCCTGCGTCGCTGCTCGGCGGGCAGCGCAGCGCGGTGCCGACCCAACCGCACGGTGAACCTCTCTCCCAGGGGAGTGACGATTCTCCCAGCGCCTCCCATAGCGGGCGCAAGCCTTGTTAGAACATGTTATAACTACGCCATCGGCAGGACCCGCCTGACGCTCTTGCACACGCCGTCGCTGGCCGCGGACGCCGCGAGCCGCTCGTCCGCGGGGGCGCCGTACTCGGTGGTGCGCTGCCTGACCGGCCTGCCGGTGACCTCGACCATCTCGCGCACCTCGCTGATCGTCTTGTACGAGCCGTTCTCCGAGCCCGCCATGCGGCTGATGGTCTCCTCCATGAGGGTGCCGCCGAGGTCGTTCACGCCGCCCTGGAGCACCTGGCGGCACAGGTCGTCGCGGAGCTTCACCCAGGAGCACTGGATGTTCTTGATCGCGCCGTGCAGGAGGATCCTGGCGAGCGCGTGCACGGCCCGGTTCTCCTGCGCCGTGGGGCCCGGACGGGCGATCCCCGCCAGGTAGATGGGGGCGCTGGTGTGCACGAACGGCAGCAGCACGAACTCGGAGAACCCGCCGGTCCGCTCCTGGAGGCTGCGGATCAGCTTGATGTGCCTGACCCAGTGCAGGTGGTTGTCGACGTGCCCGTACATCATGGTGGACGTGGTCGGGATGCCCACTTCGTGGGCCGTCGTGATGACCTCCACCCACTCCTGCGCGGGCAGCTTCCCCTTGGTCAGCACCCACCTGACGTCGTCGTCCAGGATCTCGGCCGCCGTCCCGGGCAGCGAGTCGACCCCGGCCTCCTTGGCCGCCTCCAGCCACGCCCGGATGGACATGTCGGTGCGGCTCGCCCCGTTGATGACCTCCATGGGGGAGAACGCGTGCACGTGCATCCCGGGCGTCCGCTCCTTGACCGCCCTGGCCAGGTCGAAGTACGCGGTGCCGGGGAGGTCGGGGTGGATGCCGCCCTGCATGCACACCTCGGTCGCGCCCGCGTCCCACGCCTCCTGCGCCCGGTCCGCCACCTGGTCGAGGCTCAGGGTGTACGCGTCGGCGTCCGTCCTGCGCTGGGCGAAGGCGCAGAAGCGGCAGCCGGTGTAGCACACGTTGGTGAAGTTGATGTTCCTGTTGACGACGTAGGTGACCTCGTCGCCCACGGCCTGGCGCCGGAGGTCGTCGGCGATGGCGGCCAGTTCGTCGAGCGCCTCCCCTTCGGCTGCCAGCAACGCCACGGCCTCGGCGTCGCTCAGACCCGCCGGGTCGGCCGCCGCCCGCCGCAACGCCTGACGCACCTCACCCGGCGTCCCCGCCCCGGACGACACCACACCCGCCAGCCCCGTTTCGGGGCGTGGGGTGGGCGGCGGCGCGTCGGTCGGTGTGGTGTCGTCGGGTGAGGTGGGGGTGAGGCGGTCGCGGAGGGCGGTCCAGTCGCCGTAGACGTGGTCGAAGTCGTCCCGCCGATCGTGCGTGCGTCCCGACGTGTCCACCTCCACGTGCAGGTCCACCCGCCCCGACGACGCGAACCCGCCGTCCGGCTCCTGCCACGGCAATCCGCGCAGGGCCGCGTCCGGCCGGGCGAGCCCCGTGGCGGGGTCCGCCAGGGCGGCCACGTGGGCGAACAGCCGGGGGTCCAGCCACGGCTCCCCGGCCACCACGTACTCGGGATAGATCGTCAGCCGCTCGCGGAGCTCGAACCCGGACTCGGCGGTGCGGGCCTCCAGGAGGGAGATCTGCGGCCACGGCCGCTCGGGGTTCACGTGGTCGGGGGTGAGCGGCGAGACCCCGCCCCAGTCGTCGATGCCCGCCCGGATCATCAGCGCGTACTCGGAGTCCACCAGGTTGGGCGGCGCCTGGATGCGGACCCGGGGCCCGAGCACGAGGCGCGCGACCGCGATGGTGGCCGCCAGTTCCTCCAGGGAGGCGTCGGGCAGCCCGCGCATCGCCGTGTCGGGCTTGGCGCGGAAGTTCTGGACGATGACTTCCTGGATCCCGCCGTACTCGCGCGCCACCCGCCGGATCGCAAAGATCGACTCGGCGCGGTCCTCGACGGTCTCGCCGATGCCGATCAGGATGCCGGTGGTGAAGGGCACGTTCGTCCGTCCGGCGTCCTCCAGGACGCGCAGGCGTACCGCCGGATCCTTGTCCGGCGAGCCGTAATGGGCCTGCCCCTTCTCCTCGAAGAGCCGCTGCGACGTCGTCTCCAGCATCATCCCCATGGACGGCGCGACGGGCTTGAGGCGCTGCAGGTCACGCCAGGTCAGCACCCCCGGGTTGAGGTGCGGCAGCAGCCCGGTCTCCTCCAGCACCCTGATCGCCATGGCCCGCACGTAAGACAAGGTGTCGTCGTAGCCGTGCGCGTCGAGCCAGGAGCGCGCCTGGTGCCAGCGGTCCTCCGGCCGGTCCCCCAGCGTGAACAGCGCCTCCTTGCACCCCATGGCCGCCCCCTGCCGGGCGATCTCCAGCACCTCGTCAGGGCTCAGGAACGGCGCGGGCAGCTTGTTCGGCGCGGTCGCAAAGGTGCAGTAACCACATCGGTCCCGGCAGAGCCGGGTCAACGGGATGAACACCTTCTTGCTGTAGGTGATGATCCCCTCACGGCCGACCGCCCGCAGACCGGCGTCGCGTACGCGGGAGGCGTGTTCGAGCAGGGTGTCGAGGTGCTCGCCCCGGGCGTGCAGGAGGACGGTCACCTCCGTGACGTCGAGGGCCTTGCCGTCCCGGGCACGCGCGAGTGCCCGGCGGAGCGCGGAATCACTGACGAGACTCATACGGGCACAGTACCGACGGCTGAGTTCGCCGCCCGCACCCAGGGGGCGGCCCGCAGGTCAGAAGGCCCGGTAGTCGCGTACGGACATCCGGGGCCCGCGGGCGGGCGGGCGCAGGCCGGTGAGCCAGACCAGCACCGTGGCGCGGTGCCGATGCCCCCGGTACGGCTCCAGCAGCCGCAACATCCCCGGATCGTCGGTCTTCTCCCCGGTCAGGGCGTACCCGACGAGCTTGGCCAGATGGAAGTCGCCGACGCTCACCGCGTCCGGGTCGCCCAGCGCGCGCTGGCGCACCTCGGCCGACGTCCACACCCCGATCCCGGGCAGCGCCCGCAGCAGCCGGTCGAGCTCCTCGGTGGTCGCGGCGGCCTCCAGCTTGTCGGCGTGCCAGGCGGCGTTCGCGATCGTCCGGGCGCGTACGGCCTCCGCGCCCGCGCGGTGCCAGTGCCAGCTGGGGATCTGCCGCCACACCACGGTCTCGGGCACGACCCGCATCCCCTCGGGCGCGGGCCCGGGCGCGGGCTCGCCGTACCGGTTGAGCAGCCACCGCCAGGCCCGCCACGCCTCCTGCCCGACCACCTTCTGCTCCAGCACGGCCGGTACGAGGGCCTCCATGACCCGCCCGGTACGCCCGATCCGCAAGCCCGGATTTTTCCGGACAACCTCCGCCAAAACATCATGCTTGGCAACAAAGCCGGAAGTGTCGTCGAAAGCCCCCAGCAACCCCGGCAGCGCCTCCAGGGCCCAGTCCGCCCCCGGCCCCCACGCCTGCCCGTGCACGCACCCGGCCTTGACGCCCACCCGCAGCGTGCACGGCCCGTCGGGAGTCCTGGTCGTGCGCCACACGGCCCCGTCACCGCTCCGGCGCCAGGTGGGATCCCCGCCGCCGCGCTTGTGCGGCTGCAACGCCAGCCCCACGTCCAGCGGCCCCTCGGGCACCCACCTGCGCTCCATCACCCGTCCAGTCTGCCGCCACCGCCCGGCTGTCCCGACCGGGGCCGCGGCGGCGCGGGCAGAGGCTCAGACGTCGCTGGAATAACGCACCGCGCGCTCGGGCAGCTCCACCCCCGGCCAGATGCGCACGCCGTTCTGCAGCTCGTTGCCCGGCCCCACGATGGCTCCGTCGCCGATCACCGCGTCGCCCACGACCGTGCCCGCGCAGACCCGCGCGCCCCGGCCCACCACGGAGTCCGTCACGACGGCGCCCGCCTCGATGACGCAGTCGTCCGTCAGCACCGAGCCGGCCACCGTCGCCCCGGCCTCGACCACGACCCGCGCGCCGACCGCCGTGCCGCCCTGCACCTTGGCCTCGGACGAGATCCGAGCGCCCTCCAGCGCGAGGAACTCCCCGGTCGGGCCGGGCAGCGCGGGCGACGCCAGCCGCCCCAGCACCAGGTCGCGCGACCCCCGCACGTAAGCCGTGGGCGTGCCCACGTCGAGCCAGTAGGTGCGGTCGGCATAGCCCAGCACCAGCTCGCCCGCCTCGATCAGCCCGGGGAACGTCTCGCGCTCCACCGACACGACCTCGTCCCGGGGGATCGAGTCGATCACCGACCGGGTGAACACGTAGCAGCCGGCGTTGATCCGGTTGGTGACCGGGTTGGGCGTCTTCTCCAGGAAGGCCGTCACCCGCCCCGTCTCGTCGGTCGGCACGCACCCGAAGCGGGAGGGATCGTCGACTTCTGTCAAATGGAGCGTTACAGCCGCATGTCGTGCCAGGTGAGCGCGTACCTGATCGCCGATGTCGTGGCCGGAGAGGATGTCCCCGTTGAGGATGAGCACCGGGTCGGAGGGGCCCGCCGTGAGCGCTTCCGCGGCGTTGCGGATCGCGCCGCCGGTGCCCAGCGGCGTTTCCTCGGTGATGTATTCGAGTGAGAGCCCGAACGCCGCCCCGTCGCCGAAGGCGGGCTCGAACATGGAGGCCTTGTAGGAGGTGGCGAACACGATCCGGCGGACGCCGAAAGATCGCGCACGGGCGAGTTGGTGGGCCAGGAACGGCACCCCAGCGGTCGGCAGCAGCGGTTTCGGCGTGCCCAGTGTCAGCGGACGCAGGCGCGTGCCCTGCCCCCCGACCAGGAGGATCGCCTCGAGGTCTGGCAAAGAGCTCTCCATCACTCCGTGAGGTTACCGAACTATTCGATCGCGCGTTGATAAGAGCTGAGATGCGCCTCGGCCGAGGCGCCCCAGGTGAACTCGCGTGCTCTCGCCAGCCCCGCCTCCTGCAGCTGCCGCCTCCTGGCGGAGGAGCCCAGGAGGTGTCCGAGCGCCGCGGCGATGCTGTCGGCGTCGGGCTCAGTGTAGGCCACGGCGTCGCCGCCGACCTCTGGCAGAGACGTGCGATGCGTCGTCAGGACCGGCGCGCCGCAGGCCATGGCCTCCAGCACCGGCAGCCCGAACCCCTCGCCGCGCGACGGGAAGGCCACCACGAGCGCGCCGCCCAAGAACCCGGGCAGGTCGGGCACGCGAAGATAGCCGGGCCGGACGACCCTGACCGTGGCCTCGACCTCCCGGCAGGCGGCGTCGACGTCGTCCTCGTGGACGCCGCCGCCGATCACCAGCGCGGGCGGCTCCTCCAGGATTTTCGCTGCGGCGGCGAAGCCGCGGATGAGGTTGGGAACGTTCTTACGGGGGTCGAGCGCGCCCAGGAACGCCACATAGGGCTGGCCGTGCAGCCCGCACCGCAGGGCGACCCGGCGGATCTCGTCCTCGGTCGGCGGGTGGAACTGCCCCAGGTCGACCCCGTGGTAGGCGACGTCGATGCGGGTGGGGTCGGCGGCGAGCACGCGGACGAGCTCGTCCCTGGTCGCCTTGGAGGGCACGATCACCCGCTTGGCGTGGCGCACCGCCGTACGGGTGGCGGAGCGGAAGAACGAGGCCCGCGCACCGTGCTGGTCGGGCTCGGTGAACCAGGTGGCGTCGTGGACCGTCACCACGGTCGGCAGGCCCGAGCCGAGCGGGATGGAGTAGTAGGGGGCGTGGATGACGTCCGCCCCCGCCTGACGGGCGAGCAGCGGGAGGCCGGTCTGCTCCCAGGCGAGCCGGGCGGCCCTGTTGGAGATCGCCACGGGCCCCGGGAGGACCAGGGCCGAGGGCGCGAGGCGCCGGTATCGCTCGGCTTCGGAGCGCTGGCAGACCACCGCGAGGTCCGCTCCGGCCCGGTCGAGCGCGGCCACGAGCCCGTCCACGTATCTGATCAACGCGCCGCGGTCCGCGGGGACCGCCGCCGCGTCGACGAGCACTCGAGGCATTACGTGATCTTCTCCCCTCAAGATCAACGTGGGACCTGTCGTCCCCCTCTGAAGTTCAGCTTATGACCAGCCTCCCCTAAATCGCGGGCCAAATCACTCCGAGTCGCGACGGGCTGCGATTCCCGCGAAACCCGCGCAGATCAGATCCCCCAAAATGATGACAATGCGGGACGAAAGCGCCACAGCAATCGCCGCGCCGCCGTCCACGTGAGGCGCCAGCACCGCGACCATCGCGACCTCCCGCACGCCCGCGCCCGCCGGGACGACGAAGGTCAGAATGCCCAGGCACCACGACAGCGCGAAGGCCCCGACGGCGAAGAGCAGGCCGCCCTCGGGGGCGACGAAGTAGAGGTGCACGCCGTAGCAGAGCCAGCCGGCCAGCGCCCAGCCGAGGGCGGTGAGCATGCCGCGCCGGGTGAGCGGGCGATCGAGCGGCTCCCGCTTGAGCCTGCGCAGGGCGTACCCGATCACGGCGTTGATGACCTTGGGCTCCAGCAGGACCAGCAGCAGCGGGATGAACAGCAGCAGCCAGCCGTAGCGGTCCCAGCCGAGCGTGACCAGCGTGACGAGCAGGCCGGTGGCCAGCTGGATGGGCATCATCAGGAAGAACGCCGCCGCGCTGCGCGAGCGCGGCACGCCGAGGTCGCGGCCCATCTCCATCTGGGCGAGCACCGGCCAGACGGCGCCCGGGATGTACTTGCCGAGCTGGCCCACGAAGAAGACCTTGGCGGCGGGCCGCAGCGGCAGCGGGGAGCCGAGGTCGGCCAGGATGGTGCGCCAGGTGAGCATGGCGCCGAGCAGCGCGGCGACCACGGCGACCAGCGACCCGGCCAGCGCCGCCCACGACAGCCTGGCGAACCCGGCCACCACGGCGTCCCACTGCTTCGCCACGGCGTAGGCGCCGAACCCGAGCGCGACGGCCAGGAAGCCGTACCGGACGAGCCTGCGGACCGGCGACCGCCGCGGCGCGGCCTCTTCTTTCACCGCCGTCACCGGCCCTCCTTCGCCGGTCCGGCGACCAGGTCCCCGCCCCTGACGGTTCGTTCCCTGCGCTCACTCACAGCGGGCGGACCCGCTCGGGCGGCTGCGGCAGCGGCGCGCCCGCCGGCCGCCGCGGCGTCTTGGTGGCCACCCACAGGTACGTGGGCACCAGGGGCAGCAGCAGCCTGAGCACCTCGCGGGGGGTGCGGGCCAGTACGCCCTGCGCGATCCGCCCCAGAGCGCCGGGGAACAGCTCGCCCCCCGCGAACCGGCCCGGCGTGGCCAGCACGGGGAAGGTGTAGTCCCACACGTGGAAGGCCCGCAACATCCTGCGCAGCCCGCGCCGCGTCCTGAACCGCTCGTAGTAGTGGTCGGCCCGCCCGGACGCCCGCACGTAGCGGTCGGCCAGCGCGGGCGGCAGGTAGGACAGGAACGGCAGCTTGTAGTGGGGCTCCATGACGCCGAGCCGGTTGCCCAGCCCCAGGTAGAGGACGCCGTCGTCGGACAGCACCCGGTGCATCTCGGCCACCACGGCGTCGGGGTCGACCACGTGCTCGTAGATGTGGTTGAAGACCAGCACGTCGATCGACCCGTCGGGGAACGGCAGCGCGGTGCCGTCGCCGCACACGAACGCCACCCGCTCGCCGAACCTGTCGGCGGCCTTGCGCAGCCCCGGCACGTCGATGTCGATGCCCAGCGTGTGCGCCGCCCCGGCCTGCGCGAGCTCGTCGGCGATGAACCCCGCGGAGCAGCCCACGTCACCCACCGTCAGCCCGCCGAGCGGCCCGCGGAAGTGCTCGAGCACCGCGATGATCTTCGCAGCCTTCCGCCGCCGTTTGCCCTCGTCGAGCATGGCGGACTGGAACTCCGAGTATTCGAGCTGCGCGACTCGTTGCTTACCCACGAGGACCCACAGTACCCAAATGGGCTTTGGTACGTTGCCGACCTGGCAGGACCCACACGGACCGGGACCAAGCGGCGCTGTTCGACAAGATCCGCGGCGCGTTCGTCGACGTCGTCTGGCTTTACCCGGCGAACCGCGCGTAGCCTGAGCGAATGCTCCGTCGCCTGCTGCGCGTGGTCCTCGCCCTGCTCGCCATCGGCTTCCTGGGATACGGGCTGGCCAGGAACTGGGACGAGACCACCGGCGCGGTGGCGGCGATGTCGCCGTGGGCGGTGCTCGGGGCGTTCGCGGCGGTGCTGCTCGGCCAGTTCTTCATGCTGGTGGCCTGGCGGGAGATCCTGGCGGGGCTCGGCACGCGGGTGCCGCTGCGGATCGCCGGGCGGATCATGTTCGTGGGCCAGCTGGGCAAGTACATCCCCGGCGCCGTGTGGGCGTACGCGGCGATGATGGACCTCGGGCGCGACCACGGCAGCCCGCCGCGGCGCACGTTCGCGACGATCTCGCTGGGGCTGGTGATCAACCTCGGGGTCGGCATCTCGATCGCCGCCGCCACGCTGGGCTCGCTGGACGCGGTGCGCCAGGCGTGGTACCTCGTGCTGCTCGTGCCGGTGATCATCGTGTGCCTGCACCCCAAGGTGCTCACCTGGGGCCTCAACCTGGCGCTGCGGATCGCGCGCAAGGAGCCGCTGGAGAGCGTGCTGCCCGGCCGCACCGTGGTCGTCGCGGTGGCGTGGACCGCGCTCGGCTGGTTCGTGTACGGCCTGCACATCTGGCTGCTCTCCGGCCGCTCCGACCTCTACCTCATCGCCACCGGGGCGTACGCGTTCGCGTGGGCCACCGGGATCCTCACCGTCGTCGTGCCTGCGGGGGTCGGCGTCAGGGAGGGCGCGCTGGTGCTGGTGCTCGGGCCGATCATCGGCACCCCGGCGGCGCTCGCGGTGGCGATCGTGTCGCGGCTGGCGTTCACGCTGGCGGACGCGGCGGCCGCGGGCATCTCGTTCGTGCTCGGCCGTCAGGCGGCGAGCAGGGCCCCCGCGTACGCCGACCAGAACGGCTCGGGATCGACGGCCTTGACGCCGGATCGCAACCTCTCGGGCTCGCCCGAGGCGTAGAAGCGCTCGATCGCCGCGCGCAGCGCCCCGGCGTCGCCCGGCTCGACCAGCAGCCCGTCCACGCCGTCGGTGACGTGGTCGGCGAGCGCGCCCACGCGGGTGGCGATCACCGGCACGCCGTGCTCGTGGCCCAGCCAGACGTTCTGGCTGGCGGTCGCGCTCCGGTACGGCAGCACGAGCGCGTCGGCCCGCGCGAACAGCCCCGGCACGTCCTCGGCGGCCACGTAGCCGGGGCGCAGCTCGACCCGGTCACCGAGACCCAGCTCGTCGATCAGCGCCCGCGTCTCCTCGATCCCGCCCCAGAACTCCCCCGCGACCGTCAGCGAGATCCCGTCGGGCAGCGCCCTGAGCAGCAGATCCAGCCCCTTGTACGGTCGCACGATGCCGAAGAACAGCAGCCGGCGGTGGACCTGGGTGGACTTCTCGGCGGTCGTTGAGGGCAGGTGCGGCGGCAGCGCCGCCACGCTGACCGAACTGCCCGTCAGCCCCCTAGCCAGCCCGGCCTGCTGCTCGGAGTGGGTCAGCACGCCGTCGACCCGCTTGAGCAGCGCTTTCATGAGCGGTTCGTCGTACGGCTTGCGCTCGTGGGGCAGCACGTTGTGGCAGAGGGCAATAGTCCTGACTTTTCGCCCTATCCCGTACAAAATCCCCAAATATGCGGGAACCTGCACCGGGCTCAGCACGGCCAGCACCACCAGGTCCGCCGACCTCAGCCGCCTCCCGGCGGAGACCCACCCGTCGGGACGCCGCCAGTCGAGCTTGCGCAGGGTCCTCGGAAAAGGCGTGCCCTCCGGCGAGGAGATCGTCTGCTGCCCCGGATAGAGGAACGACGGATACTGCGCCCGCCACGACTCGATCACCACGTCGTGGCCCTGGGCCGCGAGGCGATGCGCCAGCTCGGTGGTGTGCTGGGCCCCGCCCCCCTTGTACGGGTAGGTCGGGCCGACGATCGCGATCCGCACCGGCTATTCCCCCCGCGACCGCACGATCAGGTCGGCGAGCAGCGCCACCGACCCGATCAGCAGCCCGGACAGGAAGATCATCACGGTGTTGGCCGGGAAGTAGAACGGGTGCTGGACCATGTCCCACAGGCCTTTCACGAACCCGATGCCCACCAGCCACAGCGCGGGCGGCATGAGCACCTTGAGCGGGTTGAAGTACATGATCATCCGCAGCACCTGCAGGATGTAGCGGTACGCGTCGGACACGAAGCTGAACTTCGACTTCCCGGCCCGCTTGGCGTAGTCGATCGGCAGGTAGTAGATGTCGTGCTGGTTGGACAGGAACGACAGCGTGATCGTCGTCACACACGAGAACCCGGGCGGGAGCAGCCGCAGGTAGGGCTTGGCCACCGTCCTGCGGAAGGCCCGCAGCCCCGAGTTGAGGTCGGGGATCTTCTGCCCGGCCAGCTGCTCCGCCACCTTGCGGATCACCCACTTGGCGGGGACCCGCAGCAGCTTGTGCGAGCCCTCCTCGCTGGTGCGCGCGCCGACCACCTGGTCGACCATCGGATCCTTCTCCAGGATCTGCACCAGCTCGGGGATGCGGTCGTTGGGGTAGGTCATGTCGGCGTCGGTCCAGACGACGATCTCGCCCTTGGCCTCCTGCGTCCCGATGCGCCGCACCGTGCCCGCGCCGCCGTTGCGGTGGAAGGCGCGGACGCGCAGGTGGGGATATTCGGGGGCGGCCTGCTTCAGCTTGGCCAGCGTGTCGTCGGTCGAGCAGTCGTCCACGGCCACGAGCTCGTAGGTGTAGCCGCTTGAGTCCATGGCCCTCGTGATGCGCTTGACTTCATCGATGACGTGATCCTGCTCGTTGTAGCAGGGCAGGACGATGGTGACGTACGGCGCTTCTTCCACGGCAGGTCCACTCTTCGGGGTCTCTAGCGTGCTCACGGGCCTTGAGGGTACTCTGCCCAACTCAAAGCCGAGTCCACGCGCGCCCAGCGGGAGCCCCCACTTCCAAGATCACCTAACCTCTTGGGGGATGGCCATCCAGGCGGTGATCCGCAGGGACCAGGTGCCGTTCGGGGCGTCCACGAGAGAGCGTTCGTCCTGGCGGGAGACCAGGGCCATGGCCTGAGACGGACGTCCGTACGGCGCGACCTGCGCGGCGTCGGCGGCCAGCACGACGGGCACTCGGCCCGCGGCGCGCACCCGCGCGATCAGGCGGCGCACCTGCGCCTCGGGGGCGGTGTCCCCCCGGTCCTCGCGATCCACCACCGCCGCCGGGCGGTCGCACATGCCGCGCACGAGCTGGGTGAAGCGATCACCGGTGACCCGCTCCACGATCAGCACCGACGCGTCAGGCGGGAACTTCGCGCACATCGCCGCCACCGCCGCCGCCTCGCCCCGCTCGACCGGCGTGAACGCCGTCCCGATCGAGGTGACGGCCGGCGGCACGAGGACGATCAGGACGGCGAGCGCCGTCCCCCACCTCCCCGCCCTGGGCCCTCGCGGCCAGGACGGCGGGCGGGCCCGGATCAGGTCGCGCAGCCAGGCCAGGCCGTACATGGCGAGCAGGATCAGGCCCGGGATCACGATGGGGACCAGGCGGCGGGCGGCCCACGGGTGGTCGGGGGTGATCTCGGGGCGCAGGAGCGTGGTGACGGTGGTCCAGCCGACGACCGCGAGGGGCAGCAGCCATTCGAACGGTCGGCCGTCCCGCAGCAGCCGCCGTACCAGGACCGCCGCCGCGACCGTGGCCAGCACGACCACGGGGAGCCCGACGTACCAGATCACCCAGTGCAGGGAGTTCTCGAAGTAGAGCCGGGTGTCGTCCACGGGCAGGCCGTTGGCCTGCTGGGTCTGCGCGATCATCAGGGCCGTGCGCCGGTCGTCGTCCGTCACGGGCGTCCGGGTCACGGTCTGGAACCACGGGCGCGCGTACAGGCCGATCATGAGCAGCACGACCAGCCCGGCCCCGGCCGTGGGGACCCACGTGGGCGGCCGGATCCTGGCCAGCAGCGGGGCGGCGGCCGTGCCCAGCGCGGTGAGCACGAGGACGGCGGCGCAGATGAGCAGCAGCGGCCTGACCGAGCCCGACAGGTACGACAGGTAGGGCCGCGACAGCAGGTACGCCGCGAGCATCCCGGCCCCGGCTCCCGCCACCAGCCCGGCCGACAGCGGCACGCCCAGCGCCCCCTGCGGCCTGGCGAAGCGGCGCATCGCGATCAGCAGCCCCGCGAACGCCAGCACCGGCAGCACGTCGCGCAGCCCGTCCACCCTGACCAGCACGGCCAGCCCGAACGCCAGCCCGGCCAGCAGCCCACGCGGCCATCCCGGCCGGGCGAGCGCGTCGTGCACCAGCGCCAGCCCTCCGAACAGCAGGATCAGGGACGGGATCTCGCTGAACGTGCTGCGCGAGGTGTAGAGGATCGGCAGGCTCACCGCGAACACCGCGGCCCCCAGCACCGCCCACCGCGCCCCGGCCAGCCGCGCCACCACCCCGGCCACCGTGAGCACGGCCAGCCCGCCCAGCACCGCCGGGATCGCGAAGGGAATCCCCAGCCAGTCGCCGACCGCGAAGAGGATCGGCGGCCCCGGCATGAACTGCGGCACCACCGCCCCGTTCACCTCGTAGAACCCGACGCTCTTGAAGATCAGCGACGGGTCCGGGCCGCCGAACGCCTCCGCCTGCGTGCTGACGGGCAGCGAGCCGTGGCCCGCGATCCAGGCCGCGTACTGCGCGTACGTGGCCGGGTCGCGCCTGACGACGATCTGCTCGGTGTGCATGACCACGTTGACCGCGACGGACGCCACGGCCACCGCCACGACGCCCGCGACCTGCCGGGACGTGGCCTCGACCACCTTGCCCAGCCGCCGCGTGCCGGCCCGGCAGAGCAGGGCGGCGGCGGGCAGCCCGAACAGCGCCGCGGGCAGCGGCGCGAAGTGGCCGAGCAGCAGCAGCGGCAGCCCCGCCAGCAGCCAGCCCGCCACGGCGAGCGCGGGCGCCACCGAGAGCACGGCGAGCATCCGCCCGGGTCGGTCGAGTCCCATCGGTGTGCGAGCGTATCCAACCAGGCGGTCCCGGTGGGCGCCGCCACACGGCGAGCGATCTTGAGGTGCGTTTCACTCAACCGGGAAGACCCGGCGTGCGTACCCTCTATCGGCCGTTGCACGGGGTTCACTGAATGGCGGGTAGCGTACGTGGGCACTACGGGACATGCCGGTAAGACAGCGGGAGGACGTGCGGGTGATGGCGGAGACTCGCGCCGACGAGCCCGCGAAGGCCGCTCGCGGCCGCCTGGCGTGGGTCGCGGATCCGTCCCGGTGGAGACGGCACGGGTGGTTCCTGGCGGTCCTCGCCCTCGGCACGGCCCTGCGCGCCCTGGCGATGCTGGGCTACCGGCCGGCCCTGTGGTTCCCCGACTCCTACACCTACATCGTCACCGTCTTCAAACCCCGGCCCGACCTGGTCCGCCCGGCGGGCTACTCGATGTTCCTGAAGCTGCTGGAGCCGTTCCACGGCTTCTGGGCGGTCACGGCCGCGCAGCACCTGCTCGGCCTGGCCACCGGCGTGCTGATCTACCGGGTCGCGAGAAGGGCGCCGAGGTGGGTGGCGACGCTGGCCGCGGTGCCGGTGCTGCTCGACGCGTACCAGATCGAGCTGGAGCACCTGCTCGTCTCGGACACGCTCTTCACGTTCCTGGTCGTGGCGGCGGTGGCGCTGTGCGTGTCGGAGCGGCGGGCCCGAGCGGCGGGCGGGGTCGCCGCCATCGGCCTGCTGCTGGCCGCCGCCACCCTCACCAGGACCGTCGGCCAGCCCCTCATCGTGCTGCTGGCCGGCTGGTACGTGCTGCGCGGACGGGTGCGGCTCGCCGGGCTGCTGCTGGCCACCGCCCTCGTGCCGATCCTCGCGTACGGCGCCTGGTTCTACGCCACGTACCAGCGGGTCGGGCTCGTGGGCGCGAACGGCGCCTTCCTGTACGCCCGGACGATGTCGTTCGCCGACTGCGCCCGCATGGACCCGCCGGCGGACCTGCGCGTCCTGTGCGACCCGCGTCCGCCGGAGCGGCGCCCGCCGTCGCAGGAGTACATCTGGGCGCGCGACTCCCCCCTCGTGCGGTTGCCCGGGATCACGTTCACCAAGGAAACGGACGATCTGGCGGGCAGGTTCGCGACGCTGGCGATCACCAGGCAGCCGCTCGACTACGCCGCCTCGGTGCTGACCGAACTTGGCCGCACGTTCACCTGGGGCCGCCCGGTGTATCCGGATCCGGAGATCTATGCCTACTACCAGTTCCCGGTGACCGTGCCGGGCCCACCTGGCCGCTATCCCGCGCAGGTCGGCGCCGATTATGCCAAGCTCTACGAGCGAGGTGCGATCGGCACGGAGATCGCCGAGCCTTACGCCGGCTGGCTGAGGGCCTACCAGAGCATGGTGCGGCTGCCCGGCCCGGTGCTCCTGGGGGTGCTGCTGGTGCCCCCGGTGGTGGCCGTCACGCGCAGGCGTGGGCGCGGGCGTCCCGCGGCCTGGCCGGTGCCCTGGTCGGCGGCCGTGGTGCTGCTGGTCACACCGGCCGCGGCGGCGGAGTTCGACTACCGATACGTGTTGCCGGCCGTCCCCCTGGCCTGTTTGGCTGCGGCCCTGAGCATCAGGCCTGACGTGCGAAGACCGGGCGGAGGCAAGAAAGAGTTTGGCAATGATATTCCACGTAATGTCCAGCTCTGAGTATGCTTTGCCGCGGAAACATCACGCCCGGGTCACGGTCGTTCCCCGCGGTCATGGCACCTGGCACGCCGTACGTGACCTCGTCTCGTGGCGCGAGGCGACGAAGCCAGCGCGTCAGGCGCGAGAAGTGAGGCTAGGGGACGTATGACTGACTACAGGAGCGTGCCCGTAGTCACCTCCGGGCAGGACTACCGGGCTGCACCCACCCAGCCCGGCAGCAGGATGGCGCGCAGAGCGGCGGCCGCGGCGCCCCCGCCCCCGCCCGACGACCGGCCGCCGCGCGGTCACCGCGGCGGCGGTGGTGGCGGTGGCCAGAACAAGATGCGCATCCTGGCCTGGGTCAGCATCGGTGTCACCACGCTCATGGTGGCGGGCGCGCTGACCGGCTACACCGTCTACCGCGACGCCTTCGGCAACATCAAGAAGAAGAGCGTCAACAGCGACATCATCAACCCCCGACCCGTGGACACCGGCGCGCTCAACGTGCTGCTCGTCGGCTCCGACACCCGCGCGGGCAAGGGCAACGCGCAGTACGGCCAGAAGCTCGCCAGGGAAGCCGACGCGGGCGGCAAGCGCACCGACACGATCATCCTCATGCACATCTCGCCCAACCGGGACAAGGCGCGGCTGATCAGCTTCCCGCGTGACTCGATGGTGCAGATCCCCAGGTGCAAGAACGAGACCACCAAGCAGGAGATGCCACCGCGCCGGGACATGATCAACTCGGCGTACAGCTCCGGCGGCATCGCCTGCACGATCTCCACGATCGAGACCCTCACCGGCATCCGCGTCAACCACTTCGCCGAGGTCGACTTCAGCGGCTTCAAGAACATCGTGGACGCGCTCGGCGGCATCGAGATCTGTCTGAAGTCCGGCGTCAACGACAAGGCGTCCAAGCTGGTCCTGCCGCCCGGCAAGAGCCTGCTCAACGGCGAGAAGGCCCTGGGGTACGTGCGCCTGCGCCACTACGGCGACGGCAGTGACATCCAGCGCATCAAGCGGCAGCAGATCTTCCTGAGCAAGGTCGTCGCCAAGGCCACCAGCAGCGAGCTGCTCACCGACGTCGGCAAGCTCAGGGACTTCATCGCGGCCGCGGCCGGGTCGGTCACCATGGACCCCGAGCTGGCCAACGACACCGAGCAGCTCATCGACATCGCGTTGAGCGCCAAGCAGCTGACTGCCGGAGGCGTCAAGTTCACGACGATCCCGTGGGGGCCCGACCCCGAGAACGAGAACCGCGTGGTCTGGAAGCAGCCCGACGCCAACGAGCTGTTCACCTCGATCAAGACCGACACCGAGGTCGCCACGCCGTCGCCGTCCGCGAGCACCGGCACGAGCACCGGCACCAAGCCCAAGGTCACGCTCAAGCCCGAGCAGGTGAAGGTCCAGGTGCTCAACGGCACCAAGACCGTGGGCAAGGCCCGCGAGGTCGCCGACCAGCTCGCCAAGGAGGGCTTCAACGTCGTCGGCCTGGGCAACTACGAGGCCGCCGACGGCAAGAGCCTGCCGAAGACCGAGGTCCACTACGCCAAGGCCGTCGAGTCGGCGCCCGACCACGCCGGCACGCTGGCCGGGGCCGTCGTGCCCAAGCCCGCCCCGGCCGAGGGCAAGGTCGCGGTCACCAACCCGGCGACGTACACGTCGGCGACGCCCCCCACGAGCACCCCGCCGAAGGGCACGCCGGTGATCCAGCTGGTGGTGGGCGAGGACTTCGACTCGGTCAAGGTGACGAAGCTGCCCGACAGCGTCAACAACAGCACGATCACCGCTTCCGAGCAGAAGAACGCCTGCACCTGACGACGCTCCAAGTTCCCTGTGGAATCGGGCATTCTCGCCTCGCTCGAAGGACAGGAGGCGCGTGAGCGGGATAGTCTGTTGCGGGTCGGCGACGCAGCGCGACCCGGAGCCGAGAGGCCATCCGTTGGTCGTGCTGTCGTCGTGTTCCCCGGCCCCGAGCGAAGCTGAGCGACTCCCCTGTGTCTGACACCAGATTCTCCCCACCGGTCACGACTCCTCGGAGCTCCGAGGAGGAGACCGGCGGCCCCGCCCAGACGGGAGCCCGCTGGCCGCTGCCGGAGGAGGCGTTCTGGAGCGAGGAGGCCGATCCGCACTGGATGGCGCCGGGAGAGCTGACCCAGCCGCAGCCCGCCGTGAAGGACGGCGAGCCCCCGGCCGAGCCGAGCAAGCCCGCCAAGCCGGCCAAACCGGACGAGGACGCGCCGGCCGCCGCCCAGCCCTCGCAACCGCAGCCGCAACCGAAGGCGGTGGAGGAGCGGAAGCCCCGGAAACGGGCGAAGGCCACGGCGGACGGCACGGCCCAGCAGAAGCCGGAGCCGAAGCAGGAGCCCCAGCCGCCCAAGCGCAAGCGTGACCCGTATCTCGACAACGTCAAGTTCGTGCTGATCGCGCTGGTGGTCGTCGGCCACTCGCTGGTGCCGACGCTGTCCGCCGACTCCTCCAGGGCCCTGTACATCTTCATCTACACGTTCCACATGCCGCTGTTCGTGCTGATCAGTGGCTATTTGTCCAGAAATTTCTGGAACTCGAACGCCAAGACCAACAAACTGGTCGACACGTTCCTGGTCCCGTACGTGATCGTCGAGGTCGGCTACGCCCTGCTCCGCGTCTCGGTGGGCCAGAAGTGGAGCCTGACGATCATCGACCCGGCGTGGCTCAACTGGTACCTGCTGGCGCTGCTGTTCTGGCGGCTGTCCACGCCGGTGTGGAAGCGGATGAAGTACCCCGTTCCCGTGGCCGTCGCCGTCTACCTGCTCTCCGGGTTCTCGCAGATCGAGGGCGACTTCAGCATGGACCGCTTCTTCGGTCTCATGCCGTTCTTCGTGATCGGCCTGGTGATGCAGCCCGAGCACTTCGAGATGCTCAACCGGCGGTGGATCAAGATCCTGTCGGCGCTCACGGTCCTCGGCGCGGCGGCGGTCGCGATCTACGTCGCGCCGAAGGCGCCGCTCGACCCGTTCTACTTCAAGGCCAGCTTCCAGGACCTCGACCTGTCGTGGTACATGGGCCTCGCCCTGCGGGCCGGGCTGCTGGTGTGCGCGCTGGCCATGTGCTTCGCCGTCCTGGCGCTGGTGCCCCGGGGCGAGACGTGGTTCTCCGACCTCGGCACCCGCACGCTCTACTGCTACCTGCTCCACGGCATCCCCGTCCTGGTCGCCAAGGAGATGGGCTGGCTGGAGTTCCCGTGGCTGTTCGGGCCGCTCGGCGTGCTCGCGATCGCCTCCAGCGCCTTCGCGCTGGCCATCGTGCTGTGCCTGCCGGAGACCCGCACGGTTTTCAAGTGGGTCCTCGAACCTCGCCTGACCTGGCTCTATCGCCGCCCCTCACGAAGTTAAGCGACCGTTCTACCCACATTTACGCCTTTGACCTGGTAAGCGCGGAGCATCGACACATGCGCGCATGTGTCGCCACGACCGTCCATCATCCCGAGGACGCCCGGATCATGCACCGGCAGATCAGGGCGCTGCTCGACGCGGGCCACGAGGTCACGTACGTCGCGCCGTTCACGTACTTCAACGTGACCCCCGCCATGGGGATCACCGCGATCGACGTGGCGCGGCACGCGACGTTCGGCAGGGCGCGCGCGGCGCTGAGACGCGGCGTGAGGGACGCGGACCTGTTGATCGTGCACGAGCACCGGCTGCTGCGCGCGCTTCCCTACAGGCGTCCTCCGGTCGTCTGGGACCTACGCGAAGAGGTCTCCCCCAGGCGGCTCGCCCGCGCGGGGAGACGCCACCGCGTGATCTCGCCCGCGGTGGTTCCCGAGGCGACCCTGGTGTCGCCCAGCCCGCCTCCTCCCGGCGACACCAGGGTCGTCCACATCGGCCGCCTCTCGGCCGAGCGCGGCGTGTCGGAGCTGATCGGGCTGGCCGAGCGGCTGGTCCCGCACGGCGTCCGGCTCGACCTCATCGGCGCGGCGGCCCGGGACGTGCGCCCGCTGCTGCGTGACGCGCAGCGGGTCGGGCTGCTCGACTGGTTCGGGTACGTGCCCAACCGGCACGCGCTGCGCATGGCCGAGGGCGCTCTGGCCGGTCTCTCGCTGGCCGACGACACGGTGCGGACGGCGCCGACGAAGATCATGGACTACATGGGGCGCGGGCTGCCCGTCATCACGACGCCCCAGGGCTCCGCGCTGGTCGAGCGGACCGGGTGCGGGCTCGTGGTCCCGCTGGACGTGGACGCCGTGCTGAACGCCGTGCTGGACCTGAAGGAGGACCCGGCGCGGCGGGTCCGGCTGGGCGCCCTGGGGCACGCGGAGGCGCGCCTGCACCACCACTGGCCGGACCACGCGGCGGCCTTCGTCAACCGCGCCGAGTCCTGGGCCGGCCTCCCCACCCACGCCCTCGCCGTCTAGCCCCCGGCGGCGGCGCGCCGGACGGGGGCGAACGGGAGGCGGTGGGCGCGGCACGACAGAAGGACATCCGGGGCGGGAATGGCGGCACGACCGAGGGGTTGATGTACTGGAGCCATGGCATCGCATCTGATCCAGGGCCGAACGGTGGCCATGCCGGTGCGGGTGCGGGACGCGGCGGTGTGCAGCGCCTTCTACGCGGTGCGCGCCGACGCCGCCAGGGCGGTGATCGCGTACTCCGGACTCGACGTGGCCGAAATCCTGCCGGGCAAGGCCGTCTGCATGCTGCTGTTCGTGGACTACCGCGACGGCGACCTCGATCCCTACCACGAGTTCGGCATGGCGTTCCTGGTGCGTCCCCCGGGCGTGTCCGGGTCCGGGGGGCTGTGGGACCTGCGCCAGACCGGGGTGTTCGTGCACTGGCTGCCGGTGGACCAGCCGTTCACGCTGGAGGCCGGGCGGACGCTGTGGGGGTTCCCGAAGGAGCTGGCGGACATCGAGCTGCGGCTCGGCACGCCGTACAAACGGTGCGTCCTGCGCAAGGACGGCAGGCTCGTGCTGGACATCCTGATCAGGCCGGGGGCGCCCGCGCCGGGCGCGACGGCGATGGCGCCGCTCGACGCCTACACGCACCGGGACGGGATCACGCGGCGCGTGCCGTGGTCCGTACACGCCCGCGGTGCCCGGATCCGCCCCGGCGGCGCGCTGATCCGCCTGGGCAACCATCCCATCGCCAAGGAGCTGAGCGAGCTGGGGCTGCCCAAGCGGGCGATGTTCACCAGCACGATCTCGCGGGCCGCGATGTCCTTCGGCGAGGCCGTCGAGGTCTGAGCGGCCGCGCGGGTCAGACGATCGGCGGGCGGCCCAGCTTGACCATGCGCCACGCCGTTCGCCAGGCCATGGGCCGCCGCTCCCCCGCCGGGGTGCGCAGCCCCTCGAAGAACCCGCTGAACCACGCCTTGAGCGCCGGCCCGGCACTGCGTTCGCGCACGAGCGTGAGCACGACCCAGTTGGTGAGGTAGAGGAACGCCAGCGGCCACGGCAGGTTGCGCCGCGCCAGCCAGACCCGGTTGCGCGCGTTGAGCCGGTAGAACTGCGTGTGCCGCGTCGGCGGGACCTGCGGGTGGTACATCACCGTCTCGGCGTCGTACTCGATCCGGTAGCCCTCGCCCAGGAGCCGCCAGGCCAGGTCGGTCTCCTCATGGGCGTAGAAGAACCGCTCGGGCAGCCCGCCCACCTGGAGGAAGGCCGAGCGCCTGATGGCCGAGGCGCCGCCGAGGAACGTCGTGACGGGCGAGGAGCGCTGCGGGTCGCCGGCGCGCAGCCGGGGCACGTGGCGCCGCTGGCCGATGCCGCCGTCGGGGTCCATCACGCGGAAGGAGATCACCGCGAGGTCCGGCTCGGTGGCGAACCGGTCGCGTACGTGCGCGACGACCTTCTGGTTGGCATACCAGCCGTCGTCGTCGAGGAACAGCACGACATCTCCCGAGCACTCCTCCACGCCGCGGTTACGGCCTGCGGGAATGCCGGTGTTCTGGTCGAGCCGGATCGCTTTCACGACCGCGGCCGACCCTTCGGGTGGCGTCGCCGACAATTCGGGCACGTCTGCGCCGTTGCCGACGATCACCACCTCGACGTCGCCGTCGACCTGGTTGAGCGCGGACTCGACCGCCCGGTTCAGCTCCGCGACCCGGTTTCCCATGGTGAGGATGACGCACGAGATCTTCAACGAATCACTGTCCTGACGCGTTGAGAACACGGGCGGAGCATTCTTTCATGATCACCGAGTCTGCTGGTCTGCATGTTTTGGAAAGGCTGGGGCTAAGCGTATCGGAACCGAGGATGAACCCCCACCGAACGGCGGACGTCCGATCAATACGACGGACGGGGAGCTCCTCTGGTTCCGACATCAGATCACGCCAGTCTCTTCGAGGCGATGATGCTTACCAAATGCAGGACAACCTGTAGGCATGCCGCTACGGAACAGGCCACGATCAGGATCCGCGAGGCCGTCAGGTCACCGAGGAGCAGATCGACGACGGCGGCCGCCAGCGCGAGCAGCGACAGCTCGATCGGCTGCACGATCCGGTGGAACTTCGTCGCCGAGAGCACCCGCCGGCCCAGGCCCAGCAGCCCGGAGCGGAACTGCACCGCGGCCGCCTCCGTCGCCGACGCCAGGCCGCCCTTGGCCCGCGCCACCTCCACCAGGTCCGTCTCGGCCTTGATGAGGATCGCGCCGAGCGCGGCGGCGAAGCCCAGCACGGTGTACCAGTCGGGCAGCACGGCCGACGCCCGCCAGCCCAGCCCGGCCAGCACCGCGGCCTCGCAGAAGTAGGCCCCGACCCGGTCGAGGTAGACCCCGACCGGCGAGGTCTTGCCCGTCCAGCGGGCCAGCTCGCCGTCGGAGCAGTCGAGCAGCAGGTAGACCTGCACCAGCAGGGCGGCGGCCACGGCCGCCCACAGGCCCGGCAGGGCGAGCACGACCCCCGCCAGGACCCCGGCCACGGTCATCACCCAGGTCAGCTGGTTGGGCGTGACGGACGTCTTGGCGAACAGCCACGTGACGTAGATGGACAACTGGCGCATGTAGAGCACGCCGGCCCAGTGTTCGCCGTTCCTGCGCTCGAGGTGACCGGCGGGCTGGGCGACCCGCCGTATCTCAGCTACCGAAGGCCCGGACATAGTCCCCCACCCGATCGTGGATCTCGGAGTCCTGCATGCGCAGGTGCTCCAGGATCGTGTAGCGGCCGGGACGGGTGGCCGGTGCCAGCGCGACGGCCTCGGCGAACTGCTGGCCGCTCAGCCCGATGTCGGCGGGCACGACGGGCAGCTTGTGCCGGCGCAGGCAGTCGACGACCTGCGCGACCCGGGCCTCGTCCTCCCTCAGGAAGAAGCAGAAGGCGGCACCGATCCCGGCGAGCTCGCCGTGGTTGGAGGTGCCGGGGAAGAGCTGATCCACAGCATGAAGGATCTCATGATCCCCGCCGCTCGCGGGCCGGGAGGACCCAGCGATCACCATGGACATGCCGGACAGGATGAGGGACTCGGCCAGCACGGTCAGGAACGCGTCGGACTCGATGGAGTCGGCGCGGCCGATGAGCGCCTCGGCGGCGGTGCGGGCCATCGAGCAGGCCAGCCCGTCGATGGGCTCGCCGCGCTCGACGTTGCCGAGCTGCCAGTCCTCGATGGCCGACAGGTTGCTCACCACGTCGCCCACACCCGCCCTGACCAGCGACTCCGGCGCGTTGTGCACGAAGTCGAGGTCGACCAGGATGGCCAGCGGCATCGGCACCCCGAACGTGCCCTTGCCCCCCTCGTAGACCAGGGAGGCCGTGGGCGAGCAGATGCCGTCGTGGGAGAGGTTGGTGGCCACCGCGACCATCGGGATGCCGGCGAGCGAGGCGGCGTACTTGGTGGCGTCGATCGTCTTGCCGCCGCCGACGCCCACCACCACCTCGTAGGCACCCTTGCGCAGGTCGGCGCCGAGGGAGACGGCCGCGTCGACCGAGCCGTCGGCGACCCTGAACACCTCGGCCTCGTCGAGCTGGGGGGTGATCAAGCTCTCGATGTGGTCGCCCTGCCCCCGGCCGACGGCCACCGCGACCCTGCCGGAGGTGGCCACGCGGCTGTCGGCCAGCAGGGCGCCGAGCTCCGCCACCGCGCCCCGCCTGACCTGCATGGTCAGCGGCGCCGGCAGCATCCTCGCAAGAAGCGGCATGCGCGCCCCCTCAGTAGCGGACGGCTATGGTACGAGCCTTCGCCAGGTCGTCGTGGTTGTCCACCTCGACCCAGTCGACCTCGCCGATGGGCGCGGCGTGGATGACCTCGCCGCGCTCGACCATCTCCTGGTAGCCGTCCTCGTAGTAGAGCTGGGGGTCGCGCTCGAAGGTCGTCTTGAGCGCGTCGGCCAGCAGGTCGGCCGCGCCGGGCCGGATGAGGGTGGCGCCGATGTACTCGCCGTACGCCTCGGCCGGGTCCATCAGCTTGGTGATGCGCCGCAGCGAGCCCTCCGGCGAGAGCGTGACCTTCATCTCCTCGTCGGCGAGCTTCTTGACGTCGTCGACGGCCAGCAGGATGTCGCTCGTCTCAGGAGCGGCCAGCAGCGTCTTCTCGACCGAGACCGGGTGCACGGTGTCGCCGTTGACCAGCAGCACGCCCTGGGAGAAGTAGTCGCGGGCGCACCAGAGGGAGTAGGCGTTGTTCCACTCCTCGGCCTTGTCGTTGTGGACGAGGGTCAGCTTGACGCCGTGCCGCTGCTCCAGGGCCTCCTTGCGGTCGTGGACGGCCTGCGCCGCGTAGCCGACGACGACCACGACCTCCCGCAGGTCCACCTCGGCGAGGTTGCGCAGCGAGATGTCCATGATCGTGGTTTCGCCGTCGACCGGCACGAGCGCCTTCGGCAGCGTGTCGGTGTACGGCCGCAGACGTCGTCCGGCTCCAGCGGCCAGAACCATTCCCAGCAACGTGCACTCCTCAGTCGAGCATGTCTTCGTGAGCCCAAAGAGTATTCGTCTTTGGGCCCTGCGCGGGTAATCCGGCGTTAGTCTTGCGTTCCCATATCGGCTGCTTCCACCCCGGAGCGGGGCGCGGCGAGCCAGCACGTGAGACTCTCCCACCCGAAGAACGCCCACAGGTAGAGCGCGAGCAGCAGATAGCCGCCGGTCAGCCAGCCCGTGAGGGCGACCAGCGAGACCACCATCATCCGGCCGTCCCAGCCGAGCCCGAACGTGGACAGCCACGCCGGCGCGTAAACGCGCTGCCGCAGCCGGTAAACAAGATCATAGTGGTGGAACGCCAGCGCGCCGAGCAGCAGGAAGATCAGCACCGGGTGCACCTGGTGCGCGAACCCGCACGCCGCGACGAAGCTGTACTCGATGAGCCGCAGGATCGGCGGGACGAGCCAGTCGAACCTGCCGTCGTGCGCGTGCGTGCTGCCCGGCCCGGCCAGCAGCAGCGTCACGGCAGGCGCGAACACCGCGAGCCCGTCCGTCCCCGCCACGCCGAGCACCAGCAGCACGCCCGTGACGAACGTGCCCGCGATCACCGGCGGCAGGGGCGGGAGCTGCCCCGCCACGAGCAGGCCCATCGCGCGCGAGAGCGGGCCGTCGTCGCGGTAGGCCACGACCGTGCTGCTGGGAACGGGAGTCATGTGTACCGAAATCACCGTGCCGACCTCGCGATCCGTCCGGCGAGCTGATAGAGGGCCGCCACGCCGCCCCAGCAGAGCAGGGACAGGAACGTCACCCTGGCGTTCCAGCCCGCGGCGGTGATGGCGATCAACGCGGTGCGCTCCCCGACGGGCAGCACGACGATCTTCTTGATCCAGCGGGCGATCACGTCGCGCTCCATGCGCTGGGCGAGCCCGAGCACGCCCCGGGGCCGGGTGCCGTCCGCCGACTCCAGGAGGGAGCGCGCGGGGCGCCCCCACTGCGCGCCGACGCGGGCGGCGTCGGTGAGCGCTCCCGCGTACGTCTGGTCGATGGCGTGCCGGACGACCTGGAGGACCATGGCGGCCACGGCGAGGTGCCAGACGTCGCCGGCGAAGCCCAGGGCCAGGCCGACGTAGACGGCGTACTCCTTCAGCCGGTCGGCCATGCCGTCGGCCCACGCCCCCAGCGGCGAGAACGTGCGCGTGTAGCGGGCCAGCTGCCCGTCGAGGCAGTCGAGCGCGAAGGACAGGGAGAACAGCAACGCCCCCGCCAGCCGCCCGCCCTGGGTGCCCGCCGAGAACCACACGGCCGCCAGCGCGGCCAGCCCGATCGAGACGCCGGTGACGGTGTTGGGGGCGAGCCCGAGCCGGACCGCCGGTTTGATCAGGTGGCGCGTCCAGGTGGAGACGAAGAAGGTGGCGAAGAAGCCGTCGCTCGCCTTGATGGACAGGTCGAGCCGGACCTTGGCCTCGTCCACCTCGGCCAGCCTGGTGACGGCGGTGTCGGCGGCGTGCCGGCCGGTCACCCGGTCGGCGTGCAGCGGCCCGATCCCGGCCGCCCGCACCGAGACCCCGGATCTGACCAAGCCGACCAGCAGCAGGTCGACGGCCTCGACGGGGGTGACCGGGCCCAGCTTGCCGGTGTCGGCCAGCTCCGCCAGCTCCTCCGCGATGTCCGCCAGCGCGCCCAGGTCGGCCTCGCCCGCCTTCAGCACGCCCCTGAAGGTGGCGTTGGCCTCGGGGACCACGTGGAACGAGCTGCCGGCGGCGACGATCTTGCCGCCTTCGACGCGTACGGGCGGCCGCATGGGCGCCGCGGCGGCGTCGTAGGAGACCAGGGCCCCGCTGCCGCGCGCGGGGTGGTCGAGCAGCAGCGCCAGCGCCTCGGTGTGGGCCACCAGGTCGGCGGGGAGCACGGCGACCGCGCCCGACGAGATCCGGGCGATCTTGGCGACGCCTCTGAGGTCGGCTCCGAGCCCGCCGCCCGGGCTCACCACCTGGATCTCGCGCACGGGCAGCGTGGCGAGCTGGTCGGTGACGCGGTCGAGCAGGGTGCCGTCGGAGCCGGAGAGTTTGCATGCCGGGGTCGTGGCGAGGAGAACGACCGAGGTGGTCGTGGTCTCGCGGGTCAATGAGTCGGGCAAAGCGCAGGTCTCCTCCCGATGGGGCGGGAGCCACTTGGCTTGGGGGTGCGTAGCCACAGCGTAGCGACAGGTCAAGGCGTAATCACGGAACCGGACCGTTACGCTGCCGATATGGATTCACGGTTGCGGTCGGTCGGGGTGCTGCTCGCGGGCGGCGTGGGGCAGCGGATCGGGATGAACACGCCCAAGCAGCTCATCGAGGTCGCCGGAAAGACGATCATCGAGCATTCGCTGGCGGTGTTCCAGAACGCGCCGGAGATCGACGAGATCGTGGTGCTGATGACGCCCGGTTACACCGACCAGGTCCGCGAGATCGTGGACAAGGGCGGCTACGACAAGGTCAGCAAGGTCGTGGAGGGCGGCGCGAGCCGCACCGAGAGCACGTGGCTGGCCCTGCGGGCGCTGGGCACCGAGGAGTGCGACGTGCTGCTGCACGACGCCGTACGCCCGCTCGTGGAGCCCCGCATCATCACCGAGTGCGTCAAGGCGCTGGAGACCCATTCGGCCGTCGACGTGGCGATCCCGAGCTCCGACACGGTCTTCGTGGCCGTGCCGGGCCCCGGCGGCGAGGTGATCGGCGAGGTGCTCGACAGGTCGGTGCTGCGGCGCAGCCAGACGCCGCAGTGCTTCCGGCTCTCGGTGATCCGCGAGGCGTACGAGCGGGCGCTGGCCGACCCCGGGTTCGCCGGCCGCCCGGCCACCGACGACTGCGGCGTGGTGCTGCGTTACCTGCCCGACGTGCCGATCCACCTCGTGCCGGGCAGCGAGCACAACATCAAGGTCACCCACCCCACCGACCTGCGGATCGCCGAGCTGCTCTTCCAGCTCGCCGCACCCCCGGCGATCTCCGACTTGCCCGGATAGGTCGCAGACGTTTGACCTGAGAGTTGTTACTGTGCGATCACATGAGGAGACTCATCGTGATCGCCGCCCTGCTCGGCTGCTACCCCGTGCTGCTGTGGTCGGCTCTCTGGCCCGCGCCGGCGGTGTTCGGGGCGGTCGCAGTGCTCTCCTACGCGGTGGAGTACGCGGCCTCACGCGCCGCCAGACCGCTGCCCGAGCTGCTCGGCAGGGTGCACCTCGGGGTCACGCTGCGCTTCGCCGCCAGGGAGACCATGGCGCTGCTGCTGGTGGCGCGGATGGCGGGGGTGGACTCGCCGTGGTTCGTGGCGCTGGCGTCGGGGATCTTCGCGATCCACGTGGTGCGGGCCGGGCACACGGCGCTGGCGCTGCGCCTCAAGGGGACGCTCAGCCGCATGCCGGTGACCACCCGCAACCTCGACGTCTCGGCGCTGCGCATCCCGAAGATGCCGCCCGTGTTCCTGCGTGACAGCCGCAGCATGCGCTTCCTCTACCTGGACGCGCTGCCGGTGGCCGGCGCGGCCGTCGGCGCCGTGCCCGCCGCGGCCGGCGCCGGTCTGGCGGTCCTGCTGGGCGTCGCCGGGGCGCTCGCGCTCATCCCGTACGTGCGCCGCGCCACGCCGCTCACCGACAAGGCCAGGGTGCTGGCGGTCGTGGGCGAGCAGGTGGAGAAGTACCGGCCCGAGGTCATCCTGTACTTCTCCGGCGCCACCGCGGCCGCCTACCAGGCCAGGATGTGGCTGCCCACGCTGGAGCGCATCGGCCGGCGCGCCATCGTCGTGCTGCGCGAGCGCGGCATGGCCAACCACCTCGACTCGACGACGCTGCCGATGTTGTGCATCCCGTCGTCGGCCGACCTGATGAGCTTCCGCGCCCTGTCCGGCGCCAAGCTCTGCCTGTACGTCTCCAACGTCGGCAGGAACGTCCACATGCTGCGCATCCCGACTCTGCGCAGCGCGTTCCTCAACCACGGCGACAGCGACAAGGAGGCGTCGTTCAACCCGTTCTCCCGGGTGTACGACGAGGTGTGGGTGGCCGGTCCGGCCGGCCGCGACCGCTACCGCCGGGCCAGGGTGGGCGTCAGGGACGAGAACATCCACGAGGTCGGCCGGCCGCAGCTCGAAGGCATCTCGACGGAGGGGCCGGGGCTGCCGTACCGCACCGTCCTGTACGCCCCCACCTGGGAGGGCTGGAACGACGACCTGTTCCACACGTCGCTGATCACCATGGGCCCGCGCATCGTGCGGGCGCTGCTCGACCACCGGCCGCGGTTGCGCGTGATCTACAAGCCGCACCCGCTGACCGGCCACCGCGACCGCGGCGCCACCCGCGCGCACCGGAAGATCGTGGCCATGATCGAGGCGGCCGAGCTGGCCAAGTCGAAGGCCCGGCACCCGTCGCGGGCGACCGGGGAGACGCCGCGGATCGAGCATCAGATCGTCATCGGCCCCGAGCCGCACCTCTACGAATGCTTCAACCAGTGCGACCTGCTGATCAGCGACATCTCCAGCGTCGTGGCCGACTTCCTGGCCGGCGAGAAGCCGTACGCGGTGACGAACGTCGCGGGCCTGCCCGAGCGCGCCTTCCACGAGCGCTATCCGAGCGCCGAGGCGGGCGTGCTGATCGGGCGTGACCTGGCCGGGCTCGCGGAGTTCCTCGACGGGGAGGACACGCTGGCCCGGGCCAGGATCAAGCTCAGGAGCCACTTGTTCGGGGCGGAGTATCCGGACGCGCTGACCCGCTTCGACGCCGCCGTCGAGCGGGTCTTCGCCGAGTCATGACCGGGGCGGCCTGGCCAGCTTCTTCGGGCTGGTGAGGAAGCCCCAGCCCCAGGAGCAGTGCATGGTGGCGTACACGATCGGCAGCCGCAGCAGCGCCGCCGCGGGCAGCCCGCCTCCTGTCAGCACGGAGCCCGCCGCGATGGCGACCGCGTAGCCGCCGGGGACGATGAGCGTCCACGGGAGGAACGGCGAGACGACCAGCCCCAGCACCATGGCCAGCACCGCGGCGGGCGGCGCCAGATAGCGCAGGTTGATCGTGCCCTCGTGGGTGCGCGCGACCACGCGCCGCCAGCGGCCGTAGTGGAAGTACTGCTTGCCCAGGGCCTTGACGTTGGGGCGGGGGCGGTAGGAGACCCGCATGCGCGGCTGGAACCAGACCAGGCCGCCGCTCTCGCGGATGCGGTGGTTCATCTCCCAGTCCTGCGCCCGCTGGAAGTGCTCGTCGTAGCCGCCCACCCGGTCGAGCGCCGAGCGGCGGAAGACGCCCAGGTAGACGGTGTCGGCGGGGCCCGCGGTGCCGCCCACGTGGAAGGCGGCGGCGCCCACGCCGATCTTGGAGGTCATGGCGCAGGCCACGGCCTGCTCGAACGGCGTGATGCCCTCGGCCGCCATGATGCCGCCCACGTTGTCGGCACCGGTCTCGGCGAGCGTCTCGACGGCTACGCGCAGGTAGTCGGGGGGCAGCATGGCGTGCCCGTCGACCCGGGCGATGATGCCGTTGCGCGAGGCGGCGATGGCGGCGTTGAGCGCGTTGGGGGTGCGGCCCGTCGGATTGGGCACGACCGTCACCCGCGGGTCGGCCGCCGCTATGGCGTCGGCGACCTCCTGGGTGCGGTCCTGGGACGGACCCACGGCGAGCACGACTTCGATCTCACCTGGGTAGCTCTGGGCGAGGACCTGGTCGACGGCCTCGCGAAGGTGCCGCTCCTCGTTGAGGACCGGCATGATGACGGAAATGGGGGGCCAGGCGCGCGTCTCCGCGGGGGCCTGCGGCGAGTCGGGGAACTGCTTCATGGCGGGGCTCACGCTACTGTACGAGCAGGGGAGGAGGGCAATCGAACGTCTGATCCTCCGGGTGACAAAAGGGGGACGGGATGCGCGACCCGGGCGAGGAGGACGGCGGTGTGCTCGTGGGCGGCGACGCCTACGGCGGCGTCAAGCTCACGCCGACGCGCCCCCGCAAGCCGCTCAGGAGCGCCAAGGCCCGCCGCCGCAACGTGTTCGTCGCCGGGTTCCTGTCCACCGGGGTTCTGGTCGCCACGGGCGTGGTGTGGGCGACCCCGCGCCAGATCGGCACCGTCGACGCCGGGGTGACCGCGCCCGCCGCCCGCGGCGCCGAGAACATCCTGCTGGTCGGCGTCGACAAGCGCGACGACCTCACCCGCCAGCAGCAGAACAGGCTCAAGCTGGGCCGCGAGGCCGGCCAGCGCACCGACACCATGATGGTCGTCCACCTGTCGGAGGACCACCGGCGGGTCACGGTGGTGAGCCTGCCGCGCGACACCTGGACGACGATCCCCGGCAAGGGCGAGCACAAGATCAATTCGGCGTACCAGTTCGGCGGGCCCAGGCTCACCAAGGAGGCCGTCGAGGCCGCCACCGGGCTGCAGATCAACCGCTACATCGAGGTGAACATCCTCGGCTTCATCGACGTCGTCGACTCCCTCGGCGGCGTCACCGTCTGCACGCCCGTGCCGATCAGCGACCCCAAGACCGGGCTCAACCTGCCCGCGGGCACCCACCAGCTCCAGGGCGTGCAGGCGCTCGGCTACGCCCGCACCCGCGCCACCGCGCGCTCCGACCTCGACCGCATCGACCGGCAGCAGCAGGTCATCTCGGCCCTGCTCAACCGGGCGCTCAGCGCCGACACGCTGGCCAACCCGGCCAAGCTGGCCTCGTTCGTCAACTCCACGCTGAGCACGGTCAAGGTCGATCCCGACGACGGGCTGCTCGGCCTGGCCACCCAGCTGCGGGACGTCTCGCTCGACGACGTGCGGTTCGCCGAGGTGCCCCTGTCCAACGTCAACTTCAAGGCCCCCACGGGCGAGTCGGCGGTCCTGTGGGACAAGCCGGCGGCCCGCGACATGTTCGCGCGGATCAACGCGGACCAGGACCTGACCAAGCCCGTCGCCTCCCCGTCGCCCACCCCTTCGGTGAAGCCGTCGGCGATCCCGCCCGGCAGCATCACCGTCAAGGTCAAGAACGGCACGCTCATCACGGGTCTCGGCGCCCGCACCAAGACGGGGCTGGCCGAGTACGGCTTCAAGGTCCCCGGCCAGCCCGGCAACACGACCAAGAAGGACTACAAGAAGACCGTGGTCCGCTACGCCGCGGGCCGCGAGGACGAGGCGAAGATCGTGGCCGCCGCCATCCCGGGGGCCGAGCTCGACAAGGCGGACGTCGAGGGCATCGAGGTGATCGTCGGCAGCGACCAGCCGAAGATCGCGAAGTCCAAGCCGACTTCCATGCCGTCGGCGAAACCCGGTGTTACTCCGACCACCAAAACGGCAATGCAGAATATATGTAAGAAACAGTAATAACGGTCGGCTGTTCGGCAGGTGAAGCCCTCATGGTGGTCAGGTCGTGGCGGGAGGACCCCTGTACGGTGCTGCACGTCGCAGGCGACCTCGACGTGGCAGGCGCGCCCCGGCTGCGGGCCGAGCTCGAACAGGCCATCGCCGCCGCCGACCCGCTCAACCTCGTCGTCGACCTGACCGAGGTCCCCTTCTGCGACTCGGTGGGCCTCGGCGTGCTGGTGGCCACCCTGAACCACGTCCGGCGCGTGAAAGGCCGCCTGATCCTGGTGCTCGCCCCCGGCATGATCCGCCACCTGCTGACGATCACCAACCTCGACCGGCACTTCGAGACGCGCGAATCCCTCGGCGAGGCGCGCTCGGCTTTCGGCAGCGCCGCCTGAACTGGAGGACATTGTGAGACTCGGAGTCATGTTCGACCGGGACCTTCCTCCCGAGCAGTTGATCCCGTTCGCCAGGGCGCTCGACGAGACGTCCGTGGACGACCTGTGGGTGGTGGAGGACCTGGGCTGGACCGGGGGCGTCTCGTCGGCCGCCACCGCGCTCGCCGTCACGTCCCGGCTGCGGGTCGGCATCGGCATCACGCCCGCTCCCCTGCGCAACCCGATGCTGCTGGCGATGGAGCTGGCCAACCTGGCCAGGGTGCACCCCGGACGGCTGGCCGCCGGCATCGGGCACGGCGTGGGCGACTGGATGCGCCAGGTGGGCGCCGCACCGCCGTCGCCGCTGGCGCTCCTGGAGGAGACGATCACGTCCGTACGCGCGCTGCTGCGCGGTGAGACGGTCACCCTGCACGGCAGGTCCGTCCAGCTGGACGGGGTGTCCCTCGTGCACCCGCCCGCCTCGCCCCCTCCCGTGCTGGCCGGGGTGAAGGGGCCGCGCTCGCTGGCCCTGTCGGGCCGGGTCTCGCAGGGGACGATCATCCCCGAGGGCGTCGGGCCCGAGCAGTTGGCCGGGATCCTCGACCAGATCGGCGGCTCCGCGGATCACGAGCTCGTGGTCTTCTCCTTCCTCAACACCGGCGGCGACGTCCCGGAGAGCGCCCGAGCCCTGGTGGCGGGGCAGGCCGGGTTCCTCGGGGTCGCGCCCGAGGAGGTGGCGATGGCGTCGGGGTCCCCCGAGGCCGCGGCCGCGCACGTCAAGGAGCTGTGGGCGGCCGGGGCCGGGACGGTGGCGGTGCGGCCGTTGGGCGCGGACCCGCTGCGGCAGGTCACGGCGCTGCTGTCGGCCCTCTGACGCTCGTTCTTCGGCCGAAAGGCCGATGGCGGGCCGCCCGGGTTCGGTCGGATGGTCGATGGCGGGCGGGGAGCGCTCGACCACCATGGCGGCATGAGCATCTCCATGAGGCAAGTCATGGTGGCGGGGGCGACGCTGGTGGCGGCGCTGGCGTTGACCGGGTGCAAGGTGGACCTGGACGCCGAGGAGGTCCGCACCGCGCAGTCGTTCCCGTTCACGGGCACCGCGCTGAAGATCAACACCTCGCTGGGCGGCGTGCGCGTCCTCCCGGGCACCGGCGGGCGCGTCGAGGTGGAGCGGTGGGTGCGCGGCAAGGCCGCCGACGACGGCAACGCCACCTGGTCCCTGCGGGACGGCACCCTGCGCCTGAGCGCGAACTGCAACATGGTCTTCGGCGACTGCGGCGCCCGCTACCACGTCAAGGTCCCGCCCGGCGTGCCGCTGTCGATCGAGGCCGACGACGGCGTCATCCTGAACGGCCTCGCCCAGGACGTGGACGTGGTCAGCCGGGACCGCATCCAGGTGTCGGGCGCCACCGGGAAGCTGCGGCTGCGGAGCGAGGGCCCGATCACGGGCGAGGGGCTGAAGTCGCCGAGCGTCCGGTGCCGGACGGCGGACGGCGCGATCGACGTGTCGTTCACCAGCCCGCCCACCGCCCTCGACCTGCGCTCCAGCGACGGCCGGGTGACCGCCACCGTGCCCAGGGCGGCGTACGCGATCACCGCCCGCAGCACGGACGGCACCGAACGCTCGGAGCTCAAGCACGACGCCAAGAGCCCCAACACCATCAAGGCCGTGAGCGGCTCCGGCGACGTCCGCATCCTCCGGGCCGGGTGACCCGGCGCCGGTCACTGCCAGATGGCGGCGTACAACCCGTTCTCGGCGTTCACCTGGACGGGGGCCAGCCCCTTGGTCCTGAGGTCGTCGAAGCGCTTCTGGAAGCTGGAGGAGGTCATGTCGATGTAGTGGGCCCAGGACTTGACGCCGTCCTTGCGCCACACCGCCGTGTACGTCCCGTCGGGCGCCACGGCCACCTTGACCGGCCGGAACCCCTGCTTCTTCTTGGCGTAGAACGCGGCCTCGTGCTGCCGCCTGGACTTCCCGTACGTGTAGTACCAGGCCCCGCCCGTGTTGGCCGTCCACACGCCCACGTACCGCAGGTCGTCCGGGGTGCCGTACACGTCGACCGAGGTCAGCGCGAGGCCCCGGGCGGTGGCCCGCTTGTTGGCGGCGCCGAACTGGGCGGGGGTGAGGTTCGACCTGGCGAAGAACCTCCCGCGCCGCCTCTCGAAGACGGCCGTGAACACCGGCGCGTCGCCGGGCCCGGTGGCGGAGACGGAGACCGGCTGCGCCCCCTCCTTCAGCCCCTGGTCGAACCGCTCCTGGTACTCCTCGGCGGACATGCCCTGCCAGATGCCCCAGTTGGCCGGCGACCCGCCCTTGACCCACACGGCCGCGTACCGCTCGCCGTCGGAGACGTTCACCGTGACCGGGTGGAAGCCCTGGTCCCTGAGCTGCTTGACCCGCGCCACGCTCTGCTCGGCGGTGAGGCCGTGGTAGGCGACCCAGGCCGGACGCGCCTGCGCGCCGGCCGCCGGCGCCACCACGGCCACCGGAGCCGTGATTCCGATCAGTAAGGCCGCGATCTTACTGGTGGTCCGCATGACCCTCCCATGCAGGATTCTTGCGTGTTTGTGGGATTCGGACCGACCATAACAGCCTTTACTGACCACCCGCTGGCGGCTCCGGTCAACCGACCTTCTCGAACGGGGTCGGCGTCCGGCCCGTCCAGCGGAAGAGCTGGGCGTGAGCGGTGTACTTGCTGACCCCGCCCTCCGTGACGGTCCCGGACTTGGACACGTAGTAGCGTCCCCCGCCCAGCGAGATCAGGCCGTACTCGCCGCCGAACTCCCAGCCCCGGACCCCGGAGGCCTCGTGCTGGAGGCCGCCCGGCGCCAGCGCTAGCAGCCGGCCCCGCTCGGCCTGCGGCTGCCCGACGACGTCGCCCTCCCTGGGCCGCTCGCGGCCGTCCACCATGAAGAAGGAGTAGTTGGGGAACTGCGGCTTCTTGCCCTTGTACACGGCCATCATCCAGTTGCCCGTGTAGTCGTCGTACTCGAGGTTCTGCACGCCGTACGTGGTGTTGCCGGTGTAGGCGAAGTACTTGCCGTCGACCCGCTCGGGGCCGCTCTTGTGCGGGTCGCTCTCGGTGAGCGGCTTCTCGTACCTCTTCCACCGCTCGATGTCGTACTGGAGGAGGACCTGGTGGTCGTTGTCGTTGCGGGTGGTGTTGGAGTAGATCCCGTACGCCACGGTCAGCAGCTGCTTGCCGTGCCTCTTGCCGAACTCGGGCCCGAAGGACACGCCGTCGATGCCGCTGCACCCGTACCGGTGATCGGCGGTGTTCCCCACGTTGCCGTCGAACTTGCCGTCGCCGTCCATGTCGGCGGTGTAGTCGGCGACGACCTCCTTGAGGTAGACGGTCTTGACGACGTCACTGGTCTGGGCGTCCATGCCCATGCTGGTGATGCGGTCGACGTCGAAGATCGCGATGTAGAACGACTCCTGCTCCTTGTACTCGAGGGAGCCGTACACCCGGCCGTCCTTGGCGTTGAAGTCCAGATCGCCGAGGTGCCCGGTGAAGCCCGTCACCGAGCCCACGGGGTTGCCCTTGAGGTCGGTCTTGACGAGGACGTTGGTGAAGGAGAAGTACATGTACCCCTTGCGCTCGTCCATGGCGATCCCCTGGACGTGCCCCTCGGTCCAGGCGCCGCCGTAGATCTCGTTCGGCAACTCCCGCGGGCGGTTGTCGGCGGCGGCGGGGGCGGCGAGCAGGCCGAGCGATGCGGTGGCGGCCACGGCGAGCGTCAGAGCTTTGCGCATGTTGCGGTACCCGTCTTCAGTTAAGGATCAGACCGAAACCTGACGGTATACCGGGCGAATGCCACTGTCTGACATATGACTGAACTAGCGGTGAAGTCACCTCAAACTACCCATTCAGCCCCCTAAGGGCGATACAACCGCTCCAGCCCCACCAGAGCCACCCGAGGATCCTCGCCCGCCGCCACGCTCAGCTCGTCGCTGAATCCCGATCCCCCGTAGCAGGTGAGCACGGTCTCGCGCGTGTCGTACCCTTTCTCCCCCAGCAACTCGCGCGCCCTCGCAAGTCGCTGGAGGTGGCGGCGGCTCATCACCTCGCCCCACTTGGCTTCACCGAGCGACAGGATCCGCCGCGGTTTCCCGGGCTCCTGCGCGGCCAGCGCCACCACGTCGACCTCGATCTGACCCCTGTTGGCCGGATCAGACACGACGCCCGCTCCGATCTCGGCCGGAAACTCGCCAAAAACGGACTCTCCCGCGTCCAGCGCGAAATCACGGCACAACGCCTCGAAGTGCGGCCCGACGACCTGGGCGAGAAACGTCTGCCTGACCGCCTGCCATACGGTCTCGGCCCGATGGATCTCCAGTTCCGACCAGCGGCGCCGCATGATCGCCTCATAGAAGGTGATCAACGGCTCCACGATGCGGTAGCGGGCGCGTCCCGAGCGGAACAGGTCCGGCTCCCGCCTGACCAGCGCACAGTTCTCCAGCACCGTGAGCGGATGTGTGATCTGATCTGACCTGCGCCCCACATAGTTGGCGATCCCACCGTTGGTGGAGTTCCCACCGGCGATCGCCGCCAGCACAGAGTGGTAGAGCGCCGGATCGCGGATATCCGACTCTTCCGCCAGCAGATACCGGGCCTCGCGAAAAAGCGGCATCTGCGGGCTGAGCACCGTACGGACGACCCAGGGGTCGAAGTCATCGAGGCTCTCCGGCACGTCGCCCTGCGTGAACTCGTAACGGTAGGCGGGTGTTCCGCCCACGATCGCGTGTACCAGCACGGCCAACCGGGAATCCCTGATCCCCCAGAACTCCGCCGCGTCCCGATATCGAAACGGATGAATCATGAGTTCCAGGCCGGCCCGCCCGCGCAGCGGTGCCTGCCCAGAAAGAAGCCCGCCCATCACGGACATGGCCGATCCGCAGAGAACCAGCCGCGCGGCGCTCTCCCGGCCGCTTCCGCCGGGACCGAGCTCGCGTTGAATGATGGACGGCAGCGCGGGCGAGACCCTGAACAGGAACGGAAACTCGTCGATGATCAGCGGCACGGGCCGATCGCGAAAAGCGCGAAACGTGTAGGGAACGGCGTCGTTCCAGTCCCGGAAAGGGATCTCCACGACCTGCCGGGTAAATCGCGTGAGAGCTTCGGTGAAGAGCCGCAACGATTCGGCCTCCGTCGCCTCGGTGGCAGCGAAATACATCCCGCCGGTCGCCTCGGCCAACGCCTGCAGGAGAAAGCTCTTTCCCTGCCGGCGCCGCCCACTGACCACACCGAGCGACGCACCGGGCATCGCGGCCATCGGGCGGCGCGGCCCCACAAACCCTGCCAGCCCTTGCCACTCCCGCACGCGATCAAAGACGTGTTCCGGCTTCCGGATCAAGGCCCCCTCCAACGGCACTACATACAGAAGTATACTTCCCAGAAATATACCTCTGCATTTGCGCCTCAAGGGGTCGACAGTTGCCCTGGGGTGTCGAGAGCGACCAGCTCGACCTCGAAGCCGTCCCCGTCCTCCAGGTAGGCGGCGTAGTGCTGCTCCCCGCCCGCGTAGGGGTGGCGATCGGGGAACATCAACGTCCAGCCGTTCGCGGGCGCCCGCTCGGCCAGCGCATCCACCTCGGCGCGGCTTCCCACGTGGAAGGCCAGATGGTTCAGCCCGGGGCGGCGGCGGTCATGCCGGTCCGCGCTGAGCGCGGGCGACTGCTCCAGCACCAGGTACGTGGCCCCCAGCCGCCAGCTGCGGCCGCGCTCCCAGTCCTGGTGGAGGGTGTAGCCGAGCGCCTCCAGCAGCCACCGCCAGCTCGCGACGGCCCGCGGCAGATCGGGCACCCAGATCTCGACGTGATGCAGCAGCCCGGTCGCAGGCTCTCCGCTCATCCCGTACCCCCCTTCGACCCGGCCCTCCGCCCGCGTCACCTCAAAGCTTGGAGATGAAGTACATGTTGCCGCCCGGCTGGAGGATCTCGGCCAGGACGGAGGCCTTGATGGTGTGCGTGCCGCCGGTCGGCTTCCACGGGTCGTACACGGTGATGCTGCCTGCCGTCCTGTCGTAACCGTAGGCGATGATCGCGTGGCCGACCTTGGTGCCCTTGATCTTGCCCTTGTTCCAGGGCAGCTGCTCCATCCACACCGCGAGCACCGGCGCCCGGTGCAGGTCCCCGATGTTCCCCGAGACCCGGTTCATGAGCACGAGCGCGTTGCCGTCCGCGTCGGTGGGGCTCGAGAACTTGTACCCGCGCGACTTGACGTAGGCGTTGACCACCGGCAGGGCGTTCGCCCCCTTGGTACCTGCGGCGGCCGTGGTCTTCATCTTCTTGGCGAGGGTCGACTGGCTGACCTTGACGCCGAAGGTCGACAGGCTCATCGACGACGAGGCGGGGACGCAGAAGTAGTTGGTCTCCTGCCGCTGGCCCTTGAGGCTGAGCTGGTATTTCAGGGGCGTGAAGAGGCCCTTGGGCGACGCGGTGGCGGTCGAGGTCGGGGCGGCGGAGGGGGACGGGGTGGGGGTCGGGGTGCTGGGGGACGCGTAGGCCGGCGAGGCGGCGGTGAAGGCCAGTACGCCCACGGTCACGGCTGCGGTGAGGGCGGCGCCGGTCCCCGCGCTGCGGTTCTTCACTTGATCACTCCACATGTACACACAGAGGGATGACAGTAGTCAGGGACCGTAGTTGATATGCCAATAGTGTGCAAATAGTGGCGCATGGTGACATAGGGATATAAGGGACGATGACGGTGCCCTAAGTGTCGGTCTCCCGGGGAAGCGTCTCCATGTCGGCGCCGCCGCCTGGCGACGGGGCGTTCCTGCGACGCAGATAGTGCAGGAAGTCGATCTCACTGCCGATGCCGAGCCGAGCACGGCTCTGCCGCAACACCTCCGACACCCGAGCCTTGCTCAGGCCGAGCCGGGCGGCTATCTCGTCCCGGCTCAAGCCGTTGGTCCGCAGGTCCAGCACCTCCCGCTCCAACGAGCTGAGCTCGGTCTCGGACAACAGGCGCAGGCCACCGAGCCGCTCGGCCTCCAGCGTGAGCCGCCGTACGAGTTCCTCACGCTGCCCGGGGCTCACAGTTTCCGCGGCGGCCTGCTCGGCGAGGCGCTCGACCTGCTGTTCCTGTTCGACGGTGAGGTCGGCCAGGTCGACCTGACCGCCGGGATAGCTGACGCTGCGCACGCGGTCGATGAGGCGCTCGAAGGCGTCCCTGTGGCGGCGCATGACCATGCGCACGCCCAGAACGATCGCCATCGGCCAGGCGATGGCGCCCACTAATTGCGCGACCGCCTCGATCAGCTTCGCCCACTCCTCCATTCGCCCATGATGTCGTGCGAGCGGCGGGCCAGGCCGTGCCTGGCGTGCCCGACGCCGCGAAGTGGCCGAATGCGGACACCGGTGATCGCCAACCCCGCGATGGCAGCGACCGTCCCATCGATGTCACGTTCCATCACGAGTCAAGTGGAGCCCGCAGTGCTCAAGCGTCTCCTCGCGGCGATCGGCGCCACCGCCGTGGTCCTGCCGTCGGCCACCGCGGCGGCGGACCCGCCGTGCGAGTTAGCCTGACAAGGTGAGCATTTCCGCTGGTAGCTACACATTCGGCCCCGATTCCGGCCGGATCCTCGTCCATACGACCCGTACCGGACTGGGCGCCAAGGCGGGCCATGATCTCACCATCGAGGTCACCCGCTGGCACGGCGACGCCACGATCGACACCGCCGCCCCGGCCGGCTCCTCGGTCACCGTCGAGGTCGACGCGGGGTCGCTCGAAGTCCGGACCGGGACCGGCGGCGTCAAGCCGCTCACGGGCTCCGACCGCGAGGAGATCGAGCGGATCATCCGGGGGAAGATCCTGCACACCGACCGCCACCCGACGATCACGTTCCGGTCGTCACGGGTCGACGGGACCGCTGAGTCGTTCCACATCGAGGGCGACCTCACCATCGCCGGGACCTCCCGGCTGGTGACGGTCCAGGGCCTGGTCGCCGATGACCGCGTACGGGGCTCGGCGGTCATCGTGCAGTCCCGATGGGGGATTCGGCCCTACTCGGCGTTGTTCGGCGCGCTCAAGCTGAGCGACGAGGTCGAGGTACGGCTCGACCTCGGCCTCGTGGCGAGGGGTTGAGCGCCGGCCGGGCTCATCTCCCGAGTTCGCGCTCCACGTCCGCCTGCACTCTTCCGGCCTCGCGTCGCAGGTCCCTCACCGCGACAGAGCCGATCATGGGATGCCCCGCACACCACTCGTCGTGCAGGCTGCGTCCACCGTCGCCGGTCGAGAAGTGATCCGAGGTGGTCCAGCTTGCGTTTCCCCCTGAGACCCCCAGGGCTCCTACTTGAGGAGTTGCCTGGCCATGACCATGCGCTGGATCTGGTTGGTGCCCTCGTAGATCTGGGTGATCTTGGCGTCGCGCATCATGCGCTCCACCGGGAAGTCCTTGGTGTAGCCGTAGCCGCCCAGCAACTGCACCGCGTCGGTGGTGATCTCCATGGCGGCGTCCGAGGCGGCGCACTTCGCCGCGCTGGACAGGAAGGTCAGGTCCTTCTGGGGCTCGCCGTTCATGGCGCGCTCCGACTTCGCGGCCGCGTGGTAGGTGAGCTGGCGGGCCGCCTCCAGTTTCATGGCCATGTCGGCGATCATGAACTGCAGGCCCTGGAAGTCGGCGATCGGGCGGCCGAACTGGCGGCGTTCCTTGACATAGCCGATGGCGTAGTCGAGGGCGCCCTGGGCGATGCCCAGAGCCTGGGCGGCGATGGTGACGCGGGTGTGGTCGAGGGTGGCCAGGGCGGTCTTGAAGCCGGTGCCCGGCGCGCCGACCATACGATCGGCCGGGACGCGGACGTCCTCCAAGATCACCTGGCGGGTGGGTGAGCCCTTGATGCCGAGCTTCTTCTCCTTCGGGCCGAGTCGGGTCGGGAGCAGGCGAGGTGAATGATGCTCGACGGTAGGGCCCAGGGCCTTTCTTCCGCCGGTTTCCCGGTCGGCTGTGCCACTCCTGGC